>JBEKRO010000120.1:0-16169 GCA_049518655.1 Bryobacteraceae bacterium | reverse complement strand
TTGGTCCCTACCGTGCGCTCTCCGACTGGCTCGGACAATTCGGGTCGCGACTATTTCCGGAAATCAGCGCTATACCCGGTTGGCGAGTCGTTCCTCGGTAGAGGGGTTTCTGCCACGGGCTGTTAGAGCGGCGGGACACAGCCAGCCGGTGGGTGTTTCATTCAGAACGTAGAGAGACGCCGCCGAGTCAAGAAACTGCGTCCACGCCGCCAGCACCTTCTTAAGCATGCGATTCACCTTCGGGCTCACAAACGCGGCCAGCCCGGCCGCCGTGATCATTGGAAAGTCCAGAATCGCATTGATGGGGCACCCCACCTGCCCGGTCGTGTTGAACTCCGGCGCAGTAGTTAAAACATGGTCGATGATTTTCAGCATTTGGCGGTAGTTCTTGATCTTGACGTCCCCGCTATGTGGCGGCGAAGAAAAACTTGGTTGCTGTTCAAACATCTGGGTAAAGTACATGAACATCACCGGGTCGCTTTCGATCATTTCCTGAAACTCCTGGACCACCGGATGGAACGGAGATTTTCTTTTCTCAGCCCGCTCGATGGTGTTCGTCAGCCAAGCGTTGAGCACGTTCCGATCAGAAGGAAGCCAATTTCCGAGACGGCTGGTTTGCTTGTGGTGTGCGGCCTTATGCATATCTCTCTTCCACCTTCGCCCTGTGGATGTTCATGACGCAGTTGCGGGATCGAGTCAGTATACATCTCATCGCTGAAGCGATTCTCTGACGCGCGACGTTGAAGATCGATGCCGTTCTGCCACACCTCAGCATCGGCCGCTTCGGGCAATGTGAATTTTCCAGCCACGATCTGTCAGCAGAACTTGACTAGATTGTGGGTTCCGCATATTCAGTGAATTCTGGCGATGGCGTCTTCTTCTCGGGCCACAATCTCTCTCGGCAGCGCTAGATAGCCGAGTGCGGCGGCTTGCCGTTGGCCGGGGCCGAGCATCCATTTCAAGAACGCAGTGATTGCGCTCCGCTTTGCATTGTCCGCAATGTGGGTGGGAACAACAATCCATGTGAAAGAAGCAATCGGATAGGAGCCTTCGCCAGGCGCGTCCACGATCGTTGCTTTGAAGTCATCCCCTATCTGGCTAGCGTGCCCTACAGCGGCCTCGATGCTTTCCAGATTGGCTCCGACAAATTCGCCGTTGTGATTACGAACTCTTCCGTAGCTGAGGTGATTCTGCAGAGCATAGATGAACTCTACGTAACCAATCGAGCCACCCAGTTCTTTGACGAGTTTGGCAACGCCATCATTGCCGGTGGCGGATCGGCCAGTCGGCCATTTCGGAACAAGGCTGGAGCCGACCTCAGCCTTCCACTGTGGGCTGGTCCTCGACAGGTAATCGGTCCAAGCGTAGCTAGTCCCGCTCCCGTCGGCTCGGTGGACCACCACAATGTCAAGATCGGGTAGGTGAAGGTGACGATTGGCCCGCTGCAGAATCGGGTCGTTCCATTTCGTTATCTTTCCGAGGAAGATACCCGCTAGCGCTTCTGGCGTAAAAGCAATATCCTGCGGGACGCCGGGCACGTTCACAATGGGAACTACCGCACCGACCACGGACGGAAAAATGAGATATTTGCTTTCGTCAGCCGAGGCGAACTCGCGGACTGCCTCCGGATCTTCCGATGCTCCGAAGTCAACAGCTCCGGCAAGGAGCTTGTGAATACCCGCTTCGGAGCCGATCGCTTCATAGGCGATCAGAGTGCCCGGATCTTCCGCTTGAAAGTTGATGAACCATTTCTGATAGACGGGGTAAGGAAATGTCGCGCCGGCGCCATTCAGTGCGATGGTGGGTCGCGCCGGAGGAGATGCCAGTGTTAGCGTTTCGACCTGATTTAGTGCGTCGGCAAGATGTTTCGCAATTCGCTTGGAGAGGTCCTTGGAAATATCCTCGGACGGTGTCCCTGGTGTTACCAAGTACGACCAAACGGTGACGCCTCGCTTATTCTTCAGCTCGACGGACAGGTAGCCACCGTAGATTGGTGTTCCGTTGCTCGGCAACTTCATATGAGATCGGGGGCTGAAACTGCGGTAGCCTCTGACCCAGATGTCGCCGCCGCCCCCCAACGTTAAGTCTGCGTTGGTTTCGTCAGGAACAAGTGAGACAGAATTCAACTTTCGAAGTTCCACCGTCACATCTTCCCGCAGCTTTTCCGCGCCCGCTTTTGTGGCGAACGCCTCCAAATACAGCCGCCTGGCTCCGCTGGCTGTCTGCTCCCACGCCAATGCGGGCCAAGCCAGAAGGCAGCACGTGAGCGCAAGCATATTACGAGGCATGTTACGAAAGCATGAACTTCGGGCGCGGCATTTCATTTGATGTCCACTCAGTTTAACTCCATCGGGACAAGACTACGCTGCGGGTCATATGAGATACGCACGCAGGGCGCTCACGAGATCGTCGGCAGCGCGCGCCTGTTCGTCCGTCGCGCTTCCGTTTTTGCCAAGAATGTGGAAAGGCCTTCAATGACTTCGGCCATGAGCGCATCCATGGCGCCGCGACACGCGGAAATGTTGTGCAATCAAAGAGGACCCTTCGGCGCTTTGGACGGAAGGCTCCAGCAAATGCAGCGGGCCCGACCTGATGCGGGATGACTCGCTCGCAGGCGGAGTTCGGCCCGGCCCGCGCTCCATGAATGGCGAATGGTCGATTAGGGGGCGGTTCTGCCAGCACAGGTGGCCGTGCCACGATCAGCATAGAGGGATGAACCGCTCTTTCGACATGGGTGCGTCGCTCCGCCGGACAGCAGGGATTGGATCAAGTGCGATCCACCTAACTAGGAATCGGGCGGGCTCGGCTTAAGAGCGGCTTTGAATCCGCGAATTCCTTCCGCCAAGCCCTTTCCAAGCTCCGGCAACTTCTTCGGGCCGAACAGAAACAAAGCGACTGCCAGAATCACCAGCAGGTGCCGTGGCTGGAGTAAATCTTCGATCATATAAATTCAATACCCACCACCAGGATAGTATGTCTACCGTGCCGGTCAACGGATTCTTTTGGCTGATCATTCGATCTTGATATCGGTTGCCCGTTTTTCGGCGCGTCTGACCCATGCGTTCGATCCAACCGTTCGAGCGGTCAGTGCTAGGTGGGCCGGCGGGTAATTGCGCCGATCGATCCTAGGTCAACCAATTGGAGGACCAATTGATTTGTAGCAATCTGGTGTGCTCGCCGCACACAATACTCAGGTGGCGAGCTTCTTGTTGCCTCTCGAAAAGCTTTGGGATCGGCCAAACAGAAATCCCGTCCTACTGGCGAGCACTGGGGCGATTGTGGCGATCGCGGTAATCGACTGGTGGACGGCGCCGTATGTGTCGCTCGGCTTCCTGTACTTGTTTCCCATCATGCTTGCGGCTGGCTTCCTGCCCCGTCCGGCGATTCTGGCCGTCTGCGTCCTTTGTGCCGTGTTCAGTGAGTTATTTAGTTCACTCGATCCGACTGGGCGGGTGTTCCGCTTAATTTTCACGACCTTAGCCTTCGCTGGATGCGGGCTGTTCGTCTCCGAGCTTCTTCGCAACCGCAGGCTCACCGCGGAAACCCAGGAGCGCTTGCGGGCGCTCGTAGAAACTAGCCCAGCTGTGATCGTCACCCTCGACCAAAGTGGTGTGATTGAGTTGGCGAACCGAGCGGCGGTCGAACTGATGATTCCGAGTGAGGGAAATCTGATTGGGCAGCCGATTGCCACTTTTCTGCCGGGGTTGCAAAATGCCCTGCGGTCCAACGGGGGACCACAATTGCGAGCGTCGATGCAGTGCCAAGTGCGTCGTGGCAACGGTGAATGGTCCCCGGCGGACGTGTGGTTTTCCACTTACAAGGAACATGGTGCCCAGAAGCTGACCGCGATCATCGCCGACGTTACCGAAGAACAGCGCGACGCGATTGCATCCGAACCAGCGATGCTAGACCTCGCGGAGCGGCCGAGTTTGAATGACCGTCAACTAGCCGTTCTGCGGCTTCTGTTCGAGGGCCTGCCGAACAGCGAAATTGCGTCCCGGCTTGAAATGACCCCAAGTGCGGTCAAGAACACGCTGCAACAACTATTCTCAAAAGCCGGCGTGAATAAACGCAGCCAATTGGTTCGCGTCGCGCTCGAACGATACGGGGATCTGTTGTAGACGGCAATTCAAACGATCAATCGAACGGCTGGGGCAGGCATTTGGATGTTCAGAAGAGTCGATCTGGGAACCCTTTTCCTGCCTTCCATGAGAAGCCATCCTTCACGTATACATGCTTCATGCAATGGAAACGGCTCATCGCATTGACGAGTCTTCTGGGAGCCGGGGTGCTCTTCGCGCAGGTCGGCGGAAGGATCACCGGAACCGTGAAGGACCCAACTGGCGCCGCAGTCGGTGGGGCTGCCGCAGTCGCCGCCAACGCAACAAACGGTGTAAAACAGGAGACGAAAGCCAACGATCAGGGTGTCTTTTCTTTCCCCGCGCTTGCTGTTGGGCAGTACAACATCGAAATTAGCGCCCCAGGCTTCACGCCATATCGCAAAACCGGCGTGATGATTGACGTAAACAGCGCGCCGCAACTGGATGTAACGTTGGAAGTCGCAGGCCAATCGACAACGGTCAATGTGAGTGAAGAAGCGACGCAGGTTCAGGTGGAAAGGTCAGACACCCAGTTGGGCCAGACGATTACAACCCAACGGATCGAAGAGGTGCCGCTCAACGGCCGCAGCTATACTGATCTACTCGCGGTACAGACCGGCGTCTCACCAGTCACCACCAGCGCGACCTCCAGCACTTCTTCTGGCGGCGGTTTCGGCGCGGTCGCGCCTTCTGGAGGGCTGAATCCCGGATTGTTCTCGGTCAATGGCCAGCGGGAATCGGCGAACGGATTCATTCTCAATGGCGCCAATGTCGAGGAGGGCGTCGCGGAGGGCGCCGCGATTGTTCCGAATCTGGATTCTATTGCCGAGTTCCGCGTCCTGACCAGTGACTTCGACGCCGAATACGGGAATTACTCCGGCGGCTTGATCAGCGTGGTGACGAAGTCGGGCACAGACCGCCTCCATGGCTCGGCGTTTGAGTTCCTGCGCAACACGGACTTAGATGCGCGCGGCTTCTTCGATCCCACGCGAGCACCCTATATTCAAAACCAGTTTGGCGGGACGCTGGGAGGGCCAATCAAGAAGGACAAGATCTTCTTCTACGCCGACTATCAGGAAACGCGAAATCTTCAGGGGATCGAGAGCGGAATACTTCCAGTCCCATCCTTGACCGATCGCACGGGCAATCTGTCCGATCTGGCAAGCTCGTTAACTGGTACGGTCCAGGGATCGTACGCGGCGAGCCTGCTTTCGCAGAGACTAGGTTATGGCGTTTCTTCCGGGGAAGCATATTACACGCCCGGTTGTGCAAGTTCAACGCAGTGCGTGTTCCCGAATGCAGTGATTCCAAAGAGTGCGTGGTCCGCTCCGGCGCAGAACTTGCTGCAATACATTCCGCTGCCGAATGTCGGGACCAACCAGTATGCCAACGCATCCCTGGCGCAACGGCTAAGCGATGGAAAAGGATCAGCGCGTATCGACGCTCAGACGGCGCGTTTTGGCACCGTTTCAGCGTATTACTTCATCGATAACTACAATCTGAACAATCCTTACCCCACCCAACAGGGTGGAGCCAACGTCCCCGGATTCAATGCGCTCTCTAACGGGCGGTCGCAGTTGGCGAGCATCAGCGACACCAAGACCTTCGGCCCGACGTTGGTGAACGAGTTCCAGCTCAGTTACATGCGCGATTTCAACAACCTCGGCCAGCAGCAAGGCGGAGTGGGCACGAGCCTCGCATCGCAGGGATTCACGGTAGGGCCAACCGGCATTCTACCGGGAAACCCGGCGACCGAGGGCGTGGAATCCATCGTCTTCAACAAGATTAACTTCGGGACCAACCCCTTCTCGCTGGTGCAAACCAACGGCACCTATGAAGCGCAGGACCAGCTTTCTAAAGTGGTGGGCACCCATTCGTTCAAATTTGGCGGCCAAGTCATGCTACAGGAAGTCAAACTATTGCCTGATTTCACGGCGAACGGGCAATTCCAATTCACCGGATATCAAACCGGATCGGACTTCGCCGATTTCCTGCTGGGCTTTCCGAACACCTACAACCAGGGGTTTTCACCGGCATTTTACGAGCAGTCGAAGTATGCCGGCCTGTTTGCTCAGGACAGTTGGCGCGTCACGTCGAATCTCACGCTCAATTATGGTGTGCGTTGGGACCTGATCATGCCTTGGGAAGAAGAGCATAACCAGACCGGCACTCTCGTTGCGGGAGAACAGTCCGTCGTGTTTCCAACCGCCCCCACCGGTCTAGTGTTTCCGGGCGATCCCGGCGTTCCCCGAACGATTGCAGCGACCCGCTATAACAACTTTTCGCCTCGTCTCGGCCTTGCCTGGTCGCCTGGTGGGAAAGACGGATTTCTGAAGAAATTGACTGGCGGGCCGGGGAATACCAGTGTTCGCGTCGGCTATGGACGGTTCTTCACCGCCATCGAAGGGCAGACATTGGCGTTTGAAACCGGCAACGCGCCGTATGGTCTTACCTATAGCAGCCCGGAGACTCCGCTGTTTACCAATCCGCTCATCGGCGCCCAGACCGGAACAGCCTACCCACAGGAATTTCCAGTCGCCATTCCGCCCTATAACTCATCACCGAAGAACCCTTACTCGAACATCAACTGGCCGGCGTATTACCCGATCAATGGCTTCGACGCGTATTTTCCGACCAACAAAAACCCGTACTCGGAGAATTACTCCATTTCCTTCGAGCGGCAGTTTGGACGGAGCACGATGCTGGATGTCAGCTACATTGGCAGCCAGGGACATCACCTATTGGTTATGCTTGCGGCCAATCCCGGGAACCCCGCGTTGTGCCTGAGCTTGAGCCAGCCGAGTGACGTTGCGCCGGGAACGCAGACCTGCGGACCGTTTGGCGAAAACCTCGTGTACACCAGAAGCAACGGCCAGACCGTCAACGGGACGCGCGCTCCATTCGGCAACGATTTCGGCACCGATGTCTACTTCGCCGCGATGGGCAACTCGTCCTTCAATTCGTTGCAAACCACACTGAAGCATACCGGCGGCGGTTTGACTGTGATGGGCAGCTATACCTGGGGAAGATCGCTCGATCAGGCCTCCAATCTGGGCGAACAGGTGGACCCGTACAATTACGGCCTCAGCCGGGCCCCCTCGTCTTTTGATATCAGGCAGGATTTCGTCGCGAGCTACCGCTATGACTTGCCGTTGGACAAGCTGTTCCGTCATTCGAATCGAGGGACGAAGGGCTGGGCCATCACCGGAATCACGCGTTTCAGCAGTGGTCTTCCGGTGACGCTGGTCAATCCGAACGATACTTCCCTGATCGGAAGCTACAACAACGGAGTGAACGGCGTCGGATTTGGCAATCTGAACGTTGCCCCAGGCAGTCTGCAACTCAATGGCAACCCTGGAAACGGCCGGCCCTACTTTAATACTTCGCTCTTTAGTCTTCCCGCGCTCGGTTCACCCGGAAATGCATCGCGCCGGCTGTTTTACGGACCGGGAATGGACAATTGGGACATTGCGTTGCTGAAGGAGACTCATTTCACCGAATCCAAGACGCTGGAATTTCGCCTGGAGACATTCAACACGTTCAACCACGCTCAGTTCTTCGGCGCAAACACCGTTGACGGTAACATCAACGATACGACATTCGGCCAGGTTATCAGCGCAGATTCTCCGCGCCTGATACAGGCTGCTCTGAAGTTGCGCTTTTGATACGCCGACTGACCCACACCACGGCCTTCTTAGGAGCGGTTAGTTCTCATTGCGGCCGAACTCAAATTCGAGGTGAGATTTGAAGACCAGACGAGGTCCCGTTGGGGTTAGACCCACTCCCGGCGCGATACTCCAAGTCAGATGAGGCGCGAGTTTCAGATCGACGCCTGGAAAAATCTGATGCACTTGCCCAGTGGCTGGCGCGAGATCGGGGATCGAACCCATTTCGCTATACCATTCGACATAAGGCACGATTTTCTTCGTCTCTGAGTCGCCATAGGCAACCCGAGCGGCAGGCTCAAAGCTCCAGCCCTCGCTCACGCCCGTTCCGCGCAAGCCTCGCGCGAACACTGGATTGAAAACAAGTTCGAAGTTCTTGATCCGCCGCTGCACAATAGGCCGCAGCTCCACGTGCGCTGTATCCGCGATGAATTGCGGACGCGCAAAAGAAAATTCGACCACCAGTCCAAGCTCGACCGGCAGTCCCCAGGACGGCGGCGCATAGAAATGAGGCAGAACTCGCCAGCCGGCGTATTCGAAACCAGTGCCAGGGAGTACGGCATTGAGCTGCATCACGCCCAACGAGATTTGATCGGTGATCGCGCCCGTTAGTTCATAGGTCATATGAAGCTGATCGTTGGTCGGAGCCAGCGTGCCATCGAACTGCTTGGAGCCGATGGCCCAGTAGTTCAGGTGCTGCTCCAGCGTGAACTGTCCAGGCTTCAGCGTTTCGTATTCGTATACGTGAATCTCAAACGGATCTTGGGCGTACGCTTGCCCTGCCAGCACCGAGCTGAGCAGTAAGATCGGGATGAACGGCAGCTTCGGCCGAAAGTCCCGCCCGATGGTCATCTATCGATCATAGTTGGAGAGATTCATCATTGTGACGCCAAGCTTTGACTGCGCGCTTCGCTGACTATCTGCAAGAAGCGCCCGGCTAGCTCGCGAATCCAATCCACCTGGCGCCGTTGGACAGCCTCTGGATTGATCAAATCCCGGCCAATTCCCACTGCGGCAGTGCCCGCCAGGATAAAATCGGCAGCGTTCCCCTGAGTGACCCCTCCCGACGCGATAAACGGTATGTGCGGGAACGGCGACCTGAGTGTTCTGATGTAATAGGGGCCGCCGAGCAGCGAACATGGAAATACCTTGACGAAGTCCGCACCCGCCTTCCAGGCCGCCATGATGTCGGTGGGGATCAATGCGCCTGGAAAGACCACCACGCTGTGCTTCACCGCGAACTCGACAACTTCAATATCCAGCCCCGGGCTGGTTAGAAACTTAGCACCAGCGTCCAAACAGCGGCGCGCCGTCTCAATGTCGATGACCGTACCAGCGCCAACAATTAACTCGGGTTTGTCGCGCGCCAGTGCGGATATCAAATCGAGCGCTCCTGGAGTGGTCATCGTTACTTCCGCGATTGGAATGCCGCTCTCGGAGACCGCCTCCACCGCGAACAGAGCGTCCTCAGCGGAAGCAAGACGAATCGCGGGCACGATCCCGATCTCTTCGATGCGATTCCGGATTGTCTCCTTGTTCATAAGCCATCCGCTTTCGGAGTCGGAAGTAGCGGCCCCGGCGGCTTCGGCACCCGCGTTTTGAGGATGACAATATCCCCAAATGCGACCTTCAGATTCAACTTGTGCGCCGATGGCGACCCTTCGTCCGCGGCCCGTTGCCTGAACCACTTGCGCTTCTTCTGTCCGGGGAAGTCAGAGTTCACGTTGCCGAAATCGCTCTTGGCATGAATGTCGTATCGGCCCTCCTCCGGGAGGTGCAACATGATTTGGCCCTGCAGCAGGGTGATGTCGATGTCGCCAAGCAAGCCATCGATGTTCACATCACCAACGTCGTGATGGGCAATGAGCCGGGCGGTGCTGGGCACCTTGATGTGGTATTCCACATCGAGGTTGGCTTCGCCAATCAGAGGATAAGTCACAGGAAAGGTACGATACCGTGGAAACGCGGTGGTGACGACTAATTCATCGCCGCGGCGCTCGGCCGCGATGCGCACCTTGTCAAGCTGGTTCGCGGCTTTTTCGCGCTCGCTGGCATCGTACTCGCCTTTGGTCGACTTGATCGTAGTGATCTCCACGTCGGGCCGATCCCATGTTTCCACCGTCAGCACGCCAATCGAGTTTGTCAGCCTGATGGTGCCACCGGACGGGAAGTCCATGCGCTCTGTCTTGCTCACCTCAACCTTTTGCTTGGGTTCGTCGGCGCCACGCAGCAGACAAGTGGTTCCGAGTCCTATTACCGCCAATATGCGCATCATCATTAGACGTACACTCCGAGATTTCAAGGTTGGCTCGCTCCTCGCGCCGCCAAGCCAGTGCCGAGTTGCGATCTTTCACCGGCATTGCAGGGAGACTTCGTCAAACGATCGATCTCCCTGTCCTTCTCCGTAATCGCAAGCATCAACTCGCCCAGTGTTCTTCTTACCGATGCATTAGCTGCCGTCACGATCTGCAACTCCTGGCGGGCGCTCCACCAGGTTCCGACGGATGCCGTTAGTGCCAAGCTAAGCAACGCAATCGACGCTTTCAAGAGACTGCTACTCATTGAGGACGATCCATCGTGGCGGCAATCGGAACCTATTCTTGTGCACCTTCACCTGCCTCGTATACGCTCCTGGATTCTTCCACTGGCGGCAGATGATCAGTCGGGCGCGCCCACCAAGCATAAAAAGTGGGTAGCAGGAATATGCTCATGACGAGATCGCAGATCAGGCCTCCCACCACTACGATCGCAAAGGGGCGCTGAGAATCGGAGCCGATCTTGTGGGACAGCGCGGCGGGCAGCAGACCGAGCGTGGCTACCAGCATGGTCATCATAATCGGCCTGAGGCGGCGCGTTGCGCCTTCAATCGCGGCTTCGACGATCGGCATTCCCCTGGCGCGCAACTGATTGATGTATTCCACCATGATGACGCCTGTCTGAATCGAAGCGCCGAACAAAGCCATAAAGCCAACGCCGGAAGAGACGCTGAAGTGTGTCCCCGTTATGTAGAGCGCCATAAGCCCTCCCACGCGCGCGACGCCCACATTCACTAAGTGCAAGCAGGCCCATTTGGCCGAACCGAAGGCGCCGTAGATAATCAGGAAGATGAAAAAGACCGTCAAGGGGACGATAATGGTGAGGCGCGCGTCGGCCCGCACTTCGCTCTCATATTCGCCCTCCCAGTTGATGTGATACCCGCGCGGAAGCGGAACCTGCTTGTTTACCTTTTTGATCGCTTCTTCGACGGCCCCGCCCAGGTCGCGTTCGCGCACGCTGTACTTGATCGGGACATACCGTTCGTTCCCTTCCCGGTAGATTTCACCGCCCTCGTCCCGCTCTTCCACTTTGCAAAGTTGGCGGAGTGACACCCGCTCGCCCGTTGGCGCTAGAAGCCGGATATTTTCGATCGCTTCTTTGGTGTTGCGAAATTGCGGTAGATAACGCATCACCAAGTCGTAGCGCGCCTCGCCTTGCAACACCTGTGTGAGGGCGTTCCCTCCGGCGGCGGTATTAATGGCGTCTTGAACGTCGGCGACGTTGAGCTGATAGCGCGCGGCTGCGTCACGATCGACTACGAAGTTGTCGTTGGGTTGCCCTACCACCCGAAAGATTCCGAGGTCCGTGATTCCCCGGACCGTTTTCATGACCTTGACGATCTGTTCGGCTCTGTCCTCGAGAACGCGCAAGTCTGCGCCATAGACTTTTGTAGAAAGCTGTCCCTTCACTCCGCTGACGGCTTCTTCCATGTTGTCGGCGATCGGCTGGGAGAAGCCCCACACCACGCCCGGAAGCTTATTCAATTCTCGGTTCATGGCCGCGATGAGTTCGTCCTTGTTCTGGTGAAATGCCGGGCGCCACTGCTCCTTGGGCTTCAGATCGGCGAAGTATTCCGTATTAAAAAAGCTGGTGGTGTCGCTGCCATCGTCCGGACGGCCTGTTTGACTGGAGCATTGGGTGACTTCCGGAAACGAACACAAAGTGATGCGAGCCTGATTCGATAAGTGGACGCCCTCCGTGGGCCCAACGCTGGGAGCAAGCGTCCCGCGCACCCACAGTGCGCCTTCATCCAGGTGCGGCAGAAATTCCGATCCGATCACTCCGCCCTTCCATAGATAAAGAGAGCAAGCCACGGCGCAAATGGAGATCCCAACCATTACCCAACGATGGTGAACGGTCCAGGTAACGGCATGCCGGTACCCTTTGGTAACCCAGACCAGCACCGGATTTTCCCATTCCCGCGTCTCTTTACGGAACAGGAAACTTGCCAGCACCGGAGCGACGGTCATCGAGAAGATCACGGCGCCCAACAGGGCGAATGCCACGGTCCAAGCCATCGGCCGGAACAGCCGGCCCTCGACGCGCTGCAAGGTGAAAATGGGCAAATACGCCGTAATAATGATCGTGATGGCGTAGAACACGGGCCGCTGCACTTCATGCGCTGCGTCGCGGATTCTGTCGCGAATCGGCTTGTTCCCCCGTTCCTGGTGGCCCAAGTGGCGCACGATGTTTTCCACCATCACAATCGCGCCATCCACAACCATCCCGAAATCCAAAGCTCCCAGCGACAGAAGATTCGCCGGAACTTCCTTGAGCTCCAGGCAAATAGACGCGAACAACAGGGCAAATGGGATGGTGATTGCAACGATGATGGCGGCACGCACGTTTCCCAGAAATAGCATCAGAACAATCGTGACCAGGATGAAGCCCTCCGTCAGATTATGGAGCACCGTTTCCGTCGTGAAGCGCACCAGATCGCTGCGGTCGATCAGGGGGTCAATGGTCACGCCTGGCGGCAAGATGTGATCGTTCAGTTCCGCGACTTTCTTGTGAATACCCTTCAATGCGGTGTCCGCCTCGGCATCCTTTCGCAGGAGCACGATGCCGGAAACGACGTCGTCGTTATCGATGACCCGCCCGTCCGGGAGCCTGGTGGACCGGGCAAACTGTCCGAGGCGTATCTTCGGACCTTGTGAAACGACGGCTATATCTTTAATCTTCAGCGGCGTGCCGTTCTTGGTCAGAACCACGGTGTTCTCGATATCGTGAACATTCTTGACCAGACCCACTTCCCGAATATTGATCTGCTGCAGACCGGATTCGATGAAGCTTCCACCACCATTGGCGTTGTTGTTGCTGAGCTGTTGCTCCACCTGTCCGATACTCAGTCCGTAAGAGATCAGCTTGTCGGGATCGACGCGAACCTGGTATTCGCGAGTGGGTCCGCCGAAACTGGCAACATCGACGATGTTGGGAACGGCCTTGAAGTTCTTCTCCACCACCCAGTCTTCAATGGACTTCAACTCCATGACGTCGTACGCCGGGTTGGTGGTGTGCAAGGTGAAGAAGTAGATTTGACCGGCCGGGCTCCAGTCCGTTTGTATTTGCGGCGCCACGCCGGCGGAAACCGCAGCAGGCGGAAGACTGACTTGCGTAAGCCGCTCGAGCGCCCGCTCGCGGTCCCAGGCATTCAGTTCCTCGTCGTCAAAGATAAGCTTGATGTCCGAGAGGCCGAACAAGGAGAAAGATCGCAAATGGGTGACGTGCGGCATGCCGTTCATCGCGATCTCCAGCGGAACAGTGACTTGCTGCTCCATTTGCTCCGCCGAAATGCCCGGCCACTGCGTGACGATCTCAACGTAATTGTCCGCAACATCGGGATAGGCCTCAATGGGAAGAGCGTGGAACGCGACGATCCCACCGACGATCAGGAGAAGTGCGATAGCTAGAACGAAGAGGCGTTTGTCCAGGGCGAAATCAACTACTTTACGAATCATCTGTCTATTGCTCCACCGTGTTCTGGAAGACGAGCGCGCGTTCCACTACTTGGTCACCTGGCTTCAGGCCCGAGACAACCTCCTGGATGTTGCCGGGCAACGTGTCCCCCGCGACTACTTCCAGACGCCGGAAGCGGCCATTTCCTAACGGTGTGTAGACCCACTCGCGGTCGTGCAAGTGCAGAATCGCGGCGGCCGGCACAGTTGCGTGCTTCTCTATCGTTTGGCCGTGGAACGTCGCAGTGACGAACATACCGACCCTCATAACACCGGGGTTCTCCACTTCCAGACGAACTTTTGCGGTGCGAATGTTAGGGTCGATGATTGGCAGAATGTTGCCGATTCGCCCTTTGAGGACCCGCTCCGGATACGCGACCAGATGGATGTCGGCGTACTCGCCCAGGTGAACCTGCGCCATATTGTTCTCCCACACGTCACAGATAATCCAGACGTGCGACAGGTCGGAGATCGTGAAAGGCGTCGGTGTCGAATAAGACTGGACGGCCGATTGGTTGGTGATCTCCTGGTCCGTGATTGTCCCGTCTACCGGAGCGAATACTTGGACGATACCCGTGGGGTGATCCGGGTCGACACCTAGCAACCCGAGTTGCTCCTTGGCTGTCTCAAGAACCACAATATTGTCTTCCTCGGCATTCTGTGCTACTTCCTGGCCGCTCTTCGGAATCGCCCCATTCTCAAACAAGATGTTGGCGCGGTCGAGCTGGAGCTTCGTCAATTCTTCGTTTTTGACGGCTTGGCGGTAATTGGAAAACGCGCCCGCAATATCCGGGCTTCGCACTTTGAATAGAAGCTGGCCCTTTTTCACTTCATCGCCCAGCCGCGCGTCGATTTCGATGATTCGTCCCGTGGCGAGCGACGGTACCGGCACTTGGCGCGAGACGTCGGGATTGACCACGCCGGTTACGTTTAGCTCGGGCGCCGCAACATGCTCACCCGCCGTCGCCAACGGAAATTGCTCCGGGTGATCCACCTTGAAATTGTTAGTGTCCAAGTCCGGCTGCACGACTGTGGGGACCGCGCCTGTGGCTGCGGACACACTATCTTGGGCCGAAACCTTCCTCTCGCATCCGGTGACGAACAGGCTCAAACCCAAGCATATAGTTGCTTCGAAAATAAGCAGACGATTCATCGCAGGACCTCTCATCGCAGGACCTCCCGGCCGGTGGCCATGTCCATTTGCGCCGTAGCTGTCAAATACGAACCAATCAAATTTATATAGGCCAATCGAACGTCCCGATAGGCTTTTTCCGCGTCCAGGTAATCGACTAAAGCCGCGCCACCGTGCTGATAGGCGAAGGACACTTTGTTGCGAACGTCAGCCGCCAGCTCCAGATACTCGGCCTTATACGGCTTCAGAAGATTTACGTTCTGGACTATCGTGTAGTAGGCGGAATCGACGTCACTGAACACCTGCGCTTGGTTGGCATCCAGCAAGCGCTCATTCCGGCCGATGTCGATCTGAGCCAGCGCTTTCTGGCCCTGATTCCGGTCGAAGATCCGCAAGGGGATCGAGACGCTGGCGCCGATCGTGTTGTAATCATAAGGGTTGTTGAACGAAGGATTGTGCGTCCACCACGCGCTGAAGGTTGGATCTGTCGAGCCGTTGGCAACCGTGAGCTGGTATGTGATCTTTGCTAGGTCCACGTTTTGCAGGGAAGCTTTCAGATCTGGTCGTGCGTCCAGCGCGATCCGCCGGTATTCCTCCACGGGCTTTAGCTCCTCGGTGAAATCGAACGGTCCAGTGACATCGAATCCCTCGATCGGTGTCCGGTCGTTTAAGAGCGTCAGAAGCTGGATCTTGGCCGTCCGAAGATTCACGGTTGCCGTTTCAAAGTCCGATTCAAACTGGACACGTTGCAACCTCAAGCGATCCAGATCCACTTGCGCCAGGTCACCGGCCTTGAAGCGCGTGCGAAACACCCCGAGTTCCCGATCCCAGTACGCGAGATTCTCTTTCGCGTTTTCGAGGAACGCTTTCGCTTGCAAGGTTTGCACGAAGGCGCTCTGAAGGTTAAACAGTAGGCTGCGCTCCTGGTCCAGGTAGGTGGATTCCGCGACGGCCGTGGATTCCTTGGCTTGGTCACGCCGCAACTCGCGTTTGTGCTCGCGTTCGTGGAGATAACTAATGGCCGGCGAAATCTGTGTCCCAGCGAACGGTCGGTCAACTCCCTCGTAGCGGGTGAGCTGGGTCCCATCCGTCGACAGAGTGAAGTCCGGATTGGGCCGGACATAAGCCTGGATTTCCGCCGCCCGTGATTCATCAATGCTGAGCTGCGCGGCTTTCAAGGTCGGGTTCGTAGCCTCGAACTTTTCTCTGATCTGTTGCCAGGTAAGCGCCGTCTGAGCGAAGGCAGCGGCCGGGAGCAATCCCGTGATCAGAAATACAGTGCGCGCGCGCTGCCCAAAGAACGACGCGGCAACTCTCGTGGCTTTCACCGTCTTCATAGAACGACGAAGGAATTGCAGTAGCGTGCTAAGTCGGAGCATGTGAAAGTTTGAATTTAACGCGCTGCTACTTGGGGAACCACCAATCGTCCGTTTAATATCGCCGCTCTTTCGATTCGATTCGTTCGATTGGACTCGTGCCTCGACTCACGCTTTCCACATTC
>JBEKRO010000119.1:0-16642 GCA_049518655.1 Bryobacteraceae bacterium | reverse complement strand
GGTCGGCCTGGCAAACCGCCCGGGAGGGTACGACGGGGCGCTCCTCCTCAGACTTCAACCCCTCCTGGACTGTTCCGCGAACATCATCGAGTTTTGCCGCACCAGGGACAAGGCAAGCGCCCTGGCCGAGAGGTTTCAGCACGGATTTGAGAACACTCGTGATGCGCTAGTTATTACCGGCTTGGATGGGAAGATTGTGGATTGGAACCCCACTGCGGAGAAGCTATTCGGATATACCAGGAGCGAAGCAGTGGGGAGAAGCTTCGTGGAGACATGCGAGCACTGGAGGCATCAGAATCTTAGCAGCGTGATCTCGGTGATACAGAAGGAGGCGTACTGGGAAAACGTGATCGCTTTTCTCGGCCCAACTGGAGTTGAAATTACCGCGGAAGCGAGCGGCTTTCCGGTGGCCGGCGACGGCGATCAGTTGTTCATGTTCGTCATCCGTGACATTACTTGGCGCAAGCAGGCCGAGGAGGCTCTTCAGGAGGCTAGTTGTCGTTTTGATGCGTTCATTCAGAACTCGAGCAGCGCATTCTGGATGATGGCGGCGGATACCAAGAAGCTTCTCTATGCCAGCCCAGCGTTTGGGGCGATCGCTGGCTTGCCTCCGCCTTCTAGTACGGAGCAGTGGCGGAGTATGATTCACCCTGACGACTACGAAAGCTACCTGGCCAACGTAGCGACTTTCTACCAAGGTGTGTCGGCGCGTTACAAGTACCGAATCATCCTGGCTGACGGCCGCATCCGCTGGGTCCAATCCCACGCCTTCCCGGTTCGAGATGCACAAGGCGAGATTTACCGCTTCGCAGGGTTGCTGGAAGATGTTACGGAGCGCGAAGAGGCCGTTGCCAAGATGCGCTCGGCGCTTGCGGAAAAGGAGGTCTTGCTCAAGGAAATCCATCACCGGGTGAAAAACAATCTTCAAATCATTTCCAGCCTGCTGCGTCTACAGGCCGCTTCGACGCCCGATCAGAACTCTATTGTGGCACTCCAGGAGAGCCGAACCCGGGTCGAAACAATAGCCCTGCTTCATGAGTATCTGCATCAAGCTGAGAATCTTTCCGAGATTGAGTTCTCGACCTACATCAGACGGCTCACAACAAAACTGATGAGCACCAATCAATCCTCTGGGGAAGCAGTTGAGGTTGATTTTGACCTCGAACCTGTGACTCTAGATTCCCAAACTACAGTGCTGTGCGGTTTGATCCTGAACGAGCTGGTGTCCAATTCGTTGCGCCACGCGTTTCCCGGCGGCCGGAAGGGTAAGATCAGGATTCGACTGCGGACAGTGAGCGGGAAGGCGGTCATGAGCATTGGCGATAACGGAATCGGCTTGCCCACTGGCTTCGATCCTCAACAAGTTGACACTTTGGGCCTTCGCCTGGTTCAGCGATTGGCGCGGCAACTCAAGGGAACGTTTTCTATCTCCAATGGGAGCGGCGTGAATGTACAGATCCAGTTCCCCGTGCGGACTACCCTGAATGTTAGGGCGCAGGAGCCGGCGTGATGGGCCAACGGGTTCTGGTAGTTGAAAATGAGGAGATTGTCGCTTTCGATCTGGAAGTATGTCTGGCGACCCTGGGATACAGTGTGACGGTTGCAACCACTGGTGAGGGGGCCATGGCAATGGCCAGCCGGCTAAGGCCGGATGTTGTACTCATGGATATCCATCTGGACGGTTCAGTTGACGGAATCGTCGCCGCAGAGTGGATTCGCAAAGAAACCGGAATCCCGCTGATTTTTGTCACGGCTTACTCGAGCCCTGACACCCTCGATCGGGCCGTGGCTGTGGACCCCGCCGGTTACATCGTCAAACCATTCAACGAAAGAAGTCTCGCTGCGAACATTTGTTTAGCGTTGCACCGAGGCCGCCATCCGCTCGAGGCTCCCGATCAAGCTGCTGCTTCCCTGGAAGCGGGACCTTCCGAGGTCCTGGTGACTAAAATCGGGAATCTCCGGATAGACGGTTTCCGCCACAGAGTCTTCCGGGGCGAAAGCGAGATCGAACTCACAAAGAAGGAGTTCCGCATTCTGCAGTGTCTCGCCGAGCACGCCGGCGTGCCCATTAGCCCGGAAGCTCTGCTTACAAAAGCCTGGGGACCGCAGTTCGTGCACTATATTCAAGCGCTGCGCGTCCATATGGGGCATCTGCGCCACAAGATTGAGGGTAATCCTTCGGCCGGCGTCCTGATTGAAACCGTTCGCGGAGTGGGATATCGCTTGGTAGAAGTTGCGCAGGAGTACTGAAAAACCCTGTCTTAGCGCCTTCGCTTCGGTGTCTGGGGATTCCGGCGAAGGCGAACGCTGATTCCGGCGGGAAGGCGAACGGCATTCCGGGCCGAAGGCGAACAGTTCTCGGAGCGTAGCGACGCTGGCACTTCGATTGTGCAGGAAGTGTTCGGCATCGTCAAGGAAAACCTGTCCGGAGCGTAGCGGAGGAAAAGCGCCGCTAGCGGAGAAAGGAGTGCGGGGAAAGGGGCGCAGCCCTTGCCCCCGCCCAGCACACAGTAGCCCCGGAGCGCGAATAGCGCTTCGGCCTGAAACTGAGGATTATCTCAACGGTCGCGTCCTTTATGGAAGATGTGTCGCTAAGGGCATGGGGAGGTTACAAAGGCGTCGGCGTGAATTCGCCGGGATGACGCCCCGGCGAGGAAGACGTTTTTCCGCGCGGTGCGAACGAACGTGGGATTGCCGCACAGATAGACCTCGAAGGCCCCGACATCGGGCAACTGCGAGGTGAGCAGGGATTCCAGGTTTCCCGACAAAATGTCCGGCCGCCCTGAATCCGCCCGATTCACGGGATAGTAGTGGAAGTTGTCAAGCGCCGCGGCAAGCGCACACAGCTGGGCATGCATATAGAGACCTTCCGCATCCGACGCCGCGTGAAACAAGTGAATCGGCGCCTTGTGTCCCGCGCGGATCGCTTCATTCGCTATGCCATAGAGCGGCCCGATCCCCGTTCCTGTCCCCGCTAGCAGCAGAGGGGAATCCGGCTCCCCGGCCCGGTAGTAGCAGTCGCCCGCCGGTCCGCGGACGATGACTTCCGCCCCGATGGCCTCAAGGCTGTGCAGCCATTGGCTCATTCGCCCTCCTGGCGCGCGCTTGACGTGGAACTCAAGGCGGCTTTCGCCTGGAGTGTTGATAATCGAATAACTCCGCGCCAAGCCATCCTCTCGAATCAGTGTGGCGTATTGTCCGGCAAGATAATCGAGACGTGAGCTAGTTTCCACCACCACGCGCACGACGTCGGGCGCAAGGCGCTCGATGGCGGCGATTCGCCCCGGTATATCGTCGGCGGGAGCTTCGGTAGAGATTTCCAATTCGCTCACGGGCCGGCAGACACAAGCGAGAAAGTAGCCTTGACGTTTGAGAGAGTCGCGGAGACCTTTCTGCGATGCCGGCGGCGGAGGGCCGCTGGCGGCTCTCAACAGACAGCTCTGGCAAACTCCCGCACGGCAGCTGTAAGAAACCCTCACGCCGAGCCGGAGCAATGCGTCCAGCACGGATTCACCCGGTTCGAGCGAAATTATTCCCCCCTCGAACCGAATCGTGGGAGGCGCCGGATTCACTGGCCGAGGACCTCTTTGCGCACGCTTTCGGCAATGGCTGCCATTTCCCCAATCAGCGGCGCGGGCACACTCAGTTCCTTCAGCGTGCCCCCAAGATGCTCCATTACGGCGTCAAAATGCGAATCGTTCAGCCCTTCGGCCACCAGGCTTGCGTGCGCGCTTCGCATGTCCCTGCCGGAGTAATTGGTCGGGCCGCCAAACGCCATGGTTAGAAAAGCTTTCTGCTTGGCGATCTGATGGTCCATATCGACGTCATCGAAGAAACGGGAGATTCTCGGATCTCCGAGAACTTTGCGGTAGAAGATATCAACGGCGGCGTCCACCGCAGGCGCGCCTCCGACCTGATTGTAGATGGTTTGGGTTGGTGTCATGACTACCATATCGATACTTCATGACCGGTTTTAGAAACATTTTCAGTTGGAAGAAGAAGACTGATGGTTCCGGCGCACCCTGCGGCAAAAAGTTCAGGGGAATGCTTCAGCCAGCGTGCTGATCGAGGCTGTTCGCGGAGTGGGATATCGCTTGGTTGAAATTGCCTAGCAGTATCGAATCTGACTTCTGAGTACCGTGAATCGCTCATGTTAGCGCCTCCGAGCCGGCGGTGGGCCTCTCCACATGGCTTCGCCCTGTATCATGGCCAAGCCAGCGTGTAAGAGTCTGACAGATTTCTTCCACGGAGACCGGTTTGCTGAGGAAATCGTCCATGCCGGCTTTCAGACATTGCTCTCGGTCGCCAGCCATGGCATTGGCAGTCAGTGCGACGATCGGCATGCGCCGGGTTGCGCCCTCCCGGCGGCGAATTTCGGCTGTGGCCTCAAACCCATCCATGATGGGCATCTGGACGTCCATCAGGACCAGATCGTAATGATTCACCGCCACTGCCTCCACGGCTTGGCGGCCATTCGTCACCACATCTGCTTGGTAGCCCGCTTTCTTCAGGATCCCAACTACAACCTTCTGATTGATGTAGTTGTCCTCTGCCAAAAGGATGCGGTGAGCAGTGGTTTGGCCCGAGTGCCTGCGCTCCGGGACCGCGCACCCTGAAACCAGCGCAGTTTGAACTCTGTGCTCTTCGTGTTTTTCGCGAGGTGGAAGCGCTCCGGTGTCGCGCTGTTCTTCGAGGACCACGGTGAACCAGAATCTACTGCCTCGGCCCGGTTCACTTTCCGCGCCTATCTTGCCACCCATCATTTCCGCCAACTGCTTCGAGATCGCCAGGCCAAGTCCGGTTCCTCCATACTTGCGTGTCGTCGAATTATCCGCTTGCACGAAGTTCTGAAATAGCCCCGGCAAGTGGTCGGGAGCGATTCCAATCCCGGTATCATCGACGCTGAATTGAACCGTGGATCTTCCGTCTGCCACGCCGATCCGTTCTGCTTGGACCACCACGCCGCCGCGTTTGGTGAACTTTACTGCATTGCCGAGCAGATTGGTCAGTATTTGGCGCAGCCGTCCCGCATCGCCGCGCACGAATTGGGGCACGTCGGGATGAACCGTGCATTTCAGGTCCAGGCCCTTGGCGGTGGCACGAGGAGCGAGCAGCGAGATGACGTCCTTTAGGGTGACCCTCAAATCGAAGGGCGCCTGCTCGAGTTCCAATTTTCCGGCTTCGATCTTGGAAATATCCAAGATATCGTTGAGCAGACGCAACAGCGCCTCGGCCGAGCGCAACGCGAACTCGGCAAACTCGCGCTGCTCCCCATCCAGGATCGTGTTGAGCAGGAGCTGTATCATCCCGATTACGCCGTTCATCGGCGTGCGAATCTCGTGGCTCATTTTGGCCAGGAACTGGCTCTTCAACTGCGTTGCTTCTTGGGCCGCGGCTAAGGCAACGCCAAGCTTTTCGTTGTTCTCCCGCAACTCGAGCGCGTACTTTTCCAACTCTTCTTGGATGCGTTTGCGGTCCGTGATGTCCTGGCTCATTCCCACCAGCCCGACCACCTTCCCGGCATGGCCTAGCCACGGCACCTTCCGAGTGGAGAGCCAAATCTGTGTGCCGTCTGGCTTCACGACGCGGGCTTCGCGATCCAGCATCGGTTGGCCGGACGCGATGATCGCTCGCTCATCCGCCTGAATTTGTGCCGCCAGTTCTTTGGTGAAAAAGTCGAAGTCCGTTTTGCCTATGACCTCTGACAGCGACGATTTCCCCAAAGCGCTCCGATGCGCTGCATTGTTTACTATGTACCGGCCCACGGAGTCCTTGACAAAGATGTGGTCCGGCCATAAGTCGATCACCGTGCGTAGCAGGGTCGCTTCTTTCGCCAAAGCCTCTTCAGCCCGCCGGCGCTCCGTAACGTCGATCCCCGTGCAGATGACAAATTCCACGGCTCCCTCGCCGTTGAGCAGGACGGCGTCGGACCAGGCGATCAGGCGGCGGCTACCGTCTTTGGTGGAGCAGTAGTTCTCATGATCGTTGGGGGATTGCGTCGAGCATAACTCTTGGAAAGCCGCCTGGAAGGCCTCGGCTTCTTCCTCGACTGAAAACAGGTCCCAAAGTAGCTTTCTCCGAAGCTCCTCCCACGAGTGACTCGTCACTTGCCCACAGGCCCAATTGGCGCGGACAATGCTCCCCTGGGTGTCTGTTACTACCACTAGAGCGCCCGTCGTGTCCAGAACCGCGGCAGTGAAATCCCGTTCCTTCCGCAGAACGGCCTCCACTTTTTTCCGTTCACTGATATCACGCACAATGACGGTGTACACGCCGCCTGTTTTTGTATCAGACTTGGCAATGGAAGCTTCCGCGGGAAACTCCGTGCCATCTTTGCGAAGGGCAAAGATCTCGCGCCGTGCATCCATTCGGCGTACCGGCTCGGCAGCCTCCGCAAACCTGTGAACGTGCTCCCCGTGATGGGCCCGGAAGCGTGCGGGAATCAGCAGTTCCAGGTGCTGGCCCAATACCTCATGCGCGCTATACCCGAAGAGCTTTTCAGCCCCCGGATTGAAAAGCCGGATGGATTGAGCTTCATCGAGCAAGATAATGGCATCGGGAGACAGGGCCACAATTTCGCTGACATTACCCAAACCCATAGAGATCCTATTCCCTGGTTCTTCGCTTTCTCTCCACTACCTGCACCAGAGTGACCCAGAAAGCTCCGAGATCACTGGAAAAACCCACTGTCTTATATTCGTTGCCGCCACAGATGTGCAGCGCGTAATCGGTGCCAGCCACCACGGAGGGAATAGATAGCGCGACTCCGTGAGGAAGCACGGGCTTGAGGTTTCCTCCCACCATGTTGGCCAGCTCGCCCAGAGCATCCCGCACATCGTCGTCGACGCCCGAGCGCTCTTGACCCAGCAGCATGCAGTTGGTAAAGGCCAAGGCCTCCGGCAAGCCGCATTGCAGCAAGACCGCCCCTCTCCATTCGCCGGCGAAGTGAACCACCGCGGTAAGGGAGTTCAGCGCGGGGGCGCTGTACCCATTCGATCGGCGGACCTCCAGATTCAGCATGGTGTGGAACACGCTTTCCACGATCTGGGCAACATCTATTTGATGAGAATCGACTTCAATGGCAACTGGCATGTTCCTCCTTCAGGGAGCCTGGTAGAAAACCGCGCGGCCCGAGGTAACCCGCTTAAATTTGTCGTCTAAGTTCAATGTGGTCTCTGCTCCGCCAAGCACCAGGTAACCTCCCGGAAACAACGCGCCGCGAAGTTCAGCTAAGATCTTCTTCTTGGTTTCCGTGTCGAAATAGATGAGAACGTTGCGACAGAAAATCACATCGAACGGCCCCTTGGTCCGCATGCTATTTCGGAGGTCGAACTTTTCGAACTGCACCATGCGCCGCAGATGATCCTTGATCTGCCAGTCCATGTTTTGACGATCGAAATACTTTACCAGGTGGGTAGCGGGCAATCCACGGTTGACCTCGATCTGCATGTAACGCCCATCCCTGGCCCTTTGGAGTATCTGGTCGGAAAGATCGGTCCCCAGAATCTGGAGGTTCCAGCCACTCAGCCCCATCTCCAGCAGCAGCATGGCCAGACTGTAGGCTTCCTGGCCCGAAGAGGACGCCGCCGACCAAAAGCTGAGCTTGCGCGTGACCCGGCGTAATTCGATAAGCGGGGGTAGAATGTCAGTCTTCAGCGCGTCGAATGGCGCGATGTCGCGGAAGAACAGCGTCTCATGCGTGGTCATGGCCTCGACCACTCGTTTCTTGAGGGGCGGATCGCCAGCAGTGTTGCGAAGCGCCGCGCACAGAGCGTCGAGTGAGGCCAGATGCAACTCTTGCGCGACCGGCAGCAGGCGCGCTTCCAGCAAGTAGTGTTTGTCGTCATCGAGAACAATGCCGGATTCCCGATAGATATACTCCCTCAAGAAGCGGTAGTTTTCCGCGAGAATGGATGGGGTTGAAGTGCTGTTAGACATCACGTTCTCAAGGGGAGTTCTTGTTCGCCGGAATGCTGCATGGCGCTCATCTTCCTCCCACCCTCCTTAGGATTTCCGGCACCACTTCATTCAAGGGCACCACGGAATCGGCGAGACCCGCGTTGACGATGGCGCCAGGCATGCCCCATACCACGCTGCTGGCTTCATCTTGGGCGATCACGCGCGCACCGTGGGCTTTCAAAACCTCGGCTCCCCGCAGACCGTCGTATCCCATTCCGGTCAGTACCACGGCCAGCGAAGCGGCGCCATACGCTTCCTCCACGGAACGGAACAAAACATCCACTGCGGGCCGGCAAGAGTTCTCTTGCGGTTCCTGGTCCAGCGTAACCGTCGTCTTGAGACCGTTCTTACGAAGGCGCATATGATAGTTGCCGGGCGCGATCAGCACCTTCCCCGCTTCGACGCTGGCGCCTTCCACGGCTTCCTCCACTTTCAGCTTCGTGATGGTCTGCAGGCGTTCGGCCAGCAGCCGCGTGAAGACCGGCGGCATATGCTGCACGATCAGAATCGGTAGTGGAAAATCAGACGGAAAGGCGGGCATGATCGCTCCCAATGCCGTTGGTCCACCTGTGGAGACGCCGATGGCGACCACCCTGGGCGCCACGCGAAACTCAAAGCTCCGCGCGGCAGGCGCGGCCGGAGGAGCCGGACGCGGTATCGCTGTCAGTGGCGAAGGACTACGAGGCTCATCCTCCCGGGTGAAGAACTGTTTGATCTTTGGGATCAACTCCCCGCGCAACGCGGCCATTGAACGGTCCAGCGAGCCGGCGTTGGAAGCCTTGGTCACATAATCGTCCGCTCCCAGGGACAGGGCTTCCAAGGTGGCAGCACCACCCCGTTCGGTAAGCGTGCTGAACATGATTACCCGAACATCCTTGTGAGTTTGCCTGAGGCGGCGTAACATTTCCAGGCCGTCCATCTGCGGCATCTCGATGTCCAGTGTGATCACGTCGGGATTGAGTTGTGGAACGCGAGCTAGCCCAATTGCGCCATCGGGAGCCGATCCAACGACCTCCAGCGACTTGTCCTCCTCCAAGACGTGAGTGACCAGCCGCCGGATTACTACGGAATCGTCCACCACCAGGACGCGGATTCGATTGCCTCGTCGAATGACTTTTCGTTGAAGGGCAGCCATGTGAAGTACCTACTGGATCACACCCATCAAGCGCAGCTTGTCCGTAATAATCTCCTTGGTGAAGGGTTTCATGACGTACTCGTTCGCACCGGCTTCCAGCGCCTTAACCATCTGGTGCATTTCCGTTTCCGTGGTCACCATCATGAGGGGAACCTGAGAGAATCGGGAATCCGAGCGCACCTGTTGAACGAATTCCAGTCCGTTCATTTCCGGCATGTTCCAATCCACCAGAACCAGTGAGATGCTTCCGTTCTCCCGCTCAATAGCGGCTAACGCTTCTTTCCCGTTGGCCGCCTGGCATACCTCATATCCCAGCTCGGCGAGTGTCTTTGCGAGTATCAGCCGAATAGTGCGCGAGTCATCAACTACCATCGCTTTAGACATGAAATTCTCCGCTTTCGGATCTATCCTTTCAGGGATGTCAGACTTGCCATCTCGTGATGAACGCTCGCTCTTATTCCCGGCTCCAGTGCGTCTGGATTCACGAAACGTCGGCGGAAGCGTTGGATCGATGTTAGGGAAATCGGCCTCTTTGCCATTACTGGCTTGACAGGCCCAAGTACGGCGAGCGGGGGGCTTGAGATCCGCATTGTACGAGAATCATCGATGACCATTGCCTTGCCCATGACAGTCTCTATCGCCCATTTGTATGTCTCACGATCGCTGGCATCTTGGTTTCCGACTGGAAACCGACAAAATATCCGAAACTTTCCCGGCGGCATTGCCGAACGGTTCCGACAGCCTCCCAACATTTCTGACGGACTCTGACCCGGGCTCCAACGGCGATGGGCTTGGCCACCGATATACCGGCGCCTCCGGCGGAGCAATCTTCCAGTACTCCAGCTTGTTTACTCACCGGCGCTCCTTCAGTTAATACTTCAACTTCAACTCGGCATACAATTGATTTCCTCGGCTGAGCGCGGCGTTCGGGCATAAATTCCTTGGTCGGTCCGGGATTGGCCTACTCTAGTTAACTCGCGTGCGGCGTGACTCGCAGGGCTATGCTCCTCAATGGAAGCACCCACCGTGCGCCGCTCCCACCAAAATCGCCAGCGGCGTAGTTCCTTATTCAAGATCGCCTCCACACGCGCAACTTCGAGTTGCCTTGCCGCCAGAGCTTCCTCTTGTTCCCGAGTTAGAGAATCCAGGTTGAGCAAACGAACATCCGGCAGTTCCGCCACGGTGGGATCGACGTTGCGCGGGACGCCCGCGTCGACGATCAACAACTGCTTCTGACGACCCTCTGTGACGCGCCGCACTGAGTCCGGACTCAGAATCGTCAGGCGAGCCGACGTCGCCGCCACCAAAACGTCTACAGCCTTCAACTCATCTGGAACGTTCTCCCACTCTGTAGCGCGTCCTTTGAATTCTCGAGCCATTATTGCCGCCTCCGCGGAATTACGTGCCACAAACGTCAGACTCGCCAAGGCTACTTTGGACAGATGATAGGCTATGTCCCGTCCGGCTTCTCCCGCACCAAGAACCAACACTCGAACGTGCTCGATATTTCCAAAGGCATGGCGCACGGAACGCAATACCGCAGCGCCCACACTGGCAGATCCTTTGCCAATCTCTGTTTCTCGCCGTGCGCGCTTGCCGGCACGCAGGCTCTCGGTGACCGTCCGATCCAGGAGTGGACCGAGCGTTCGCGCTTCAGTCGCAATTCGATAAGCCTGCTTGATCTGCGCAACGATGTGCGTGTCCCCCAGGATTTGGGAGTCGATGCCGGCGGCCACGCGAAATAAATGCTCCGCCGCGCGGTCACCGGTTTCGACAAACCGCAGGCAGTCCTCCTGCAGGGCGCGCGCATGACTTCGAGTCTTTCGCAGGGTGTCTAGCACCGGCGCGACCGGCGAATCGCCACGATAAGCCAGGTAGAACTCTGTTCTGTTGCAGGTCCCGAGCAACAGAGCCTCTTGCGCGCCGCTGGTTTTGACCAGTTCGGGCAATATTTCAAGCGTCTGCTCCCGAGTGAAGCTGAGCTCCTCTCGGACATCCAGGGGAGCCCGGCGATAATCGACGCCAATCAAGACGATTTGTGGGGGCATGGGGGTTGGGCTGGGGACGCAGCGTCGCTGCGCCCCCGTCGGAGCTTATTGATTCTTCGACTTGGCAACAAGTCCTTGCAGCTGGACCGCCAACTCGGTAAGCGCCTGGGACGCTTTTTGAGTGTCGGTGGCCGCCTGCGTGGTTTCGCGCGCGGCGCTGGCAACGCCGGAAATGTTCTTGGCGATGTCACCGGTTCCCTTGGCGGCTTCGGTCACATTGCGGCCGATTTCATTGGTGGTAACCGTCTGCTCTTCCACGGCCGACGCGATGTTGTTGGAGATGTCGTTGATCTGATTGATCACTGTGCTGATCTCGGCGATGGCCTGCACGGCGCCCTTGGTGTCGGCCTGAATCGCTTCAATCTTCTGGCCGATGTCTTCGGTGGCCTTCGCCGTTTGCTTGGCTAGCTCCTTCACTTCGTTGGCCACTACGGCAAACCCCTTGCCAGCTTCGCCGGCCCGCGCCGCCTCGATGGTGGCATTGAGAGCCAAGAGATTCGTCTGCTGCGCGATGGAGGTGATCACCTTGATCACTTTGCCGATCTCGAGGCTGGATTCTCCCAGCTTGGAAATCGTCTGGTTGGTAGTCTCGGCTACGGACACGGCGTTCTTGGCCACGCGCGCGGCCTCGTTGGCGCTCTTGGAAATCTCGCGGATGGAAGCCTGCATCTCTTCCGAACCGGTGGCGACCACACTGACGTTCTTGGAGACTTCTTCGCTAGCGGCGGAGACCACGTTCGCCTGTGTCGCAGTTTCTTCCGCATTGCCCGCCATTTGCTGGCTGATAGCCGTTAGCTCTTCCGCCGACGACGAAAGAGCCGTGGCGTTCTGCTCGATCTGCCGCTCCAATTCCAGTTTCTTCGTGATCACGGTCCAGGTGACCATAGGGCCCATATAGGCGCCCTTATTGTCGAAGATCGGGCTAACGAGCAGGTCCAACGTCTCCGACCCGAGCTGAATATTAGCGCGGTGGGGCAGATTCTTGGGGTCGGCCAGCATCCTTCGCTGGTGTTCCGGATTCTTATGGAAGATATCGATCGACTTGCCGATCATGTCCTCGATTTTCACCGGAAGCAAGTGCTGCAACGCGGCCAACTGCTTCTTCGAGGCCGGGTTGATGTAACGCAGCTTCAGATCCGTGTCGGCGAACAGAACGTTGACGGGAGAGTTCTCCATCATCGATTGCACGCGCGCGGCGTCTTGCTCCAGGCGCAACTTATCGGTTATTACCTCCCAGGTCACCATTGGCCCGAGATAAGCTTTGTGGGCGTCGTAGATCGGGCTCACCAAGAGGTCGAGAGTCTCGTCCCCGAGTTTAATGTTGGCGCGATGAGGAAGGTTCTTGGGGTCCGCCAGCAAACGCCGCTGGTACTCGGGATTCTTGTGAAAGATGTCGATCGATCGTCCGAGGATTTCTTCCGCTTTGCAGGGCAGCAAATGCTCCAGCTTCTTCAGTGTTTTCAAAGAAGAACTGTTCATGTACTGGATGACTAGATCGGTACCCGCCTGGATGACGTTCGAAGGGGAGTTCTCCATCATTTGGCGGATCTTCTCCACTTCGCCTTCCAATTGCTTCTTGGCGCTGATCTCTTCCCAGTTGACGACTATGCCGATGTACTCGCCGGACTCGCTCAGGATGGCGTTGACGTTCAGATCCAGGATCAGGTCCGCCAGACGGATCTCGGTGCGGATCGGCAAGCTGCTGACGTCGCTCAGCAGGCGGCGGATCTGCTTGGCACGGTCTCCGTGAAAGCTGTCAATTTTCGTGCCAATCAGCTCGCTGTAGGATACGCCGAACAGCTTCTCGACGGTCGTGCCGATTTTGCGCATGATCTCGCTGGCGCAGCGGTTCATGTAGATCAATCGAAGGTCCCGGTCGGCGATGAAGACATTGGTCCCCAGGCTGTCCAGTGCGCCCTTCATCCCCTCCACGGCCGTAGTGAGATCGGATTCTGCTTCCAGGACGGCGGGCCCGCCCGAATTCGTTGTGTTCTGCTGCTTCATGTTTTGCTCCTTGGATTCCTTAATAGTTACGATGTCTTTTGCGAGCGGGGCGACCGCGGCAACAATTTCCCCGATGGTTTCGCTGTCCACACCCAGGGACCTGAGTGTGTCGACAAGGTGCCCTGCTACTTTGTCGAAATGCTTCTGTGCAATCCGGAAGCGGACATGCGCGGTGCGCATATCTCGCCCTCGGTACGCAGCCGGCCCTCCCAATGCCTGAGCGAAAAAGACAACTTGCTTGGCCTTGAGAGCCGCCAGGTTCGCGTCCAGAAAGAACGGCTGTAGTTCGGGATCCGACATGATGCGGACATACAGGGCGTCCACCGCGGCCTTGAGCGCGGGTGTTCCGCCAATGCGGTCATAGATCGGCTCCAGGACTACACTTTTCCGGCTGCCGTTGTTCTTTGTTCGTGGGGTCATCCATTCCTCCGATAGCTTCAAATCATCCAACTGGTAACGTAGTTCGTCGTTCTACAAGCACCGAACATCCACGCCACGCGGCGATGCCAGGGACGGAGTTGCTCCGCGCCATTACGCACGCGTTCCCCGAGCACGAACATGACGCCATAAAACACCAACGCGAACACGGATACAATCACGTGAAACAGCAACAGTGGCGGAGGCGAAGATGTGGCCTTCTTGATCGCGCTGCGGCTGATTTCGATCGCCAGCACGGAAAGCAAGTCCAGGCTGAAGGCCGTAATCATCACCGGGATATGAATCCGGCGCCGGCGCCGCAGCAGAATGCCGGCGATCAGGATCAACAGAACCAAGGTGGATGTGGCATGAAACATATTCAGATCCTTAGTTGCACACCTGAGTCTGCAGGACCCGCTCCGCGTTGAGTACCAGCAGCAGACGCCCCTCCAGCTTGTAAACACCCTCGATCATTTCGCGTTGTTCCGCCGGCATATTGTCCGGTGGCGGCTCGTAGCTATCGGTCCGCACTTCAAGCACGTCTCCGATCTCGTCCACCAATAGGCTTACCGGGCCATCCTCGGAGCGGACTACCATGTTCATGGGAGTCTCTCCGTCCTTTCGCCTGGGAAGGCCCAGCCGGCGGCGCATGTCGACCGCTGTCACAATCTGCCCGCGCAGATTAATGAGGCCCTCGATCACATCCGGCGCCAGCGGCACACTGGTCATTTCGAGATATCGGAGCACTTCCTGCACCTTCAGGACCTCGATCCCAAAGAACAGGTTGTCGATGCTGAAGGTGGAGTATTGGCGGTTCCGGTCTGGAGTCGCTTCGTGTCCTGGGTTGGTCATTTCATCCGTTGTCATGTCATCTCCCGGTTCCAGCCGGTGTCAAGCGATTCTCGAGCGTCTCTTTCTCTTGCAGCGCTGCCGACAATTGTCTTAACGAGTGGAGCAATCCAACCCGGTCGAACCGCCCCACGCGGGCATCGAATTCACCGCTGCCCTCCGTGTCGGCGTCTCTTGCGGAATCGCACAGCTCAACCACCGGGATGCGCGTCAAATCCGGACGCATGCGCATCTGCTGGATCAGTTGCTTCCCGCTGGCGGAGGGAAGATTGCGGGACGTCACGACAGCGGACACCCGGTTGCGGTCCAGCTTGTCCAGAGCGTCGGATTCGCTGACGGCTTCCACTACGGGATGACCGGCGAGTTCCAGATAGTTTCGTACCAGTCCACGAGAGAAGGCGCTCCCATCGGCGACCAGCACTGTAAGGCGCGGACCTGCTTGGACGGAATGTTCCGAGGACCAGTTCTCGTCCGCGGCTCGAAGCACGGCGGGAAGATCCAGGAAATCCGTCACCTTGCCGCCAATCACCGCGGAACCGGACAGCCCTGGCCGCTCGCCCTTCTTCCCGATGCGAATGCTTTCGTCGTGGATGTCGAGAATCTGGTCCACTACCAAGCCCGCCATGTGATCGCCCTCCGAGAAAACGATGACCTGCGCCGGGTCGGAAAGGTTTTCCGCGGGCGCTTCGCCGTCTTGGAGCATCGAGGAAAGCCGCGTGAGCTGTAAGATCTGCTCGCGATACTGCACCACCAGCTTGCCGCCGGCTTGCTCGATCCGGGAGCTGGGAAATTCCTCCAAGCGAGCCACCAGCGAGAGCGGCACGGCGAGCCGTTCAAACTTTCCGGCGCGGAACAGCAGGAAGGTCTGACGCTCTTGGTGCGACTGATCTCCCTTGGCTGTGTCGGCGCGTGCCTGGTCTCGCGACTCCGAGAGTACGCCGGACAATTGTCCGATACCCAGCACGTCTAGAATGAGGGCCACTTTGCCGTCGCCCATGATGGTTGCGCCGGCGTACGAACTGAGCCCTTTCAACTGCTTGCCCAGCGGCTTCACGACGATCTCCTGCGTATCGTTGATCGCGTCCACTACCAATCCGAATTGGCGGTCTTCGGCCTGCAACACGACAATGTTGAGGGCTTCCGCGTCGTCGCTCGCCGCAGGCAACTGAAGGACTTCGTTGAGATACGCGATGGGCAGCAAGCTGCCTCGGCGGCGGTATACGGGAGTGCCGTGAATGCGCTCGATCTGTTTACGGCCCGCCTCCCCCTCCAGCCGCAGAAGCTCCAGCAGGCTTACCTGTGGAATGATGAACCGCTCGCCCCCGCTACTGACAACCAGCCCGGGAATGATAGCCAAAGTGAGCGGGATCTTGATCTTGACCGTTGTGCCGCCGCCCGCCCGGCTGGCGAGATCCACCACCCCGCCGATTTTTTCGATGTTGGTCTTCACCACGTCCATCCCGACGCCGCGGCCGGATATGCTGGTCACTTTTTCGGCCGTGGAGAAGCCTGGCAGAAACACCAGGTTGACCGCCTCGCGTTCGCTCAACCGTTCCGCTTGCTCTGGCCGAAGGAGCCCCTTCTCTACCGCCTTGGCCTTCACCTTGGACGCGTTGATTCCAGCGCCGTCGTCGGTAATCTCGATATTGACTTGGCCGCCTTCGTGGTAGGCGCGCAGCACCAAGCGTCCTTGAGCGGGTTTGTTGTTTCGCACGCGCGCGACCGCCTCTTCAATGCCGTGGTCGCAACAATTGCGAACTATATGCGTCAGCGGATCCTTGATGGCTTCGATGATGCTCTTGTCGAGCTCCGTCTCGGCGCCGTCCATCTCCAACTGGATCTGCTTGCCACACGCCGCCGCCAGATCCCGAACCACGCGCGGCAGCTTATTCCAGACCACCCCGATCGGCTGCATGCGTGTCTTCATCACGCCTTCTTGCAATTGCGTTGTGATGAGGTTGAGCCGCTGGGCGGTGCCATTCAGAGTTGGGTCTTCCTGGCGCGAGTTGAACTGTAGAATCTGATTACGGGCTAGAACCAGCTCTCCGACCAGATTCATCAGCCTGTCGAGTAATCCAACATCAACTCGAATGGTTGAATCCGCGATCGCACCGCCCTTCGGCGCGGCCGACCGGTCCGTGTCCGCCACGGGTCCGGGCGCGTTAGAGGCAAAGGCCCGCTCGGTTGCATCCGGCTCATGGGGCAGGTCGGCCGGAGCAGCGCTGGGGAG
>JBEKRO010000118.1:0-17292 GCA_049518655.1 Bryobacteraceae bacterium | reverse complement strand
GTGAAGGACCTGTTGCCGCTGCTCGAGCAAGTCGTTCGGGCCGGTAAACCATTGCTGATTATCTCGGAAGACGTCGAAGCGGAGGCGCTTGCCACGCTGGTTTTGAACAAGATCCGCGGAACCTTCCCGTGCGCCGCTGTAAAAGCTCCCGGGTTTGGCGACCGGCGCAAGGCGATGCTGCAAGATATCGCCATTCTGACCGGCGGTCAGCTCATCGCCGAAGAGCTGGGCATCAAGCTCGAAAACGTCACCGTGGAGCAGCTCGGCAAAGCCAAGCGCGTGGTGATGGACAAAGATACGACGACCATCGTCGGCGGGGCTGGGGAGAAATCTGCGATCGATGGCCGTCCGACTACGACAAGGAAAAGCTGCGTGAGCGGCTGGCGAAGTTGACGGGCGGAGTTGCCGTCATTCGTGTTGGCGCGCCGTCGGAATCCGAGGCCAAGAAGCTGAAGGAAGCTTTCGAGGACGCCATCAGCGCCACGAAAGCGGCCATCGCCGAAGGAGTGTTGCCAGGGGCCGGATTGGCTTTACTGCGCGCAATCGATGCCGTAGATGCTGAGGAAGCCAAAGCGGAGGAGGACGAAAAGACAGGTTTGCGGATTCTCAAGCGAGCGCTCGAAGCACCAACGCGTCAAATCGCCGAAAACTCGGCGCTGGATGGCGGCGTGGTGGTGGATCGCATGCGATCTGGCAAGCAAAACTACGGCCTGGACGCTTCCACTTGCAAGTACGTGGACTTGATTGAAGTGGGCATCATCGACGCGACCAAAGTGGTCCGCGTGGCGCTCGAAAATGCAGTATCGGTTGCCAGCACGTTGCTGTTGACCGAAGCGACGCTCACCGAAGAACGCGAAAAGAAGCCGGAGCGAACGCCGACGCCAGAATACGCTGAATAGCTGGCTCTCGCTTCACATTGGCACACGGAGGCGCTGCGAGAGGTTCCGGAGGTAGGTGCGCCCTCGACGTGCTCCTTCTAGAATCTTTTCTCGGTCACCCGTCCCCGCGATCTCCAGGATGAACGTACCGTTGAAATGCAGATCCTTGAGGAGCGCCTGGCAATGCCGTCCATCCAATTGATTGTTCCCTCTCAAGGTGATCGTCACAGTGGCGGTGGTTGTCGCTGGCGTGTATCATCCAAAGATGCCCTGAAAGCTTGTGAACCACGGAAAGCAGATCTTCTCCGAGGTGCGCGTGCCCTGTGTCCAGACAAATGCCAACCTTAAACGTGTCCAGGGCGCCTAAAATCCACAAAAGATCTCGAATCCGACCAGCGAAAAGGTGCGGGAGCATGTTCTCTAACACCAGACCGATGCCCAGGTGACGGCAATGAGCATACGTCTGGTTTAAAACGTCGACCGCATGCTGAAGGCGCGCGGTGACGACGGCTTTCTCCACCAGTTCTCCGAGGTAGGCTTCGGCATCGTGCTTGACCTTCTGAAGAAGAAAGGCCGACAGCTGTTCCGGCGAGAAATTGTGGTTGCACTGTCTCCCGCCGGCCCATGCGGCGCTTAGCGCTTAAGAGCTGTGACCGTCCCTTCAGGATTCGCAGCCGCCTTGCCACCCAAGGAGATGCCCTCGGCGCTCGGGATGAGCACCGGCCGTCCGCCGCGGAGTACCGCCGCAGCCGAATTGGATGTACCGAGATCGATACCGATGATAGCCATATCTTAGAGTCTGCATCTAGGGTCCAACGGCCAGACGGGTCCGGCGACGAGATGTGCTAGGGCAGATGGAATGTGAGCTGCACTGCTCCCTGGTAAATGCCTTCCGGATCGAACGAAAGGAAGCCTTGTTCATGGGACTGCCAAAACTTTTCAGCCGAGAAGTCTTCATCCGCCTTGAGGGCGGCGAGACGTTTGCAACAACTATGAAGTATGGATGCTTCTATACGAAAACAGAGGAATTTAAGGTGGATTGGGGAGCTTCAGCGCTGACATTCCAGGAGCGCGCAACGCCCACCGCAACGTATCTTGTCCCACCGGCGACCATGCCTCCAAGAAACGAGGTGAGTGAGGCCGCGCTGCGTGTAATTACACATCCATATCGAGCAATTGTGGATCGTCAGAGGGCAGACACTTAGCAAGGAGAACGAGATATGATCTCTCCATTACGGATTGAATTTCATAACACTCCCCCTCTAGAACCTGTTGAATCGCGTATTCGGCAGGAATTGGCGGAGTTCGAAAAGTTCTACAACCGGCTGGCAAGCTGCCGTATAGACGTGGAGGCTCCCGAACACGAACGCCGTGGCAGCGTGTGCAAGGTCCGAATGGACTTAGGCCTCCCTGCGGAAGATGCAAAGGCGTGGGCAGAGCTGCAAGGCCTCAATGCCGGACAAGGCGCGGAGCACATGCTGGTGAATGCTCAACGCAAAGATGCCGCTATGGCGGTACATGCAGCTTTCAATATCGCGCGCCGCCGTCTCAAGGATTTGGTGACTGTCCCTTCGAAGCACTCGTGATCGGGTAAATCCTCCCTAATGTCACTCACAGCTATGGGAGTCGCTATCACGCGCATAGCTGCATGGAATCTCAACTGCTCACACAAGGCGGGACTGTTCCGCCTCGGCGTTCTGAAGCCAATGGAGTTCGCTTTCGTGCCGAGAAACGCAGCCGGTCCGAGAGAGGAAGTCGTTATGGGAAAAGGAGCGAGTGCAGGTTTCTGGATTGCCGGCGTCGGCGTGGGCGCCGGATGCATGTATCTGATGGATCCGGATTGCGGGCGGGCGCGGCGAGCCCTACTACAAGACAAGGCCACCAGCGTCTATCGTGAGGTCCGGACGTCGGTGGAGAAGGCTCAGGCCGACTTGGCGAACCGCGCGCATGGTCTGCTTGCAGAGGCTAAGTCCGCTCTGCAGCACGAGCCGGTGGAAGAGGATCAACTGATTGCCCGCGTGCGCGCGAAACTCGGGCGGTTGGTATCGCATCCGCACGCGATCGATGTGTTCGCACATGGCGGGGCGATCACCCTGAGCGGCGCCGTTTTGGAACATGAGGCGCAGCAGCTAGTTTCCGGAGTGGGCGCAATTCACGGTGTTTCATTGGTCTGCGACCATCTTGTACGCCACCACGATGCTGACTATATTGCAACTCTGCGGGGTGGCCGTGAGCGGCATCCGACAGGTCCGCAATCCTTTCGACACCACTGGCCGCCTGCGCTGCGGATGTTAGCAGGCGTCGCTGGCGCGGGCGTTGGGCTTTATGGTTTGTTCAGTTCCAGCCGAGCGGTCAGAGCCGTGGCACTGCCTTTTGGCATGGGACTGTTGGCGCGTGGAATCTCAACTGGGAAACATAAGGAGACGGCGCAATGAAAACAACTGGTGAGTTAATTGAACGCAGTGTCCTCATTCCTCCCACAGGGTTCGAAGGGAACTTGGTAATTCCCGAGAAGGCGACTGCGGTTATCGCGTTCGCGCACGGCAGCGGCAGCAGCCGGCACAGCCCGCGCAACCAGTATGTCGCGCGAGTGCTGCAACAGGGCGGGCTGGCGACGCTGTTGTTTGACCTGCTCACTGCGGAGGAGGAGCGGATTGACGTCCAGACCGCGCACCTCCGATTTGACATTGCCCTACTTGCGCGGCGACTGTCGGAAGCAACCGCATGGCTGAAGAAAGATAAAGATACGCGGCATCTACTGGTCGGCTATTTCGGAGCCAGCACTGGCGCAGCGGCAGCCCTCGTCGCTGCGGCTCAGCGGCGGGGCGATGTATTCGCGGTAGTTTCGCGCGGTGGTCGGCCGGATCTCGCAGGTGCATCCCTGCCTTTAGTCAAAGCTTCCACGTTGCTGATCGTCGGGGGGCAGGACACGCCGGTCATCGAAATGAACGAGGACGCATTCCGGCAGTTGCACATGGAAGAGAAAAAGCTCGAAATTGTCCCTGGCGCAACGCATCTGTTTGAAGAGCCTGGCACGCTTGAAAAGGTTGCTTCGCTGGCACGCGATTGGTTTAAGCGGGAATTGACGTACGTGGAGAGTCGGTAAGTTAAAGCATTATCGCGATCTAGCGTTCAGACCACTGGAGCAGTAGGTGGTTATCGGCTGTCAGCATTACGTTGGTTGCCGTTTGCTTCCCTTCCCGTGTCAGTGTGTCTCGCAGCCACTCGGCGTCGCGGCGGCTAACGCGCTTCAATCGGAAACGCTGAATCTTGAGCGGAGTCATCGCCAGACGCTGAAGCTTTCCGGTGGATGCATCGACAGTTGCGAAATACATCAGCACCAGGTCGCCGCGGAATTCCTCATATCCGGCGATGCCTTCGTAGTCATTCAGAAAGTCTCCGCAGCCATAGACGATGAGCTTGTCCTTGTAGACCTCGATTGGTTTCGGATGATGCGAAGAATGGCCGTGAACTACATCCACGCCAGCGTCGTCGATCAGTTTGTGAGCCAACATTCGGTGATCGTGAGGAATCCGGTAGCCCCAGTTCGAGCCCCAGTGAATCGACAGGACGGTAATGTCTCCCGGCCGCTTCAGCGCGCGCACTTTTTCCGCAATGCGCGCGACCCACGTATCCAATGGGCCTGAAGGCAATGCCACTCCGGGCTTCTTGTCCGTGGCTGCCCAATCGCGGGGCACGCCGCTATCGCTCATACCAAAGGCGAAGACGAGCACTCTTGATCCATCAAGCTGGATGACAGCCGGTGCCAAGGCCTCGGTTAGATCCCGCCCTGCCCCGGCCGTCTTGATACCTGCGCTGTGCAGCACGGCGAGTGTTTCCGTCAGTCCACGCTGGCCCCAGTCGAGCACGTGATTGTTCGCAAGCGAGCAACAGTCGATCTTGGCCGCACTCAAGCAGGGCGTGTTGGCCGGGTGCATCCGGTAGTTTATTCCTTTGTGGTCGTAATCTTCGCTGGTGGTTATGCTGGTTTCCAAGTTGACGACCCTCGCCTGCGGAGCGACCTGCTCCAGCTCCGCGAGGGCATCGCCCCAGACATAAAAGAAGCTGACCGGTTTGGGAATCGGCCCACTGGCTTTCTCGGCCATTTCGACATATTCGACCGCCGACCTGACATAAGGCTCGTGCAGAACCGAATCGGAAGGATGCGGGAGCACTTGATCCACGCCTCTCCCAGTCATTACATCGCCGCACAGGAAGATCGTGATCCCAGCCACTTGGTCACTGCTTTCGTCCAACCGGGATCATGTAGATGGGATCGTGAGTATCCGGCAGCGCCACGACGCGCTTCACTTCGTCATCCTCAAATGCGCCAACTGTGACGGCCCCAAGCCCAAGTGCGGTGGCCTGAAGGCAGACATTCTGCGCCGCGTGCCCAGCTTCCATGTGGACGTAGCGCGTCCCGCGTTGCCCGTACTTGCCGCTGGTGCGAGCGTATACTGCCGCCAACAAGATGATCGCCGCACCCTCACGACGCAATCCTGACCCAGAGCCGCTCGATCCAGTTCACGCCTGAAGTCGCCTGCCTTGACCAGGACCAGCTCGTGTCGCTTCGGCCGGTAGTGATAGGCTCCCGGCTCGAGGCCATCCGCATTACCGGCCACCAGATACACTTCGAGCGGGTAGAGCGCACCGGCCGAGGGAGCGGTTCTAAGATGTCCTTCCGCTGCGATGCCCTGCGCCGCCCAAAGAAGCTGTGAGATATCTGCGAGTGACAGCGCCGCATTTCTGAAGCTGCGAACAGACCTTCGTTTTAACAAGCAGTGTTCAACCGAGATTTCGCTGTTGATGCGAGGTTGCGGCAGCGCTAGAGCAGCGACGGCGTCTGACAAGACGGACTGCGTCATGAACACAGGATTCAGGGCATTCGAAATGCCAATCGAAGGTGGGACGCTAAGCTCAGTCCAGTTCACCGCACCCACACGCCCGGGATCTTGCTTCCGCATTCCGGGCAGACGCCATTATCTTTCAATCGATTCTCGAGAATCCGGAATCCACGCCTGCGGATGACTGCCGCTTCGCAGCATGGGCAGCAAGTATCCTCACAGGCGCCGACTTCGTTCGGCAGGTTGCCGGCGTAAACGAATTTCAGCCCGGCCTCGCGGCCGATTTCAACCGCGTTTAGCAGCGTAGCTGCGGAAGTGGCTCCTGGAGAGATCATCTTGTACTCCGGGTGAAACGCAGTCACGTGCCATGGAATTTCAGTCGACACGCTAGCGATGAATTTCGCTATCGCCCCCAATTCAGCGCGCGAGTCGTTGAAACCCGGAACGATCAAAGTAACGATCTCGAGCCAAAAGCTCATATCATGAATCTGCTGAATAGATTCGAGGATCGGACCCAGGCGGCCTCCCAACTCACGATAGTGGCGGTCGTTAAAGCTTTTTAGGTCTACCTTGTAGAGGTCGAGCCAAGGCCGAAGATAGCGCAGGACTTCCGCCGTCGCATTTCCGTTGGAAACGAAGCCCGTCAGTAGACCGGCTTGGCGAGCTTCGCGAAAAACGTTTACGGCCCATTCAGCCGTGATCAGCGGCTCGTTGTAGGTGCTCACCACTGCTTCCGCGCCGTGCAGCAGAGCCGTCGCGACGAGTTGCCGTGGCTGGATGCGCGTGAAATCGATCGGCGAGCGGGTATCCCGGAGCGCCTGCGAGGAGACCCAGTTTTGGCAGTAGCCGCAATGCAGCTCGCAGCCTAGCATTCCGAAGCTGAGCGCGAGCGCGCCCGGGCGAACGTGGAAAAATGGCTTCTTTTCAATCGGATCGCATTGGACGGTGTTTACATACCCTTGCGGCGCATACAACTTTCCGCCCTGATTGAACCTGACTTTGCACACGCCCTGGAAGCCGGTTGCAATGGGACAGCGATGCCCGCAGGCCAGACAACGCAGGCGGCGTTCATCAATAACTTCGAAGAGCTCAGATTCCTGGCTTAGCTCGGTGAGTTGAACAGCTAGAGATTTCAGTGCGGTGGAACTTCCTATAACTATTCTATCGTGCCACCACCCAATTCTCGCTTCGTGGCACTCGTATTGCTGTCGAAGGGGCGGGAACAGTATGGGAGTTCTCGGAATCGGAGGACGCCATGACACGGCAATTTGTTCTGTCGGGCCCGGAATTACACTTGATCCTGGAACTACTGGAAGACGCACAAAAGCACTTACTTGTCGAGATTCGCCACACGGACACTGCCGAGTATCGAGCCGGCCTGAAGGCGCGCCTTGCAATGGTCGAATCGCTCATTCACCAGGCTGAGGCATTGGTGCATGCTGAAGAGATGGAGCTCGGGCACCGAAGCTAAGCGATCCGCAGCCGTCGATGGGCGCGCTGCGTTAAGTCGCGCACTTCCTCCAGCGCCTTGCGCAAGTCAACGCTCTCTAGATCTATCCGAGATCATTTGCCCTCGTCTCCTGGAGCCTCATATCTTCATCAATACCAAGCGAGCTTGTAAGCGTGAGCGAATCCAAACGGTCCAAGTGCCTGGGAAGTTCCGCCGAACCCGTTGTGATATGAAGCAGTGGCGATTCTTCGTCGGGCTTGCGCCGGTGGGCATGGCTAGGTTGTCACTTGAAGAAAGTGCTCTTCTATGTCCTTGCAGCCTCGGCAAAAGAACTAATCTATCGATTGTGCCGAAGAGCTATGTCACGTTCGCCGCCCTCCACGTCCACTTTCAGCAACACCAGCAGTCCCGCGAGGAAGAAGACTATCAACGAGAGAATCGCGATCCGATAGCTCTTAGTGAACTGCAGCGCCAGTCCGAAGAACATCGGGCAGAGCCAGCTTGTTCCTTTGTCGGTGACCTCATAGATGCTGTAGTACTCTGCTTCTTTGAGCTGGGGAATCAACTGCGCATAGAGTGAGCGGCTGAGCGCCTGACTGCCACCCAAGACCAAGGCCACAACCGCGGCCATAACGAAGAATTGGAGCGTCGTTTTCACAGCCAAGTAAATATAGACGATTACCGCTGTCCAAATCACCAGGCTCACCACTACAGCGCGCTTGGCGTTGATAGCGGCGGCCAGCCGGTTGAACGCCATCGCTCCAAAGAATGCCACGAATTGCACCATCAGTATGGCCAGCGTCAACTGCGACATTGGAATCTTCAGTTGATCATTGCCGAATTGGGTCGCCAACGCGATAACCGTCTGAATCGCGTCGTTGTACAGAAGAAACGCGATCATGAATGTCATGGTCTGCGGATAGTCGCGCAACTCCCGCAAGGTGTTCGCGAGATGCCTCGATACAGCAGTGATCGCGTTTTGACCCGTCGCCAGCAGCCGCGCCGGACCTCGGTTGTGCAGCGCGATTAGCGGAGGAATCGTAAACGTTGCCCACCACGCACCCGCTGAACTCAGGCTGATGCGGACCGCCTTTTCCTGGCTCATCCCGATCCGCCCGGCATTCAAATAAAGGATCAAATTCAGGGCCAGCAGAAAACCACCGCCTACGTAGCCGGTGGCCCACCCTTTCGACGAGACTGCATCCCGTTCCGCCCGCGTTGCGATCTCCGGCAGGAACGAGTTGTAGATCACCACCCCAGCGCCGAAACTCACGTTGGCGATCAGGAACAACACGCCACCAAGCAAGTAGCGGTTCCCTTGGAGGAAGAACATCGCCATCGTGGCGGCCGCGCCTAGATACGCCGTGGTTCCCAGCACTTCCTTCTTGCGCCGTCCGTAATCGGCTACCGCACCGATGATCGGCAGAAATAGGACTTGCAGGATGACCGATAGGCTGACTAAGTAGCTCCAATAGCTGCGGGCGTCTACAACAATACCGAACGGGTGCACCATCCCGTGTGCGTCCGCTGCAGATTTGGCGAGTGCTGTGAGATACGGTCCGAGGAAGAGCGTGACGACCGTTGTCGAGAAGGCGGACTGCGCGAAATCGTACACGTACCATCCGCGCTGTTCCGAGGTATTCGAATCAGACGTCCGCGTTTTCAAGTCCGCCTTCGTTGCGTCAAATCGGCGCACGCATCCGGTAAGATCTCGGCTGCGGGACTCCGTAACTGGCTCTCGTAATTCACAAGCTGCACTTCGATGCGCCGCTCAATTTCCTTGTGCTTCGCAACCGCTGAGGCGCGGATATCTTAGCACGCAGGCGGACTTTGAACACGTATACGTGAGAACCGAGGGCTGACCGCCGCCACTATGAAATAGTTGTGCTAATCCTCCGCGAAGTTTGAGACAGGTGTACCTTGAGTTTGCAGATTCCACATCAATTGCGCTGCATGCAGCATTATCGTTCGGAACACCCGTATTAGACTGAGCCACAGCAGTTGGCAGGTCCGCCGCGCGGTGTTGAGGAACCGCCTTGCTGTGGCTCTCTGTAGATCGCGGCGAACTAGGCAGCCGCTGCCTTGATTTCTTTGGGCTTAGCGAGTTCTGGAGCGCTGATCCGAAGAATGCCCTTTTTGAGCTCGGCTGTGACTTTATCCACATTGATCGGATTCGGGACCTCGAAGCGCCGATAGACGTCGTTAGATCCAAACTCAGTCCACATCACGTTGCCTTTTTCCGTTTTCTTTTCTTCTTCCGTTGCAGCGTGCACAATGACTTCCCGCGGCGTAGCCGTGACCTCGATGTCTTTGGCCTCAAAGCCAGGCAGAGTGATCTGCAGCTCATAAGCGCCGTTCTTCTTCGCCAGTTCCGCGGCCGGCCAACCCATAAGCTCGTGCTCTGCTTTCAGCCAATCCTCCAACTCGTGGCCCAGTTCGCGGCCACGCTTCTCGAATAGATCAAAGGCACGCCGCTGGACCGCTTCGAAGCGCCTGGCGATTTCCTCAAAGATGGGCAAGGTTTTCTTCCCCGTATCATTCACCTTCTTGATTGCAACTTCTGACATGAGCGTATCCTCTTTTTTTTGAATTTCAGGGGCATTGCAGGAACAGTACATAACTTGCCAGGACTAGGTCGAAGTATCCGAGCGGAGCACCAGCAAGCACGCATCGTTCCAAAAGAAGTCCGCCGGCAGGAATGCTAGGAAACGATAGCGATGTGGTCGATGACGCGAGAAACACCTGGCGCTGCCCACGCGGCGCGCTCGGCTTCGTCCCTCTCAAACCACGAATGAACATTTCCAGAGAGCGTGATCGTGCCATCCTGTGCCGAAACTGTAATTCGTCGTGCGTCAATCTCCGCGCTTCTCCGAAGGGCGTCCTCAATCTTTGCCTTAACTTCCGTCGGCGATACCGTTGGTTTCAGTGCGATCTTGTTCGCAACGCCACGGACGCCATTTACTTTCCTGGCACAACTTTCGGCAGCCTCCCGCTGATAATTCCAGTCCACCGTTCCATCGAGTGTCACGCAGCCATCATCGATACCGACCTTGATCCGATCGTCAGGTATCCTCAAATCAATCTTCATTGCCTGCGTGATGTCGCGGGCGATCTCAGGATCCGTACGTGTCATTATCGGTCTCACCTCGATATCGTTAGCGACTGCATGCACCCCATAGATGGACTTCGCTGCTCTTTCAGCTGCGAACTTCTCGGCATAGCTGTGGACGAAACCAGTGAGTGTAACGGCACCAGATTTGGCGCTGACACTAATGTCTTGCGATGTAATCTCAGGCTCCCATTCGAGTTGTCGCATAACGGCATCTCGAAGGTGCGTATCGGCTTCTGTGTGCATTTTTGCTTGCATATTGAAACTCTCCTTCCTTGCGAACGGTGTGCACGTTATCCTCCCGTCCCAGCAATGTTCACTTAGCGCGTTTAGAGGGCTCTGCTCTTGGCGGGACTGTTGGAATATCGCGCAACCATGAGGGAAATGACCCAGACTGAACCGACTCGCGTGCCCGATGGCTGTCGCGCACCGAAATTTCTACGGCTGTTCTATGAGCCCCTTGTAAATCCTCCAAACGGCGGCCAACCTTGAAGGCGGCAGCATGGACTGCCATAGAAGCGTCTTTCGGCAGCGCCCTCAGTTCCAACTGCTTATTGTGGAGTCCGGCCCGCATCACTGCGTCTCTGGTAGGAATTCCGAAATCTATCCGACCTTTGGACGTGCTGCAGCGGCCTTTGCCTCATGGGACCTCCACCTTTACACGGGAGCTCACGACCGACCTGTTTAGGATGGACTCGCTGCAAAGCGCTTCATCCGGCCGCGTGGGCTACCTCACTTGTTTCTGGCTGTGAACTTCCCAACCTCCTTGACAGATACTGGATCGATGCCCCCAGTGACGACCGCGCCAAGTCCAAATGCGACAGCGTTCAGCAACAGGTTCCCGCTGGCGGCACGCCTTCTTAATCGGTCCACATCTGTTCTGGCCCCCGGTCCCAACCGCTCATACAGCAGCAATCAAGAACACTGCAGGGGCCTGTTGGTCTGAGGTTCCGATGTTGCGTTTACACTTGGACTTGCAGATTGAACAATTCGAGCAAATGTGTCGTCGCGAGTCGCGATACGCCCGGCTACCGTCCACTTTCTGCGCTACGGCTGTTTCGAGCAGGTAGAGCCACGATTGAACTGCATGCCTTCAACGATCTCGATCGTTAGGCATCAGCCTTGGTGGCGACGAAGGAACGGACGATACTCCACTTCTTAATCAGCGGACAACTATTGCAAAGCCCACGCTCTTCCCGTCGGAGATTCGGAATCATGCGCTTGTAAGTCACGGCAAGATGCGTGCTGGAATTTAGAGCGATGTTCCACCTTGGAAGGATCCTGGTACCGATAGATTTCTCGGCTAGCGGTCTTATCGCTGCCAATCATGTCGGCGCACTTGCGCGCCACTTCCATTCAGAAGTCACTCTGCTTCACGTGAATGACTTCTCAGTTCTCCATCCGTTGAACGGCCCTTTAGGATTTGGGATCACATCAGCGGAAGCTGAACGAGCTGAACACTTAAGCAGACGGCAACAGCAGCTGGACGAGTTCGGTGTGGCAGAACTCAGATGCGTGTCTGTGAAACGGCTCTTGCGCTGTGGCGATCCAGCCAAACTGATTGTTGAATGCGCACGCGAAGACAAATCCGAACTCATATTCATGCCCACTCACGGCCACGGCTCGTTTCGACGTTATCTCCTCGGCTCAGTTACGGCCAAGGTTTTGCACGATGCCGAGAGTCCAGTGTGGACCAGCACGCATCTTGCCGAGCCTCTGATGCTCAATCCGACCGAGGTTCGCCACGTAATGTGTGCGGTAGATTTCGGTCCACAAAGTTGCAAAGTCCTTAGTTGGGCAGCATCTTTTGCCTCGGAATTCGGTGCTAAGCTGACCGCAGTTCATGCCGTGCTCCAGACACCGCCGACGCTTCCGGACCGGTACACGTTCTTCTGGCATGACCAAGCTCACTTGGGGGCCGAGGAGCGCCTCCGTGGCCTCGTGCTCGATTCTCGCGTTCAGGCCGATGTGATCGTGGTTAGCAACGGCGACGTACCAAAAGCGCTCTCGGTGGCAGCCAAAGAGAAGGGGGCCGAACTATTGGTGATAGGGCGGAGTTGGGCGTGCGAGTTGCCGAGGCGGCTCGGCACGCACGCCTATTTCATCATCTGCAATGCTCCTTGTCCCGTGGTGAGCATCTGATTCTTCAAGAGGGAATCGATTGTGCCCAGCATAAAGAAGATCCTATTTCCGGTAGATTTCTCGCAGCGTTCTATCGGCGCGGCCCGATATGTCGAATCTTTCGCTGCGTGGTTTGATTCGGAGATCATGTTGCTCTATGTTATCGATGCCGACGAGACGGCGACGCGTGATTCGATCGCTCAACGCTGGCTGGCGTCGAGAGAGGAGCAGCTAGAGACCTTTCTTGCGGACGAGTTCAAGTCTTTCAGCCCACGGAGGGTTTGCAGAATAGGAGACCCGACCGAGGAGATTGTAAAGATCGTCCGCTCCTGGGCTCCGGATCTTCTGATGATGCCTACACACGGACTGGGCTCCTTTCGTCCCTCCCTGCTGGGCTCGGTGACCGCGAAAGTGCTGCACGATATTGACTGTCCGGTTTGGACCGCTGTGCATGCTGAACAAACACCACCGCTTCAAAAGATCACTCTTTCGAAAGTGCTTTGTGCCGTCGACCTTGGAACCCGTAGCGCGCACGTATTGGAGTGGGCAGCTTCCTTAGCGAACCAGCGTGAAGTGGACCTGGGGATGGTTCACGCAACTCCGATTCTGGAGCCTTCCCCAGGCCGGACTCCGGATCGGGACTTGACAGATTCTTTAGTAGCTGATGCCAAAGCACGGCTGGCCAGGTTGCAAGCGGCAGCCGGCACGAGGGCAACCGTTTTCGTCAATGCGGGACAACCCCACAAAGTGGTCGAATGTGCCGCTAGAGAGTTTGGTGCGGATCTCCTCGTTATCGGCCGTCACAGTGGTGATGGGCATGACGGTTACTTGCGTCACAACGCTTATCGCATCATTCGCGAATCTCGATGTCCAGTAATCAGCATCTAGCGTGGGGTCAGACTGATTCGACCAAGAAACGTGCACTCCAGTCGTCTGGTGCATACAAACGCGATTTCGTCGAACGGCTGCGCGACGACAACTACTGACTTCCTTCCGGCGCCGCACGCGACCTTAGCCTGCACCTCCATTCGAAGCGGATACGGCCTCAGCGGACGCGCGATCAACTATATGCCGTCTCGCACACTACTGCATATTCATGAGTGGCCGCAGCCGATGCAGACTTTCCGGATTGCGTAGGCGTCGAAGCGCCTGCGCCTCGATGTGGCGGACCCGTTCACGGCTCAGGTTGAACTGCCGGGCAATTTCTTCGAGCGTGTGCTCGCGATCATGACCGATCCCGAACCGCATCCGGATGACCTTCTCTTCGTTTGAGTCCAGAGTCTGTAGCACTCCCGCCGTTTCCTCTCGAACGTCTCTCTCGAACATCGTGTCTGACAGGGGTTGGATCCAACGGTCCTCAAGCAAATCGCGTAGCGCGGACTCGCCGTCCCTGCCAACCGGGAGATCGAGCGATACCGGATCCCGGGAGATCGTCTTCAACTCTTGAACCTTCTTGGCCGTGGTTTCCATCTGGCTGGCAATCTCTTCATTCGTCGGTGTACGCCCCAGTTTCTTCTCCAGTTCGCGCGAGAATCGTACGAACTTCATCAGGCTCTCGTTCAAGTGGACGGGGATACGGATCGTGCGCGACTGGTCGGCAATCGCGCGAGTGATCGATTGTCGAATCCACCAGGTGGCGTAAGTCGAGAACTTATAGCCGAGATGGTAGTTGAACTTATCGGCAGCACGCATTAGACCGATATTGCCCTCTTGGATCAAATCCAGAAGATGCAGGCCCCGGTTCACGTATTTCTTGGCGATAGAGACAACCAGGCGTAGGTTGGCCTCTACCAGGGCTTTCTTGGCCCGTTCCGCTTCCATCTCACCTTGGTGAATGACCTTCAGGCAGCGGTACAAGTCCGACGCCTTCGCGCCGGCGGCGGCTTCCTGCTGATGAAGCCTGCCGCTCAATTCACGAAAGGTGGAATTACGCTCAACTCCGTGCTTCCTCAGCATTGTTTCAACTTGACTGATTTCCTCCACCGAGCGTTTGAAAGCGTTCCCGATGGCCGTCCACTGTATCGGCGAGAACGGGACATCGCGGATTGCATGCGAGAGCTTCACTTTCAGACGGAGTACCTCGCCACTCAGCCGCTCCCGCACATGCACATGGCGGCGTGAGGTCGCGCTCAACTTCTCCTCCAATGCCGTCAGATCACGATTCAACCTCCAAACCCCGGTGAACCGCCGCTTGGCTTCGAGCTCTTTCTGCTTGCTGGCCGCTTCATCGGAAGCTCTGATTTCGACCACATCGCCCAGCTTGACCACGCCCTCGCGTAAGTGCTCATACAGCGCCATCGCCATTTGCCTCACCAGCGGAGATCGCGATAGCACCTTTCGCACTCGTAGCTTGCCTCGCTCCATACGCCGCGCTAGATCGAGTTCGCCCTGCCGCGTTAACAGGGATACCGATCCCATTTCCCTCAGGTAGACGCGTACCGGGTCATCCGTGTAAGGGGAGTCATCAGGAGTGGCGACTTCATCATCGCGCTCCAAATCGGCATCCAGAAACTCCGATGACTCGGGCGCCTCATCCAAAGCAAGGCTAAGCGAATCCGATTCTGCTAAATTTTGTTCGTGAAGTTCTTCCATCTTCCCTCCGCTAACCTGCCGACCTACGGACGCTATATTCCCATGGCAGCTCCGGAGCCTTCTTGCTTGTTTTTTGTTGGTACTTAACGCTAGCAGGCTAATCCGGAGACTCAGGGGCTTTTCAGTGGGCGTCCTGTCAACTGCAGATCTTCCTTGGTATTTTGATGCAAAACGAGTTGGATTGGTTGCAGCTCCATCCGTCAACTTCCTGCATCCTAAGCACGTTTCGTGTCATCCAAAACTTATACGTAGCTTGACAGTCCGCTAATTAGGCAGTTCCATCGTCCGGTTTCAACCGTATCTGTCCGATCTTGCCCCGATTCGCCGTTCTGCAAATTCAAGAAGGAAACAACATGAAGAATATTTTCGTAGCAAATCTCAGTTTTGGGGCAACCGAAGGCGCCGTTCGATCGCTGTTTGAGCAATACGGAACCATTGAACGCGTAAGTATCATTACCGATCGTGACACCGGACAGTCCCGGGGATTTGGATTCGTTGAAATGAGTAGCAACGATGAAGCTCTGCGGGCCATCGCCGCTCTCGACGGAAAAGAACTCGACGGAAGGGTACTCAAAGTCAATGAGGCCCGTCCCAGGGAGGACCGTGGCTTCGGCGGCGGCGCATTCGGTAGTAATAGCGGCAAACGCCGAGTCAACCGCTGGTAAGTAGCTCATTCACAGCTCAAATGGAAGGGGTGGCACTTGGAGCGCCCCTCCATTTCTTCCCTGCGGTTGCTGCCGCAGCAGCCCCCCTTGCACTCGAGAAGGCTTTACAGCAACACATCCTCGCAGAAGCGTAGTATGGGGCGGCGTTGGACGTGCCTAATCGCTGCCGGTACTTGCTGCCGGAACATGCTGGCGCAAGCTCTCCTCCAGGAGGCTCATTACCACGGCATCTGTCGTTTGCGGAAAGTCCTGATACCAGAGACCAACCGCATAAAAGAACTCCGGAGCCGCCAGACACAAGCATTCATCGACTTCGGGGCGCAATTTTTCAAGAGCAGTCCTCGAAGCCACTGGAACTGCAAGCACGATCCGCTGTGGCGACAGCTGTTTTGAGAACCGTATCGCTGCAAGCATGGTGGATCCCGTGGCCAAGCCATCATCGACGAGTATTGCCGTCCTTCCATGCAAGTTCAGAGGCGGCCGGCCCACGCGGTAAAGCTCTTCCCGGCGCTCCAGTTCCTTCTGCTCCCGTCGGGCCACAGCTTCGACGGCCTCGGACGAAATCCCGAGACATCGGATGACGTCTTCGTCCAACACCCTTGTACCGTCCACCGCAATGGCGCCCATAGCCAATTCGGGCTGACCGGGAACGCCAAGCTTTCGAACGACGAGGACATCCAGGGGAGCCTGCAGAGCCTTGGCAACCTCGAAGGCGACCGGAAGCCCACCTCGCGCTAGACCTAAGACCAACACATTGTCACTTGATTTATAGCGATCCAGTTCCTCCGCCAATAGGCGGCCAGCTTGGGATCGATCTTCGAACGGTAGACTTAGTTTCATTAGCTGCCTCCTTCAGGCTGGCTGATTGCAGGGCGCCTTCCACTTGGTTGTTCCCGCTCGTCCAGCAGAGCTGGCAATTGCATCGTTATCCTACTCTCTGATTAGTAGGAGCTGCTGCCGCAGAAGCGGAATGGTGGAAAGTCACATATTGGCTCCATCCACGCCCCCAGAAAGAAAAAGCGTGTCGGTGCAGAATATCCGTTTCACTCCAAGGCCACAAAGTTCTTTCCAGCGCTGCGTGCTGAACGCGCCGTAAGTGACCATGATGTCGATTTCTCGGCTGCCTGCATCCATAAGCCCTTCGACATGCGGAAACTCGCGTAACGCCGGTGTCTAGAATATCGTCACTGATCACCGCTCGGCGTCCCAAATTGCCAATCGGCCCCACGTGCACAATCCAGTTCTCAAACGCGCCGCTTTTCAAAGTAAGGAGTGCGCTGCGCGGACGGCTGAGCAACTGCAACGCCGTCAAGAACACCGAAACAATCAACACAACGGCGCCGGATGTGACATGCACTTCTTAACATTACGACTGCAGCGCTTCTGTGTGGTCCCTGAGTTCGTCGCCAAAGAACTCGCGGAACATTTCGAGTCGCCCCCTGTTGCGTACCAGCCAGTCCCAGAAGTAATGGCCGGACTCATGGCGCAAATACCCGAGCTTCGATACGTCTCGCCTAGCAGCCCGTGGTAAAAACCTTCCAAAACATGTGACCTTGATTGTGTTTTGAACGTCTTTTGTCTATGGGCATGGGGCGCAAGAAGGATCGGGAGAAGCAGGAGGATCTATGGGTGG
>JBEKRO010000117.1:0-17092 GCA_049518655.1 Bryobacteraceae bacterium | reverse complement strand
CTTCACCCACTCCCAGCCGCGCTCGCGAACCACAAACTTCAATCGCGCTTTGTTCTTGTTCTTGCGGTTCCCGTGCGTGTTGAACAGCCGCAGCACTGCTTCAATCCGACTCACCAGATTCTCGACAGGCACAAATTCGTCGAAAAGGTGCGCCTCCACCGGCAGCGGACCCAGGCCACCACCAACCACCATACGGAATCCGCGCTTTCCGTCACGCATCACGGCGCGCAATCCAACATCGTGGATGGCGCAGAGCATGCAATCTTCCTTGCAGCCGGAAAACGCGATCTTGAACTTACGCGGCATGCTGTCGGTGAGCGTTTTGTGCAGGAACGCAAACGCGACTTTCTGCGCGTAGGGATGGACGTCGAACACTTCGTCCGCCAGTAGGCCACTGAGCGGACAGGCTGTTACGTTGCGAACCGTGTTGTAGCAGGCCTCGCGGGTGGTAAGACGGAAGTCCGCCAACTTGTGCAGCAGGGGCGCTACCTGCGGCAGCGGAATGAAATGATACTGGATGTTTTGGCGAGTGGTCAAATGTCCCTTGCCGCCGCCAAATTCATCGGCGATGACGGCCAATTGGTCCATCTGGGCCGCGGTCATCATTCCGCCGGGAATCTTGGTGCGGACCATCTGGACACCGGCTTGGCGCTGGCCGTAAATGCCCCGCCGCAGCCGCTGCACGCGAAATTCGTCATCCGTCAGACCCCCGGCCATATACTTCTCGGCGAACGCGCGGAACAGTTCGATATCGGCCCGGACTGTGGCGTCGTATTGAGCTTCCGTGTCGGCTTGGAGGTTGCGCGGTACTTCAGCGGTCATGATTACCCTTATGTCTATAGAGATTACTATATTTGCAGTTCATTTACAATCCGGTAAGTCCTTCCCTGCATAGTACTCGATGCTGTAGCGCTGGGAACGACTCAGGGGAGGCAGGCAAGTCATTGATTGTGCGGACCTGCCCGACAACCGCCCGTCAAGCTCCGGATACACATGCCAAATCACGCCCACCAGAAAAATGGTCGTTCCCGCCGCGACAACACCCACCGCCCAGTCTGGGCGTCTCCATCCACACAAGAACGTGCATACCATCGAAATCCCGACGCCCACAAACGCCCAGGACCACGACAGATGGAAAAATGCGTGGGAAATTCCCGCCGCCAGCGCCTGCGGCAACATCCCGGCCAGCCCCGGTACAAGGCATAGTAGCAATCCGCAGGCGGGCAAAACGAATCGTGCACGCGTGGTGCTGGCCAGCGCCATACCCACTAAAGCAGCCAGCGGAGGCATCAACGGTAACAAATAGCCGGGCAGCTTGTTGCGCGAAATCGAAAAGAAGAGGAAGCCCCAAGCAAACCAGACAGCGAGAAACAACGCACGGCGATCCTGAAAGAGCCGGCGCTGGAACAACAGGGCCAGAAGCGGGGTCCAGGGGAACAGCGCGGCCAACACCACCGGCACATAGAACCAGAGAGGACGTTCATGCTGCAGTGCGCTGTTTAGAAAGCGCCCAAAATGGTGCTTCCAGATGAACTCATTCAGGAACGTCGTCCCGTTTCGGAGCGTGACCAGCGCGTACCACGGCGTCGCGACGACAATCGCAGCCGCGAACAGGATCGCTAGATCGCGGATGCGCTGACGTAAGAACCAGAGCGCTGGAATAAAGAGGACCAGCGGAACCAGCCCTTTGGCCAGCACGGCGACGCCGAGCAGCGCGCCCGCGACCAAAGACGCTCTCACGCTAGGCGTTCCCGTGATCAACCCGAACATCGCGGCCGCGAATGCCGCCGACATCGGCAGATCGGTGATGGCCACATGGCTATAGGCCAGCCATCCGGCTGAGGTCGCAAGAATCGCCGCCGAATACCACGCCGCGCGATCTCCGAATTCCCGTCGCAGCACGACGAAAAAATAGATCAGGAACGCAACACTCGCCAGCGCCACAGGAAGCCGAGGCGCGAGATCCGGCCCCAATCCCAGCTTGAAACCGGCGGCCGTCATCCAATATAGGAACGCAGGTTTTTCGAACCACGGCGCGCCCCATAAACGAGGCGTGATCCAATCGCCCGTCGCTGCCATGGCGCGGCCGATGGCCGCATAGCGCGGTTCATCGGGACCCATCAGGCCCGTGCGAGTCAAGCCAAAAAAGTAGAGAAAAAACAGGACGACTGCGGAAATAGGCGCCAGTACACGCGCGGAGCTGTGGCTCATTCGGAGGGACGCTGGCGGTTCTCTCCCGAATCGGCACTCGGCTGCGCGAGCGCCACCAATTCCGCCGGCTCTCCGCGCCCGCCGATCGCGAGCACGATGTACTGCTTACCCTTCGCCATATAGGTCATCGGCACGCCCGTGGCATGCGCCGACAGCTTAAGCTCGAATACGGTTGCGCCGGTTCTCTTATCGAGCGCGCGGAACGTCGACGCGTTCGAGCCGTTCACCGGCGTCAATCCCGTCGCGTCGGCCGAAAACAGCAGTGTCTTAGTCACCACCAGCAGCGCGCGCTCCGGGTTGCCGAACTTGCTGGTATCCACGCCCTTCAGCACCGGATTGTTCTTGATGTCATCGGGCGGCTGACCGTTCGGAATCATCCACGCCTGATCACCGGAGTTCAGATCGTAAGCGGTGATGCGTCCGTAAGGCGGTTTGACGATCGGCAGCGTCTTATTGATCTTTTCGAGAAAGACGTTCTTGCCGACGTAATCCATGTCCGAATGCGCGCTGTCATGCACCAGCGCCGCCACGTAGGGATTCGTCACCGAAGGCACATAGAGCATCCCCGTCTCGGGATCGGCTGCCGCCCCTTGCCAATTCGCGCCGCCGGTTGCGTTTGGCAGCATGATGGTCCCCTTCTTGCCGTTCGCATCGAAGACGGATGGCGGAGTAAAAAGCGGCCCCGTCTTATATTCGGACATGATCTTCAGCGCTTCGGCCTTCAGCCCCGGAGTGAAGTCGATCAAATCGTCCGGCGTGATTCCCTGCCGGTCAAACGCAGCAGGCTTGGTGGGGAAAGGCTGTGTGGGCGAAGTTTTTTCGCCTGGAACATCGGACTGGGGCACAGGCCGCTCCACAATCGGCCAGACCGGCTCCCCAGTCACGCGATCGAACACGTAGACGAACGCTTGTTTGGTCACCTGCGCGATGGCCTTGATTTTCTTCCCGTTCACCGTGACGTCCAGCAGGACAGGCGCGGCCGGATTGTCCCAATCCCAGATGCCGTGGTGAATGATCTGATAGTGCCAGACCCGCTTGCCGGTTCGGGCGTCCACGCACACCAGGCTTTCATCGAACAGATCGTCGCCCGGCCGGTGCCCGCCATAAAGATCCCCCGTCGGCGTCTCAACGGGCAGATAAACGTAGCCGAGCTCCGGATCTGCGCTCATCGGCGCCCACACAGCGGTGTTGCCGGTGTACTTCCACGATCCGTTTTGCCACGTTTCATTCCCGAAATCGCCCGGCTGCGCGATGGTGTGGAAGGTCCACAAAAGCTTGCCGGTGTGAACGTCATAACCGCGCACATAGCCCGGAACATTTTCCTTGGAAGATGGCGCAACGCCTAATTGCAGGGCCGAGCCAACCACGATTGTGTCGCCCACCACAATCGCCGGCGAAGTGGCGCCGATAACCCCGGGTTTGATGTTCTCGCGATCCAGGCCTATCAGAAGGTCGACGACGCCGTTGTTGCCGAACCCGGCAGCGGGCAGACCGGTCTTCGCGTTCAGTGCTTCGAGCTGATATCCGGGTGAGATGGTGATAATCCGCTCATCGCCCCCGCGCTTGTCGGTCCAATAAGCGACGCCGCGATTGTTGAAGCGCACCGCATGCTCGCCGCGCTCGCCTTCGTCCAGCCGGTACATCCACAGCGTTTCGCCCGTTGCGCCGTCCACTGCCAACGTGTCGCGGCGCGTTCCGGCGGTGATATAAAGGATGCCGTTTACCGCCAGCGGCGTCACTTCATAATTCGGATCGGCCTTGGGACCGAAATTCTGCGCCTTCCACGTCCAGGCGACTTGCAGCTTGTTGACGTTGTCGCGATTGATCTGATCGAGCGGCGAATACTTGGTGCTTTGGGCGTCGCCGCCGTAGTAGCGCCAGTCGCCTCGCTCTGTTCCAGCTTGGGCAAACGCCAGGGCGGGTAATGAGAGCAGTAACAGTGTGCGAGCGGTCAAGAAGTCCTTCAGGATAGATCCTTCCAGCAAAATTATACATGCTGGGGCTTCGATCAGTATCCACGACGACCAAGCGGCCTTGGGAGTGGTACGAGCGGTACAGAAACACTGTTGTTTCTTCGCGAAAGCAGAAACGGCCTCTTGTTGGAAGGACCTTTCTAGCCTACTAATAGCTAGATACCCGAATTCGTTCATTCCGATGGGCGATTGTTGAAAGTTTTTGAGCAAACTGGGCAACGCCGGTCTGGCCACCCGGCAATAACCGCCAAAGGGCCGACCCTTGGCAACCGACTCTTCCGAGGACATCATGTTTAGAACGTTTTCAATACTGGCCGGTCTAGTTGGCGTAGCCGCTATCCTGTCCGCGCAAGCGATAGACCCGGACACCTTCAAGGTGAGCTACTTTTCAAATAACCAAGAAGCGGATCAAAATACGGTCCGGGTGACCAACGTTGGGACGTCTGGCGGGAACATATGCGCCGACATATACGTGTTCGACCCGAACCAGGAACTGTCGGAGTGTTGCAGTTGCTTGGTGACTCCGGACGGCCTGATCGAACTCAGTGTGCATTTCGATCTGACCTTCAACCCCCTGACCGGCGTAGTCCCGGACACCGGGGCCATCAAGATCGTCTCTGCGGCCACTTCCGGCGGAGCTTGCTCCGCCCCGACGTCGCCGAAAGCAGCTGCTGGGATTCGCGCCTGGGCCACTCACCTTCAGAACGATGGAAGTCTGACAGAGACGGAGTTTTTGGACAGCGGCCTGAGTGCAGCAGAACTGGGCAGGCTGGCAGCCCAATGCAAAGCAATTCAGCTGGTCGGTAGTGGGAAGGGCGTTTGCACTTGCAATACTGAAAATGTTGGGTAGGCCGCCCACTACCCCAATTCGTTCATTCCGATGGGCGATTGTTGAATGTTTTTGAGTAACCTGGGCCACGCCGGGCCAGCTAGCCTGCAACAACCGCCAAAGGGCCGAGCGTTGGCAACCGAGTCTGTCTGAGGACACCATGTTTAGAACATTTTCAATACTGGCCGGCCTGGTTGGCGTAGCCGCTATCCTGTCCGCACAAGCGATAGACCGGACACCTTCAAGGTGAGCTACTTTGGAATGCAAGCCCTGCCGACGATGTGATCCCTTGTGCTCCTGTTCCTGCTCCCGACGCTACAGTGCGAATCACCAACGTCGGGACTTCTGGGGGGCCTGTGTGCCATGTTTTACTGTTCGACCCCAACCTGGAGTTGTCCGAATGCTGCGGTTGCAGCATCACTCCGGATGGCCTTCTCACTCTCAGTGTGGATTCCGATCTTAACGCCAATCCGCTGACTGGAATTACCTCTCAGACGGCGTCATTAAAATCGTCTCGTCCACCGGATCCCCGAATCGCAATCCGGCCAAACCAGTCCCGGCCAGCGGGGTTCAAGCCTGGGCCACTCACATCCAAGGAACTCTCGTTGAGACAGAAACGGAGTTTTTGGACAGTGGCCTGAGTACGGGAGAGCTTTCCAGACTGGCGGCCCAATGCAAAGCGATTCAACTCGTCGGCAGCGGGAAGGGTATTTGCACGTGCGGCCCCGTGATGTAAATTACCTGCAATAATACTGCCGATTTGCGAGGATTGCTGAGAGGGGATTACCTCCTTCTCTTCATCGGGGCCGGGACAACGACCATCGACCATCGCATACCTAACCGCTGCCAAACGGGGGGATCGGGCGTGGAGCTGGTTGAGTCGTTGAAACGGAAGGGGCCGAAATCCGAAGAATCCTCGAGCCCAACCACCAAGAAGAACCCGGCCTGATCCGGTTGCTATTGGCCGGGCCGCTCGTGCTCTCAGCTTGCCCACGGCTACCGGTGTGACAGTGCCGAGAACCGAGTAGTTGTTCCTCAACCACCTTTCGACCGATTCCCGCTGAGTTAGTGCCGTCACTCGTGCCCCGCCGCCCGCAGTACGAGCGGTACAAAAGCCCTGTTGTTCCTATAAGAAAGCAGAAACCGCCTCTTGTTGGAAGGACCTTTCTAGCTTACTAATGACTAGATACCCGAATTCGTTCGTTGCGATGGGCGATTGTTAGCATTTTTTGAGCACATGGGCCACGCCGGGCTAGCCAGCCGGCAACAACCGCCAAAGGGGATTCGGCGTAAATAAGTGCTTCCGAGGATAATTATGTTTAAGACGCTAACCCTGGTGGCAGCCTTCGCAGGCTGTGCCACTATTCTGTCCGCTCAAGCGATAGACCCGACACGTTCAAGGTGAACTACTTTTCAAACGTCGGCACTGGTCTGGCTCCAGCTCAAGTCCAAATGACCAACGTCGGAACATCTGGTGGAAACATCTGCGCCGATATCTACGTATTCGATCCGAACCAGGAACTGGAGGAGTGCTGCTCTTGCCAACTGACCCCGGATGGGCTGCGTACCCTCGGCATTGGTGCTCTGGGCGGCGATATCGGCGCCAATCCCTTGACCGGCCAAGATCCGCCCTTCCTGAATGGGTTCATAGAGATCGTTTCCTCCAGTGGAGCTTGCTCCGACTCTGGCCTGCCCCTTCCGGTGTCGCCGAAGCCGATACCCGGTCTTCGGGCATGGGCCACGCACCTGAACGGCCCTGGGCTTATAACTGAGACGGAGTTTGTTGACGCCGGACTCAGCGCGGTAGAACTGGGCAGGCTGGCAAGTGCGTGCGCAGCCATCAAGCTCGTCGGCAGCGGGAAGGGCGTTTGCCATTGCGGTACCGGCGAAAATAACAATTGGTAGCCGAACGCCAAGCCAAGAAGTGCTAAGATTCGGAATTTTTGAGAGCGGGGCGCGATAGCAGCAGCAACAAACATCAAATAATCAAGGCCAACCACCAAGAAGAAACACGCCTCAGCCGGTTGCTATTGTCCGACTGCTCGACTCGGACCGATCCAACGCCCCCACCCCGTCCGTCTGCTACCGTCAAGCTAACCCGCATGCACGAACCACAACCCACTTCCGGCATCGATCGCACCTTTCGTATGCCGCCCCACGTCTTTCCCGCCCATTTCGCCCTGTTTTCGCCTGCTCCGTCCGAAAAGGTCACCAAACACAAAAAGTACCGTGATGCGTTCCCGCCGCCAATCCCCTCCTCGATCGCGTTCAGGCAACCAGCCACCGGTCACCAGCCACCAGCAACATTGACCGCACCAACCTCGCCGAAATAAGATAGCTTGCTAAAGACTGTTGTGCGCGCGAAAGGTAGTGATGACCATGTTGAGTCTGCGGCGGAGCCCGCAATTTTTCCTGTTGGCCTGCCTGGGGTTCGCCCTGATGGCCGGCGCGCTATCCGCGCAGCAGGGCTATAGCCCCGCTGACATCCAAGCCGGGAAGCACCTCTATGGCGTCAATTGCTCCGCTTGCCACGGTCCCAATGGCGATTTTGTGTCGGGCGTCGACCTCGGCCACGGGACCTTCAAGCGCGCCTCCACCGACAATGAGCTGGTCGCCATCATGGTGCAAGGCATCATGGGAACACCCATGCCGCCGGCCAACTTGAGCGATCAGCAGGCGCATCAGATCGTGGCGTATTTGCGATCGATGGCCGCCGCAACCGACACCTCCGGCGCCAGCAAGGCGGATCTCGCGCATGGCAAGTCGCTTTTTGAAACTAAAGGCTGCACGAATTGTCATCGCGTGCACGATCATGGCTCACGCGTTGGCCCCGACCTCACCAGTATCGGCGCGCGCCGCAAGCGGGCCGACATTGAGCGCTCCATCCTCGATCCCGATGCCGAAGTGCTTGCGGAAAACCGATACGTCCGCGCAGTCACTCGCGACGGCGTCACCATCACTGGAAGAATCCTCAATGAGGACACCTTCACGCTCCAACTCATCGACAGTAAAGAAAAGCTGGTCTCGCTGCAGAAAGCGGATCTCAGCAAGTTCGAATTCCTGAAGAACTCCCCGATGCCTTCTTATCGCGACAAACTGAGCGGCGACGAATTATCGGACCTGGTCGGTTACCTGGTTTCATTGAAAGGACTCTGACCTAATGATTCGCCCATTGTTTGTATTGTTGATCGCCGCTGCCTCACTGTCGGCTCAGGTCTCCTTTGACACGCTGGTGCACGCCAGCAACACGCCGCAGGATTGGCTCACTTACTCCGGTAGCTATCTCAGCCAGCGCTACAGCGCCCTCGATCAGATTACTCCCGCGAACGTCGGCACTCTGGAGCAGAAGTGGATTTTTCAAGCGCGCTCGCTCGAAAAATTCGAAGCCACGCCGCTGGTGGTCGATGGCGTGATGTACACCGTGCAGGCGCCCAACGACATCGTTGCGCTCGACGCCGTAACCGGCCGCATTTTTTGGATCTATTCCTATAGCCCGGCGCCGCAAGCGCGCCTGTGTTGTGGTCGCGTAAATCGCGGGCTTGCAATTTTGGGCGACACGCTGTTCATGGGCACCATCGACGCGCACATCGTCGCAGTGGATGCAAAGAACGGGCATCTGCTGTGGAACACCAAGGTGGCGAGCCCAGAGGCCGGCTACGCCATCACGCACGCGCCGCTGGTGGTGAAGGACAAGGTGATCGTCGGCACCGCGGGCGGCGAATACGGCATCCGCGGATTCCTGGCCGCCTATGACGTGCGCACCGGCAAACAAGTCTGGCGCTTCAACAATGTTCCGGGGCCGGGCGAGAAGGGGCATGATACCTGGTCGGGCGATTCCTGGAAACATGGCGCGGCCTCAGTGTGGATGACTGGCTCCTACGATCCGGATTCGAATCTCACTTATTGGGGTATCGGGAATCCTGGACCCGATTGGAACGCCGACATGCGCCTGGGCGACAACTTGTATAGCGATTGCGTGGTCGCGCTCGACGCCGATACCGGCCACCTCAAATGGTATTTCCAATTCACGCCGCACGACGATTTCGATTTCGACGCCGTCCAAGTGCCTGTACTCGCCGATATCGATTGGAAAGGCGCGCGGCGCAGGGTGCTGCTGTGGGCCAATCGCAACGGCTTTTTCTATGTGCTAGACCGCACCACCGGCGAATTCCTGCGCGGAGCGCCGTTCGCGAAAGTCACCTGGGCCAAGGGTCTGGATGAAAGGGGCCGTCCCATGCGGGCCGCGAACATGGTGCCGACGGCGGACGGCACGAAAATCTATCCTGGAAATCAAGGCGCAACCAATTGGTATTCGCCGTCCTACAGCCCGCACACCGGCCTGTTCTACATTCCCACCTGGGACAACTATTATTCGGTGTATGTGAAGGAAAAAGTCGAGTTCAACGAGGGGCGGCTTTTCGCCGGGCCTCTGCCCAAGTCTCCGGTGCCGTTGATACGCCCGCCCCAAATTGGGAACCGCAAGGAAGAGGATGGCTACGGCGCCATTCGCGCCTTTGATCCGCAGACCGGCGAGCGCAAGTGGGAATACAAGCTTACCGATGTCACCGACAGCGGCATCCTGACCACAGCCAGCGATCTGCTCTTTGTGGGCGGCCGAGAAGGATATTTTATGGCGATGAATGCCCGCGACGGCGAGTTACTGTGGAAAGCAGTGGTCGGCGGCCAGGTATCGTCGGGGCCGATGAGTTACTCGGTGGGTGGCAAGCAGTATGTCGCGATCTCGGCGGGAAATTCCCTATTCGTTTATGGATTGAGGCAGTGAAATAGAAGTGAGGCAGTAAATGAAATTAAGAATGACGGCGATTCCGGCGGCGTTGTTTGCGTTGTCTTTCGCGCCGCAGGTTGGAACAGCGCAGTGGTTGAACTATCCGGCCGCCGGCGTTCCGCGAGGCGCGGATGGCAAAGTGATCCTGACCGCACCCGTGCAGCGATTGTCCGATGGCAAACCCGATTTTTCCGGCGTCTGGTCGCCGGACAATTTGAGTTACCTCACTTATATCGGCGCGGATGGAACGCCCATGCCGATGCGTCCCTGGGCGAATGCCGTACTTCTACATCGGCAGGCTACCAAGGGCAAGGAAGATCCCGATGCCAACTGCACGCTACCCGGCGTACCCAGAATCGATTCGGTCCCGAACCCGTTCAAGATTTTGCAGTCGCCCGATGAAGTCGTGATTTTATACGAGGCCTTCACCACTTTTCGTCAGGTGTTCATGGACGGCCGCGGGCTTCCCGAAGATCCGCAACCGGCCTGGAATGGATACTCCGTCGGCAAGTGGGATGGCGATGCGCTCGTGATCGAAACGGCCGGCTTCAACGACAACACCTGGCTCGATAACGCGGGCACGCCGCACAGTGAAGCGCTGCACGTAACGGAGCGCTATCGTCGGCGCGACATCGGGCACCTCGACATTCAGATCACCGTGGACGATCCCAAGACGTTTCTGCATCCATTCACGGTCACCGAACACGAGCACCTGCTTCCCGATACCACGCTGCTCGAATTCATTTGCAGCGAGAACAATAAAGACCTGAAGCACCTGGTGGGTGAATAGCGATGAAAACAATCCTGAGCTCGTTTGCTTTTCTCTTGTTCGTCGCGACGGCGCACGGCCAGTGGCTCAACTATCCGACCAAAGGCGCGCCGCGAACCAAAGACGGCAAGCCCGACATGTCGGCGCCGTTGCCGCGAACCAAGGACGGCAAGCCGGACATCACCGGTATCTGGATGCCAAATGGGCTGAAATATTTGATCAGCATCGCCGCCGATTTGAAACCCGACGAAGTTCCCTTCCAACCGTGGGCTGCTGCTTTGTATAAAGAACGCCGGGCGAATCTGGGCCGGGACGATCCCAACAATCTGTGCCTGCCTTCGGGCGTACCGGAGAAAGAAGCCGTCACGTCGCCCTTCAAGATCATGCAGTTCCCCGGTGAGGTGGTGATCCTTTACGAATCGCGCACCATCTTCCGGGAAATCTTCACCGATGGCCGCCCGCTTCCCAAAGACCCGAATCCAACCTGGCAGGGCTACTCGATTGGCCGCTGGGAAGGCGACGATTTCGTCGTGGAGACCAACGGGCTCAACGATAAGATTTGGATGGATACCAACGGCCATCCCATCACTGAAGCCGCGCACATCACCGAACGTTTCCGCCGCAAAGACTATGGCCACATGGACATTCAGATCACCATCGACGATCCGAAAGCCTACACCAAGCCGTGGACCATTACCGAAAACCCAAGTCTGCTGGCGGATACCGATTTAATGGAATCGGTGTGCGAAGAAAATAACAAAGACGCGCGGCATATTGTCGGGAAGTAGCCGCCGCCTCTATTTCAGGGTAATATTTTGCTCGGCCAAAATCGTTCCCGTGGCGAGTTGAAATTGAGCGATGGCTTCGCTCAGATCCGCCTGCGAACGCCGCTCCTGGCTGCGAGCGGTGATCATGGTGGACTGCCTCTGCTGCACCAAAAACAGCGTTGAAGTTCCGGCGCGAAATTGGCGTTGCTCGCTCTGATACTGCTCTTCGGCCGACTCGCGCGCCACTTGCGCCGCTTGCAGCCGGAGCTGCGCCATTTGCACATTCTCCATTGCCGAGCGCACATCGGATTGGATGTTCTGCTCGGTCTGCTGCATCTGATTGTGGATGCGCCGGGTCTCCGCCAGGGATTTGCCGAGGTTCGCATCCGCGGTCCGGTTTCGAATCGGTAGAGAAATGTTCAGCTGCACTTCGGTGGTCGGAAAATCGCCGGCCCAAATCCCCGCCAGCGAATGTCCGTAGTTACCCACCAATACCGGAGGGATCGTCGAGCTTCCGAAGGACACGCCGGAAAGCGCGGGCAGTCCCGCGAGTATCGACAGTTCATTGAGCTGAGTAGTTAGTGGACCGAATGCGGACGTAAACGGATTGGGTCCCGGCGGCAACACCACGCCGGCCAAGCCCGCGCGAGTATAGAGCGCCGTTAGATTTACCTGCGGCTTGGTCTGGTCGCGATAATAGCGGACGTCCTTCTCGTTGATCTCGCCATTGATCTTTACTTGGGCAATTTCCGGACGGTTGGCAATGGCTTCGGCGATGGCGTCCGTCAACGGAGTCAGCGGCGTTTTTACATCCGCCGGCGTGATGGGGATCATAGCGCTCGACCACATGGCATCGGAGCGATCCGGCAGCACCAGCTCTTTCAGCGCATTCTCGGCGGCTGTTAATGCGGATTGCGCCGCATAAGCCCCCACTTCAAACGTTGCCAGTTGCGTTTGCGCGGCCACTACGTCGATGGGCGCGAGCAGCCCTTGTTCTTCCTGCCGGCGATTGCTTTCGTCCTGCTGGATTCCGATGCGCACGGCATCCAGTTGCACCTGTAGATTGTTGTAGGCATACGATAGCTCCCAATAAGCTTGGTCGGCTTGCAGTACTACCGTCATGACGCGCTGCCGGAACTGCTGGTCGGTCAATGAGCGGTTCTTCTTGGCGACATCGATCTGGTGGCGGTTGCCGTCATAAAGCAGATTGCGCCAAAGAGGCTGTGTGTAGGAGAAATTGAGCGACGTTTCGTACTGCGGGTTAATCGAGAGGAAGGTGTTGTTGGAAAAAGCGTCGGCGGACGACAAATCCGTTTTAAACGTTCCCCCCAACCAGGGCAAGGGCTGAGTGACTCCGGGGTCCGCCTGCCAGGTTTTGTTCAGCAAACTTCCAGTAGACGATCCGCCCAAGGACGATGCAATGGGTGTGATTTGCTGTTCCCAATAACTGGTGACGTTGAGCGTCGGATCATACGCTCCCTGCGCGGCAGTCAACATGTAGTCCGATTCCAGCCGATCGATTCGCGAAGATTCGATGTCCTTGTTGTTTGCCAGCGCCATGGCCAGCGTTTGGTCCAGCGAAACTTCCATCTGAGTTTCGATGCCGGTGCGGGGCGGCAATTGGAACGGCCGCACCGGAGGAACTAACGTGCCGTTGGGCCGCGACGACAGGGTCTGGTTCTGAGCGAGCCCCAACGAGCAGCCGATGAGCAGGGCGAACGTGGCTCGTGGGATCACGCGCGTTCTCCTCCCTCAAAATGCATGGGCTGAGGCGCCACGTCCAAACCCGAGATCGTCTCGCGTTTTGTTTCGCGCTTGCGCGAGAATTTTCGGAACATCGGTAACTGCTTCATATCGTCAAACAGCGAATAAAATACAGGCACGGCAAGCAGGGTCAGCAAGAGGCACAGCGTCTGTCCGCCCACCACCAGCACGCCGATGGATCGGTTGCTGGCGCTGCCTTCGCCGTTGGAAAGCACCAGCGGCAACATCCCCGCTACCAGTGCGGTGGTGGTCATCAGGATGGGCCGCAGCCGGTCGCGATTGGCTTGGATGATCGCTTCGTAGCGCTCCACGCCGGCCGCGCGCAACCCGTTGGTGTGATCAATCTGCAGAATCGCGTTCTTCTTCACGATCCCGAACAGCAGCAGCAAACCGAGTCCCGACATGATGTTCACCGACTGGCCGAACATCAACAGCGACAGGATGCCGAACGGCACCGCGAGCGGCAGCGTCAACAGAATCGTGAAAGGATGCAGGAACGATTCAAACTGCGCGGCCAGCACGATGTACATGAAGATGAACGTCAGCGCGATGGCCAGGATGAAATAGTAGCCGGCGCGGCCCAGTTCTTTCGAGGTGCCGATGAGCTCCGTGCGATAGCCGGGGTCCATGTGGAGATCGGTCGCGGCTTGATTCAAGTCGGAAATTATTTTCTGCTGCGATCCACCGGGCAAAACGTTCGCGCTCAGAGTCACCTGGCGCTGCCGGTCCAGACGCCCGATGCTGGAAGGCGCCTCGCCGCTCTTGATGCGGACCACTTGATCCAGCGGCACCCAGCCGCGGGTGTTGGTCGAAAAGACTGTGAGCTGGCGCAGCCCTTCGGCGCTGGTCCGGAACTGCATGGCGGCTCGCAAGCGCACGTCGTACTCTTCACCGCCGGAAGGGAACGACGAAACCACTTGTCCCGCCACCATGGTGTTCAACGCCTGGGCGATATCGTTGACTCGCACGCCTAAGTCCGCGGCGCGCTGCCGGTCGATCTCCACGCGCAACTCCGGCTTGCCGTATACCAGCGACGTATCGGCGTCGGCCACTTTTGGCATCTGCCGCAGCTTCGCCAGGATGGCCTGTGAATAGGTGTTGAGCTTGTCCAGGTCCGGCCCGGTGAGCGTGAACTGCACATCGGCCTGGCCACCGCCGGCCCCGCTGGACGCCTGTCCGACGCTGGTGCGCAGATCCTTGGGATAGTGCCTGAGAATCTCGCGCGCTTTCGCTACCATTTGATCCTGCGTTTCCTTGCGATCGCCGCGCGGGACCAGCTTCACATAGATGGAAGCGCTGTTGGCCTCGCCCGCGGCTGAGCCGGTGAATGAAGCGGACCCGACGCCCACCGACGTTAATGTGGCGGTGACCCCCGGCAGCGCGCGAAAATCACGGGCAATGCGCTCGGCGATGGTCACCGTGGCCGCCAACGAGGTTCCTTCCGGCGCGCGAATGCTGGCTTGAAATTCCGACCGGTCATCGGCCGGAATAAAGTTCTTGCCCACCAGCATGAAAAGGGGAACCGAGCTCAGTATCACGGCCCCGCTGATGGCCACCATGGTTTTGCGATGCGCCATGGACCACTCCAGCAGGGTGGTGTAGTGGGTATCCAGGAAACGGAAAAAGCGCGAATCCTTGGATCCCGACTTCTTCTGGCCCTCATGCTTGGGAAGCACCTTGACGAACCGCGAGGTGAGCATGGGCGTCAAAGTGAAGGAAACCAGCAGCGAGACCGCGATGGCGAACGCGGCCGTGAATCCGAAGGACGACATGAACCGGCCGACGATGCCACCCATGAATCCGATGGGCAGAAATACAGCCAGCAACGAAAAAGTGGTGGCCATCACGGCTAAGCCGATATCCTTGGTGCCTTCGATCGCGGCTCGATAGGGCGACATGCCCTTCTCTTCCATGAACCGGTAAATATTTTCGAGGACAATAATAGCGTCGTCGATCACGATACCCACCATGAGCGTCAGCGCCAGCATGGTGATCTGATTTAAGTCGAAGCCAATGGCGGCCATCAAGGCGAAGGTCGAAATGATGGAGGTGGGAATAGCCACCGCGGAAATCAGCGTGGTGCGGATGTTGGCGAGAAACGCGAAGACGATGGCCGCGGCCAGGATGCTTCCTTCGATCAGGTGCTCTTCGAGCGAATGCACGGCCGCCTTGATGAAGATGGACTGATCGTTGGTGATCTGAATGTGGATGTCTTTTGGCAGCACCGCTTCCACCTGTTTGATGCGCGCCTTCAAGGCGTCGGCGGCAGCCACCGTATTTTGGCCGGATTGCTTGGAAACCACCATGGTCACCGCGGGCTCGCCGTTGAGCCGTGCCGCCGTGGTCGGTTCTTCCTGCGAGTCCTCCGCGTAGCCGATGTCGCGCAGCTTCACCACGTACGACCCGCGCTGCGCAATCGCGATTTCGTTGAACTGCGCCGGGTCCACCAGCCGTCCCAGCGTGCGCACAGCCAACTCGCGGGCTCCCGCGTTCACGTTGCCGGCCGGCATTTCCATGTTTTGCTGTCGGAGAGCGTTAGCGACGTCCGAGATAGCCAGGTTGTAAGCGCGCATTTTGTCCGGATCCACCCAGACGCGAATTTCGCGCTTCAATCCGCCGACCAATTGGATCTGTCCGATGCCGCTGATGTTTTCTAGCTGCGGCTTGATCTGCTTATCGGCAATTTCGGTAACGTCGCGCAGCGGCCGCGGCGAGGAGAGAGCGATCTGCATGATGGGCGTGGCGTCGGGATCGAACTTCTGCACCACCGGCGCTTTGGCCGTGTCGGGCAGATCGTTGACGATCAGGTTCACCTTGTCGCGAATCTCTTGCGCGGCGACATCGCCGTTCTTATCCAGGGAGAACTGGATGGTGACCGTGGATGCTCCCTCCACCGAGGTCGAGTTGATCTCCTCAATTCCGCTGATCGTGTTCACGGAGTCTTCGACGCGCTTGGTGATGTCGGTTTCCACTTCCTCGGCCGAGGCCCCCGGATTGCTGACCGAAACCGACACGGTCGGCAGGTCGATCTTGGGCAGCAGGTCGACTCCCAAGGTGAAAAACGAGAAGCCGCCCACCACCATGAGCGCCACGATCAGCATGGTGGCGAAGACGGGCCGCTTGACGCAGAGTTCGGCAAGTTTATGCACGGGCTATTCTCCTGCACCGGCGGCGCCGGCTGTCGCCGGTCCTTCCGCATCGACGGGCTCGCCGTCAAACAAATCTTGAAGATGGCTGGTCGCGACCACGAAGTTCTCCCCGATGCCCGACAAAATCTGGATCATGTCGCCATCCACCGCGCCCAATTGCACCACCGCCACGCGCGCCTTGCCGTCGCGAATAAAAAATACCTGCGATGAGTTGGTGCTGGGATCGGTGAGAACGGTAGCGCGGGGCAAAAAGATTCCCGTGCTGCTGCCGTTCAGCAGAATGCGCGCCGTGGCAAACATGCCGGGCTTCAACGCCAAGTCCAGATTGGCGAACTTCGCTTCCACGGAAACGGTGCGCGAATTCGAATCGACAGTGGGATTAATGGATGTCACCGTGCCATGGAAGGTACGGCCGGGATACCCGGGAACGCTGGCTTCGACGTCCGCGTCAATTTTCAACTGCGGCGCGTTCGATTCCTGGACCTGCAGTTCCAGCTTGATCGGCGTCACGCGCACCAGCGTCGCGATCTTGGCCGTGAGCGCGACGTATTGGCCGACCGCTACGGGCCGTGCGCTGATATAACCCGTGAATGGCGCCTTGATGATGGTGTCGTCCACCGCCTTGCGCGCAATCGCGGTTTGGGCGCGAGCGCCGGCCAGCGACGCCTGCGCGTTAATCACGCCTTGGAAGCTTTGGCGCGCGGAATTGAGCGACGCCTCAAAAAGCTGCCGCGCGGAATTGGTTTGCTCTTTAGCTGTGTCAGCTTGGGTTCGCGCTTTATCGTAGGCGCTTTGTGAGACGTCGCCGGTCTTGATCAACGCGTCGTAGCGTTGCGCATCGGCC
>JBEKRO010000116.1:0-18391 GCA_049518655.1 Bryobacteraceae bacterium | reverse complement strand
CGTTCTGCATCGGCCGTCCTGGTTGAATGTGGATCAGTTGAATCTTCCGTTCTTCGCACCAGCTCAAGAAGTGCCGGCTGGTCAGTTCCGGACCGTTGTCGCACCGAATCGCTTCCGGTTTTCCTCGGTGCTCGATCACATCTTCCAGCGACCGAGTCACTCGTCGGCTCGATAAACTCGTATCGACTTCTAGGGAAAGGTTTTCTCTTGTGAAGGCATCCACCACCGCTAGGACGCGGATACCTCGACCCGTTGCGAGAGTGTCGCACGCAAAATCCAATGCCCATTCCTGGTTGCTCCGCACCAGATGTGAAGCCACTGCTACGCGCGAAAGCCGCTTGCGTTTGAGGCGTCGCACTGCCAGTCCTTCTGCTCGATATAGCCTGTAAATACGCATCGCGCTGGCTGGGTGTTCGCCTCGTTCCAGCAGCGCATGCAGTCGCCGATATCCGTACCGCGGTTTCTGTCGTGCGAGTGAGACCAGCGCTTCTCGCAACGGCCCATTACGGTCCGGCCTGGGCTCGTAACGATAACTGCCGCGATCCATTCCCAACAGCTTGCAGGCCCGGCGCTCGCTCACCTCGAACTGCTGGCAAGCGAACGCCACATCCTTCCTCATGCCGGCAAGCTCCACCCGTTTTTTTGAATCACCGCTTTGAGGACTTCTTTGTCCAAGCTCAGATCCGCCACCAAATGCTTCAGGCGCCGGTTCTCGTCCTCCAGCCCTTTCAGCTTCTGCGCATCGCTGACCTCCAGGCCACCGTACTTGGACTTCCACGTGTAATGATCTGCTCTTCCGTGAATCGACCCTTCTTCATCTCGAATCTCCTTTCGTCGCTTCTTCCTGCCGCGCCGATCTGAAGATCCTCAAGTTTAACTGGTCTAAATTATCGAGAGCAGGTCACAACTTCAAGATCGTAGTCCGTCTGAATTCCTATCCAGATGCCCGGCGAGGTGCCAAAGTAACGGGCGATGCGCAGCGCGATGGGCGCGGTAACATTTCTCTGGCCTTTTATGATCCTGGTGAGGGTGCTGGGCGGCAGTCCCATCGCGATGGCGGCGCTGCTTGCGCTTATCCCGGCCTCACGAAGGGCATCCGCCAAAACCTCTCCGGGATGAATGGGTGGAAGCTTTTCATTAGACGTCGCGCGCAACGCAGCGGGCCGCGCTGTGCGCTTCTCAGTGGTAATCCGTGATTTCGACATCTTGCGCCTCGTCGTTCTCCCAGCGAAAACAAATTCGATACTGATCGTTGATTCGGATGCTGTGCTGGCCGGTTCTATTTCCAGAAAGCTTTTCAAGCCGTAAACTCGGAATGCGCCGGAGGTCCGTCAGATCCTTTGCTATTTCCCAGAAGCGTGGGTTTGATTCTAGCGACCTTTTCTATCTGCTCAAACCTCTTGACTTGGACGCGCTCAGACAAGCGCCTGATTTCCTTGTCCCGAAACGTCACCTGACCAATACGGTAATATCACAATGGCACTTTGGCTCGGGTAAGAGATTCTTCTCGCGGAATCCTCGCTTCATTCTCCAGGGGGACGAACTGGTAACGACAGAGTTGGGTCGAATATCGTGTTGCAATTCGGGCAAGTGATCTCATGAAGCTTCCATCGAGTGAGCCAGCGAATAAACTGGTTGTAAAAAGCGGCCCGACCTAAATTGCTGAGCGAGACTGGTTCGTCGCCCATGCTGAACCAGATTACGATCAAGCGTCGAAATGTGATTGAAATTTACAAAGCTATCCGGCAGAATATCTCGATACTCCGGCAAATACAAAGTGGAGAGGACCTTGTTCTTCTTTACTTGAATCTGGTCTGATTTTGGCAATTGCGCCAGAGGTTGCACGGGACAGACGAGCCAGTTCCGCTTGGGTTTCTCGTTTTCACAGTCCCAGGTAATCAGGATCGCTCTTGATCTCTTTCCATGTGCAGCAACAATTTGGAACTCCCGATCTTCGAGCTCAATGTGATGCTCGACGAAGCTATGCCCACCGTTGCGATCGTCCTCTAAAAAAGTGAGCGGCGCACGCGCAAGGATGTGTGGCGGAAACTCGAACACATCACCTTGGCATATTACCGAGCGAGGGAGCTCATACAAGTCTTCGGACACGGTGGCTAAAGCGAGATGTCCAAATCGGCGAGTTCATCATCATCCAAAGGCGTGAATAGTCCAGTGCCCATCCGAGCAAGCCGCGCGGTTGAAAAACCTTCATCCACGTCGGGCTGGAATTCCCCTTCACTTTTACGAGCGGCCACCGGCTGGTCTCGCGGCAGCGTGCGCCTAAAAGGTTTAACCAGAATGGTGTTCTTATTAGGGTAACTATTTACTTGGCTAACCAAAAATGGTAGACTTGCTCCAAGCTATAGAACTTCCAGAGGTTAGATCTTGGGATTTCCAGGAAACGCCCGAGGATAGCGTTGTTGTTATGGAGTTCAGACTAATTTATCAAGGCCCGTTGCCGTCCGCCTCAAACTCGGACCCGAAGCCAAACGCCAAACATGCGATTCGGAAGCAACTACACCCGCAACTTGAGCAGTACTGGAAAGAACATCCGCAATTGAAACACCTGTTAGTGAGAGGCGAGTTTAGCAGTTTGCCACGAAGCGTAGTGAGAACTCTTGCGGATGAGTTTAGTCGAGGTAAACATGGCTTCGTTCCTCTCATCAGAAAAAGAGAAGATACTTACCTTGCATTGAACATTCTCTTTCTGCGACGCGACATTCCGGGGAGAATTGTGTCTGGGGGCGGAGATCTAGACAATCGTCTCAAGACCTTGTTGGACGCGCTAAGAGTTCCAGACACAACAAACGGCTTGCCTGCTGAACCAGAGATCGGCTTCGATCCGATCTTTTGTCTGATGGATGATGACGACCAAATCACTTCGCTACATGTCATCGCGGATAGGTTGCTGGCCCCACTGAATGCGGGAGAAAAGCAAGATGACGTGACACTAGTTATTCACGTTCACGCCTATCGCGGGACAAACGTTAGCCAAATCGCTGGGCTGCCCGGTGCCGTATGATAAAAGCAATGAAGACGCCCGCAACGTCCGACATGATCGAAGGCACGGAAGCGTGGGAACGGTTCCGCGAAGCCGTTAAAAAGGTGCTGACAGTTCCAAAGGGCGCGGTTCCAAATCCGTTTGGAAAGCGCAAACGCAAACCCTCAAAGTTACTCGACTGCAAGAAGGGGTAATGGACGAAACTATCGATCCATCAAGTTCGTGGGTTCGTGCAAGGGCGGAGTGTTCTGTTGTGGCTGTGTTCAATCGATTAAGGCTACAGGCACAAGAGGACGTACATCAGCGTAAAGCATTAAGGACCACGGCGGAATGTGAGCGGTTCAACTTCAACCTGGTGAGCAACGGCAACGCCTTCACTGTGGGCAGAATAGAGCAGAATTCGCACAAAAGCATTACATTCACTACCACAGACCGAGGAGTGCGAGTCATTGATGAGAACGATAAATCAGTCCTGGAAGGAATTCTTACGCTCGGGGATGACGGCCAATGCCGTCTGAAGACTTCCGGGCGCGATCTTGAATTTTGGCAATTCCGTCGCGCCGCCTTAGAAGAGCTATTTTTTTGACTCCGTTATCTTTTCCCGACCTAACGTCTACTTGTTTTCAGGAGCCGCGAGCGCCCATTCCCGAAGCGCCGACAAGTCTCCGTCCACTTCGGACTGAGATGCTCCCTTCAACTTCTTTACATGCCATCGCAACGCAGACCGAATAGGTATCAGAATGTTTTCTGGCTCGGCGAAAACATGGTCGAGCGCCCCAACTCTTTCACTAGGTCTTTCACTAGAAACGAAAAATATATCGAGCGGGCCAGCAGATTCCGAGATGCCCTCGTTTAATCCGCGCAGAAATGAGAGTTTCTCTCCAAGTGTCATACCCTTCCAGAGACGACCGTTAGCACAGTTGTAGGTTGTCAGTTTAGGTGCCGTGTCTTGCGGATACGACGGCCAAAAAGCTAGCAAAAGAAGGAAAAGCAGTTTGCGGCTCATGGTGCATTCCAGTATGCCAGAATCGCATCCAACCCAACCACATGCCGACCGCCAAAATTATCTTCCACGAGACGAAGTTGCAAGAAGCGCTTGAGATGGTAATGACCATCGCTGGATTTGAACCTCACTCCAGTGCTGCATATAGAACGACCAAGGAGAGTGTTTGCGAATTACTTCGGTTGCTCCCCATCGCCAAAAAACAGCTTGGGGCCGAGTGCATTAAGATCAACGTCTACAAGCCGCCCACAACGGTTGCAGGTGAAACTCGGGTGATCCTTGAGCCAACTGAGCGATTGATTGAAGCTTGCTCCGCACTCGCAGCGAATCGGCAAAAGCTTTGATTCTTCAGGAGCGTCGTTTGCCATCACAAGAGCATATCACCTTGACCGTTGTTTTCCCCGCCGTTGTCGTTGCCGTTCTTTCTCAGTTAGGGCGGCACGTTTCTGGCTCGTGATTCTTGCCAGTGGCCTCATCCCATGTCAAACGCTTGCCAACGATTTGCGATGCGGCCAGTTTGAAGCGGTCGAAGTCGCTCATGTCCTTGCGGTTGTTATAGCGGTAGGCTTGCTCATCCAGATAGCGGAACAAATGGAACGGTTCTACGCTCACATAGGTACCGCTGATGCCGCGCTTCAGGAGCGCCCAGAAGTTCTCAAGGGTATTAGTGTGGACGTTTCCATCGACGTACTGCACGGCATGATCTACGACCTGATGGGCGTAGTCGGTAGCGAGTCCTTCGTAGGACATAAGCGCGTCAGTGTAGAGCGCTGCGCCCGCTTCGACGTGTTTGCGGACTTCGGACTGAAGCGCTTTCTTCTTGCGGTTGGGAATGACGATAGTGCGAACCTTACCGCCGCGCTCCACGATGCCGAGTACGGGAGTCTTGTCTTTGCCGCCGGTGCCGGTGATGCGCCGCTTGCGCTCGGCAACGTGCATATTGCGGGCTTTGCCGCCGATGAAAGTCTCGTCGGCTTCGACGTGGCCACTGGCCTTCACCACGATTCCACTGTGAAGGGCGAAGCGGATACGGTGATCCATAAACCATGCCGACTTTTGAGTGATGCCGAGATCTTTGGCAACCTCACAAGAACTGATACCATTCTTGCAATTCACGATGAGCCACATTGCACACAGCCACTTGTCGAGACCGATGGGCGAATCCTCGAAGATAGTCCCGACCTTCAGAGAGAACTGAGCCTTGGGGTGTTTTCCGTAGCATTTGTAGCGGTTCTGTTTTTCGAGATAGGCGACCTTATCGGAACCGCAGTTAGGGCACTTAACCTTACCATCCGTCCAGCGCAGGCCTGCCAGAAACTCGTTGCAGTTCTTGGGATCGGCGAAGTAGATAACCGCTTCTTGGAGAGTGGATGGTAACGCCATGAATCAATCTTACGGCAAGAAGCATGGTTAGTCAAGTAAATAGTTACCCTTATTAGCGAAGCTCTGGGTTCGCAATGCGCCCATGGGTCCGAAACCCGCAACAAGTCCAGCGATGAGAATCCCGGAGGCAATCGATGCTGCGTAATGCCTCCGCCGCGTAGGCGCTACTTCTGCGACGCCGTCCACCCGCTCGTCTAGTTGTTCGATATCCCACTGTCTGTTCGGTCTCATTTTCAAATCCTCCACCTTGTCAACGATCCCCTTCGGAGTCGACATTGCCCTCTTTCAGCGTCTGCGCTTCAGCAAACCGTTCACACTTCTCTAAGAATTCGAGCATCAACGCGTTCGACAATGCGACTCGAATTACTGGCTCAAGCGGAATTTCGCCTCGTTTGCCATTCGCGAAGAAGTGCAGGTCTCCCGGTGAGATATAATAGAAGTCCATAACTGCTTCTTGCGAGGCTGCCATGAAAACCGAGCTCGCTCGAAACGTCTGAGCTTTGTCGGACGGTAGAATGTCTTTCACAGGAGAGAGCCTCCCGACCGACACTAGCTCTCGAACCGTGGCCTCAAAATCCCTAGAGCTTTTCCAGAGTTGATTGAGAAACATCTCCTCTGAAAACGAGATTTCGATTTGATTACGCAACTGCTGGGTGCCGGGAACAAGCCTTCCAAAAACAAACGTCAGGTCAGTACGGCCCCTCACGACATCGCAGTAGTCGGCAAAGTAGGAACGAGCCGGTATCTCGGCTTTTTCATAATCGATGCCGTATTCGATTCGCACGCCACTTGGCTGCTCGTACATTCGAGCACGTATCGCGCCGGCAGTTGCGGTTCGTACGAGCGCACCTGTGCTTTTGTGTACCATCTCCACAAACATCATATCGTCTCTCTTCGAGTACATTTTCACCGTGATTTGTTTTAATTCTAGAAAGTCTCTATAAATCAATCACTTAGGATTGCACATGAAGGTTCTCTGCACTGGGACTGACTGTCTGATGGCTTCAGCCCCCTGACTCTTTACCTCGCCTCTGACAAGTGGTGGTTACTACCGGGGATTAGCTGGCGGCGCTGGCCTTCTCGCGACTTCCTTGCGCTACGCTTCGAAATCGACGACGATGTCCGCCGCTTGATCACGTCGATGCGGAACGGCCCGATCATGGACGCCGCCTCCGACGGAGATTTTGCGGGATACCGTCGCCGCTGACATCGGCCACTTAGACAAATCCCTATGGGCGAATACAACCCCGTTGTACGGTTACGCGCTATAGTCGCGAGCCATCACCTGAAACGCACCAGAGCGGCGCTCGCCGCTGGAACCTCGATCTCTAGTTCGCTCCTCGTTATCCGAATCGGCGCTGATCGGCCGGGACTCCATCGGCCCGCGTTGCTCACCGCCGATCCACCCAACAACACGCCATCCTTGCTGGCGAGCGAGGGCGCGGTAAGACGAATAGCATCGGCCTTGGCGATTCCCGGACAAGACACGCGCACCTGAGCGTCTCGCGTGGCTTCCTTATTCACTAGCGTGAGCCAAACGCCGCCCCTATCCGAACGCACCGCATAGGCTGTGATGTTCAGACCGGCTGGGTCCAACGCCAGTTTCACCCGTTCGCCTTGGCTCGCCAATCGAAACGCGAGCATCCCGTAATACAACGGGGTAGCGACGTATCTGCGCGCCGAATCCAAGCCAATCGGCGTGTAATAGCTCAGAAATCCCAAATGATTGACTCCGGTTTCCATGTTCACTCCGGCGGCGTTGAATTGCGCCAGCGTAAACATGAAGTCGAGGCCCCACAGAGCCGCCGCCATGGTGTCGCTCACTCCGGGCTTACCGCCGCCAAAACAGGAATTGGTCTCGCAGATGCGATAGGGCAGCTTGGCGGTGCGCGATGCAGCTTCCAGACGGCCGAGCAGACCCGGCAGGATGGCATTCGGCTTCAAGAGAGTATCGACGGTGCTGGTTGGATTGTCCGGCGGACCCTCGGCATAGTAATGATGGGTGAGCAACTGGAGATCGGTGGCATCGGTGGCCGCGAACTGCTCCAGCCAATCGGCGTGGATGATGACGTCCGGTCCGGCAAAGGGCGCAGTCGGCAGCTTAGCGCGAATCGCTTTCTTGAAGCGGCGGTACTCGGCGTAATAGTCGGCGTAGGAGTAATTGGCAGGCCTGTGAACGCCGGGAAAAAGATCCGGCTCATTGCCAATTTCGAACGCCAGCAAATTGCTGCCGACGCTGGTTGCCACCGCCATGGCTTCATCCACGGCTTGTTCCACGGTGCCGCGGCCCAGATTAAATCCCCAAATCAGCCGCCAGCCAGTGGCGCGAAGGAACGTTCCCAGATCGAGAAGGCCGCGCCGATCGACGACGGTTGTTTTGGGCGACGAAACCGCAGGGCCATCGGGCGACCAGGATGCGTAGTCGCTGGTATTGCCGCCAATCCGGATAATGCCGGCCGGCGACAGTGTGCGCACCAACTGCACATAGGCCCGGTTTGCGTCGGTGAATAAACCGCGCTCGGAGACCGAGGAAACCTCGTAGCCGAGCCCCATGAAGTCCGCGGAGATGCGGCCCAAGCGCGATTCGGGCTGGATTTGAACCCGCACGGAATTGCCCTGAGCAACGCTCGGGACGGCGAGCAGCCCGGAGACGAAAGCGCGCCGATTCAGCCGATAAGGCCCTGGCATCGTTGTCATAATAATCGATCTCCGCCTCCGCCGAACCGGCGGATCGGGTTAACCTGATAACTGATATGGCGGCGAGGTGGCGAGCTTTTCCGGCTGCAGCGGTGTTTCTATTGGCAGGCTGCCACCGCGTAAAAGCGCCTGTCAGTGTTATTCATATGGGCGATCCGTCGGCGGCTACCCAGTTGATCAGCGGATTCTATGGGGTAGAGGGGGGTGGAGGAGACAATGCTTGGCGCTGGACGGGATCTGATTTTTCGCTAGCGCTGGCCCCACCGGAACCAGCCCAGCATGGCGTCCGTCTATGGCTGCGATTGTATTTTCCTGAAACACAAATCCAAAAACTCGGTCCAATGACATTAACCGCTTTTGTAGATGGCGAGCCGCTCACCCCGGAAATTTATGCCAAGGCCGGCAGCTACGATTTTGTCCGGGACGTCCCGGCCTGCTTTCTTGATACGAACGTGCTGCCGATCAGTTTTAGCTTCGATCCGTACTCGCCCAAATCGGGCGCCGAGGGGCGCGACCTGGGAGCGGTGGTTTTGATGGCGGCGCTGGAGCCGAAGTAAATTTTTATGAAAACTGTCATGGTAACAGGAGGCGCCGGTTTTTTCGGCGGCATTCTCAAGCGCGCGATTCTGGAGTCGGGAGATCGGTGCATCAGCGTGGACGTTGTTCCCGATCAAGATGAGCATCCGAGTCTTGAGAAACATCAGATTGACTTGCGCGATCGGGCAGCTTTGGACCAAGTGTTCGCGGGCGCCAAGATCGACGGTGTGGCGCATTGCGCGGCCATGCTGGCGCACGGCTCGGAAGATCCGAAAGAGTTGTGGACCAGCAACGTGGATGGAACCCGCAATCTGATGGAGGCGATGCGAAAACATGGTGTTCGCCAACATGTGTTCACGTCGTCGAATTGTTTGTGGGGCGAGGCGATGGGCCGCCCGGTGAGAGAGGACGATCCGCCCAATCCCGTTGAACCGTATGGCCGCTCCAAACTGGAAGGCGAACGCATTATTCAGGAGTACACCGATATCAATTCGGTACTTTTACGCTGTCCCACCATCATCGATTTTGGACGCCTGGGCCTGCTTTCCATCCTCTTCGAATTCATCGACGAGGGACGGCGCGTGTGGGCAGTGGGTGGAGGACGCAACCGCTATCAGTTTATTTATGCGCAGGATCTGGCAAATGCGTGCATCTTAGCTTTGGATTATCCTCACTCCGACACGTTTAATATTGGTTCGGACGATGTGAAATCGATTGCCGAAGTGTACGAATACGTGATTCGCAATTCCAAGAGCAAGGCGAAAGTGGCCACGCTTCCACGAGGTCCCGCGATTGCGGCCATGAAGCTGGCGTATCATCTCAAGCTTTCGCCGCTGGGGCCTTACCACTATAAGATGATCGCCGAAGATTTTCTCTTCGATACATCGCGCATCAAGGAACGCCTGGGCTGGCGTCCCACCATGACGAATGAAGAAATGCTCTGGCGAGCATATCAATATTACAGCGAGAACAGGCGAGAAATCGAGGCCCGACAGGATGTCTCGGCGCATCGCAAAGCCGCCAAGATGGGTGTAATCCGGCTGCTCAAATGGGTCTCGTAGCACACGAGCGTAGATGAGCTTTGCCGAGACCGTTCGCTTCTTTCTGGACGAAGCCGCCCACTTTGTTTCCCCGCTCGCGGTAGCCACCCAATGGGAGCTTGTGTTTCTGGCCGCGCTGGCGATCTGGCTGGCGCCGGCAGCGTTCGGCAACCGATTGCGGCCCCTTCGCGCCGCGTTCGGACGGCTGGCCAATCAACGCGCTTCCTCCATTGCCGTGTGCGGCGTTTTGCCCATTGCGATCCGGCTGTCGCTGCTGGGAATTTATCCCGTACCTGAGCCGAGCATTCACGACGAGTTCAGCCATCTGCTGCTGGCCGACACATTGGTTCATGGCCGGCTCAGCAATCCGACGCATCCAATGTGGCAGCACTTCGAATCCATCCACATTATTCAGCAGCCGACTTACAACTCCATGTACCCGCCGGGCCAAGCGGCGTTCCTGGCTTTCGGCGAATGGCTGTTTCACGAGCCGTGGGTGGGCGTGGTGCTGAGCGTGGGTCTGATGTTTGCGGCCATGTGCTGGATGATGCAAGCGTGGCTGCCGGCGAAGTGGGCGTTGTTCGGGACCCTATTGGCGATCCTCGCGTTCGGAGTTACCTCGCTCTGGATGAATAGCTACTTGGGCGGTGCGGTACCTGGCATAGGAGGAGCGCTCGTTTTGGGCGCGGTGCGGCGATTGAGATACGAAGAACACAACAGGATTCGGCATTCCATTCTGCTGGGCGTCGGAATCGTATTGTTGATGAACACCCGGCCGTTCGAAGGCATGGTTCTTACCGCCGTTTCACTCGTGTATCTGGCTCTGGGGGCGTCTCGCAAACAATGGGTACAAATTGCAGTCCCAGCAGGCTTGATAGTCAGCGCGGGCCTGGCTTTTACTGGCTACTACAACTTCCGCGTGACGGGCAGCCCGATACGAATGCCCTATGAAGTAAATCGCGACACGTACGGGTGGCCTGAAAACCTGGGCTTTCTTCCCATCAAAGACGTGACTTTTCGGCATGGCGTGCTGCACGACATGTATCGCAAGGAAATTGCGCATCACACCATCTACAGTTCGTGGCATGCGTTTCTGGATAGCTTGGATGTACGAGCTTTTGAGAATTGGTCCTTCTTCTGCGGACCGGTTTTGACCATTCCGCTTCTGCTGCTGCCGCAAGTGTTTCTGGACCGGCGAACTCGTCCGCTGGTGGTGATCGTCGCGTTGATGTTGGGGCTGAATCTTTTTCAAATGGTCTTGTATCCTTATCACCTGGGACCGATTGTCCCGGCGATTTTCGCGGTAATCGCGCAAGGCGCGCGGCACGTTTATGTCCTTTTATCCCGGACCCGGCCTGCGCGCGCTCTGGCTTTTGCTCTAGTGCTTCCACTCTGTGTCGCTTTGGTAAGTACGATGAAGCTGGAGGCATCCGATCTAGGAATCCCCCTGACATATTGGGAGCATGCAGCAGAAGCGCACGCTGAGGCGCGAGCTTATCTGCAGACTTGGCTATCGCGTCGTCCACGGAAGCAACTGGTACTCGTTCATTACTCTTCCCTGCATTCGCCGGATCAGGAATGGGTGTATAACGGAGCCGATATCGACGACAGCAAAGTGGTGTGGGCGCACGAAATGGATCCGCAATCGGACGCGCGATTGATCGGTTATTTCAAGGATCGCGAGGTGTGGCTCCTCAATGCGGACTCCAAGCCCCAGCGTGTACGGCCTTATGACGCGGATGCAAATTTGTGCCGTCCCTAGCAGCCCGTGGTAATAACGGCGTGCTCACAGTGCCCGGGTCATTTCTTGTCATCGTCACCCACCACCGGGTGGGCTGGTGTCTGAGCGTCTACGCAGGGGTCCCCTCCTGGAGCGGCGGGCACATCGATCATGATGGTGTTGGTCGTCACCGTGCCGGTCCAGGGTTCACCAAAGCGCGACCACCGGTCGGACAAATTTGACTGGAGGGCGGGCGTCAGTTCGCGGTGCACATATCGTAACTTAACGTATACCCGTTTGCCTCGCAGATCGGGAGTTCGTTTGAACAGGCCCTTGGCGCTTACGGGCATGGTAATCTCCTCCATCAGCGGCGGTGTCATCTCGCCACCAGCCGGAATCACGGTGAAGACATCGTTTTTCGGCGTGATGGGACTGTCCGGGCTCACCTCGGGCGGAAGCTCCTTCATTGCCTTGAAGGATTGGTCAAACAGACCTAGACCTTCTTTATATACACTCATCTGTCCAGGCTTGAGCGCGCTGTAGATGATTCTTTCACGCTCCAGAGGCAGAATCATGGCGCGGGCTCCGGAATTGCGATACGAGACCGTAACGCGCAGCCGCAGCACCAAGTATGCAGGCGGCAGACGTTCTGGATCTAGGCCGCGCACGCGGGCGAAACAGTAGCTTACGGCGGCGTCTGTAGCGATGGCCGTCGGACTGGCTATGCGCGAGTCTCGAAGCGTCGCGGCCTGACCAAGACAAAGACCGACGCAGGTGAGTGCGCTCACGCGCGCGATTACGAATATCATCGGAGCCTCAGATTTCAAGTTTATCGAGAAATGCATCTGGAACGCCTGTGCTCCGCCACAACCTTACATAGCGACGGGCCATCCCCTAGGCCGCAGGCGCAGTTTTCTTGACCGCTACTTTTGACAGCACGAAATCGGAATGCAGCTTGCGCCACGGCACGTCGACCTTCTTGCCATCTGGCGCGATGCCCGGCGCTTCGCGGGTGAAATCGCGGATCAGGGAGTTCTTCACCGCAAACACGGCGTCGCTATCCAGATACTGATCGCCATCCACGAACAGATGCGTGACCAGGGTCTCATGGCCATCGGCAATGATCATGAAGTGCACGTGAGCGGGCCGGTAAGGATGCCGCTCGGTCGCCTTCAGCATGTCGCCCACCGTGCCGTCGTACGGAATCGGATAATACCTGGGCATGATGGTCCAGAAGCGGAAGCGGCCTTGTGAGTCGCTATGGAAGCGCGCGCGCAGCGTGGGCTCTTGGAGTTCCGGCAACTGGACGTCGTAGAAACCCTCGGCGTCGGAATGCCAGACGTCGATAATAGCATTCGCTACCGGCTTGCCGTCTTCGGACAAAATGGAGCCATCGATATACAGCGGGTCGCCCTTCGCTCCGCCGCGAATGTCGGCCCCAAACGCCGCTTCCGGCGGATTCTGCACATAGAACGGACCCAGCACCGTGCTCTCAGTGGTGCCTTCCGCAAAGCGATGATTGATCGCGTCCACCAGCATGGAAACGCCCAGCGTGTCGGACAGCAGAATAAACTCCTGCCGCTTGTCGGTGCACAGCTTGCCGGTGCGCGTGAGATAGTCGATGGCCTTTCCCCATTCGGCTTCGGTGGGCTCCACGTCGCGCACAAAATCGTGCAGATGCTGCACCAGGCTGGTCATGATCTTCTTGAGCCGCGGATCGGGGGTGTTCTTGTAGCGGTCGATCACCGCGGCTGTGATATTGTTCTCGTCAAAATCTCGCATATGTATTCCGAAGAGACATCATATCGAATGCGCTACCTTGGCATGCTAGCCGGGCCGGCGTGGACGCTGCTTGGCGGAAACCGATTTGATGACGATCTGGCCGCTTCCGGCCGCCGGTTCCAAACTGCATCGCGCCGCCTCGGCATCGATCAAGGCGAGCACCGCGGGCTCATCCAACAACCCCACATACTCCAGCCGGATGCTGCGCGCCTGCTTGCCGCTACCCTTCAGCAGCTTGTGCGGATCGTCTCTGAAACCCGCGCCTTTCAGGAAAAACAAATTCACCCAGCGGGGGAACAGCGCGATGGAAAACACCGCATCGGACGCACGCTCCGTGGGTCCAAAGCCGATGGCGAGCGCATTGTAGTTGTCGTAAACCAGCACGAGCGCGTGCGGAAACTTTTTGCGCATTCACGCAAACGCCAGGCGCGCGACGCCGGCCACTTCCGGCGAATACTTGGCGATGAACGAATCCAGCTGTTGCTTCGGGGTCATGCCGGTTTACTCACTGGGAGCGTAATAACCCGTACGCCAGTGCGTTTGCAGCTTAGGCAAGCCGCGAGGCGGCTCCAGCCTCACGGAGATGTGATGGAATCGCCCATCGCGAGTGGCGTCGCTCGGCGTATATCCCAACAGGTATCGATTCCGCAAATCGATGACCACCTTGTCGGCGAAATCCCCCAGCGACATCCCGAGTCCAGGAAACATCCTTCCTCCGGTGAGTTCGGTCAGATTCTTCAGCAGCCCCTGGTCGCTGTAGTTGGAGCCCATGCCATTTCCGAAAGTACCGATGGCATAGATGAGCACATCGCTTTCCTGGATGGCATTCTTCACCTCTTCGGGCGTGTAGCGGCTGTGATTATCGCCGCCATCGGAGACAATCACCAGCGCCTTCCGTAAATTCTTCGATTTTCTAACTTCGTTCAGACCCAAGTAGATGCCATCCAGCAGCGCCGTGGACCCGCCCCCTTTACTGAACATCAGCTTGTAATCGACGTCGGCCGCGTTCTGCGTCAGGGGCACAGCCACCTGGGCGTAGCTGGAAAGCTCTATTAGGCAAAACTCATCGCCTGGATTCGAGGTCTTGAAAAACTGCGATGCGGCGTGGCGCATCTCCGGGAGGTCGCCTCCCATGCTTCCACTGATGTCGAACACCAGGCCCACCGCGATGGGATCGTCCTCCATCGAAAACGAAACGATCTTCTGCTCCACTTTGTCGTCGAACACATGGAAGTTTTGCTTTTCCAGGCCGCTGACCGGGCGATTCAGCATATCGCTCACTTCCACCGGGATCAGTACCAGCGTGGTGTCGACACGAAGGCGATCGCTGGGAGGCCGGTTGACCACTCGCTGCGCAAGCGCCGAGAGAACAAACAGCATCGCCAGCGGCAATGCGAGCACACGCGGTGTGATAACCTCGCAGGCGATCATGAAGATGTTTCTCATTATGACGGTCCTGGCGGGCGCGCTGGTTTCCTCGGGCGTAGCCGCCGAACCCTTCTACCTGGGGACTTGGAAGATCACTTCGGCCACGGTTGCGCCCTGGCAGGATGGCCGCCCGTACGAATCGGATCTTGCCGAAATGAAATCGCTCGTGGACAAGACCGTTGTCATCCAGACGAAGGCCATCGTGGGCCCGCGCCCAGTAGCCTGCAGGGGCCCGAACTACAAGGTCAAGGATTATCCCGCCGACATGCTGTTCCAAGGCGCGTTCGGCGAAATGCAAAGGCGCGACAAATCCGCCGACCCGGGGAGGATCGCCGCAAAGCTGGGTTTCCGGGGCGGGTCATGGAAGACGCTCGAGACGGGCTGTGGCAACGAGCTGGATTACCATTTTCTGGACCCGGCGACTGCGGATTTCGGTCTGAACAATTATGTTTATACGATGAAGAAGCAATAGCCGCCACATGACACCTGCCACCGATTCCACTGCTCTTGACCGGCAACTCGCCTACGCCCTGTTTCGTCTTACTCTCGGCATCAACATTCTGGTCCATGGCGCGGGGCGCATCTTCGGGCCCGGCGCGGAAGCCTTCGCAACCACCACGGCCGCCGAATTCAGCAAGACCGCCTTGCCCTCAGGGATGGTGCATGCCTTCCTGATTGTGGTGCCGTTCGCCGAATTGGTGCTGGGTGTGTTGACCACGCTCGGCCTATTCACGCGCTGGGCATTGGCCCTGGGCGGACTGTTGATCGCCGCGCTGGTTTTCGGAACGGCCATGCGTAGCGATTGGAACACGGTGGGAGTTCAGATGATCTACGCGATCACTTACTATCTGCTGCTGGCGAATCGCGCAAATAACCGATTTTCCGTCGACACTCTATTCACGACGCCTCAATGATAGAAATTGGCGTTTTCGCGAATGACACCCTGAAGCTCCAGCGCTTAGGTCCTGGAGTTACTTTGACTCCGCTCGCCGCGGCGGCATCGGCGTTCAGAAATCCGGTATGACGACGATGCCAGCGACAAGCTTGTAGCAATAGCCGTTAAAAGCCTCGCTCAGGCTGACTGTCAACAAAACTCTGCTCGCCGCCGAAATTCCAATCGCTTCTTGTGGATGAGCCGCACCCTCCAATCGCGAAAGCTTGCGCAGGATGAGCGACGTCCATGCTGGATCCGTGATCGGGAGATTGTACGACTGGCCGTTCAGTTCGATAAGCACGCGTGGCTGAGAATGGCCGTGTATATCGCGCCCAATGAACCACGTCGTACTCGAAGGAGCGACAAGGGCCAATGAGGCATTTGCCTGAACCGCAAGATTAGCGCTGATCCTCTTATCGAGGGAGCCCAGCAACAAGGGGCCAACTGCTAGGGCGGATCGAAGGATACCGTACAGATGTGGCGCTGCAGGTCGCGATACCAAGACCCACGGCCTCTCGCCTATCGCCCAGTTCTCGGGTTGCCCCGGAATGGGCGAGCGAACAGCCAAGTCAAGCGTTATCACATCCAAGACTTCCGGATCGGTATTGTCGTTGAGTCTATAGTGTGTCGAATACAGCTGCCCATGATCTGTCTGCGAAGCTATGGGCCGGACCCATCCCCTTCCATCCACTCGGAGCCCGGCCACACATCGCCCGCGCATTTTGTTTGAATTCGCCAAACAGATAATATCGACTCGCGGCACACGCGATTACAGATGAGTTATCCTCAAATCTCCCCACTTTTCACTCAAGTAGTCTAGCACTAAACGTCTGTGACAGTGTTCCGGCGTGGGCTCGCTGCAAAGCAGAGCGGTGGGAATTGCGAATAGCGAACGATCCAATTGAGTCTCAATTCTGCGTTCGGCTATGAGTGCACAGAATTGTTTTTCGTAATCTTCCCAGCTCCCACCCTTCTTCTTATAATCGTCGAGCATCTCTTGCGTTGGTGCGAGCAACAATTCATGGAGATAATCGGCCCGACAGACCTCCTTAAGAAAGAATGCGAGGTCCTCGCGCTTGGCAAAGCCTGCGAGTTGCGATACGTTGTTTAGCCGGACATCAAGTAGACGCCTGATGCCGGCCTTCCTCAGGAGGCCGAAGAACTGTTCTGCCGTTTTCTTGGTAAAACCGATGGAATAGATTTCCACTCAGGAGCCTTCACGTGATCAAACAATCGTAGCTGTTCTAGACCGGCGGCATCCGTGGACTCCGCCTTCAGGAGTTCCTCTTCCGTCTGAACACTTCCGTCGCCCCGAATATGCTCTACTGCCACTCCCCTGCTAGCAAGCACACGGGCAATCAGTAGGCGCCGGTGACATATCGACGGGTTCTCCTCACTGCACAGAAGGGCTAACCTGAGCTTCCGCATTCCATTGTCAAGACGCTCCAAACCTCTTTGGAAGAGAGGGGACGCGGCAACCTTTGCATAGAGTACCCGGCCATCGTGATCATAAAATTGCGTGCCCACGGGTCTGCCGCCTAGCTCCTTACCCAAGAAGATGTACCCTATTCCGCACTCCCGCAATGATGTGCGCAACGCTACACCATCGTACTGCGGAGCAAACCTCGACTGGGGATATGACCGAGTGTCTACAACAGCCTCCACATCGTGGTGTTTTAGAAGGCGCAGAAAAACATTGATCGTATGGCTTGAGTGCCCGATGGTGAACATGCGATCTGCCATCTGAATTCACAAGAGAGCTAACACTAAGTTAATTTTACAACGCTCCTCGTGGAAGCACTACGCTACGTGGACTTTCTTTTTCATTCCCGTGGATCAGCCCCCCGCCGGCAGTCCCCCAATCGCTCCCGATACAATGTTGGGGGCCCAGGAGAAACCACAGCGGATGATCATCGCTAAATCCACCGCGTTACTTTTGTTGCTCGGCATCTCTATGGCTGCTGCCACCTGCGAAAGCCTCCAGTCGCTCAAGATCCCGCATACGACGATCACGCTCGCGCAGCCGATTGCAGCAGGCCAATTTGCGCTTCCAGCCGGAACTCCACCGCCGTTCCCTGGCGCGCCCGGGCCAAATTTCAAGGATCTTCCGGCGTTCTGCCGCATTACGGCCACCTCGACGCCGACCAGCGATTCAGAAATTAAAATCGAAGTCTGGATGCCCGCTTCTGGCTGGAACGGGAAGCTGCGCGGCACCGGCAATGGCGGACTGGGCGGCAATCTCAGTTACGGCGGACTGGCCACGGCCATGCAGGGCGGTTTCGCTGCGGCGGCCGAAAACACCGGGCACGAGAACGGTTCCAGCTATGCTCTATCGCATTCCGAAAAGATCGTCGATTTCGGCGATCGCGCGGCGCATGAGATGACCATCACGGCGAAAGCCGCAATCGCCGCTTTCTACGGGAGCGCGCCCAAGTTTTCCTACATGGACGAATGCGGCGGGGGCAGCATCGCCGCTCTGAAGGAAGCGCAGAAATATCCCGACGACTATAACGGCGTTGTGGTGGGCGGATTCGCCGCGCACCTGACGCATCACACCTTCGCGCAAATGTGGATCTGGCAGGCCACGCACAAGGACGCCGCCAGCGTCATTCCGCCCGCGAAATTTCCGGCCATTCATAACGCGGCGCTCGCTGCCTGCGACGCGAAGGATGGAGTGAAAGACAGAGTGATCGAAAATCCTACGACCTGCAAGTTCGATCCCGGCGTCATCGAGTGCAAAGGCCCCGACAGCAATGCCTGCCTCACCGCGCCGCAAGTGGAAGCCGCGCGCAAGCTTTATGCCGGCCCCAGGAATCCGCGCACCGGCGAGCAGATTTATTCGCCGCTATATCCCGGCAGCGAGCTT
>JBEKRO010000115.1:0-17683 GCA_049518655.1 Bryobacteraceae bacterium | reverse complement strand
GTTCCACCGCCATCTGGCGGAACTCTAACGGATGCCTTCCCTTTCGCGTCATGGACACTCGCAGCTCCTTTCCCTGCAAAGTGTGTCAATTGCGAGTGTCTCACTTTAAGGGTTCAGTCCACCCGAGCACTTGGTTCATCGCAGTGAACACCTTGCGCCAGTTACGTTTCTCTTTGGCCAATTGCGCCCGTCCGGACGGCGTTAGAGCATAGAACTTAGCGCGGCGTCCATTTTCCAGTTCGCCCCAATGCCCCTCGATCCAGCCCTGTTCGGCCAACCGGTGCAGGGCCGGAAAAAGAGACCCCGGTCCCACCATAAAAACTCCGCGGGTTACCTGCTCAATACGGTCCGCGATGCCGACGCCATGCAAGGAACGAAGTTCAAGCGTACGAAGGATGAGGAGATCTAGCGTTCCTTGTAGGAGCTCAGCAGGCTTGGCCATACGGAGATCATATCGAGTGTCGATATCGCGTGTCAATAGAGATGTCTACACACTCTTCTCAAATTGGATCACCCGTAGTAAGGGAAGGTAGCCGGGCCGGAGTCACGGCTAAACCCTACGGTGTCCACGGTCTGGTGCTTTGTCCGTGATCCGCGATCACAACCAGTTGATGGTGCACTCCTCCACGATCCCCGAGGTTGCCATCGTCCGATCGCCGCAAACGGGTGTTACGTCCAGTTGGCGTGTCGTCGCCGATTGGCCGGAACTGCTTTTGGACCTTCCCGACCGGCGATTACCCGCGGCTAGTCGGCCAGCGTTTACGAATCGCGGAAGGGCGAAGTCACTCGGACGAAAACGGCCGAACCGCCGATGTCGCGCCCGTGAGCAGAGTTCGGTTCCACCCACTCCCGCATCCGCGTGGAGTAACCAAGATCGCCCGCCCAGCGTCTTCGCGGTGATATACTCACTGGCGGTCACTGCTTATTGGCTTCCGGTCCGATCACAATTTTTGAGGAGAACCATAAAATGATTCAGCGAACTCTAGGATGTGTGGCTTTGTTTGGGTGGTTGATGGCCGCTAGCGTTTCGTTGCAGGCTCATCATTCCCTCGCGGGCGTGTACGACATGAAAAAGGAAGTGAATCTCGAGGGGACCGTTGCCAGTATCAAGTTTTCCAATCCCCACGGATCGCTGACTCTCACAGTCAAGAACGCGGATGGCACAACAACCGACTGGGTGATGACGCTCGGCTCCGCCACGGCCCTGGCCCAGAGGGGGATTGGTAAAACCGGACCGAATGCCCTCCACGCCGGGGACGCCATCAAAGTGATGTTCCTCCCCGCGAAGGACGGCAGTCCGCTGGGGTTTCTCAAGACGGTGACGATGCCGGACGGGCACGTGATCCAGATTGCCGCCCCGAACGCCACCGAATAGACAACAGAGCGGACTACCATGGCACCTCGACGAAGGATCATTGGGACGAGAGTCGCGATCGGGGCCGTTCTCACGATCAGCGCGCTGTCGCCGGCCGGTGCGCGGGCGCAGGGGTTCGGGGATTACCCAGTGATCTACAGACCTGCGAAGGATGCCAAGGACCTGCGGGCGGTGCTTTTCAACTGGACCTGGTATATGGGCATGCTGCGGGGCGTGGACGAGCATGAGCTGATCGCCTCGCTGGAATATCAGGGAAAGGGCGCCATCCAGGTGGACGGACAGCCCTGCACGCTCACGAAATATCGTGTCAGCACCAACTACCAGACGCCGGGTCAGCGGGTTCAGTACACGTGCACCCGACCCAATGGACAAACCTATTCGAGCGTCGAAGTGGTCAGCGGGCCGTACGCCTGGAACGAAGACATAGCGGGTGCGGAGATCATTGCGGGGAAAGGCAAGGCGACGCCGATGCCGGGCGCCGTCGAAGAGCGGCTCATCCGTCTGTGGGCCAGTCCCCAAGGCGCGCCCAAGGCCGCGATAGCGGGGGCAGCGCCGACAGCCCAGCTGGGGGCCAACCCAGCCACGCTTCTGAAGGACGGTGTCGATAAGGCAGGCGCAACTTCTTTGTCGTGGGAGAGCGGTAAACCAGTGGTGACCTACCCCATCCCAGGCGTCCCGGGGGCGATCGCGACCGCCACATTGAACGAGAAGTACATGGCCGAGCGCGTGGTGGTGAAGCAGGGACGGAAAACCACCGAGTTCACCTACGGCGATTATCAAGACTGGAACAATCCGCTGAACAAGGTCGACACCTTATACGCGGGCAAGATGATGGAGCGCCACGACGGCACCGTCGTTCGCGACCTGACCACGGTACAGACGGAAACGGGCAGCGTTTATGTGGTGATGCCCGTGCCGGCCAGCGTGCGGGCGGCAATTCATGCGGCTACGCAGCAGCCGCCAGCCCCGAAGACTCTGGAAGCTTCCGGGGAGACGCCGCGGATGGCAAACGGGCACCCGGACTTGACGGGCAACTGGAATTTCAACGCCATGAATTGGCGCTACGGAAATCGCCGCTGCGACCCCACGCAGCAGGAGGGCTGTTCCCGGGCGCTCAACCAGACCATGGATTTTGAGTTCGAAGCGCCTTCGCGGTGGGGGCCGAATCGCCCACTGTACAAACCCGAGTACTGGGACAAGGTCCAGGAGCTCGACATGTGGACGAACAAGGATGATCCGGTCATGACCTGCCAACCGCTGGGGGTTCCCCGCGATGGTCCGCCCCGGCGAATCGTCCAATCGGCCAATGACGTCATTTTTTTCTACGGGGAATATGTGGATGGCGGCGGCGGCTACGGTGAATATCGCGTGATCCCGACCGACGACCGCAAGCACGACCCAAAGAAGGCGATCGAGAGCACGTATATGGGGTATAGCGTGGGGCGCTGGGAGGGCGACACGCTGGTGCTCGACTCCATCTCGTTCGTCGATACCACATGGCTGGCGCGCGGCGGTTTCTTCCACTCCGATCAAATGCACGTGATCGAGAAACTTACTCGTAGCGGCAATAAGATTCTGTATGAAGTCACTGTTGACGACCCCGAGTCGCTTGTGGAGCCGTGGGTGATGACGCCGCGCACCCTGACACTCAGCACGTTCCCCGACGCGGGACTTCTGCGAGAGCGAGGCAACTGCGAGGTCTACGAGACGAAGGACATCAGCTCCCAGATCCGGCACTAGAAGTGGCAACGGAGAACATTCGTCGGGGAGGTATATTCGGTCGGGGAGGTTATATTCGAATGAGCAGAGCAGTAATGACGCTACTCGTCGCGAGCGCAATGTCCACTTCTTGGATTGATCGTGCCCAGGCTCAGGCACCAGCGCCAGGACCGCGGGTGGAAGCGAACCTGGCCCAACTGATGAGGGGGACCTTATACCCGGAATCGAACGTGGTTTTTGCCGCACAGGACACGAATCCGGCGGACGTACCCCACGCCAAAGACCCCAGCATGGCGACCGACCCCTTGGCGAGTCAGTATGGAAAATGGGAAGCAGTGGAGAACAATGCTTTGGCCATCGCTGAAGTGGCGAACCTCCTGATGCTTCCCGGGCGCAAGTGCTCGAACGGCCTGGATGTTCCGTCGAAGAATCCGGATTGGGCCAAGTTCGTTCAAGGGCTACGAGACGCGGGAATGGAGGCCTACGCGGCGGCCCAAACCAAGAATCAGGACAAGATGACCGATGTCGCCGGCGTGATGACAACGGCCTGCATGAACTGCCACGACAGATATCGCGACAAGCGCAAACTCGCGGACCGATGCAAGTAACGTTCTGTTGCGTTTAGAAACTCGCGGAACGGGAGTGATCTCCCAGAACGCCGTGTCGTCCGCGTCGGCTAGCTTAGCTCAATGACCTACTTGCCAAGGTCCTTGGCAAGACCGAGTTTCATTTTCTTGCCGTCGGTCTGGGTGAAGTACCGCGCGCTGACGGCTCTATCCACGGAATCGTTCACCTTGCTAGCGCGGTCTTTCGCCGACGGGTAGAGGTGTGAAATGCGAGCCGCTTCAAACGGGATAGTGTGCCCCAACTCGCGGCAAGTCCCCGGTCCGGGACTCGTGGTCACGGTAGTTTCCAGGGGCGCGTCCACCCAAGGGCTTCGCACCCCGCCGACAGCTTGGCCAAATTCATCCATCACGAGTGCACCGTCTCTGGTCTCAATCCTCGCTGCCTTGGGAGGAACAACCCCTTTTGCGACCCATTCATCCAAGTTTCTGTAAGCCCCGTGAAAAGCGTACATCAGTAACGGCTGGCGACTGAGAGGGATCTCCGGATCGCACTTTAGGTTGAACGGCCAGTCCGGAGTACCTTGGGCGAGTCCAACAAGGTTCTGTTCGTTGAACCCTGGAAGCCCCGTGTACGCGAAAGCGTCAATGTGCGCTGCTCCAGCAATTTCATACAGGCGATAGCGGCCTTTTGGATCGTCGCTATCGGGTTTGCGGACCTTCATCGAGTCGGGGACTTCCCCCTGCGCAGTCACTGAAATCACCGGCACATCAATATCCTTGATCTGGCGTCGAGAATCCGTGGCAGCAATGGCTGGAGCGCACTGATTGATTCGGGCGGGCGCGGGTGGATTGCGAACCAGATAGCCATCGTAAACGGGCTTTCCGTTCGCCAGTCGAGACCGATCGTGGAATGCATTGATGTAGGTGGTAATGTCACCCCCCTGCGTAGTCATGAAGACCCGTCTGACGTTGAATCCGGCCATCGGTTGGCCGGATTGGCCGCTCTTGAGGGCCGCGGCCACTTGGCTGTAATAGTCCCATCGCAACCCCTCCTCGATGCCTGATGCGCCATTCTTATCCGCACCGGGGCATGTGGCGGCTGGTGTTGGATTCTCCATGGAAAGCGTTGCATAACGGGAGGGATTGAACTTTTTGAGAGAATTGAGCGCGCCGGGCGTTGTTAGACCTACCCAAGCATCGCCGTGCTCCAGAAAGTAATCACGTCCATAGCCCCACATCATCGCCCAGTCGTAACGCCGTGCCGCATTGGTAACCTCCACGATGACCGTTCCGCTAAAACGCGCTGGATTGGCTGGATGGCGCACCAGGACACGGTTGGCGTAGGGGACGTTGGGAGTCTGAATGCTCACCGTCCCGTCCGCGGCCCAATCATATACGTTGGCGTTGCCGCTGAGGATGAATTCCTCCTCTACGTATCCAAACTTGGAGAGATCGGTGGGCTCCAAGTTGTTGGCTGCGGCCATGAATGGGACCGAATCCACCGCCACGGGAATTGGACCCGTCGCTTTAGGGACGGAAACGGCCTGTGCGCAAAGGACGGCGCTCAGACCGGTGATTAGCACGGCAATCCGTAATGATCGAAAGGGGGAGACTACAGACTTCATGGCTGTCACCTTTTCTTGTAAACCCGCTACCGAGTCTGGCCTAGCCGAGAACGCCCCCGAGCTTGACTCTTGCTTCAGCCGGCCAAACAAGTCGTAGTCAAACATGATATACGCCACAGGGATTAAAAAACAATCCAGTATTTGATCGAAAATGCTGCGCTGTGTGCTCGACTCGACGCGCGCCGGAAGTGTCAGCGGAGCGGGAGCAGCGCTCGAAGGCGCTCTTCGCGCAGATAGATTCCCGCCCGGGCAATCAGGCTCGTTGACAGCGGGACCAGGACCGGATACGGCTCTCCCATACGAACGTAGGCAGCGATGGCGCCGCCCAGGTAGCCGGTGAGCAGGACCGCGCCGAGAACCGCCGTCCGTGGAATCAGGTACAAGGCCAGGCAGCCCAGTTGAAGCAATGCGAGGCCCGTCAGGGCGCCCTCTGGCCAACCGATTCTTCCAAACTCCCCGACGTACCACGGGTTTCGGGTCAGCTTCCAGGTAGCGCTCGACACCACAACAATAGCGGGCCAGAGCGAAAGAACGCGGCCGGCCCATAGCATCCAACGTTTCTCGCTCTTGTCAAGTGGTTGAATATCGACGGTGTTCATCTATATTGCTCCCCTTTGGCTGGTTGAGGCGGCGCGCGTCGCAGTTACTTCACCATGTGGGCGCGATCCTTCTCGTTTTGCGTGCAGAACATCTCAAAGATATCGTTGTTCGGAATTAGTTCGTAGGCAATCTTGACCGTGAACGCTCGAGTGTACAGCGTAGGATCAACAAACGTCAGTTCGGTGTCCAGATGTCCGAAATCGCGCCGGTGGTAACGCTCCGTCACATGCATTGCCTCATCGCGAGGATGCCCCATGCCGTCCACGGGCGTGCGGTCATTGAATCCGCGCGTCTCGACGACGAACGTGTCGCCCTCCCAGCGGCCGACGGAATATCCGAGATAGGCCGGAAATTCGAATTCGGCTGGAAATTCGCGTCCATCCGCGAAAATCTGGCGGTGAAGGCCGTCCACCTCGTAGAGAATCATGGTCTCTTTGGGCGCCTGTACGATTTTGAATGGTTCGGCGAGCAGCCCCGCCACGGGCCAGCCATACTCGCCATGGCAAACATTGTCGACCTTCTGCTCGGCGGCCCGCCGCTTCATCGCCGCCTCCCCTTCGGGCTTCAGAAGGGACTCTCCGGGCTTCAAATCGGAGAAGATGTTGAGCCCGTACTTGTGCACCACTTCCAGTTCCATCCCAAGCAGCGCAGATCGCGACTCAGTCTCGTATGCGGGACCGAGAATGCGTTTGAATTCAGCGGCGGAGGTACGCTCGTGCTGCCAGATGCCTGTCAGATCCGGCTTTCCGTCCGCCCCGTGCGGCGCCGGGGCAGAGAGATCCGGCTTTCCGTCTTTCAAAGGCGTGCCCGCCGGCGTGTAATTGAGCCACTGCGCGTGCGCGCCAATAGGCAGGAGAACAGATCCAAGGAGCAGGCACCGATACAGCATGTTTGGATGATGCAAGACTCGATTCTATGCAAGTGACAGGCCCCCTGCAACTTGGATTCTCGCCAAGCTTGGCCGGCGTCTGTTTAGCCGTTCCACTCGGGTGACGCTCAGCCGCGCGGCGCACAAAGCCAACTCGGGGTTACCGTGGCGCAGGATTAGAGCAATGCGGTGGCTCGCCGGGTCCAGGCTTTGCCCTTCTCCTTGGAGACCGCTTCAACGTCTTTGACGTAGGCACCGGTCTGCGTCAGGATGTGATGCAGATCGTTTCCGAGACTGATGAATGGGAAGCCTTTCTCGAGGAATTCGCCCACGCGCGACGTTCCAAATAGGAACAGTCCTAAGATCACGTTGTTCTTCTTCGCCGCGGCGCACAGTTTGTCGGTGGCCGCCTGCAGCTCGGGCGATGTGTACATGTCTGGGAATTTGTATTTTTCGAACAGCCCCATGGACATGCACAGGTCATTTTGACCGAGGAACAACATATCGACGCCTTTCACGGCCGCGATCTCGTCGATGTTCTTGATGCAATCCGCTGTTTCCACTTGCAGCGCGAGGATGATGTTCTCGTTGGCCTTGCCCGCGTAGCCGAGCAGTCCAGCTTTGTTCATGCTGCGCTGGGGAAAATAAACCGACCGGGTACCCGCGGTAGGATAGCGCGCGCAACTGACGGCTTGCCGGGCTTCTTCGGCGGTATTGATGTAAGGGACCAGAACGCCATCGGCACCCAGGTCGAGAGACTGCTGGATTCCGCCGCGATCGTGATATCCGGCCACTCGCACCATGGACTTCGCGCCGCCGCTGGAAATGCCGGCAAGCATGGCCGACAAGTTTTGAGAACCCATCGGTCCGTGCTGCGTGTCCACCAGCAGCCAGTCATAGCCGCTGTGGGCCAACTGCTCGGCCACCGTAGGACTGTGCGAATTGAGGAACAAGCCGAGCTTGGGCTGTCCTTCGCGCAGTTGTTTCTTAAACTCAGCTCCACTGAGTGTCTCACTCATTCTTTGCTATCTCCTGGGTTCGCGGCGGGCTTGGGCCAGCCGGAAGCGAATCGTCTCCGGAGCGCGATCTCTTTGGTAAAGATCCTGGGCGTCCGGTCTTCATGCAGTATACAACGGACTGCCGGATCGCTCGGTGGTCAATCCAACATGTTCAATCCGCGTGATCGGGCATCCTGCTGGGCCCCGGCCAATTCAACTGGGACATGTCGGCTTTGAAAACAACTCGGATCACAGAGCGGCAAACCGTGCAGTTCCGGGCGGAATTCTTCAATGCGTTCAATCATCCGCAATTCACCAACCCGAATGCCGGTCAGGGAGCCATCCTTCAGCCTTCCGGACAGGGCATCGGGTTCGTTTGGACAGATTACGTCCACCAGCGTGAACCCACGAGTAATCCAATTCGCGCTGAAATACATTTTCTAAGGTGTAGCGCCAGTCGCGCCTATATCGAGAGCGGCCTAACTGCCATGAGCGTAGAGGGTTAGGCCGATCAAGCGCAAAATAATAGCCCGAAAATCCTAAGAAATCTCGGGTTTCTTACCGATAGAATAGGGATGCTGTCTGCACTAGCAATCGGAGCGCTTTGTCTAGCGTTTGCCGCTTGCGCGCTGGCTTATTGGCAAACCCGGCGTCTTACCGAAAGCCAGCGGGACCAGGAGAAGCTGGAACGGTCTTCCCGGGTAATTGAGGAAGAACGGCGCGTTCTTGAGATGATCGCCAAGGGCTACTCGCTCAAGGAGGTCCTCAACGCCCTCACCGCCGCGATTGAGCGCATGGCCCCGGATTGCTACTGCACCGTACTTTTGCTGGACGAGGAGGGGAAGCGCCTGTGGGAAGGATCGGGAGGGGGTCTGCCGCCCGCGTATATGCAAGGCGTCAATGGCCTTGAAATAGGCCCTGAAGTGGGCGCTTGTGGTTCGGCGGCTTTCCGCAACGAAACCACCATTATCGAAGACATCGCCAACGATCATCGCTTTGGGCCCGCGAAAGATTTCGTGATGAGCTTCGGGTTGCGAGCCGTTTGGAGCGTCCCAATCCGCGATTCCAAGCAGAAGGTCCTGGGCACTTTCGCCATGTATCATAAGCAGCCCGCCAAGCCGCGCGATCGCGATTTGCGGGTGGTGGAAGCTGGCGCACACCTGGCCGGGAATGCCATCGAGCGGCTGCGCGCCGAGGAGAAACTGCGGGAGAACGCCGAGCGCATCGCCATGGCGGAAAAGGCCGCGGCGTTCGGGATCTGGCAGGCGGATATTCCGACGGGTATGCTGTCGCTCTCGGAAGGATTCGCAGCACTGGTGGGCCTGACCGGAAAGCCCTTGCGCATGCACCTGGACCAATGGCGCGAGATGATCTACCCCGACGACCGGGAGGCCTTGGACGCGGCGGGAAATAAGGCGATCGCGGAGAATGGATCCTTCAGCTCCGAATTCCGGGTAGTCACTCCAGACGGATCGATTCGCTGGATGCGCTCCCGGGCCCGTCTCGAGCGGGAGGAGGGCCAGCCCAAACTGATCAGCGGAGCGATGATCGACATCACGCGAGAAAAGGAAATGCTGCTGCGGCTGGAGCAGGCGCTGGCTGCCGCCGATGCGGCCAATCGAGCCAAGTCCGAGTTCCTGGCCAACATGAGCCATGAAATCCGCACGCCCATGAACGGGATCATCGGCATGACGGAACTGACGCTGGAGACGGAGCTGGACCTCACCCAGCGCGAGTACTTGAACGCGGTGAAATACTCGGCGGATTCACTGCTGAGTGTGATCAACGAAATCCTGGACTTTTCGAAAATTGAAGTGGGCCGGCTGGCATTGGATCCGATCGAGTTCAATCTGCGGGACCATCTCGGCCATGCCATGAAATCGCTCAGCGTCGGGGCGCATCAGAAGGACTTGGAACTGGCCTGTTTCGTGGTTCCCGAGCTGCCGGAGTTCGTCATCGGCGATCCCGTGCGTTTGCGTCAAGTGGTACTGAATTTGGCGGGAAATGCGATCAAGTTCACCGAGCGGGGCGAAGTAGTCCTGCGCGTAGAGGCAGAGGAAACCGGCCCGAACATTTTGAATTTGCACTTTTCGGTAACCGACACGGGCATCGGCATCCCAAGCGAGAAGCAGAAGCTCATCTTTGAGCCGTTCACTCAGGCGGATACATCCACTACGAGGCGGTATGGAGGCACCGGACTCGGGCTTTCCATTTCGATGCGGTTAATTGAGATGATGGGCGGGCGTATCTGGCTGGAAAGTGAAGTGGGCAAAGGATCCACGTTCCACTTCACCGCTCCGTTCGGGGTGGCGAAAGACGCGATGGCGCGGCCCACACTTACGAATCCAGCGGTCCTGGACAACGTGCGCGTACTGGTGGTGGACGACAACGCTACGAACCGCCAGATACTGGAGAGAACGCTCAGCTACTGGCGTATGAGGCCCACGTCTGTCTCGAACGCCACGGCCGCGCTCAACTTGCTTCGCGAGGCGAAGGCCGCCGGGGTTCCGTTCGGTCTGCTTGTCGCGGACTGTCACATGCCGGACGTGGACGGATTCATGCTGGTGGAGCAGATTCAGCGATCGTCCGACTTGTCGAATTTGGTGACGATCATGTTGACCTCCGGCGGCCAACGGGGCGATGGCGCACGCTGCAAGGAACTCGGCATCGCCGCTTATCTGATCAAGCCCGTGCTCCAGGCGGATTTGCTGGACGCACTGCTGCAGGTGCTGGCTTCCCATGAAGGGCTAGCCCAGCCTGCCCAGGTGATCACGCGGCACAGATTGCGCGAGGGTCGGGTGCCTTTGCGTATCCTGCTGGCCGAAGACAACCTGGTAAATCAGAAGCTGGCCTCGCGTTTGCTTGAAAATCAAGGCCACACCGTGGTGGTAGCGGCCGACGGCGCTCAGGCATTGGGGAAGTTGCAGAAGCAGAGCTTTGACCTGGTCCTGATGGACGCCCAGATGCCCGTGATGGATGGGTTCGAATGCACCGCCGCGATTCGCCGCTTGGAAGAGGCCACGCGCGCACATATTCCGATCATCGCCATGACGGCACACGCCATGGTGGGCGATCGTCAGCGCTGCCTGCAGGCTGGCATGGACGGCTACATCCCGAAGCCAGTCCACGCGCACGAGCTGTTCGAAACTATCGAAACGGTCCTCGCGCATATCGAAAAGACCACGGAGCAAACCTCCCAGCCGATCCATAGTTAGAACAATCAGTTAAAACCCTCCCGAACTCTGCGGTTAAACTGAAGTACGAATGACGCGCACGCCCGTGCAGTCCCAGGTGCTCGTCAATGGCATCGAGATCGCTCTCTGGGAGTGGCCAGGAGCGGGGCCACCGGTCTTATTTTGTCACGCCACGGGATTTCACGCGCGCATCTGGGATCAAGTAATTGCGCACCTACCGGACCGCCATTGCATTGCCTTCGACGCGCGTGGCCATGGCCGCAGCAGTAAGCCAGCGCCGCCTTACCCTTGGCGGAGCTTCGGCGCCGATGTGGCGGGACTGGCCGATTCGCTGAGGCTCTCCGGCGCGCTCGGCGTAGGACACTCCATGGGAGGCCATTCGGTAACGCTAGGCGCGGCTCTCCAGCCTATGGCATTCTCGTCGCTCGTGTTGCTCGATCCTGTGATCCGTCCCCAAGATCAGTATGTAGGACCTTGGAAGAAGACGGATTTCGTCGCCAAACGGCGCAATCATTGGACGTCTGCTCGACAGATGTTTGAGCGCTTCGAAAATCGGCCGCCATTTGACTCTTGGGACCGCCAAGTACTGCGCGATTATTGCGATCACGCGCTGCAGCCGGATGGCGACGGCTACATTCTCGCCTGCCCGCCCGACATCGAGGCGTCTATCTACGATGGCAGCACGGCGGTGGAATCGAACATCTATCCCGAGATCGCGACCATTCAGATTCCCGTGCATGTGGTTCGCGCAGGACGCCATCAGGACCCTGCCAATGTCATGGGGTCGTCGATCGCATCTCCGAACTTGGCGGCGAGTTTCGCTCGGGGCAAGGATACTTGTCTCACCGGGCATTCGCACTTCATTCCCATGGAAGCGCCCGAACTCGTGGCGAAATTGATCGGCGACTGGTTCACCCTGCTTTAATAAAGAAGGTGTCCATCGACGAACAGCTGACGTACTTAAAGAAGGGCCTGGCCGACCTGATCCGCGAAGAGGACCTGCGCGAGCGCTTGATCCAGGCCGAGAAGACCGGCCGGCCGTTGCGCGTGAAGGCGGGTTTCGATCCCACGGCGCCCGACCTGCACCTCGGCCACACCGTGCTGCTGCGCAAGATGAAGCACTTCCAGGATCTGGGACACCGGGTGATTTTTCTGATCGGCGATAACACCGGGCTCATCGGCGATCCCACGGGACGCAACACGACGCGGCCTCCCATGACGCGCGAAGAGATCGACAAGAACGCCGAGACTTACAAAACGCAGGTGTTCAAAATCCTGGATCCGGCGAAGACCGAGGTCCGGTTTAACAGCGAATGGCTGGAGCCGATGAAATTCGCTGATATCGTCCGATTGTGCTCGAAGTACACGGTGGCGCGTATCCTGGAGCGCGACGACTTTACCAAGCGATTCAAGGACGGTGTACCGATCTCGGTGCACGAGCTGCTGTATCCTCTGGCGCAAGGCTACGATTCGGTGATGCTGGAATGCGACGTGGAGATGGGAGGCACCGATCAGCGGTTCAATTTGCTGGTGGGGCGCGAGTTGCAGCGCGATGCGGGACAGCCGCCGCAGATAGTTGCAACAGTTCCTTTGCTCGAAGGGACCGACGGCGTAGAGAAGATGTCGAAGTCGAAGGGCAACTACATCGGCATCACTGAACCGGCCAAGGTGATTTTTCGCAAAGTGATGGGCATCAGCGATACGCTGATGTGGCGCTATTGGGAACTGCTTACAGACAAGAGCATGCCCGAGATCGCGGCCATGAAAGCGGAAGAGCCGATGCAGGTGAAAATGCGGCTGGCACGGCAAATCGTCGCGGACTTTCATTCCAAGGAAGCGGCGGAGCAGGCGCAGGCCGACTTTCAGCGGGAAGTGCGCGAGGGCCAGCAACCGGATGATATCGAGACAGTCTTTTTTCCACCGGATGCGGGATTCAGTTTGCCGAAGATTTTACTCGGCACGAACATGGTTGAGTCACGAACCGATGCCGAGAGAAAGATCAAGGCCGGCGCCGTCGAGATTGATGGGATTAAATTCACAGACTTCTCGTTACCGGAGAAGAGGCCCATGGTGGTGCGGGTTGGGAAGAAGTGGAAAAGGCTAGAACCGTAGCGTTATGGACAGACGACATTTTGTATGGAAGCTAGCCGGGCGCGAACTGCTGCTGGGCGAGAGAACGCTATTGATGGGCGTGTTGAACGTGACACCCGATTCGTTCTCCGACGGCGGCAAATATCTGGACCCCGACCGCGCTTTCGCGCGCGCCGTGGAGTTGGAAGAGCAGGGCGCGGACATCATCGATATCGGCGCTGAGTCTACCAAGCCCGGTTCGGAACGTGTCTCGGAGGCCGAAGAGTTGCGCCGCCTGATTCCCGTACTGAAGCGCCTCAATGGAAAACTGAGCGTTCCGATTTCCGTCGATACGTACAAATCGGCGGTAGCGGAGAAGGCGCTGGAGCACGGCGCCGCATTGATCAACGATCCTTCGGGCCTGACGTTCGATGCGAAGCTCGCGCACGTGGCGGCGCAGCATGACGCGGGATTGATCATCACCCACATGCGCGGCACGCCGGAAACTTGGGCCAAGCTCGCGCCTATCAAAGACGTGATGGGGACCATCCGGCAGGATCTGGATGCGTCCACGCATCGCGCGGTGCGGGCGGGGGTGGATCGCTCGCGCATTGCCATCGATCCCGGCCTGGGCTTCGGCAAGCGCAAAGAGCAGAACGCCGAGATCCTGGCGCACCTCAGTGCGTTCGCCCCGCTCGAATTTCCGTTAGTGGTGGGACCGTCGCGTAAATCGTTTTTGCCGCAACTGGAGAAGCCATCAGCCGGCTTTCTGCAATGCGCGACGGCGGCAGCCGTAACAGCATCCATCCTGGGCGGCGCGCATGTGGTCCGCATTCACGATGTACTCGAAATGAAAGCCGCGGCCCTGGTGGCCGATCAGATCTTCAGCTTCGTTGGCACTTCGGACAATAGTGCGTCCCGCGTTGTCCCACCACGATCCGGCGGATCGGGGTTCCGCAAATAGGACACGGGTCTCCGGCGTGTCCGTAGACCTGGTGCTGTTGCTGAAAGGTGCCGCGCTGCCCGTCGGCATCCACGTAGTCGGAAATTGATGAGCCTTTCAATCGAATCGCAGTAGCGAGAATATCCCCCATCGCGCTATGGAGGCGGCCGGCACGCTCCTTGCTCAGGCTGGCTGCGATCGCGCGTGGATGGATGCGAGCTTCAAACAATGCCTCGTCGGTATAGATGTTGCCCATGCCGCGCAGGAATCGTTGATTGAGCAACAGCGGCTTGATTCCCGAGCGCCGCGTCTTGAGCAATTTGCGAAACTCTTCGAGCGGAATGTGCAGCGCGTCGGGGCCCAGCGCCGCGGCACGATCGGGCAGCCGCTCGCTCCACTCGATGCGGCCGAAATGCCGGATGTCGTCGTAAACCAACACGCCGCGATCGAGCTGGAAAATGGCGCGCGCGTAAGGGCCGGGTTCTGAATCCAGCAGCAGCTTTCCGGTCATCCCCAGGTGAATCACCAGGACGCCATGATCGAGCGTGATGACGATAAATTTGCCATGGCGCTCCACGGATTTTACAAGCTGATCGCGAACTCGCTTGCGCAGCGTCGCGAATGGCTGGCGCACCACGTGATGCGACGAAAACTGCGCGTCGATGATGCGGCGCCCGGTGAGCTTCGGCGCGAGCGTGCGCACAACGGTTTCTACTTCAGGTAGCTCAGGCACGCGTCACCTCAGCTGCAACCTTCCGGATCAGCTGCGAACTTCCGGATCGATCAGAATATCGTCGCCGACGGCTTTCACCGGGAAGCAATCCAGCTTCACCGCGGGATCGTAATCGTTTTCGCCCGTGCGGCAGTCGTAGGCCCACTCATGCCACGGACAGATTACCAAATTCTCCTGCACATTTCCCTGCCCCAGCGGTCCCCCGGCGTGCGGGCAGATGCCAGCCAGCGCGTGCAGCTCGCCGTTGACATTACAGATCGCGTAGGAATTCTCTCCGAGAGTAGCTTCAGTCACCGAACCGGGCGGCAAGGAAGAGAGCGTGCCGACTTTTACGAATGCCATACCAAATGTTCTACCACGGCACGCACCGGATATCGGCTTTCAAGGAGTTAGAGAACGGGTGAGGGGGGTAGAGGGAGAAGTCAGCTTTCGCTCTCACTGGTGTGAGTGCTTGTGAGGAAGATGTCCAGGAAAATACTAATAACGTAGCCGAGGAACGCTCCGGCCGCGCCGCATCCGATCAAGGACTGAACCGGGCCGTATCCAAACCGGTCTCCGAGCGGGACCGCCACCGCGAGACCTGCCGCGGCAAATACCAGAGCTACCAGTAGCCGTTTTCTCATTTGTTATTCACCGAATGAACTGACGAGGTTATTATGCAGTCAACAGGGGATTGAAACCAGGGGGAGTTACTGTAAGGGTGCCGGGTGTCTCACCTGAGACGGCGTAGTGTTTTTTCTTAGTACACCTTGACGCGCTCGTCCTAAGCAAAGGGCCCGTTCGCCTCCAGGGTGACTAGTCGAAGTCAAATGGATTCTTGGGCTTAGGAGCGTCTGGGTTCTCCTTGGCCTGCTTCAGCAATTCATCGAATTTCCGCTCCAGCACCTTTTGATGGCCCTTGTGCTGCTCAAACGACTTTTGGAACACCTCGCCCCGCCGCGCCTCTTCGCCCTTCAGCTTCTGAACGGCGGCGCCAATGTCTTCGATAGAGGGTGGCTTCTTGTGCTCCTCGTAGCTGATCACCGCCTTGAGTTCGGCGTCGATTTGCAGCTTCGCTTCGCAGCACGGGCAGCGTACTTCCACGAGCTGGCTTTTGCCTTTGGCCATATTGAAGATACTAACGTAACCGTGCGCAGAGCGCGCTGTCTTTAATGCTGCGGATCTGGAAAGGGAATCTCGCGTGGACCGTCATCCAGTCCCTCGATCCGAATCACTGCCGGTTTGGCCGGAGCCGGTATGGGAATCAGACCAGGCGCGGGATTTGCAGCCAACCGCGCCGATGCCTTGTGCCCCTCCGCAAACGCCTGCGCGCTCTTCTCCAGTTCCTGCTCGCTCAGCCGCAAGCTGATCTTGGTGGCCGATCCGTCTAAGTTGAACTTCAGCTTCCTGGCGAGATCCTGCACTTGCGCGCCCGAAGTTTTGTCTTTCGCTGCCAGACTTATAACGCGCGTCAGTTGCGCGGTCACGCGCTTGGCCGTGGCCTCCGATGAGAAGCGCACAGTGATATCCGCAGCGAGTCCAGCGCGCAGATTAACGCCCGCCTCGAAGCCCTGCGCTTCCGACGCCCATTCTCCGCCTTTGAACAGAGCCGCCACTTGGTCCGTCGACATAATTTCCGTGGCGTCCATGATCACCCAGAATTCGTAGTTGGTTTCCATCTCACTGGCGCGCGCGAGCATGGTGCCGTTCGTCTGCTGAGGCGGCCCAAACTGATTCCGCTCGAGCGCGGCGAAGACGGAAGGCGCGTCGCCATACAGAATGGTTTCGGCGTCGAACAGCACCCACGCCATTGGTTTGGCATCCTCGCCCTGCGGCCGGTAAACCTGGAAGGAATTGTACGACTGCGGCTTCGCGCCGAAACGAGTGAAGACCTGGCGTACCTGAGCCGCGTCGAAGTGTCCGTAAATCGCGATCAGAATCGGCGACTCCGCGGAATCGCCCGGCGCATTCTTGCCTGGCGACGAGATCAGTACGCGATCAACCTCGTCTAGCAGTTCCAGGCCCGGAATGGCCGGCATAGCGTTCGCCGTGAGCCATTTGTCGCGAATCATGGCGCCTGCCGAGGACTGCCGGATGCGCGCCCAATCGATGCTGATGAGCGCCTTGGAATCGGGGGAAACAAATCGCCAGAGCGCGGGGTCGGACTGGGCGCTGAGAACGGCCGGCGCGAGGAAAACCGCGAAGACAAGAGTCGCGCGAAGACGTGACATAGCTACCTTATCTATCGGCAGAATTGGGCGTCTCGTGCAGGGCGACTTAAAGGTAGTACCGTGAAGGCCGCGATTTCGATTGAGGACGCAATATTACGCGAAGCGGATGAGACTGCGCGCCGGATGGGGTTCAGCCGTAGCCGGCTATTTGCCTTAGCGGTCGGCGATTTCCTCCAGCGGCATCGACAGGAACAGATGCTGGTTCGGTTGAATGAAGTTAATGCAAGCGAGGCGGCACCGATGGAGAAACGCTTGATCGAGGGGATCAAGACCAAAGTCCGTCGAACGGTGAAGGAACGCTGGTGAGCAGCATTCCCAGCATCACCCCGCGTGGTGGCCCAGCGCGACGTATTCAACCGGAGCGCGATCGCGACGCGTGTCGTAGGGCCAAGGCGCCGGGCAATGTGCTGTTGAAGAGGCCAATCTACCGAAGGCCAGCGTGGTCAACGTATCCCAGATCCTGACGGTGGATAAAGCCGAGCTTGCGGAGAGTATCGGGAGCCTGAGCGGTCGCGGCGTCCGAGGCAGTGCGCGACCGACTGCATATGATTTTCGACCGGCTTTGAAAAGGGCGGAACGGATCGACCACCTCCGCGAAGAAAGGGGGCAGTTCGACCCATAGCCGACTCGAACGAAGCCGCTGGCGCGGCGGACGCTTCGCGTGGATAAAAGTACGAGCAGTCGGGTAGCGCGAGCAGTATTTTGTGGGTCACAAAGGAGGTCTCTGTGACCCATCTTCGCAAAGTCATGCTGGGGAACTCCAGCGACGTAACTTCTCTTCA
>JBEKRO010000114.1:0-17848 GCA_049518655.1 Bryobacteraceae bacterium | reverse complement strand
GTTGCGATCGTATTGGCCGTTCGCCGTGGTCGTGATGTCGACGTAGTCCGGCGCAGAGTTGTCCGACAAATGCGCCGTCAACTGCCCGGCGCTGAGCCAGCCGCCTACGTGCACCACCAGCGCCCTCGTGGTTGTGTCGGCCGGCGCGGTAAACGAAAACCCTTGCCCCGTCCCTGGGACGAAAACTCCATTGGTGTTGTTGGCGCTGCTGCCCGCCGGCGTCCCATCCGTCCAACTCACCGGCCGCGGATCGTTGCCGTAGGTAAACACTCCGCCGCCTTCAACCGATGTGTACGTACTCAACTGCGGCGTCACACCCGCCTTGCGATTTACGGTTCCATCGCCCCAATGCACCCAGTCCGCGCTACCCTCGGCAGTCAGATCCGCCGCGGCCGAAGAACTTGTGCCAGAACCGCTCAACGAGGCGCTTCCTGACACACCCACGTTCGTCAAGTTGAAGCTGACCCCGGTTGTCCCTGCGGTTGCAGTCGCCGTCACGGCGTAACTGCCCGCCAGACCATTAGCGCTGAACACCGGCGCGACCGCGATTCCATTGGCACCCGTGGTGATGCTCGCAGTCGCGGATCCTCCGGCAAACGTACCGCTGGCACCGCTGCCCGGCGCCGTGAAAGTGACCGTCACGCCACTCAGCGGATTGCCGCTCGGATCCGTTACCGTCGCTTGCAGAGCCGTCGTAAATGCCGTGTTGACCGTCGCGCTCTGCGAAGTGCCTCCGATCACAGACACGTTGATCCCCGACCCGGTAAGCGCCGCTGCGTTCAGCGTGACATTACCCGAGCCCGAGCTCATGATCCAACTCACGGTCAAGATCTGTCCGGAGCTGGCCGCGCTGTAGGTCAGCGTGTAGTTGCAATCATATTGGCCGTTTGCGCCGATCATGGCGCTGGTCGTGACATCGGTGTAATCCGGCGCCGATTGATCCGACAAATGAGCCGTCAGCGTACCCTCGCTGTACCAGCCGCCCACGTGAACCACTAGCGTCCGCGTGGCTGTGTCGGCCGGAGCAGTGAACGAAAATCCTTGCCCCTCACCCGCGATGAACACGCCGTTCGTGTTATTGGTGTTGCTGGCCACCGGCGTTCCATCCGTCCAGTTCACTGGCCTGGGATCATTGCCGTAGACAGATGCTCCGGCGCCTCCAACCGAAGTGAAAGTACTCAACTGCGGCGTCACGCCCGACTTGCGATTCAGGGTCCCATCGCCCCAATGCACCCAGTCCGCGCTTCCTTCGCTAGTAAGATTCACCGCCGCCGAAGAAGTCGTGCCGCTGCCCGCCAAAGCGCCGCCACCGGAACCACCGCCGGAACCCAAGGGCAAAACTCCGTACACGTTCAGCACATTGTCGAAGGTGGCCAAATACACTTTGCCGTTGGCAATGGTGGGAGGAACCCACTTGGCCCAACTACCCGAATAGTCCCGCGTCTGGTTTTGATTGCTGTCCCATAACTCGTTAGTGACGTTGTTAGCGTCCAGCGCGACTAGGATACCCGGCGATGTGCCGCCATTGGGACTATCGCCGTTGGTCGAATAAGTGGCCCACAAGATCCCGCTGCCCGCAGCGGTCCCGTTGGCCGAGATCGACATGCCAGGTTCATTCGAGTAACCATCCGGAATCGTCGTTGGGCCTTCAACAGGCGTAGTGTTAAAGGTCGAGCCGTTGAAGGCATACTCTTTGAGATTGTCCCGGCGTCCCCACACATAGAACTGCGAGTTATAGAAGACGGGTCCGCCAAAGAATCCCGCATCGTTGGTTTGGATATAGCTGTAAGTGGCTTGCCACTCCTGAACCACTTGATCGATGTTGGAATTGTATTGTCCCAGGCCGTTCCTGTTAAACAAGTACACCGTGCCGTCTTTACCTTCGCCCAGGCCGAGCGTGGTTCCGGGAATGAGCAGCACGCCGCCCGATCCCAGATCCGCATCCGTTCCCGAAAGAGACGATTGATTGGACGGTGAGAAATAGTCAAACACGTTCAGATGGTTGGAGGTGTCCAGTTTGAGAATGCTATCGCCATAATCGAGCTGGCCGGTATTCGCGTCCATCGTACCGTTACCGGTCTCCAAATACATAAATCCAGTCAAGGTGTCGAGCGCCAGACCCACGCCTCCCTGCCAGATGCCGCCCTCGTTGCCGTTGGGACTGGAGCAATAGATCACGGATTGTTGCAGTGAGTCGGCCGTGTAACCAAATACCCAGCCGTGGTAGGGAGGCTGATCCTCGTGCGAGCCGAACGCGATGTACACGTTTCCGCCCCACAAAAGTAATCCGACGCGCTGCCACTGCATGAGCGGAGTGAATGACAGCAGGCCGCCCGAACTGTCGGAACTGGTTCCCGGCACCGAACCCTGAATCACAACGGGGCCGTTAAACTTCTCGCCGCCTGTGGTTATATCCAGGGCGTGCAGCCGGAAAATGGCCTCGCTGTTCTCGTAAGTCTCCGCCACCACATACAGCGTGTTGGTGGATAAGTCAATGGTTGGAGTGCCGGTTATTCCGATCTCGGGCTGCAGGTTCCGGGTTACATTAATGGTCGTCGATTGCAGCGATGGTCCCAGGTTCACTTGCCATAAAGCCGCCGACGCCGTTGGCGAGTCCGCATCGAACGCGTAGACGTTATTGTTCTCCGTAGCGACGTACACGACATTATGCGCGCCTTGTCCCGCCACGAGCACTTTAGGAACATAAAGCGGCTGAGCATAAATCTGCCCGACGACAGATCGCGAAAAAAGCTTGCCAAAGGTCGTAACAGAAACATTTGACGTGTTCAGGATGGTCTCGGAAAGGTTTTGGCCCGTGCGGTCTAGGTCGTTGTGGTATGTGACGACTGACACTTGCGCAAATAACAGCGCAGGGCTCGCCAGTAAGGCAAGCGAGAGCTTGGTCATATTCTGGTAAATCGTGCCAGAAATAGACCGAAGCGTCAAGTAGTGCTAGGGTAATACTATCTTACTTCAGTGAGCGTACGGAAGACTACTTAGCCACAATAGGTAAGATTAGTTGATATTATAAGCGGGAAGTACTAGTCCGCGAACGACTCACACTGCGGCCACAACGACGCCGAGAATCGCCAGGGCTGTCACTTGACTTGCGCGATCATACAGAGAAAACAGAATTGGATCTTCCTGGATGACACCGCGATTCGCAAGAATCAGCAGGCGGCTCTGCCAATAGATGAGCAGCGGGAAAACGCCCAACAGGATTTTCGGCCGGGCATAGAGCGTCATGACTTCCGGGTTGTAGACGTACAGAATGATGATGAGCGCGCCCACGCAGCCACTGGCCGCACAAAGCGCCGACATTTGGTAGAGATCATTGATCTGATAAGCACGTCCTGAAGCGGTTAAGCCCTCGTCGGAAACACCCGCGCGCAACTCGGAAATGCGCTTGATCAAGGCCACACTGAGGAACATAAACATCGAAAAAGCCAGGGTCCATATGGAGACCGTAATTCCCGTGGCGGCCCCGCCATATAACAAACGCAAAGTGTAAAAAGATGCCAGCATGATGACGTCGATCACCAAAAGCCGCTTCAAGTACAAGGAGTAAGCCAGGACTGAGACGATATATACGCCGAGCAACCACGCACCGTCCGCCGTGGGATTGAGCAAAACGCCTCCGGCCAGCAACAACACGATCAACACTACAGCGGCTGAAGCGGACAAGCGGCCAGAGGGCAGAGGACGATGCCTTTTGCGCTGATGCTTGCGGTCGGTAGAAAGATCCAGTATGTCATTTACTAAGTAGATGGCGGAGGCCACCAGCGAAAACGAAACAAATGCCCGTGCTCCACTTAACAATGTCGCGGGATTAAGCAAACGATGGGCGAGGACCATGGGCAATAAGACTAGTACATTCTTGACCCATTGATAGACCCGCATCGCCTTAATGATCGTCAAAAAGGACAACTGCGGTGTCGGGAAAACTTTCTCGACGCGAATCCCCGCGCGTTCGACGGCCTTTCGAAGGGCTGTACCGGAACCGGCGATGAGCGCGCTCTGGGCGCCCTTCCATACCGGAAGATCCGCTCGGGAGTTTCCGGCGTAACTGAAGCTCTCATCGCCTAGCACCTCCCGGATAGCCGTAAGCTTTCTTTCGCCGGTCACATTCTCACGGCCGTCGCTACAGATCACCTGCGAAAAGCATCCAAGATGCCGTGCCACCAGGTTCGCAACGGAAGCATCGGCGCCCGTCACCAGTAGCACTCGGCGGCCCTGGCTAGCCTCCGACCTTATGTAATCGAGCACCGGAAGGGCATAAGGAAGCGCATCGGCTTCCAGAACCACCCTGCGAGCCAATTCCTGTTTGAACCGCGCCTTCCCGGAAAACATGCACAGCAGCAAGGGAAAGATGCTCAACGGCTTGGTACGCAGCAGGATCACGAGTGACTCTATGATGGTGTCCGTCTGGACGAGCGTGCCGTCCAAATCCACGCAAAGACAGGGGCGCGACTGTCCTTCGCCCTTCCGCTCCATTTGCGCACTGGTCAGCATGCTCTTGATTAATCGTCTCGTGCGACCTACTACGTTATGTCTTCAAAGTATCGGGTTTGCATCGTACGCCGCAAGTTCGCCAAGCTGAAAAATCAGGAGGGGTCTTTGGACGCAAGCCAGCCGGCTGGGCATCCACGGCATGGTCGATGCTGGAGATTTTTATGCTTTCCACGCTCAATCTGGCTCAGCATCTCACCTCGTACATCGTCAACAACCACCGAATAGAGGCCGGCGCGAATCTAAAGCCTCGGCTATGACCACCAATGTAACCGGCCCCGCCCGTGATCAGAACACAGACGCGTTCCCCCGGATCTTCCACGCGTTTATCCTTTCGTAGCTATGCGCGACATGGTCTCGCTAAGGTCCCAGCTAGGAAGGACTGCAAGAACCTCTTTTGTTCCACGATAGCAATGCACTGTTACGATTTGCTGCGACCTGACGGCGAATGTCAGGGGTTGCGCTTCGCGATGCGGTCAATATGGGTACGCCGCCCTCCGACGCCCTTCGCCCTCAAGCTATACAGCCAAGAGTCGAATGGCTCGCCTATTTGTGCTGCGTCTCCCAATCGTATTGAATCTGGGGATCGTCGTAGGGAATGCGGCCCTCATCCTGAGGATCGTAGAAACGATCGGTCAGATAAACCAGCATTGCGGGATCGGTTCCAATCACCTTATAGCCATGCGCGATGCCCGGTGGCACCAACACCTGCCATCGCCGTAGCGCGCCGATGTACACCGTGTTGCGGAGACCATAGGTCTGCGATTCGGTACGCAGATCCACCAGCACCACTTGCAGCATGCCAGCTAGCGGCACCCAGCAATCGGTCTGCAGGCGATGGAAGTGAAACGCTTTGATCGTACCGGGATAACTCAGCGCCGCCGAGATTTGCGTGGTCTCTTTGGGAAAGCCCGCCGGGAGCCCCTGTCCCATGCGAGCGATCTCGAGAAAATAGCCGCGATCGTCCGGCCACACCGGGTACGGATGGATGCGCACGCCCGCGATCAGATCCTTCGAATCCGGCGCTAGAATCACCTTGCCGATGCCCTTCTCGCAGGTGGGCGTTGCCAATTGCATGGCTGAGGCGGGCTGTTCGCGTGCCGCTGAACTCATAGGCCGTGGGCTCCGGCGGCTTCGCCAGCGGCGGCGCGCCTGGTATCCGCTACCAAGTTGCCGGCTCGCAGCAGCGAATCAAAGGTTCCAGCGTCCGTCCACCAGCCTTCCAGATGCGCGTAGGTCATCGTGCCCTCGTGAATGTAGGCATTGTTGACATCGGTAATTTCCAGTTCGCCGCGGCCGGAGGGAACCAACTGGCGCACTTTGTCGAATACGGTCTCGTCATACATGTAGATTCCTGTCACAGCGAAATTCGACTTGGGCGCTTTGGGTTTTTCTTCGATCCCCACAATGTGCCCGTTGCGAACCTCGGCCACTCCGAAGCGCTCGGCGTCAGGGACTTCTTTGAGCAGAATCTTCGCGCCGGCTTTCTGCCGTTCAAAATCGACCGCCATGTGGCGGATACTTCGTTCGATGATATTGTCGCCCAGGATGACGCAAATGCGGCCACCGTCGGCGAAATGCTCGGCCAAGCCCAAAGCATCCGCGATTCCGCCTTCGCCTTCCTGGTAGGTATAGTCCAGGTGCTTCAGACCAAATTCCTTGCCGTTCGCCAGCAGACGCAGAAAATCTCCCGAATTGCGGCCGCCCGTCACCACCAGGATCTCCTGGATGCCCGCATCCACCAGGGTCTGGATGGGGTAGTAAATCATGGGCTTGTCGTAGATCGGAAGCAGATGCTTGTTGGTGATCTTGGTCAGCGGGAACATGCGGCTTCCTGTGCCGCCCGCCAGCACGACACCCTTCATCCCCACGCCCTGAACTGTTGAGAACACATTTAAGTCTCCAGTATACATCCCGCGAATTCTTGTAAGCGCCTTCGCTAGACCTTATGTCGAAGTGCGTTTTCACTCCATCCCGCTGTCTAACTTGTCCAAGCCGCAGTGCTAAATCAGAACCTGTTAAAATGTTCTCAGCCACACACAGTCCTTCCATGCTACAGACCACCGCGAAGATCGTTTCCGGACTCTTAGGCCGTGAATCTTGGATGGTGCGTTCGACGAGACCAGCGTATGAGTCCATGCTCGATTTGATTTATAAACGAAACGGCATGCCTTGGTTGATTAACGGAGTTGAATATCGAATTAGCCCCCATCAGCGGCATCGTCTGGGCACTGAATATGACTCATCGGTAGCCGGCTTCTTTCGTGCGCATCTTCGAAGCGGCCAGACTTGTTTCGACATCGGCGCCAACGTCGGCGTCTACGTCATGCAGTTTGCGAATTGGGTTCACCCTTCAGGACGCGTAGTAGCCTTCGAGCCGAATCCGGAGACAAGAAAGGTCCTTGAATCTCACATACAGATGAACGGTATTTCGGACCAGGTGACCATCGTACCTTGCGCGGTTGGCAAGACTGCGGGCACTGCCACTCTGTATGCCGCCGGCGTGGATGGCATGAGCCGTCTGAATGCTCCGAACAGCGCTATTGCCGACAAGGTACATCCTGTGAATGTTTCGGTCATTAGCGTGGACGACTACATCCGGCAATCCAGTGTGACGCCTGATGTCTTGATGGTCGATATCGAAGGGTTCGAGATTGCAGCGATAGCGGGTGCCAAGCAGCTGCTTCGAGAAAAGCGCGATCTGTTAATCGTCGTCGAAATGCATCCAAGTGTGTGGTCGTCGGCCGACACCACTCGCGGTGCGGCGGAGGACCTGCTAGAGGAACTCCAGCTAACTCCGATACCTCTGCAGGGACAATTAGATCCGCTCGGTGATCACGCCATTGTGCATCTTCAGCAGCGTGAGCGGATCTGAAGTTTTCCACGCCAAGTCTACTAAGACGTGGAGATTCCGCGCAGCTCATGATCGCGATTCGCGTAGTTCTTGTCGTGATAGGTCTGATATTCGCCGGACCGCACATGCGCGATCCATTCCGGATTGGATCGATACCAATCCACCGTGGCTCTTAAGCCCCGCTCAAAGTCCATTCGCGGCTTCCAGCCGGTCTCGCGGCTCAGCTTCTCGCTGGAAAGCGCGTAGCGGCGATCGTGCCCCGGCCGGTCCGTCACGTACTCGATCAAGCTGGATGGCTTTCCTGTAATCGCCAGGATCTGTTCCACCACGGTCTTGTTCGGAAGAGATCGATTGCCCCCGATATTGTAAATCTCGCCGTCTCGGCCTTGGTCCAACAGGGTGAGAATGGCGCGGCAATGATCTTCCACGTAAAGCCAATCGCGAATCTGCATTCCATCGCCATACACCGGCAGCGGCTGGTCTTCGAACGCGTGCGTGATCATGAGCGGGATCAACTTTTCGGGAAACTGATACGGACCATAATTGTTCGATGCTCGCGTCACGATTACGGGAAGTTTGTAAGTCTTGTAATAGCTGAGAGCGAGCAGATCGGACCCGGCTTTGGCCGCCGAGTAAGGACTGCTCGGTTGCAGCGGGAACTGTTCGTCCGCCTCGAGCGGCGCGTCCAGGCTGCCATAGACTTCGTCGGTGGAAATATGGATGAAGCGCGCAACGCGCTGCGCCCGCATGGTTTCGAGCAGATTGAAAGTGCCGCGCAGATTCGTCTCAAATACCGGTTGCGGCGCAAAAATGCTGCGGTCCACGTGCGATTCGGCCGCGAAGTGCACCACCGCTTCGGGCTTCACTTCATCGAAGATACGCCGTAGCCCGTCGAGATCGCAGAGATCGGCCTTGAAAAATCGATAGCGAGGATTACCCGCAACCGATGTGAGATTCTCCAGATTGCCGGCATAAGTCAGCTTGTCGATGTTCGCAATCTCGAGAGCCCCATCCGCAAGGGCCAGGCGCACGAAGCAGGAGCCGATGAACCCCGCTCCTCCGGTTACGATGATTCTCATAGCAGCTTCATTTTAATGTGCAGCGCCAGCTCCTTGACGGTCGCGATTCGGGCTCTTACTCTTGCTTACATAGTCTCCGCGAGAGAAGTACTTCTCCAGCCAGCAATACAAGGCGATAAATAAATACCGGCTGCCCATCTCCCGGATTTTGAGTTTGGACTCACCCGATCGCCGGTTTCGCCAAGTGATCGGTATGACCGTCCAGGAATAACCTCGCACGATGGTCTTGAGCGGGATCTCGATGGTCAAGTTGAAGTGCGGGGAGAGAAATGGCCGGCAGCCGTCGATCACCTCTCGGCGGTAGGCCTTGAACGCATTGGTGAAGTCGTTCAGCGGGACGTGAAAAATTATGCGCAAGAAAAGGTTTGCCAGTCGATTCAGGATCAGCTTGTGCTGGGGATAATCCACTACACCGCCGCCATGAACAAAGCGAGAACCGAATACGGCATCCCATCCTTCGTTCAATACTTCCCAATACCGGACCACGTCCCGGCAGTCGTCGGATTCGTCCGCCATCATCACCACCATCGCATCGCCGCGGGCCTGATCCAGTCCATAGCTCACCGCTCGTCCGAAACCGTGTTCACCCGAGTTGTGAACCGGGCGCAAAGTTGGCACTCGCGTCATGGCTTCCTGCAGAATCATCCAGGTGCCATCCGTGCTGCCGTCATCCACCACCACGATCTCGTGCTCGATCTGATGCAGCCGCAGTTCCACATAGAGATGCTCCACCGTCGCACTTACGCGGCCTTCTTCATCCCGCGCCGGAATTACGATCGACAGCAGACGGATGGGTTCCCGTGGCTCGGGATGTTGGGAATGCTTCATGCCATGCTTCTTTCCAGCCAATCCGGGTGGCGTTCAGCATGATCGCCGATCTCTTGCAAAATATTTTCCAGTGGGAATTGGATCCGCCAGCTAAAATCACGCTGCGCGTCGCTCGAGTCCATGACTACCCACGGGATGTCGTAGGGGCGCGGCTGGGCATCCGCGGTGGGTGTATGTTTACCGAAGCGTCTGTCGCACCACGCGGTTAATTGCGCCAGCGAAATCGAGTTCAAACGGCCGCCTCCGGCGCAATAGATACGCTGGCCGTTGGAGCGCTGGCAATTCATTTGAGCATCCGCTAGAACTGCGAGATCGCGTGGATGAAAGACATCCCTGGTTTGCTGGCCTGTACCGCCGAAGCCGATAAACCGCAGCGGGCGGCGGCGCGCATGAGCGTGGATCCAGTAGGAGAACACGCCCTGATCCGGCATTCCGAACTGCCCCGCCCCCGCCAGTACGCCGCAGCGGTTGATCCAAACCGGAAAATCGAACGCGGCGCCATATTCTAGCGCCAACGTCTCCGCCGCAAGCTTGGTGCTGCCGTACAACGAAATAGGCGCGCGCGTCGAAAAATCCACGCCGATGCCTTGGCCCGAAATGCCAACGGGTAAATTCGCGGCCTCATCCAAACAAAAGCCGTCTCCGCGCGCCTTCAGAGGCAGTGATGTGAGCGCCGGGATGGAATACACCCGGCTGGTGCTCATCAGCAAGAGTCCTGCCCGATGGACCTTGCAATACTCGAGAACATTCACTACGCTGCCCAGATTATGCTCAACTAATTGCCGGCTGCTGAAGCCCGTCTGGATACCGGCCAGCACGCTCGGATTCGCCGCTGCGTCAATCACCCAGTCCACCGGGGGCAGCGACTCAAAATCGCTCGGCATGCGGATGTCGCCATGCACCAATGTGATACCCCGCTCCCGCAGCCGTGCGCGGTTCAATTCAGAGCCGGGTCGCATGAGATTGTCAATGCCGTAGATCGATATCTCTTCGCGACTCTCCAGCAGGCCTTCAGCCAGCGAGCTTCCGACAAAGCCGCAGATACCTGTAATCAGGAGTTTCATGCCGTGACGCGCCGGTCCATCCAACTCGCGGCGATCTCCCCGAAAATGCGAGGCAGGCTTTTGCTGATGTGCCAGGCCGGATCGGCACAGTCAAAACGCGTAGCGAGCTCTTGCAGCGCAATCCCGTTGGGCCGGTCCCCATAAACTTTGTTGGTCGACATGTGGATGAAAGGCGACTCGGAACAGGATCGCCGAGCGGCTTCGAGAAGATGCAGTGTCCCGAGCGCATTCACCTCAAAATCAAGAAACGGAATGGCGGCTGCCCGGTCATGCGAAGGCTGCGCGGCGGTGTGGATAATCAAGTCCGGGCGTACCTCATCGAACAAGGCCAGTACGCCCTCGCGATCGCGGATATCCAGCGAGGCGTGCCGGTAATCAGGCATTTCCTGGCGCAAGCGCTCGATCACCCAACTGGTGTCGCCCTCCGGCCCGAAGAAAACTACGCGATGGTTGTCATCGATACCGTGAATCTGGAAGCCCTCGCGAGCGAAGAACCTGGAAACCTCCGAGCCAATGAGTCCACAGGAACCGGTGACGACAACCTTCGGCATAACTCCTAGTAACGCTCCAATGGGATCAGCTCTTTCATAGGCTACCATCTGGTAGGGAGGCATTTGCCCATTGAAAGTCGCCGCTGCCATGGCAGCTTTTGAAGACGCTGCGCGCAGCTTGCAATCGATCTGCTCCACCCCCTACCCCACGCAGATTTCTCGAGCAGTCGATTTGCTCGTGAAACGGCTCTCGGAGGGTAATAAGCTGCTGGTTTGCGGCAATGGCGGGTCGGCAGCCGACGCCATGCACATTTGTGCCGAACTGGTGGGTCGCTTCACAAGAGAGCGCCGGGCGCTGCCGGCGATTGCTCTCAATACCGACCCCGCCATTCTCACCGCCTGGAGTAACGACTACTCTTATGAATCCGTTTTCTCACGGCAAGTGGAGGCTCTCGCGAAACCGGGCGACATCGTCTGGGGAATTTCGACGAGTGGGAACTCCAAGAATGTAGTCGCCGCGCTCAAGACAGCGCGCGAATTAGAAGCTTCGACGCTCGCCCTGACCGGACAAGGTGGCGGCGCGATGGCCGAGTATGCCGATGTGCTCCTGGCGGTGCCGCTATCGGTGACAGCGCGAATCCAGGAAGTTCACACCCTCACCTATCACATCATTTGCGAAGCGGTAGAAGCGGCGCTGTGCAACCCGCTTGCTCAAGCGCGCGGCTCAGAATAGTACGGGGGCCGGAACTACTGCGCCAGACGCTCGAGATCGCCGGTTACCGCTGATGCGGCGTTGGTGTAGTAACGCGCCGCCGAAGCCGCAGGCATGCGGATCACTTCCGTTGCCGCGTCCGCGCTTCGGGCATCCATCCCGCGTTGCACGGCTTCGACAAAGGCGCTGAGCACCAGCGGATTCATATCGGAACCAAAATCCCGGTAGAAATTTACGTACTGCGAATTGGACAGGGGGATTCTCAATTGCCAGCGCGGCTTCACCGGTCCCGCGCACGGTTCCTCAAACACGCGGCCACTCAGGCTCATGCGCACTTCTTGAAATCCAAAATCCGACCTGCCCTTACGGATCTGAGCCCAGCATTCCTCCAGCGTGACCGCCTTGGAAAGCGAGCTTTCGAAATCCGTCATGCGGGTTTCGATATCGATAATCCGGCGGAACTTTCCACCCAGGAACATGCGGCTGGCCGAGGCGAATTCGGTGTAGTCCAATTGGCGGATACCGACCCAAACTGCGCCGCCGAACACGATCACGATCAAGCCACTCAACTGATTGTGCAGCGCACTCGCCAGCAACGACAAGACCGCTACCAGAGCACAGATTCCGTACATCGTCAGAACGGCGTTCTTCGGGCTTAGACCTAAATCCAGAAGCCGGTGATGGATGTGACCCCGGTCGGCTTGGAAGATCGGACGATTCCGCAGGAAGCGACGCAAGATCGAAAGAATCACGTCGATCAGCGGAATGGAAACGGCCAGCAGGGGCACAGTCAGCGCCACCAACGTAACCGATTTTTCGCTCCACAGCGCGCCATAACAGCCCAGCATGAAGCCGATCAGCAAGCTTCCGCTATCGCCCAGGAAAACCGAAGCGCCGTTGAAGTTGTAACGGAGGAATCCAAGAAGGCAGCCCGCCAGCGGCATGGTAGCCAAAGCCAGCGGCAGGTTACTTTGCGTGAGAGCCGCAATCAACATGGTGACGGTAGCCACGAAACCAACGCCAGCGGCTAAGCCGTCCATTCCATCAATCAGATTAAACGCGTTCGCGCAGCCCACCAGCCAGATCACTGTGACCGCGAACCCAAGCCAAGGTCCACCTGGCAGCCCACGCAACAAATGAATGTCGACGTGAATGCCTGCGAAATAAGCCAGCACGCTGGCTCCGACGATTCCCATCAGCTTTTGCCATGCGGCCAGACCGATCAAGTCGTCCAGCACGCCAGTCAGGAACACTACCGACCCGACTAAAGTCAGCGGAAGAATCTCAGGAAGTGAACGATGCAGATATTGGGTATAAGTGAACGGGAGGGCCAGAGCAACGGCAAACGTGATGATGTATGAAAGAACAATAGCGATTCCACCCACCCGCGGAACAGGGGCCGCGTGCTTCTTGCGGACTCCGTCCGGATGATCCAGGAAGCCCCACTTGCCCACGTAGTCTCGTACCAAGGGCGTGAGAATCAGGGCTAGGACAACCGCGAGAGCACCTAGCGTGAATATGAGAAACAAAGTATTCTCCTAAAAAATCGGCTTGGGCTAAGGGTACAAAACGTTGGCAGCTTCCTCCTGAGCGACTGCGAGCGATCCCCGCGGATCGTGCTCACTCCTCTCAGCCTTGTTACCATTTCACACCCGAAACCACTTAAAACCAAGAACTTTTCAATCTAGCTCGTACTAGTACGTTATCTCTGCAACTAACGCTGAGTACTAGCGTCAACCTAGGTTACAGATCCACGTGTAACCTGTAACATCTTATAGACCGACTGCGAGTTTCCTGCCGGCCGCCCGATTTCGCTGCACCATAAACAAGCCACCAAGCAGTATACAAAGAAGTGCCCACAATCCCCCAAGCGGTTCCGGAGTTGGAGTCGGAGTCATCACGATCTGCTCTTGGAATCCGCCGATTCCCAATCCATCGCTGAAGGTCATGTTGGGATCGCTGATGATTTCGAATTGGGACAAGAAGCTGTTCATAGCGCTCGGGTTCCCGCTATTGCTGATATACCAACTCGCTGCGGCTTCCAGGTCGCTATCGGGATTCACGCCGGACGGATCGATCACCGGCCCCTGTGCCGCAGGGTCCATCAGCGTCCAGATTGCTTCCTGAATCTGATTGTTGGCTGTGGTTCCACCTTGGCTTACATTGTAGAGAGACACCAGATAAGCGACCATTTCATAGCGCGACAGGGCGGTTGATCCGGCCTCTGGGGTCGACCCATTCGGGTTGTTAAAGAACGCGTCGTCCGTTTTATCGAGCGAAGTGTTACCGTCGCTGAGCACGATGGGAGTCCAGCCAGTGGATGCGACGCCGCCAAACCTGGTCTCGCTCAAGTTAGCGCTGGTTCCAAGCGTCGTTACATCAGCCGAGTTGCTGGAGGGCACGTAAATTTCGTTATAAAAATTGTCGCAGAAGATTTCTACAGGCACACCGTTCAGCGTGGCAGATGCCGCGCCCCCTCCGCCTGCTAGCTGAAAGTTATAGCTGCTGGAGTTCAGGATCAGCGGCACTGGGCCGGCACTAGCGCCTAAAGTTATGAAGAGGAACCCGAATCCGGCTCCAAGGAATGATTTGCTTTTCATTGCAGCTTCAGATTACGGGTCGCTTCCATTGTGGGCAATAAGACGCTGGTCATGACCCACCGGGTGAACGTACCAGTACCTTCTTGCTCGTGGTTTATTGCTTACAACGATTTACAGCCATGCGAATTTCTAGACGCCCGATGACTAGTACGTTCAGTACTTTCACAAGTGGAATCGCTCCTTAACCGTTGTGTAAACTGACTGAGCGATGATTTCTAGAGGCGCCTTGGCAGTCATTGTTCTGCCTTTGATTGTTTTCCTCGCGGGATGCCGGAGCGCACAGAGCTATCTTGAGAAGGGCAATGCCATGTTTGCGCAGGGGCACTTCGCCGAAGCAAACTTGAATTACCGCAAAGCGTTGCAGAAGGATCCGAACTTCGGGGAAGCGTACTATAGAGCGGGCTTAGCTGAACTAAAAGACAACAAGGTAGCCCAGGCTTTGCAGGATCTCCAGAGAGCGGTGCGGCTGATGCCGGACAATCAGGCGGCCAAGACCGATCTGACCAATCTCCTGTTGGGCGCCTACATCGGCGATTCGCAGCATCCGAAGTTTCTGTACGATCTGCTGGTTCAGTTCAGTGGCGAATGGCTGAAACGCGATCCCAATTCGCTGCAGGGATTGCGTATCAAGGGATATCTGGCGATGCTGGAGCGGCGACCCGAGGAAGCCGTGGCCGAGTTGCGTCGGGCGCACCAATTGTACCCCAGCGACGAGAAAATAACGGACGGCCTCATGGACGCCTTTTTCCGTGCCAAGCAGCCGGCCGAGGCAGAAAAGGTCGGCTTGGATTTCATTGGCAGGGATCCCAAAGCCACCGATATTTATGACGCGCTGTTCCGGATAGATGTCGCGGAGAATCGCGTTCAGGACGCCGAAGACATCCTCACGCGGAAGGTAAACGCCAATCCAAAGGAGAATTCCTACATCCTGCAGTTGGCTGCTTTCTACGCCGGCGCCCACCGGAAACCAGAAATGGATCGTACGCTACAGAGGTTACTTTCCAATCCCGGTGGAAGCCCGACGGTTCGGCTGGAAGCGGGCGATTTCTACACCTCCATTGGCGATCTCGCCGACGCTCTGGTGCAATACCGCGCCGGAAGTTCGTCGAACAAAAACGATAGCCTGGTTTATCAAAACCGCATCGCCCGAGTTCTCTTATTGCAGAACAACCGGCAGGAAGGCCTGAAGGTTCTCAACCAGACCCTCACGCAACATCCGGACGACGCAGAGGCCCGTGCCTTGCGAGCCGCTCTTTTAGTTGGCGAGCCTGGGGCGGGCAAACCCGGCGAAGGTATTCAGGACCTGCGTACTTTATTGGAAAAGAATCCAAACGATCTCTTCCTGAAGTTTGTGCTAGCCCGAGGGCTGGCCGAGAGCCAAAATTTCCCAGAGGCGCGGGCGCGGCTGCTTGAAATTGTCAAGCTGCGACCCCAGTTCCTGGAGGCTCACCTCTTGTTGGCTGATATCGCCTTCCGGCAACAGGACATGTTGGAGACCATCCAACAGTCGGAAGCCGCTTTGGAGGTTGATCCGGAAAACCTGCGTGCGCGCATGCTGCGCGGCAGTGCTTTGCTTCAGCAGGGCAATTTGGACCAAGCGGAAGCGGTGCTGAAGAGCCTCTCGCGCCAAGTGCCGGGATCTGTCGATGTCCTCCTCAAACTGGCCTATGTTTCGTTGGGTAGGCGGAATTATGCCGAGGCGGAAGCGGCTTTCAACAAAATCTTGGAAGCGCATCCCACCGAGTGGAGAGCCTTAGCCGGCCTGGTGGATAACGACTTGGCTCAAAATCGTCCAGAAAGGGCATCCTCTCGCCTGGAAGCGGAATTGACTCGTTCCAAGGGCTCAGCCGCCGTTCGTTACCTTATGGCAACCACGGCTCTGCGAAGCGGCAAATACAATGTCGCCATCGAAAACTTCCGCGAACTGGCCAACCAAACACCCAATTCCATCGACCCACAGATCCAACTGGCAAACGTCTACCAACTCAAGGGAGACATTCATAACGCCATTGTTACCCTACAGAATGCCGCTGTGCTCCAACCCAAGGATCCGAGGCCCGGCGTACTGCTCCCGTTTTTACTCGAATCGGAGAACCGCGCGCAGGAAGCCAAGCAGGTAGCGCGGCGGGCTCTTGCCGCGCGGCCCAAGGACGCAGTTGCGATGAATAACCTTGCGTATCTGTTGGCCGAGACCGGAGACAGTCTGGACGAGGCGGTGAAACTCGCTCGCGATGCGGTAAGCCAGGCGCCGACCAATCCTGTCTTCCTCGATACGCTCGGCTTCGTCTATCTGAAGCGTGACCAAAACGACGACGCACTGGATATTTTCGGGCGCCTGATTCGCCGGTATCCCAACGACCCAGCATGCGCCTACCACACCGGCATGGCTTGGTACCAAAAGGGAGATCGGGCTAGAGCAAAAACCCTGCTCTCTCATGCCCTTGAATTGCGTCCTCCAAAAGACATTCAAGCCGGCGCGAACGATTTGCTGAATCGAATTAACTAGCCTACGCTCAGAATGATACAGGCAACTAATCAGGAATTGGGCGAGATGTGCGTACTATTGGTCCTTGGACAATTTTCAGTACTAAAAGTACCTAGTTTTTGCCTTCGGTGCACTGGTATTTTTTCAAAAGGTGCCCTATGCTAACACTTAGTCATGATTTCGTAAGTGAAGTTCAGTAGTCACAGGAGGAGTTGAAAGATGAGATCATTTTCATGGGCGATAGCTTTGGCTGGCGCCTTGTCTTTCGCAACATTAGCAAGTGCCACCACTTGCGCAACAGATACGTGGTGCTTTGGATCTAGCCCGATGGCAGTCAGCGATGGCACCACTTACTCCAGTGCCCTTGGAGGCATCTCGGTTTATGGCGAGCAGATTACGAACAGTTCTACCGGAGGGACTTTCCTGAGCAGCAACGACTCGACCATCGACGGACTGTTCTCCACCAATACCAGCGTCTTCAATGAGGGCACGGGCATTGCGCCCTACAACCCAGTCCAAGGTACTTCGGGAGGTAATTTTGGCGCTCAGGATGGTATCACGGACGAGGTCACTACCGGTTACGATCACTGGGGGAACAACATTACAAACACCGCCGTGGGGAATATTCTCGTTCTTGAGCTCGGAAGCACTATCAGTCAAGGAACGACGCTCTCGTTTCTGCTGCAAGCCGGCAACGGGGCGCCCGGTGACGCGGTAACGCTTTACTACTCAGATAGCGGAGCTGCCGGACCAAATCCGCAGAATTTGAACCCTGATACGATGACGGTGCTGGGAACAACGGGAGCCGGAACCATCTCAAACACCGGAACGTCACCCCAATTCACCCTCACGAAGAACACTGCGGGTATCGAGTTTATAGCGATTGAAGCAGATTGCCATTACTTGCTGCTGGACACCATCACCGGAAAAGCGGGAACCGTTCCCGAGCCGCGTTTCTATGGCTTAATGCTCGCGGGCTTGCTTGGTTTGGCCGGCATGGTCTATCAGAAGCGACGCACCGCGCAAGCGAACGCATAGTCCTCTCCTTGGACGATTGATAGCGACGTTGAAAACGGGCAGGCGTTCCCTCGCGGGACGCCTGCCTTTTTGTTGTGTGCCGAGCATGTTCGACAGCTCGAGGGTGAAAGTCCGTTTGACAACCTGATGGAGGTGAAGTCATAGCGAAGCGCAAGGGCGTCGTCGTGAGATGGGGTCTGAAGGAAGCG
>JBEKRO010000113.1:0-18447 GCA_049518655.1 Bryobacteraceae bacterium | reverse complement strand
TCCCCGCTACCGCATTATTTTATCGGGGGCTTGTACGTTCGGTCAGCCTTCTGGTCGAAGGCTGCATGGACTTCCGATGCAGTTCGGGATGAAGCACACCGGAAGGCTGCATTATCGTATTCAAGAGCGATTGAGTTGGATCCGAAATTCCTCGACGCCTACGTTCAACGTGCGAACGCTTATTACCAACTGAAGCAGAGCCGCCAAGCGGTCAAAGACTATGACCAAGCACTTCAACTTGACCCCGAAAACGAAAGCGCTTACCACGACCGGGCGTTGGCGAAAATGGACCTTGGCGAATACTACTCTGCGATTTCCGATTTTAGTGACTCCATTCGGAGAAAGAAGGAAACTTCCGATTCTCTGTTCTCGAAACTTGCCTATGAAAACCGGGCTGATGCGTATATGAAGGTGGGCGACTATAGCAGTGCAATTTCCGACCTTGACAAGGCAATCGAGCGGGAACTTGCGAATGATTCGTTTCTTATGAATTTGCGGACTTTCCGGCTGATCTACCCGGAATATGAACAACTACCCGACGCAGCCCTTGTTGAGAAGGTCCGGGTACTCTTTTGGCCTGGGTTTACGCATGAGGTTCTTTCAAAGCAGTTGACCGAGAACAAGGATTTTACTTCGACTGGGCTTGCCGACCTGTACGTCAAGCGTGGGGACGCCTATCTCCGAGCGAAAGACTTTCGGAAGGCTGGTGCTGAGTACAATCGAGCATTTGCCGGATTTGGCGAATACGGTAAGGCAACGGACAGATGGCGGCTGTTCGCATCACCTCGGACTGATGAGTTCTACATTGACGTGAAGACTCTCGATTTTGGTGAGAGCGGTCCTGCACGCCTATGGATGAAGGTCGTGAGTAAGAAACCGACCTACAGCATTGACGCTTACGAGGTGGACTGCAAGGCGAGACGATTGAATCAAGTTTCCACGGCCATCTACGATTCGTCCGACAATCTTGTCAGAACCAATGAACTGCTTGACGGATGGCAACGAATCATACCGGACACAATCGGTGAAGATTTGTACGCCGGGATGTGCAGCCGTCCCTAATTCGCTGGTGAATCCGTTTCTTTCAAGGGTACAAGTTCATTGTTCAGCCCGAAGTCGGTTTCGGAGTATTTCCATATTTCAAAGAACTCTCGCACCGAGGTGGCGGCTTCTTCGGAAGGCGACGAGTCTCCTGTGAAATAATTCTTGTGCGTCAGAATCGCCTCCAGAGCGAGGCAATGAGCAGCCTTGATTATGTTGTACATCGGTGCCATGCGATCTGTGGCTTGTCCCAATGCTGGTGCGGCAATACCTCTCTGAAATAGTGCTGAGTGATAATAACGAGAGTTCAATTCCCGTGAACGGATCGGAGCGTGTCCAATGAAACTTCGCTGTGCGGCCTACGCACGGTATTCCAGTGACCGACAAAGCCCCGCTTCCATTGACGACCAACTGAGGAAGTGTTCTGAGTTTGCCGAACTGAACGGTTGGAGCATTCTCCCGCAGTACGTGTACACCGATGAAGCGATTTCGGGTGCTGGCGCAGACCGACCCGGATTGACACGATTGATTGAGGCGATCTCCCGTTCCGACCGCCCGTTTGACGTTTTGTTGTTGGACGACACCAGCCGCCTGTATCGAAATCTTGGAGATAGTATGAAGCTCATAGAGCGGTTGAGCTTTATCGGAATTCGGGTCGTCTCGGTTTCGCAAGGCATAGACACGCAAAACGAACAAGCCGACGTGTTGATGACCGTCCACAGTTTGGTGGATTCACTTTACATCAAAGAACTCGCCAAGAAGACGCACCGTGGATTAGAGGGATGCGTCTTGAAGGGTCTCCACGCTGGTGGGCGGTGCTTCGGGTACAACAATGTTCGGGAGGGTCGTGCCGTCCGTTTACATATCAATGAGGGCGAAGCGGCGGTTGTGCGCCGGATTTTTGAAATGTCCGCCGAAGGCTGCTCTCTCAAGACAATCGCAAAGACCTTGAATCAAGAAAACGTCCCATCTCCACGGCCCCGCTCGGGCAAAAAGTATGCAACATGGTGCATGACCGCTGTTCGGGAGATGCTTCGTAGAGAACTCTACGCTGGCCGGATCGTCTGGAATCGCTCACGATTTGTCAAGCAGCCCGGAACGAACAAGCGGGTGCGGCGGGAGCGCCCGCAAAATGAGTGGCACATCGTCGAACAGCCGGAACTCAGAATCATTGACGCAGAGCTTTGGGATCGTGTTCAAGCCCGTCTTGCTTTCGTCGCACAGGCTTTCGGAAAGGCGAACCATCCAGGATTGAGGCATCGTGCGTCCACTAGTCCGAATGTCCTGACCGGCTTTCTCAAGTGTGGATCTTGCGGAGCCAATCTAGTGATCGTGACCGGACGGGGAAATGGTGGGCATCCACGGTACGGATGCCCACAAAACTTCTACCGGGGGGCCTGTACCAACAACCTGAAAGAACGTGCCGATTGGATCGAACAACGGTTGTTCGGTGCGCTACAGAGCGCCGTATTGCGACCGGAGGCTATAGAATATGCCCTTGGGGAGTTTGAGCGTCAACTGTCGGCATCTCTCTCCAACTTAGACGGCAAGATTGGCCGGATGCGCCAACGATCCGAAGAGATCCAAGCGGAACTTCGGAACCTTGTCACAACTGTTGCGTCGTGCGGCCCCTCCCCGGCCCTGGTGGAAGCAATCAATAGCCGTGAACAGGAACTCAAAGAAATCACCCGGCAGCTACTTGGAACGGGATCGGATTCGGTTTCCGCCCACGTCGCACAAGCCCGTCAGTTCGTGGCCGAACGGCTTGGCGACATCCGGCACGTTCTCCAGACCGACGTTCAGAAGGCCAAGGCGCAACTAGCGAAACATGTGACGGAGATCAGCATGATTCCACAACCGGAAGGCCGGAAGGGACACTACATCGCTTCTGGTGACTGGAACCTGTTGGGCGGCTTTGGGGATCGGAATGAGTGCGTTCGGATGGTTGCGGGGGATGGATTTGAACCACCGACCTTTGGGTTATGAGCCCAACGAGCTACCAGACTGCTCCACCCCGCAGTTAGATTCTAACGCAGGTGGGTAGGGGCGTCAAACTTATCACGGATTTGCCGGTTAGCGGCTGGCGGCGCGAGTGCGCGGCTTTTCCGCTTCGAGCGCTTTCACCTTTTGCAAATGCTCGCGACGGTCGACGATGTAGTAGTACCGCGCCGAGGCCTCGCCACCGCTCAAATGCGCGAGCATCTGTTCCAATGCATCGCTGGGGTTGCCGGCCTGCACCCCGATGGAACGCAAGTAACCGGAGTGCCGCAATCGATGCCACAATTCCGGTAGCGTATAGCGGCGCTCCAGCGTCAAGCCACCGGCGAGTTGGGAGCGGCTCACCAGATACTGCACCAGCAGCAGCTCGTCGAATAGCAGGGGGGCAAGGAACAGGCGGCCCTGCTCCACTTCCCAGGGCTTCATCGGCGTCTCCTGCTCGGGTCCCAGACGCCGCGAGCGCCGGATGGAGTGCACTCCCTCAAATTCCGCCTGCCAGTTCACCTTGGGCTCTTTACGGCCGAGGTAATGCAACGAGACGTCGCGCAACCAGGCTGGATCTTCCAGGTCTAAGTTCACGCTGATCTTTTCCAACCACTCGAAGAAGGCGTGCTGTTGGGTGGCCTTTTGCTCCAACACAGCGAACCGATCGTCAGACTTGGGTAGCGACTTCACCAGATTGCGCCGCAGGGTATCGGTGGCTTTGCCGCTTTCGATGCGGTGCGTCCGGATGCGGGCGTGCCATTTGGCGGGCGATCCACAGTACGGACACTGTGGCTTGTCTTTATCCTGCGCCGCGAAAAAAGGCCGCGCTGGCTCGGCGGAAGTAAGTTCCTCGAGGGACGGCGTGTAGCGCTTCATCTCAGCGAGTGCGGTCTTGGGCGCCAGGCTCATGGCCTTGGTGAAGATCTGCCACACACAGGCTACGCAGAGCGATCGCTCGCTCGACATTACGGACTCCGGGGGGAACGCGGACAGATCAACTTGAAAGACTACCCGTACACGGGTCTTTTTCTTTGCGGCCGGTTTCTTGGCCACAGCCTTCTTGGCCTTCTTGGCCGGCTTCCGCGTTCGAGTAGCCATGCTCCATATTTACCAAACTCACATTTACCAGGCCTGCTGCCTGCCGTATTCTAACCACATGGCGATCGCCGGTAAGACACAGCCCAGACGGGTGCAGTATCGCGTAGGGCTTGGGATCACGGTGAGCTCGCTGGTGGCTGGCGCCATCGCGCTGGTTGCCTGGGCCAATCTCGCCAATACGCGCGCGGCGATTGTTGAACTGACCGACGAACAAGTCCACGAACTGCTGGCGCGGCTGGATACGCGGGTCCAAGACCAGTTAGATGACGCCGTCAGCGCGGCGCAGCTTTCAGAAAAGCTGATGAGCAACGCGGTCTTGCGGCAAGACCAGGACCTGCTGGCGCGCCACTTTACTGAGGTGCTGCGCGCCAATCCTACATTTGCCTGGGCCAGCTACAGCGATGCCATGGGCGAATTCACGGGTGCCTATCGCGCCCCCGACGGTTCCCTGCACGTGAGCCAAACCACCCTCAAGGGCGGCGGCGGATTGCACGACTATACGGCGGCCGCCAACGGCGCCTGGGAAAAACACTATGAGCAGACCGCCAACGATTACGATCCGCGCGATGAAGAGTTCTACAAAGCCGCCCAGCAAGCGGGGAAGCTGGTGTGGATCGGCCCGGTGATTTTTTACGACGAAGGGCTTCCAGGCATTACCTGCGCGAACCCTCGCTACGCGAAGAATGGAACTTTGCTAGGGGTTCTCACCGTCGACTTCAATCTCAACTTCCTTTCCGATTTCGTCGGTCAATTGCACTTTGGAAAACACGGAAAAGTCTTCATGTTCGATCAAGCCGGTCACGTGATCGCCTTCCCGGGATTGCGTCTGATCGAGAACACGGGGCAAGGGACAGCGGGTAAATTGGTCACCGAAGCCGATGTTCCCGATCCCGTATTCCAGGCTTTTCTCGCTCGCAAGGAAAACTTGACGGAGGAACAGTTCACGGTGCTGCAGGCCAACCAGCGTTACGTAGCTGGATACCGGCGCCTCAAGGTGGCGGGCGGTCCCACATGGTTTCTGGGCGCCTACGCTCCGGAATCCGATTTCATGAGCGTGCTGGCGCGGAATAAGGAAGCAGCCTTTGCCGTCGCGTTGGCTGCTTTGTGCATCGGCCTGCTGTTCACCATGATCCTGGCAAGGCGCATCTCGGTTCCTCTTACTCGACTGGCGTCGGAAATGGAGGAAGTGGGGGATTTCCAACTGAGCGTACGCCCGCCGATGAAGACCATCTTTAAGGAAGTGGCGACGATGGATGAATCGCTGCTCCACATGAAGGGCAGCCTCCGATCGTTTTCTTACTATGTTCCTCGGGACCTGGTGCGCGCGATGCTGCAGTCCGGACAGGAAGCCACGCTGCAAGGGCAGACGCGAGAGATGACGGTGTATTTTTCCGATATTGCAGGCATGACGTCGCTCGCCGAGACGATGACGCCGGATCAACTGGTGCAACTGCTCAGCCGCTATTTCGACGAGATGAGCAGGGTGGTGGCAGCGCAGGGCGGAACGGTGGACAAGTTCATCGGCGACGCCATTATGGCGTTTTGGGGAGCACCCATTCCGACGGCCGATCACGCGGCGCGGGCTTGTGAGACGGCTCTGCGATCGCAACGCAAGCTGGCCGAGCTCAGATCCGCGCCCGATCTCCCCGAACTCGCGAATATTCGTGCCCGCATTGGCATTGCCACCGGAGAGGTCCTGGTGGGCAACGTCGGCTCACACGATCGGTTCAATTACACGGTCATGGGAGACACGGTGAACCTGGCCTCGCGGCTGGAAGGCTTGAACAAGCTATACGGCACTCAAATCTTGATTAGCGATCGGACGTATCAGGCCGCCCGTGAATCCATTGTTGCGCGGCCGGTAGGCGTGGTCCAGGTAAAAGGCAAGCGTCAATGTGTGGAAGTGTGGGAGCCGCTCTGTCTCGCGTCCGAAGACGATGCCGTGGCTCGCGAGTTAGCGCGGCGTTTCGGGCTGGGCTTGGAGGCATATATCGCGCGAGACTTCCTCGGTGCAGCGGAACAGTACCAGGCCTCATTGACCTTGTGCCCGGGAGATCGGCCTGCAGCCGTACTCCTGGAAAGGTCCCGCGAATTGCTGAGCGCGCCTCCACCGGCGGAATGGAACGGGGTGTACGTGGCAACCGAAAAGTGAAGGGCATGGTCGAACCGATATACTGGATCTCGCGATGAAAACAGAAGCACGGACCAACATCTCGGAAGTCGTCGGCAACAGCAGCTTCGGCGGGTTTCAATTGGGCTTGTGCATCCTTTGCGGCCTCTGCCTGATCATGGATGGCTTCGACGTGCAAGCCATGGGCTACGTCGCGCCCGCGATTCTGAAAGAATGGCATGTCCCGAACGCGCAGTTTGGGCCCGTGTTTGGCGCCGGCCTGTTCGGTATTTTGGTGGGTTCGCTGTTCTTTAGCATGCTTGCGGACAAGATCGGACGCCGCGCGGTGCTGATCGCCGTCACATTGTGCTTTTCGGTTTTGACGTTTCTTACTGCTCATGCGGCGAATGTGCAACAGATGTTGGTGATCCGCTTCATTGCCGGGATGGCCCTGGGCGGCATCATGCCGAATGCTGTCGCCTTGGTTGGGGAATACAGCCCGCGCAAACTGCGCGTGACCATCATGATGATCGTCGGCAACGGATTCACGGCCGGCGCGGCCTTTGGCGGTTTCATCGCCGCCTGGCTGATTCCGCGCTTCGGATGGCGATCCGTTTTCTATTTCGGCGCGGCGGCCCCGCTGGTGATCGGTGTCATCATGATTTTTGCGCTGCCTGAGTCGCTCCAGTTCCTGGTGCTGCATCGCAAGCGTCTGGAACAGGCCTCGCGTTGGCTAAGGCGGATCGATCCCAGCGCGCCGGCGGACGCCAGTCAATATTTCGTCGAAGAGAAAAAACGCAAGGGCGTTCCCTGGATACATCTGTTCCACGAAGGCCGCGGCATTGGAACCATCATGCTGTGGACCATCAATTTCATGAATCTTCTGAACCTCTATTTCCTGGCCAGTTGGCTGCCCACGGTGGCCAATCAGGCTGGATATGGCATCCGGACCTCGGTCCTGGTGGGAACCATGGAGCAATTGGCAGGGATGATCGGCGGATTCACCCTGGGCTTATTCGTGCAACGCTGGGGCTTCGTTCGAGTTCTGACCACGTGCTTCGCGCTCGGGTGCGTCAACATTGCGCTGATCGGAAAGCCCGGCCTCTCGCTGGCGATGTTGTTTACCGTCGTGTTCCTGGCGGGATTCGGCGTGGTAGGAGGACAAACCGCGGTCAATGCGCTGTCCGCGACCTATTACCCAACCGATCTACGAGCCACCGGAATCGGGGCTGGATTAGGCATTGGGCGAATTGGGGCAATTATTGGTCCCGTTGTCGGCGGCGTGCTCATGAGCCAGCATTTGCCTTCGGAAAAGCTCTTTTATGTGGCCGCGGTTCCGGCGCTGATTTCAGCCATCGTGATGCTGGGGATGCACTGGGTGCTGAAGACAAAGACAGTCCGAAACGAGCCAGCAATTCCCGCCGGCCAAAATCTGTGACCGATAGGGCCCTGCTGTCCAGATCCTGAGTCACCCATTTTCTTTTGAGAGCCACCTGCAGCAGGGCTGCCCCGAGCGCTCCTCCGATATGCGGCCGCCGCTCGCTCCAATCCAGGCAGGCATAGGCGAAACGGCGGCGCAGCAATCGAACTGCATCGGCGTCAATCCCCAGGGCCGCAAACGCCTTGGTTCCATCCTGGGTCAGTTCGTAGCCGGATGAAAGCCATCCCAGCTCATGGAAGCGATCGTGCAGCGACACTGCCAGCGTGCCGGCGATGTGATCGTAGCAAGTCCGCGCCGCTAGCAGCCTGCTCGGCGTATTCGGCACGAACTTTCCCGGAGCGCCTGCGGCGAAAACACTCAACCCTTCCAGGATTCTTGCCACGTGAGAGCCATCCAGACTGTAGTAGCGATGTTTGCCTTGGGCGAACACTTTCACCAGCCGGGCGGCTCTAAGCCGGTCCAAGTGTACGCTCGCGGTGGACGGAGTCACGCCGCCTATGATCGCGAGCTCGGTGCTGGTTCGCGCGCGGCCGTCCAACAGACAATAGAGCATCCGCGTTCGCGCCGGCTCGCCGATAGCTACAGCAATTCTGGAGACTGCGGCGTCGGTGGAAGGTTCTGCAGCCATACTTCGATGCTAAACGAAGTGTCCCTGTTCGACAACTGGCATACTGCCGATCATGACCATTACCTGCGTCATCCGCTACGAGATCGATCCGTTCCAGCGGGACGAGTTTAAGACGTATGCCGAAAATTGGGGCCGCATCATTCCGCGCTGCGGCGGACACTTGATCGCATATTTTCTCCCCCATGAAGGTACCAACTACGTCGCCTGGGGGCTCATTGCTTTCGACAGCCTGGCCTCCTATGAGACATACCGGATGCGCTTGAAGTCAGACCCGGAGGCGATCGAGAATTTCGCCATGGCGCAGAACAAGCGATTTATCGTGCGCGAAGAGCGAAACTTCGTGGAAGTAGTCGCTGGAACTTTCTGGCAACCTTCGACACTTTCTGAAGAATGAAGAAGGTCGGGATTGTGGGCGGTGTCGCATGGTTATCCACGGTGGACTACTATTCGGAGATCTGCCGTCGCAGTGAACAATGGCATCACATCAGAAACCGGCAAGGCCTTCCGTCGACACCGCTGTCAACACCAGAGATGAGCATCGAATCCTTGGATTTGCACCAGGCCGTGTCGTACTTGGGGGTGGATGGCGACGAAGAATCCTGGTCGCAATTTGACAACTATCATCGCGCTGCGCTGCAGCGTCTGGAAGGAAGCGGCGTCGATTTCGCGCTCATGGCCAGCAATACGCCTCACCATCGTTTCGCTTCCATCGTGCACGGTATTCAGATTCCCGTCGTCAGCATTCTGGAAGTGACGGCAAAGGAAAGCGCCCGGATCGGGGCGAACGAAGTCTTATTACTCGGGACGGAGATCACGATGAGATCCCCGATTTTTCGCGCGGAATTCGCGAAGCAGGGCGTTCAGGCGGCTGGCCCGGATGACGACGAAGTAAGGGCGATAACGGTGGAATTGATTGCGGAATTACAACTCGGCAAGCGGGCGGGAGCGGCGGCGACGTTAGGTAGGGTTGCGAAACATTCGTTCGAACGTCAATTTCAGGGCCGGCCCGTGGTCTGCTTGGCGTGTACCGAACTGCCGCTTGCGTTTCCGGAACACCGGATGCTGACAACCTTTGAGGACGACGGCGTGACGTACATCAATAGCACGGCCGTCCACATAGAAGCGGCCTTCCATTTGGCCGTAGCGTAAGCCCGCGGGACCGTTACTTAACGTGATGCTCTTCTACTTCTTTATTGTTCTCGGTGCAGACGTACTCTAAGATCTCTTCGCTCTTCGGCATCAACACCCAAGTCCGGACGTTGGTGAAGGGCTTGGTGTACATCTTGGGGTCGCTGACCGTGACTTCGTAACCCAAATGCGTCGCGTCGATGCGATGGAAGTGCTCGACGATGTGAAGATCCTCGCTAACCGGATGGCCCGCCGTATCGAGCAGCATTTTCGGCGTGGCGAAAAACGGGCCGACGGTGTCCACCACCAGCGTGTCACCCTCCCAATGGCCCACGGAATGCCCATACCAAAAGGTCTCTTTGGCTTCATCGGGGGTGGGATGCGGGCGGCCATCCATATAGACGACGTGGAACGCAAACATGGACTCGTGCAGAAACACGATCTCCTTAGGCGTTTGCACAATCTCCGTCGCCACGGGAGCGTTCATCGAACGTGTGTAGCCCATGGGATTGCAGTGGGCGGTAGCGTCGTAGCGCCCGGCATCGTAATTCTTGCTCCAGTCGGCCGCCCAAGGGGTCATTGGCAGCGGTCCGTCCGCTTTCTGGGAGCAGCCCTTCACTTCGGCGCCGCACGCGTCATTGCGGCCATCTTTGCTCATGTCAATCACGAAGGGATGGTCCCACAGACCGCTAATATCGGGCTTGCCGTCGGGGGTGCGAGGAATGGGACCGGAGGGAGCGCTTGCAATCTTGGCGGTTGGGGACGCGGTCTGCGCGGCGGCGGGGATGGAAAAAGGCGGCAACGCGACCGCGACTAGGACAAGCCCTGCTTGGAGCAGAGGATTTCGCACTTTGAACCTCCAGAATGCGCGCGGCAAAACTGAAAATAGCAGCGCGCGAGCAACTTGGGTAGCGGACTCATTCTAATTGGCTGAAAAGCGGCAAGTCAAGCGAACTCGCTGTGGAATCCGCCTGAGCCGGATACGTTACCTGGTGGCCCTCCACTTTCGCGAACGGCGTCATGGCGTGCGCCCGGGACTTGGTGGCGCTCAGAATCTCCAGCACCGGAATGCCCCGGGCCACCAAGGCGTCGGCGATCAGCGACCGATGGCATCGCCAAGGAACAGCTTCGGCGCACATGATCGCAGCAGGCGCCTGGGAGGCGAGTTCGATCAGATGATTCAGGTTCTCGCCGAATTCCGGAGTCTGCATGTAGTCGGCGTAGCCTCGAAACGATGCGTTGCGCCATCCGCCATTGATCGAATCCTTGCGAGCATGCCGGAGCCCACCCAGTCCGGCGAGATGGCGATAATCGATGCCGGCGTTTTGGAGGCTGACCGCCAAGCTTTCTTTGTTGAATTGTGGATTGCGCCGCGATTTCGGAATGGTTCGTACATCCACCAGCCTTTCGATGCCATGGGCCTGCAGTATTCGGATGAACTCTTCGATGGGGTGGACGGAGTGCCCGACAGTATTGACGACCATGAGGGTACCCTAGTTTCAAAGTAACAGAACATCCTGAGGACGCCTGGGAGCATGCGCCGTTCTGAATGCGAGTCATAGAAAATTTCTTCTTTACGCCCAAACAGTCCGCAAATATACTTAAAGCGACTTCTTCCCTGACGGCTGCGGCTGGATGGGAGCTTGTCAAAACAACGGAGTCCGTTTGCCTCCGATAGACGTGCTCATCGGCCGGAGCACCTTCACCAGCCTTCAAAAAGCTAGGGCCTTTGGCATGATCGAACCCCGGTGTGAACATCTCGTCTTTGCAGGCAACGGAATGTCTGGCGTGGCTTGCGTGGAAGAACTGATCGGGAGCGGTCAGGTTTTCGACATCACCATTTTTGGCGACGAACCCCACGCCAATTATGACCGGACTTTGCTCTCCAGCGTGCTCGCAGGCGAGCGCGATATTGACAGCATCATCTTAAACGACATCGAGTGGTACCAGGAGCACGGAATCCGGACTCGGCTCGGAATCCGCGTGGAGGAGATTGACCGGGCAAACCGTGCAGTCCGCAGCAGCGATGGCGATTGGACTAGTTACGACAAGCTGATCCTGGCAACAGGCTCCAGTCCGCTGGTTCCACCGATCGGAGGTCTGGACAAAGCCGGCGTCTACATTTTCGGGACGCTCGATGATACGCGAAAGATGGCGGAAGCGGCCGGTCCGGGCAGGCGGGCCGTAGTTGTTGGTGGATGGCTGGCGACGGAAGCTGCGCGGGGTCTCGGAAAGCGCGGCTGCGATGTTACGGTTGTTGAATCCGGAGGCTCCTTCGACAGGCAGCTTGAAACCGTGCTGGGGGACGTGCGTGTGGAAGCGGTGCGTTTCACAAGTGGCGAGGAACTTGGCGCGGACCTGGTGGTGATCGCAACGAATCTGCAGCCAAACACGTTGCTAGCGCGAAGCGCCGGCGTGGAAGTAAATCGCGGAATCGTGGTGAACGATCAGATGGAGACTTCCGATCGGTACATTTTCTCGGTCGGCGGGTGCACGGAGCATAATGGCCAGACTTTCGACTGTTTTCCCCCGTTATTAGAGCAAGCGAAAGTGCTGGCGGCGAATCTGGCGGGCGTCCGGGGAAGCGGCTTCACGAACCTGGATGCCGTATTTCAGGAATTGGCAACGTCTCCTCTCCACCAACGCGCGGAGTAGACGATCAGTGCCGCGGCCAGCCATCCCAACGCATAATCGGGTTGCGCGCCCCAGCGCAAAAGTGCCGAATGCATCAATCCGAACCAAGAGAAGACTGCGGCGACCATGCACCAGATCGCTGCGCGATGGAAGCGGCGGTCGATCAATTCTGTGATCACCGACGCCACCACCAACACGAGAAACAGAAAGCCGTTGCCCAGTCCTAAAACTGATGACCAATAGATGGAGCGGTTCAGCGCGGCTTCGACGGCGGCATTGGCGGCCGAAAGCCTGAGCGCGGGCAGGGCCGAATTCACGGCAGTTGCAACCACTGCGCCCGCGGGGAGCACGAAGCCCAGCAGTACGGCAGCGAGATATTTCGGATCCACGCGACGCAAGGTCGCCATCCCCACGCCGATGGAAACGTAGGCGATGATGGCCGCGAGAATCGGCCAGGGAAACAATTGCGCTACGAAAATAGTGAGCCCGCTCATAACCACCGCAAGAAATAGCACTGGAGTCCAGAAGGCGAAGCTGATGCGCGCACCCACGGCTTTGTAGGGCGGGTGCATGGCGTAAATAACCGGAGTGACCACACTTCCGGCCAGACCGCACACCAGCGTTCCCAGACCATCCCAAGCCAGCACGGCCCGCGCATCGTAGTCGTCCCCGGCCGCCGCGGCACCGGCCACTGAGGCGATGTCCTGGAGCACTTGATAAATCGCGATGGGCGCGATCACCGAAAGATACGGGAGCGCAAGGGTCATGGCACGCAACGGTTCGGGCGTGGCCGCGAACGGAAGCTGGAACGACGGTCCGGACCAGGAGGGGTGGACGTATCCGATGGCGAGCGCTACGGCGAGTGGGACAATCCATGCAGCGATGAACGGCGGAATCCTCCAGCGGGTGATCGGGATGCCAGCCAATACGCTGCTGAAGATAATCGCAAGCGCGATCAAACCAACCAGCGGTTGATCGAAGACGCGCTGCAACAAAACCAGCGCGAGATAGCTGTACATGGCTGCACCGAAAACCGTCATCGCAGCTGGAGCGGGAATGAAGCGGCGGAAGACTCCCGCAAATGGCGCCGCCGCCAGCTTGATGACGCCGGTCCAAGCCACCGCCGCCGCTCCGATCTCCCAAGCGCGATTGGCATCGTGCGTTTCCAGATATACCGGCAGCATGATGGACAGTGTGTAGGCGATGATCGCGGGTACGTTATTGCCGTACACGTGCGCGGTGACATTGGAGCGGCCTTCACGATGGGCCAGGCGCACCGCAAGGAGGACCAAGCCTAGTGAGCCGATCAGAAAACCGAGTGCGTAGCCGGGCAGCAAGTGAGTGACGCTGAACCCGGCTGAGATTCCAACGGGGATCAACAGAAACACCGGAATCACCATCTGCGCGAGATTGAAACCGACCTGCGCGATGGTTGTGTCCAGATCGCCTCGGGTCAGCGCCCACCAGCTTGCCATGCGTTCAGATCTTAAACGATTCGAGCGATTCGGGCGCGAAAAGGCCGGCAGGCGCGAGCAAGCGCTTCGCCAGGCCTTGCTCATGCGAGTAGCGCAAGAAGGTCTGCAGCACGTGGACGTTGGGTTCCAGGCCATAAGGCCAGAAATCGCGGCCCATTAGCTTTTCAGTGTCCTCCACATGCTGCACCAGCCACGGCAGCATGGCCTTCAGAGCTCCCATTTCGTGCAGATCCTCATAGGTGTCGCGCTGCGCAAGAGCAAAGGCTTTGCACAACGACTGTGCCACCCAGCGATGCTTTTCGTAAACATCGCGGCGAATCACGACTACATGCATGATCGGGAAAATCTTAGTCTTCAGATAATAGTCGCGCTCCACGGATTGGTAGTCTTCAAAGAGCCGGCGGACGTTGCCGGAGCCTCGGTTGAACGTCGAAGGAGCGCGCGCGGTATACAGCGCATCGATTTCGCCTGTATCGATCATCTGCGAAAGCGTCTTAGTCGATGGAATCGGTTGCACGCGAAACTCAGACGGAAGCGACAGTGCAATCTTCTCCGGACGGCCAGGCTGCTCCTCGCCTCCAGTGAAATAAGAAGGACTGGTGACGGGAATGCCGTATTCATCGCTCAGGATGCCCCGGATCCAGACCGGCGCGGTCATCTGATACTCGGGACTGCCCACGCGCTTGCCGATCAATTCCTTCGGCTCGCGGATCCCGCTGGCGGCATTGATATAGATGCAGGAATGTCGAAACATGCGCGACGGAAAGACGGGTATCGCAATGAACGGTGGATTTTCGCGGAACAGCGATAGTGTGTAGGAAGACAACGACATCTCGGCGACATCGAACTCTTGATGGCGCAGCATGCGGAAGAACGTCTCTTCCACCGGCAGATTGAGATAGTTCAGATCGACGCCATCGACGGTGACGCGGCCTTCCAGCAGCGCGCGCGTTCGATCATAATTCCAGCAGGCCAGCGTAAGCTGGAGTTTCGGCATGGTGAGAATCCGGCCTATTCGTAATACGCGGGCGATTTTTTCAGCTTGGCGTTGGCGGCGAAATCGTGCTCGATCCAGAGCTGCGCGCCCGATGTCTTGAGGAATTCCTCTATCTTGGCGCGGCTCGCAAGCGACTGCTCTTTGTTGAACTCGAAATTCGGCACGTGATCCGTATTGCGCTCTTCGTTGTAATGATACAGGTCGCCCGCAATCAGCACCGGGCCAGTCTTCGGGAGCTTCAAGAAGAGCACCTGGTGGCCAGGCGTGTGGCCAGGAGCGGGTTTGATGATGACGGTCCCATCGCCGAAGACGTCGTAATCGGATGCGGTGGGCAGAATGGTAGTCTTGCTGTCCTTGAGCGCGCTGTAGTTCTTTACGACCCGGACCGGGGCGGGTTGGTCGGAAAACATGATGTCGCGCTCCGGTTGCGACACCAGCCAAGTGGAAGCAGCGAACATATTGGCGTTCGCCGTGTGATCGATGTGGTAGTGCGAGAACGCGATGTACTTGATGTCGCCCGGCTCATAACCGATGGCTTCCAGTTGCGGCTTGAGCGGCTTCGCGACCTCAATGAAGCCTTGCGTGACTGGACTCCCGTCACCCTTGAAATCGCTATCCGGAACGACGCCCACATCCCACATCATCGTGCCCTTCGGGTGCGCAACCAGAAAACAAGGCACCGACATCTTCAATTCCGCGACTTTGTCGAAGCCGTACGACTTTGCGTCCGCCGGCTTCAAAACGCCACAATCGAATATGTAAAGCCGCAGCGATTTGGGCGGCTTGGGCGCGCGATGCGCCGATCCGTTTTGAGCGGCGAGCGGAGCCGCGGCAAGAACGATCACGGCGAACATCTTATTCCAGGACATGCGTCTGCCTCCTTAATTCGACAACCATGTTAGTCGAACGCGCGCCGTTATGTTGGGTTTCTCGCTTACGCCAATTGCTTCTTGATTGGCAGCTCGCGGATTCGTTTGCCGGTAGCCGCGAAAATCGCGTTGCAGATGGCCGGCGACATCGGCGGCACGCCCGGTTCGCCCACGCCAGCCGGAGGAGCGTCGCTCGCCACGATGTGAACATGCGTCTCCACTGGCGCCTCGTTGATGCGGGCCACTGGATAATTGTTGAAGTTCGATTGCTGGATGCGGCCGTTGGCGGCCGTAATCTCGCCCATCATCGCAACCGTAGCGCCGAATACCGACGCACCTTCAAACTGCGCTCGAACGCGATCCGGATTCACCACCTTGCCCGTGTCGAGTGCAATGTCCACTCGCGGAATACGAAGTTTTCCGTTGTCCACTTCCACCTGCACCACGGTGGCGACGTAGGTCAGGAAGCTGCGATGTACGGCGATTCCGAGCGCGCGCCCGTTTCCGGGCTTATGGTTTGCCCAGCCCGACTGTTCGGCTACGGTCTCAATCACGCGCCGGAAGCGCGCCGTATCGATAGCGTATGGATCGGGCGCTTTGCGGGCATTCGGCGGACGCATGTCGAGAATGCGCGGGCTGCCCACCACATCGAGCAGATATTCCACGCGATCGCGGCTGGATGCCGCAGCAAGTTCGTCCGTGAAAGACTGCACGGCAAAAGCGTGCGGGATATTGGCCACCGATCGTAGCCACCCGATGCGCACCTTCGCTTCCGCCGGTCCAACTTCAGCGCGGAAGTTCGGGATTTCGTATGGCACATCGGTCCATCCCAGGCTGAGCTCGAAGCTGGCGTAACGGGCCGAAGCATCGTTCATCGACGCGATGGGAGGGAACACGCTGCGCTGCAGCCACGCCGTTGGACGGCCCTTTTCGTCGACGGCCGCCTTCATGTACATGGCGGCGACGGCGTGATAGTAATCGAAATGGATATCGTCTTCGCGGCTCCAGACCACCTTCACCGGCTTGCCAAGCTGCTTAGACAGGACCGCTGCTTCGGCGACATAATCCGGTTTCGATTTGCGTCCGAAGCCGCCGCCTAGAAGCGTCACATTACAAGTCACGTCTTCCGGCTTGATGCCCACTGCCTGTGCCACTGTGTCCTGAACCGCTTGTGGATTCTGCGTGGGCGCCCAACAAACCACCTTGCCGTCCTTGAATTCGGCAAGAGCGACAGGCGGCTCCATGGATGCGTGCGCCAGGTGCGGCACGTAGTATTCAGCTTCGATTGTTTTCGCGGCCTTCGCGAAAGCGGCATCGACGTCGCCATCGTTTCGCGCCGGCTTGCAGGTCTGGCGCGCGGTGTCTTGGAGTGTTTTTTTGTAAGCCGCGGAATCGTAATCCGCGTTCGCTCCCAGGTCCCAATCCACCTTGAGTTTCCTGCGGCCTTGCATCGCGGCCCAGGTGTTATCGGCGATCACCGCCACTCCGCCTAAAGGTTGAAATCCCCAAGGCGACTTGAACGGCGAGATGGTAACGGTCTGCGCTACGCCGCGGACCTTGCGCGCTTCAGCATCGTCCACGCTCTTCAGTGTCCCGCCGATCACAGGCGACCGTTCGATGGACGCGTACACCATGCCGGGTACGCGAGCATCCATGCCGAACGTGGCGCGGCCTTCGGTGATCGCATCGAGATCCGTAATGGGAATCTCTTTGCCGATGTAGCGATACTGATCCGGCGATTTAAACTTCAGATCTTCTTTTTTGGGCACCGGCTGCTTGGCCGCAAGAGCAACCAACTCGCCGAAACCCAGCTTGCGGTTCGTTGGGCCGTGCACGATTTCGTGATTCTTGGCCTGGCATTCGGAAGCGGGAACGCCCCACTTGGTGGCTGCCGCGTTTTCCAGCATCGCGCGCGCGGTGGCGCCGGCCTGCCGCATCGGATTGTAGAAGCTCCGGATGGAATTCGACCCATCGGTGTTCTGGTCGCCGTATTTCTTGTCGCCGATGGCTTGTTGGATGGTGACGCGCTTCCAATCGGCTTCCAGCTCGTCGGCCACCACCATCGGCAGCGAAGTGCGAATGCCGGTTCCCATTTCCGAGCGATGCGCGATGATGATCACGCGGCCATCGGGCTCCAGTCCCAGATAAACGCTGGGCTGCCAGGTGGCATCGCCATCGGTGGCAGCCAGGGCATCCTCGGGCAAAAATCGCGAGCCCAGGATCAACGCGCCCGCTGAGAAAACGCCGCCCAGAAAACCGCGGCGGCTAACTACCGTGATGGTTTCGCCGTTCATGCTTTCGGTCCTCATGCCTTCGGTCTTCATGCTTTCACCCCAGCGGCCATTTTCACCGCTTGCCGGATCCGTTGATACGTGCCACAACGGCAGATGTTGCCTTGCATGGCGTCATCGATATCGCGATCCGTGGGTTTGGGCTTTTCTTTAAGAAGCGCCGCGGCTTGCATAATCTGCCCGCTCTGACAATAACCACACTGGGGGACGTTGGCTGCCCGCCAAGCCTTCTGCAGGGGATGGTCGCCCTTCGCACTGAGTCCTTCGATGGTGGTGATGCGCTTGCCGGCCACGTCGCTCATGTTGGTGACGCAGCTTCGCATCGCCTTGCCTTCCACGTGCACGGTGCAGGCGCCGCACAGGCCCATGCCGCAACCGAACTTCGCGCCGGTGAGTTCCAGCAGATCGCGCAGGTACCACAGTACGGGCATTGCCGGATCGCCATCATACTGCTTGACGGATCCATTGACGGTGAGTTGAATCATGTCCCTTCCCCTTTTGAATTTGGCTGATTCTTTATGATAGCCGGGAAATCGGTGGTGGGTCGGCTGGAATCGTCAAGCAGGCGGGCTGGAACACAAACGACTAGACGCGGGAGATCTCCGCTCCCGACGGTGGCGGCTTCCATCTGGTCCAAACCGGGGACATGGGTAACAGTTCTATCCGGGGACATGGGTAACACTTTATTGGGGTTGACGGTTTTGGGTTCCTCGAACGGCATGCTTGGAAGCAATGCCGTGGAAGGAGAACAC
>JBEKRO010000112.1:0-18481 GCA_049518655.1 Bryobacteraceae bacterium | reverse complement strand
GAGGAGTGGGGCGGGACATGGTTCGTACCAACGATTAACGACACCGTCGATTCCACTATGGGCGGCCAAGTTACTTACACCGATCCTACGCTCGACGAGGATGCGCTGGATCCCGGATTCACCTTTTATGCGACGGGCACGAGTACCGTCGGCCAGCCGGGTGCTCCACAGGGCGCTGGACGCAGACTCGCATGCGCTGCTGAGTTTGGACAGAATCACAGCATCGCGGCCGCCTTCGGAGCCCAAAACAACTTTCTTGGCAACTTGTTCGGGGGTAACACATTCTCGGGTTTAGCAGACTTAGGTCAATTAGTATTTGGCAACAAAACTCCAAATGCGAGCGGTGGCGCAACTATTGTACTTGGTGGTTCCCGTCAGGGCCTTCCCGGGGGCGGCCCGGGCTCTAAGGGCGCTGCGGGACAGGCGAGTGACGCACTGGTTGGTGGCGGGGTGTCGGCTTTTTACAATAGCGTCAGGGGAGTTGGCCAGGAGACGTTGGAGCTAGGACTCGCTTCAGGGAAGGTCGCCACCATAGTTGCACCTTTGGCAGAGACCACTGTGGGAGCGATTGTCGGCTGGGCTAGCTTGGGAAAACTTGCCTTTGACGCGGGTACCTTCGCGTATGGTGCAATATTCGCCTGTCAATAATGAAACTAGATCCGTTCGACATCCTCGTTCCACCCGTCGTAGCTCTCGTTTTTCTTGCGCTAGGCTGGACATCGAGCCGTAACATCGCAGGGGGACGCCCCCTGTCCTCGCAGATGAAGAAAGGGCTCTTCTACGGGTTCTTTTTTGTTTTGGGCATGGGCTACTCAATGGCTGTCGTCGCGATGTTCGGCTGGCCCCGACCTCTATGGATAATCTTCACAGTGGCTTGGGCCTTGCTGCTAGCGTTGATCGCGTGGTGGCGATACCGGCAGACGCAGAGTGTTTCGGAAGCACCACACAAGCCTATTTCCGCCGTGCTCGCCGAAGGTCTTCCTGCGCTCGGTCTAATGATGACTGTTATCGGCGGCGCAGTTGAATGGGAATATATCTTTGAAGCCCAGGGCCGCTGGTGGGTAGGGCTCTTGTGGCTCATCGGAGTCGCGGCCACGATCGCTTTGGCCAGGCGCAACCGCAGGACCACCGTCATCGTTGTCCTTCGTGGCGTTGTTGCCCTTCTCATCATCGGAGCAATCGCTCAGCGAACATCCCCAGCACTCATTGCCGCCGCGATCTCTGGCTTGATTCTTCTCTTACTTCAAAAGCTATGGCACCGTACTCCCGATACAAGCGACACTTCGCTTCGGGGTAACAGCGGAGGGTGAATCCACTCCAAGCAATCCATCGAAGTTGCGGCTGTTCACCTATAACAATCGTCTCCAGCCGACGGAGATGAAGGACGCTGGATCTGCAATACTTTTGGGGTTCGACAAACCTCAACGGAAATAGCACCAGCAACAACGGGAACCTGACGGGCCAGCAGATTATCACTCAGAATCCCACTGCCAGCTTCAGCCAGAACTACAGTTACGACGCCCTGAACCGGATAGCCTCAGCCGGCGAAAGCGGCGCCAACGCCTGGTCAATTCTTATCGGTGTTCATCGGCGTTCATCTGCGGCCAGATCAGTGTTTCGCGATGAGCAGTAGCAATCCAAAAATCACCACCGGTATCAGCGCCATCGCCACATAGAACAGGATCTGCCTCACCAGCGGAGTTTTCCGAACCTTCCAATCGCGCAGCTCCGGACGGTCGGCCGCGCCGACCTGATCCAGGTGCTCCAGGTCCCAGGCGAATTCGTTGGCCGTCGAATAGCGGTTCTGCGGCTCGCGCTCCAGCGCCCGGTAGATCACTTCCTGCACCTCGGGCGAAATCGCCGGGTTCACTTCTCGTGGCGGAATGGGATTGTTCATCAGCCGGTCGTTCATGATGGCGAACGGATTCGGGCCCTGAAACGGCGTCTTGCCGGTGAGCATCTCGTACAACATCACGCCCAGCGCGTAGATGTCGCTGCGCCCATCGCCCCGTTTTCCCTTCACTTGCTCCGGTGAAATATAATCCGGCGTCCCCATCACTTGCGACAGCTTGGCGAACGTCAGCCGGCGCGCGCCTTCCTTACCCGCGATTCCGAAGTCGATCAGCTTGATGCCATCCTCGGGGTCAATCATGATGTTCTCGGGTTTCAAGTCGCGGTGCACCACGCCGTTGCGGTGGATGTAATCGAGCGCGTCCGCGATATTGACGGCGATCTTGGTGGCGCGCTCCAGCGGAAGCTTGCCGTTGTCATGCAGCACCTGGCGGAGCAGGCGGCCGTTCACCCACTCCATCACCATGTAGAGCTGGCTGCGGTCGTTATCCGCCAGCACCTTCATCACGCCTGGATGGTCGAGCTTCTCTCCGATTTCGCCCTCGCGTTGAAAGCGGTCGTAAAGCACGGGATCGGCCTCCATTTCCGGGTGTGGAATCTTGATCGCCACTTGGCGGCCGTTGCGCATGTCCGTGGCGCGATAAATCGATGCCATGCCGCTGCGGGCGACTAAACCTTCGATGCGGTAGTGGTCGAGTTGCTCGCCGGGATGGAATGTCATGTGGTGCGCGCGAACGCGCTGGTAAGGGCGGACGGTGGTCTACCGCAGCTTATAAGGCCGTCCCCGATACATTCCCACACGTTCCACGCTTCGAACTCGAATCAGTTGAACGCTTATATTATCACTGCCATCGCGGTCGTTCGCAATGTCCACCAGGCGCTTGGCCGCGGCATTCAGGTCGCCGCCATGTCCCGCTACCGCCGCCATTTCGGACGGTTGCACGGAGTGATACAGACCGTCGCAGCACAGCAGCACAACGTCGCCGGGGTACACCTGGATGTCGCTGGTCTCAATGTTGACGAACAGATCGGTCCCGAGCGAACGGCTCAGGACGTGGCGCGTGGAGGATTCCGCGGCCTCCTTGGCGGTAAGGATGCCGATGCGCGCCTGTTCTTGAGCCACGGTATGATCGCGCGTGATCAAGTTGGCTTGGCCTTGACGAATCAGATAGCAGCGCGAATCGCCGGCGTGGGCCACCACCATGCGATCGTAGCGGAAAGCGCACGCCACCAGCGTGGTGGCCATCGAAGTTCCGCCGGGACTGTGGGACCGGCCAGTCTCGTAAATATGTACATTCGCCTCCTGGGCCAGACGTATCAAAAGCGCGCTCAGCCCTTCCGACGCGGAAGCTTGGCGAAAGCCCTCGGTGAGATGCTCTACCGCGGCCCGCGATGCCACTTCGCCTTTCGCGGTGCCGCCCACGCCATCGGCCAGCACAAAGAGCCATCCGTGCGAGCGGGCACGGGCAGGCGAGGCGGGGGCTACATAATCCAGGTAGTCTTCATTTTGCTCGCGCTGCCGGCCGGGATCGGAATGCTGCGCGAACTCCACATTCAATGCCGCGTTGGAGGGCTGTCCGCCGGAGCGAACGCTGTTATCGCCAGGCAAAGCACTTAGGTTGTTCATGGATGCTCATGGACGCTTCTAAAAAAGCCGGGCGGACTTGGTAGCCCGCCCGGACCTCATGATGCTGCGGCCTCCTCCGAGATGCTGCTACTGTGCGGCCATGAACCGCTTGTTGACAAGTGTTGTTCGCCCCTTGGATTTACTGGAGCGAACAAAATAGATTCCGCCGTAGATGCCCCAAACAGCCGCGACGCCCAAAGCGATCAAAGGCTCCGCCTTGGTGCCGAAGCCCATAAACGGCCCGACCACGTAGAAGGACATGCAGGTCAGGTTCGCGAGCAGACCGAAGACCGGGATCGCCAGATGCTTGAGGAAGTTGAAGTTGGGGTGGTTGTGGTAGGCCACCATGCAAACCACGCAGCTCAGTGCGTAGAGCAGGAACGTACCGAAGTTGGAGGACAACTCAACGGTGAGCAGGCTGTTGGGTAATGCCGCCATCGTATCGTGCGACATATAGCCGAAGCTGGACCAGAAACCCTGGGGCAGCGCTTTAATAGTGGCGTCGCTCAGTGCGCCGGCGTTGCCGAACAGCACTGCGAGTCCCAAGCATCCCAGGATTGCCGCGATGACCGCCAAGGTCCAGATCGACCTGTGCGGTGTCAGGGTCTTGTTGTGAAGCGTGCCAAGGCCGCCGGACAACTCATCGTCCTTCCCCATGGCGTACGTGACGCGAGCGCCGGTGTTCATGCACGACAGCGTGGTGCCGATCAACGCCAGGAACACGGTGAAGGCTTCAACCAGCATGAAAATCCGGCCGTTGCCGGGGCCGAAGATCGTATTGCCGACCATGATCATCAGGTCGCCGATAGGCGCGGCGGATCCGGTCGCGGTTTGCATGGTGTACCCGCTGTTCAAGACGTAGTTCGCAGCAAAGTACTCAAACAGGTAACAGAAGCAGCCTTGGACCAGCAGCGAGACGATGACGGCAATCGGGATGTCGCGTTTGGCGTTTTTGGCCTCGCCTCCCATCGATGTGACCGACTCAAATCCGACCAGGATCAGGATGGCCAGGTTCGCTTGAACGAACATCCATCCGAAGCTGTGGAGACTAATGACCGATCCCGCTGAAGGATGCGACAGGAAGTTGCCTTTGTCGTCGTGCTCGGGATAGCTGATGGTGTACGGCACTGGCTTCCCGGCGGAATCCAGAAGCGGTTTGGGCACGCCGTTGGCGTCGCGCACCACCACATCGGTGGCTGTACCATTGACAGTCTGCTTTTCGGTGGCGAACTGATAGGTGTAGGAGTCGCCAGACATCGAATCGAACTGCTGGGCCGCGCTCCCGGTAGGATGATTCATGCGGTAGCTCAGCGCCATTACCGAGAAAACGATGAGAGCGCTGATCTGAATAACGTTGATGGCGATGTTCACCGCCGTGGATCCGGTAACGCCGCGCGAGGCGATGTAGGCCACGCCAAACGCGAACAGGATCGCGCAGGCCATCATGAACATCGGACCTGGGTTGGCGGCGCTCATGAAGGTGGGCCAGAGCGTGCCAGCCAGGTAACCGCAGATTTGCCCGGTGACAGCAACCATCGCACCGACATAAATCCAATAGTAGAGGTGCGAGCCCCAACCGACGATGAACTTCGCGAGGCGCGCATAGGGCCACGCCTTCTCGTGGTTGAGGAAGGACTGTTCCGCGAAATAGTAGGAGCTGCCGGTACCTGGGTAAAGTTTTGCCATCTCTGCGTAGCAGACCGCTGTCGCCAAGCACAGGACGGTCGCGAACAGGATGCCAATCCACATTGAGGGCGAAGTGTTACCCTCGGCTGCCTGCGTGATGAAAGTGAGCCAGAGGAAGGCGCCGGGGGCAATCAGTGCCATAGCGTTCATTGTCAGCCCGGTTAAGCCTAAAGTGGCTTGCATTTGAGGTGCGTCGTTTTCGGCCATTATTATCTATCCCTTCCAGAAATTTGTTGTAGTCTGGCTCGACCTGGAGCTGATTTGCGTTTTAACTGACCTTACACTCTCCGAAAGCTACCGTCCAATCGAAATAACTTATGCAGATCGATAGAAGAAACTTAGGCGTTAGCGTTGGGGCCGTAAGCAGGCCGCCTTGGCAAGCGTGATTGTGCCTTGGTTCTGTGGACGCTTGGGGAGCCGCGCCGCACGGATCTCAATCACGTTGATGTTTGGCAATGTCCAGCGCCGTGGCTCTGGTAACGCCACGAATCCGAACACCGCAAGTAAGGGTTATTCTATTGGCTACCTCGCCATTTTGCTAATAGATAATTTGGATCTATCCCATAACGCGCTGGTTCGTCACGCCGTTAATGGCCCGCCCAGAGATGGTCAGGCCCCGCCTCGACCGCACGGTAAATCGGATCGATCCAAATTTTCTATTGGCATTGTTCGGCTTTTGCCTTTACCATCCGAAAAGCATATATAGCTTTACGTTCCTTGAAGCACCGGTGGCAAGCGTGGAGCCACTGTCCGTGCTTGCGAGTGTGGTCTCAGGTCCAGTTGAGGGGCTCCTTTCGTTTCTGGTTTGGAATGTTGCTTGGGGGAAGCCGATCCGGCCGTTGGCGAGGCTTCCATAAACAATTTGAAATCCTCTGTGCACCCCGCCGTGTACCGGGTTCCGGCGCTCTGAGCCGGGTCGAAAAATATAAATCTATTCAGGAGAAGTTATGAAATTCGAGTATCTGAAGAATCTCGGCACAATCGCTCTCTGCTTTGGTGGGTTAGTCTCGGTTTGCGCCGCGCAGAACGCACCGGCCGACCCTGCTGCCGCACCCGCAGCCCAGGCCGCTGCACCAGCCGATCAGGCAGTTGCACCCGCAGCCTCAGCCGCTCCGGCTGCCCCAGCGGCCCTCAGCACCCCTTCCATAACAGGCCCCTTGTCGAACCTTCCCCCAGCCGTCTTCGACGCTGGACCGTTGGGAAAGCTCTCTGTGAACGGCATCGTTACCGGCTTTGGCATGTGGCAGGGTAATCATGTCCCAGGCGATAGCAATACCCAGGCCGCTCTGAGCAACGGACAGATCTTCCTGCAGAAGACCGACGGGTGGTTTCAGTTCTATGTACAGGCAGGCGCGTATACTGTCCCGGCCTTGGGGACGCCATTCCTGGCCACCGACAAAACTCTATCCGATCTCTATGGGCCGGTACCGGTCGCTTTTGCTAAGTTTCAGGCGGGAAAGAACACTTCCATCCTGATTGGCGCGCTGCCCACATTAATCGGCGCGGAATACACTTTCAGCTTCGAAAATATGAACATCGACCGTGGACTGCTGTGGAACCAGGAAAACGCCGTCAATCGCGGAATCCAATTGAATCAGACCATGGGCAAATTCACGGCCTCGCTGAGTTGGAACGACGGTTTCTATTCCAACCGCTACACTTGGCTGTCGGGTTCCTTGGCCTACGCCAATGGACCTCATGCCATCTCCTTCGTGGCGGGTGGAAACTACGGGCAAACGGGCTTTCAGACCTATGCCACGCCCGTCCAGAACAACGGCAGCATCTACAACGTCATCTACACCTACACCAAGGGGTCCTGGATCGTTCAGCCTTACTTCCAATACACCGATGTGCCGACCAACGCGAACATCGGCATCGTGAAAGGCGCCTCTACTACGGGTGGCGCGGTACTGCTCAGCTACGCTTTCAAACACGGATTCTCGCTCCCAATGCGCTGGGAATACATTTCGAGTTCGGGGAGCGCCGCTCAGGACTCTGTGAATCTGATGTACGGTCCTGGCAGCTCGGGCACTTCAGTGACTCTGACCCCCACGTTTCAATACGGAGGCTTCTTCTTTCGTGGCGATCTTTCCTGGGTTCATGCCGGCAACTATACGCCTGGCGACGTGTTCGGCTCCACGGGCGTGAACCAAAATCAGCCGCGAGCCGTGGCTGAAATCGGTTTCATGTTTGGCAACAATATAGTTGAGAAAAAACAGTAAACTCAAGTGCACCGGGGCGAGACAGGCGCACCTTTTATGCGCCTTCCCCCCCGGGCCTTCATAAAAACCTCACTCGCACACTTCACCTCGACTCGTTGAACCCCTGCATTTCCAACGGCAGCGCTGAAAAGCGGAGGCAACAACAAGATACCCACCGAATGTCTTTCATGACTTTTATGCCTTTTTTATTGTTGCCGCCTTACACTCGGTCATGTTTCTCCGGGCAGCGTTGCGGTTTTCTTGCCTTCCCATCCTGCTGTTCCTCTCGCGGGGTGAAGTAGCCGCTCAACCCGCTGCCATGCCAGCGTCGTTTCGCACCAGCGCCCAAATGGTCCTGGTTCCGGTTACAGTCACCGATCGCCAAGGGAAGACTGTAGAAGGCCTGCGAGCCCAGGACTTCAATATTCTGGAGGATCAGGTTCCTCAATCGATTGCGTCCTTTGCGGCCGAGGATGCCCCTTGTTCCGTCGGTCTGGTGCTGGACGTCAGTGGAAGCATGCGCAATATACTGGGCTCCGCCAAGGGCGTCCTCCAGTCTTTCTTCCAAACCGCGAATCCGGAGGATGAATTTCTGTTGCTGACCGTCTCTACGGAGCCGGAGACCGTCTCCAGGTTCACGACCGATATTGCGGATCTGGAAAACAGCATCGAGCACACCAATCCAGGCGGGATGACGGCGCTCATCGATACGGTTTACCTGGGTTTGAACGGCATGCGGAAGGCCCGGCAGCCCCGGCGAGCGCTGCTGGTTCTCTCCGATGGGATGGACAACTTCAGTCGATATTCGAAAGGCGAGCTGATGCGCGTGGCGCTGGAAGCCGATGTTCAAATCTACACCATCATCGTTGACAGCGGCTCCGGCGGTGGATCCAGTGGCGTTCCATTTCGTCCCAGCATGGTGGCGAAACCCATTGACCAGGCCCGGGAGCGCCAGGGACCGCTTCTGCTCGAAGAGCTTGCGGACAAAACCGGTGGCCTGCATTTCCACGTGCGCAACGACGCCGACGCGCGGGAGGCCGCCTTCAAAGTGGGCCGGGCTCTCCGCAACGAGTATGTGATTGGGTATCAGCCCCCCAACTTGGGCGCCACTGGAAAATGGCACCACATTCGCGTCAAATCGAATGTGCCGAAGGTGAACGTTTACGCGCGTAACGGATACTACGCGCCTTAAGGCCAAGCACGCCGGTAGATGACGCTACTATTGTAAAACCCTTGTAATCTGCACCAATAGATAATTTGGATTGGTCTCATAACACGCCTTCCGACGTGGTGCTCGCTGCGTGATACTGAATCTTGAGCACTCCGATGGAACCGATGGCGGACACGAGCGGGCGAAGCCTGCCAAAACTTCACTCCAGCGCCGCATGGCGTCACGCGGAGGAGCAGTTCTTCAAAACCGGCCGTGCCACGGATGTACAGACCGCTTTGGTGCGGTTAGTGGACGCTATCGCCGTGGACGCGTACCGGGCAACCATCGAGCCGGTCCTTCCTCAAGGCGCGATAATGTTGGCCGCGGGCGGATACGGGAAGCGGGAATTGTTTCCTTACTCCACCGTGGACATCCTGGTGCTGCTGGAAGGCGAGTCTCCGTGGGTGTCTCTTCGGGAACCTTTGGCGGAGTGCGTGCGCTTGTTGTGGGATGCCGGGTTGCGTCTCAACCACACTGTCCGCACGGTGTCTGAGTGTCTGGAGTTTCGCGAGCAAAACATCGATCTCGACGTCAATCTTCTCGATCTGCGGTATCTGGCCGGAGACAAGGCGCTCCATTCGCGCTTCGAGAATAAGTGGCCGGCGTTCCTGGAGAAGAATGGCTCGAAGTTGAGCCAGCATCTTGCGCAGCATACCCGTGTGCGCCATGCCAAATTTCAAAATACGGTGCATCACCGCGAGCCCGACATCAAAGAGGCTCCCGGCGGATTGCGCGACTGGAATCTGATCGGATGGCTGTCACGGCTGGGGCCCGAAGGGGCTTTCAGCAGCGAGGAACTGAACCAAGCCGGTGAATTCCTCTCCGGGGTGCGCTGCTTTTTACATTACCGGTCGCAGAGCGACCGGAATCTACTGGATCTGGAAGCCCAGGAGCGAATTCTTTTCCAACCGTTTAGTCGCGCCAAAACGATTCCCGACGGGACGACCTCGGACGAAGCAGTAGCGACGTCGCAATGGATGCGGGAATATTTCCACCACGCTGGGGTGATCTTCAACGAGGCGCGGCGGGCCTTGGGCGCCTTGGAGAAGACCGAGAGTACGCTGGTGGGAAATTTTCGCGACTGGCGGTCGCGTCTATCCAACAGCGAATTCACGGTTTCGCGCGAACGCATCTTTCTCCGATCGCCGGCGCAGCTGGAAACCGATCCCGCGGTGGTGCTGCGGATGCTCGAGTTCATCGGTCGCCACGGTATTCTGCCCGCGCCTGAAACCGAGCGGCGTTTGGAAGCGGCCCGTTCCGCCTTCGCGGCCTATTGCGCCCAGCCGCGACCTTTGTGGGCTACGCTGGAGAGCATTCTTTCACTGCCGCGCGCCGCAATGGCTATCCGTACTTTGCAGCGGGTGGGTTTGCTGGCGGCGCTGTTTTCCGAATGGGCGTCGATGGTGGATCTGGTGGACACCGATCCGGAGCACCGCTACACCGTCGACGAGCACACGTTGATGACCTTGGAGCGCGCCACGGAGCTCGGATCGGTGGCCGATCCAACGCGGCAGCGTTTCGCGCAGCTGCTTTCAGAGATCGAAAACCAGGCCGTGCTGGCGTTTGCGCTGTTATTTCATAATGCCGGAAAAGGTACGGGAGGCGGCGATCCGGTGCAACTTTCGATGACCCTGGCCCGCCAAGCGATGGAGCGCATCCGGGTGCCCCCGGAAGATCAGCGGGACGTGAATTTTCTGATCGAACATCAGTTGGATCTTGCCGAGGTGATGAGCGGCCGCGATGTAGACGATCCCGCCACGGCCCGCCAACTGGCCGAACGCGTGGGAACCATCGAGCGCCTGAAGCTGCTCACCGTGATGACCTATGGCGATCTGGCGGCCGTGAGTTCCGACGCCATGACGCCTTGGCGCCTGGAACGCCTGTGGCGCGCTTATGATGTGACGCAGCACGAACTCACCCGTGAGCTCGAGACAGATCGTATTCAAGATGTTCCCGACAGCGTGCCGGGCCGTCCGGCATTTCTGAAGGGCTTTCCCGTGCGCTACCTGCGCGCGCATTCTCCCACCGAAATTGAAGAGCACATGCGGCTGTATGAGGAGAGCCGTCCCACCGGCGTGGCTGTGCAACTGGATCGCATCGAAGGCGCTTACCGGCTTACCGTAATCGCGCGCGACATGCCAGCCCTGTTTGCTTCATTCGCGGGCGCTATTTCGAGCTTCGGCCTGGACATCCTTAAAGCCGAGGCTTTCTCCAACGCCCGCGGCATGATCCTGGACACCTTCGTTTTCGCCGACCCGCAGCGCACGCTCGAACTGAATCCGCCGGAATCCGAGCGGCTGCTGGATTTGATCCGGAGGGTCGCGCTCGGTAAAACGGACGGTCAGCGGCTGCTGCGCGGCCGCGCTCAGGCCGACCCCAAGAAGCGTTCCTCCCCACCGCGGGTACAGTTCGATTCCGACGCCTGCGACACCGCGACACTGGTGGAAATCATTGCAGAGGACCGACCGGGCTTGTTGTACAACCTGGCCACCGTGTTCTCTTCCACCGCGTGCAATATCGATGTGGTGCTGATCGACACCAAGGGCCATCGTGCGATCGACGTATTCTACGTCGCGCATGAAGGACAGAAACTGTCGCCCGAGTTGCAAGCCACCCTGAAGGATAAGCTGCTGGCAGTCTGCTAGTAAGCTTTCTCTTACATCCGCGTTAATCGGCGTTCATCTGCGGCCATTAAAGATTGCTGTTTCTCGCACAGGCCTTCTCTGTCGCTATCGCCGACGGGACCTGTTACTGCTGCGGGTCTGGCGATCCAACCGCCGTGCCATCCTCATTCACCGCAACGCGGCGGCGATGAGGGGCTGGACTACCCGAGTCTGTGGTATTCGAAGAGGCTGGAGCCGACGCGTTATCGCTGGGCGCACGGGTGACCTGTGCCGGTCCATTCTCGCGGTTGCCGCCAGCCGACATATATGCGCGCCGGTATCGAACTTCGGCTTCGGGAAAACGCCTGCGGGTTTCCGGTGCCAGCTCCACCTCGATGTTGCGTTCCTGGCCGGCCTGCACGCCTTCGGGAAGACTGAAATACAACGTATAGCGCTGGCGAAGGCGCTCCAGAGTATCTTCGAGCGCCGAAGAGTCGTTCACCGACATGCTGTCGCCACCTGAATCCCGCGCGATCTCCGCCGTACCGGCCGATTTGGTGTGCGACCCGCCCATTCCCCCGCCGCCCGGAGATCGGTTGCCGCCTCCGCGCGGGCCGAAGATGATGCCTCCCAGCGGTCCGCCTAGCCCTGGACCACCGCCACCCCATCCGCCGGGGCGTTGTCCGCCGCCCCGATTGCCGCCGTACGGCGTGGCATCGGGAGCGATGAGTGCGCACATCACCGCATCGGCGCGCGCCAGGGCCCGCCCAACGGCCGCGTCGTCGCGGTCGAACTCGGTCTGATCGTCGGTCAGGATGACAATGGCGCGGCGCGCATCGCGGCGGCCCTCGCGCCGGATATAGTCGGCGGCGTCCAGCATGGCGCGAGTGATATCGGTGCCGCCATTGAAACGCTCGTCGCGCAGCAACCGGTCGAATTCACGCTGCACCTCCTGACGACTGCTGTTCAAGGCCAGCCTCACTCGCGTGTTGCGATCGAAAACCATAATTCCCATGCGGTCGTCTTTGCCAAGCTCGGTGAGCGCTTGTCCGGCCGCATCGGCGATGCGCTGCACATGCGGCCGCATGCTACCGCTCACGTCCAGCAAAAAGAGCACGTCCACTGGCATGTTCTCGGCGGCGAAACTGCGGATGGGCACCACGCGGCCATCTTCGCGCAGGACGAAGTCGCCGGCGTGCAGGTGAACGATGGCGCGATTGCTCGAGTCCACCACCTGCGTATCTACACGCACCAGGGACACATCGCTGCGAAAGACCACGTCGTCGTCGGCAGCCAGCACCGCGGTTGTGAAAGCGCAGACCAGCAGGAAAAGATAGACAGCTCGGAGCATTGTTTCTTATCTAAGAGGCCGTTGCACGTCTACTGGAATAGTAACGTACGCCAAGCGGATGGGGTTGCAGGATCTTGAGCTTATAAGCCCGCGCCAACATGATTCCAGGTCACGTCTTCGTTGTCCAGTGAAATCCCGACGAAGTAGTTTGCCCCCTTGGGGCGGCAATAGCGAACGATTCCTTCCAGCTCTCGTGTCCTTCCCCGGATCTTCACCTTAGTCCCGACAGCGATTGGATCAGGGACGAAGATACTAACTCCGGAAAGCGACCGGTCTTCCAGCAGCCCGGCTTGCGTGATCGGAAAACCCTCTCCGCCCTCGCAAGATACAGATACGCGGCAAATCAAAGCTTTTCTGGGTTCGGCGCGCCGTCGGGCCATACATCAATATCGGCGATGCTTTACCGGAATTGAGCGCAGGCCTTACACCATATCCAGCGTAAGGGGCGCGGGTTGTGTGCCATCCAAGTCGCGGACGCCTAGCTCGGACGCAACCGCGGCGGCCACCAGCACTTGACCCGATCGCTCCAGCAGCGCCGGATCGCGCCACAACGCCGCGATGACCCGTCCGATAAACTCAGGGCTTTCGCTGTTGAGCCCGCTTCGGCAGCGCGCAATACGGATTCAGTCCGCACCAGTCCGGGATAGAGCGAAAGTGCGGTCACGCTGTGCGGGCGCAGCTCCTGCGCCATGTCGAACGTCATTTTGTCAGTCGCCGCTTTGGAAATCCCGTAAATTACGTTTCCAATGCGTTTGCGCGCGGCCCAGGAGCTGATGTTCACAATGAGTCCACGGCGGCGCGGCACCATTATTTTGGCAGCTAACGATGCGGCGACAAAGGCGCCACGCACTCCCACATCCAGCATGCTGGTCCAGCGATGCATTGGCTGTTCCCAAAACGGCAGCGCCCAGGTGAACTGGCCATCTTCCGTCATGCGCTCATAACCGCCCCATGCGGAATTGACCAGAACATCCAGGTTGTTCGGGAGGCGTTCGAAGGCAGCTCTGGTCTGCGCGTCATCCAAATGATCGCGAGTGATTCTGTCGACCGGCGGCGGAAGATCCGCGGAAGCCATGCCTCTGCCGGTTGCGAACACCTGAAATCCCGCTTCAGCCAGTGCAATGGCGGCGCCTCGGCCCACGCCTCTGCTTGCTCCGGTGACCATCGCGACTGGCACCTGATTATTTTAATGCGACACTGGGAGCAAATGCTGGCTCTCACACTCCTTAGCTTGCTCTTTATGGCGCAGCAGAAGCCCAAGGCTGAAATTACCGAGATGCGAGCCACCGGCTGTGTCCGCCGCGCTACCGTAAGCCAGTGCTTGTTGCTGGAGACGCTGGACGGCAGCACCATCTACAGTTTTATCGCCGCGCCCAAGCCCGACCTTGATTCCGTGATCACCATCCAAGGCAAATCACACCAAGGGCGTAACGCCTGCAAGCAGGGCATTGCGATTGATATTGTCGATTGGGAGCCTACTGGCCAAATGTGCGCGCCGAAGGCGACACCAAAATAGCAGGGCTGTAACCGAGTCGCGGTAGTTTACAGCAACCGGAAGTTGACTTCGATCTGCGCGAACACCGGAACGGGCTTCCCGTCCTTCTTGCCCGGGCTGAACTTCCACTTCTCCACCGCTTCCACGGCTTTTTGATCAAGACCCAGGCCAAGCGGCCGAGTGATCTTGATGTCGCGCGGATTGCCCTTCTCATCCACCACCACGGAGAGCGTCACAGTTCCTTGGAACTTGGCTTTACGCGCTTCTTCGGAATATTCCGGCTCTACCTTGAAGATAATGGCCGGCGGAGACACGCCGCCACCGATCCGGTAAGCGCCGCCGCCCATGCCGCCGCCAGAACCAGGACCATATCCCGGTCCCGAGCCCGGCCCGATACCGCCGCCGCGCCCGCTGCCCATGCCGCCGCCTGAGCCAAAGCCATTGGAAGCTATTCCGGATTTTGACAGCGGATCGCCCAAATTGGGTGAATCCACCTTGGGAATGTTGGTGTCCGGTGGCATGATCAGCGTTGGATCCATCACCAACTTAGGATTCTCCACGTGGCTGATCATGGGAGGTACGAACTGCCGGTTCGCCAGCTTCGGTAGCTTGCCCTTGCTGACCGGCGTCGGAGAACGGTCGCCACCGCCGCCTCCGCCGTGCATCGCGTCTTTCTTGACCGTGGGCTTGTAAGGAGCGATATCGGGAGCGATCAACTCGATCTGCTGCTTCACCACTTGCTGCACCACTTTGTTCGTTCCCAGGAAAAATAGCAGGGCGAGGACACCCACGTGCACCAGGAATGACGTCATTCCTGCGCGCTTCCCTTGGCCGCCGTAGAATCCCCAGATTTCTTTGACTGCGACGGGTTTCGATGTGACCTCTAAGGGAGGAAGCTTGGGCGGGCGGATGAATTCCTTGATGTTGCGGCCGAGAGAGCGAAAGAAGGGCTCTTCTACGCTCGGCAACAAAAAGTGGATTTCCGGATCGGGATTGACTGGAGGTTTTCCCCCCGGGTAGGCCATTGGTTCGTCATGAGCAGACATATCTTCTACTGCGCCTCAATCACGCTCAGTTGGTAGACGTTCCCACGCTACACAAAAGTTGCACTGCACTCACTGTCAATTCTAGCACTTCCAACTTCTCGATAGAGGGTCTATGAAAAATGGAAGCGCCTACACTGTAAGGGTATAGTATGCCCCAAGATCCTCTCGTCATGTTCGACGGCAAGTGCGGTTTCTGCCGTATCTGGATCGAATACTGGAAAGCCATTACAGGGGGACGGGTAGCTTATGCGGCATCCCAGGAAGTGGGCAGCCTTTATCCTCAGATCCCGGCGAAAAACTTTAGTGAATCCGTGCAGTTAGTCACGCAGGGCGGGGAAGTGCTGAGCGGAGCCCGGGCCGTTTTTGTGACATTGACCTACGCTCCCGGGATGGCCTGGTTGGTCCGGAGGTTGCTTTGGCTGTACGATCACTTTCCCGGCTTTGCTCCGTTCACCGAAGCCTCGTACCGCCTGATTGCAACTCATCGCACGTTCTTTTATCACCTGACGCGATTGACGTTCGGGAAGCGAATCTTGCCATTGAAGTTTGCTAAAGTCGAATGGCTTTTCCTGCGGCTCCTGGCTGCCATTTACCTGATCGCCTTCGCCTCCCTGGCCGTCCAGATCACAGGATTGATTGGCGCTCATGGCATTTTGCCACTGGGCGGCTATCTGGCGGCAGTTTCGAGGACGCTGGGAATGCGCGGTTATTGGTCCATGCCAACTATCTTTTGGCTGGCACATGGCGACGGGTTTCTGCGCGCGGCTTCCATTGCGGGCGTCGTGATGGCGCTCCTGTTGCTGCCCGGAATTCTCAAAGCCTCTTGGGAACGGCTGCTGCTGGTCTGCTTATACATTCTGTATCTCTCGTTCAGCACCGCCGGCCAGGATTTCCTTTCGTTTCAATGGGACTCGCTGCTGCTCGAAACCGGATTCCTCGCGATCTTTCTGGGCAACTCCAAATTCGTAGTGCTGCTGTTTCGGTGGTTGCTGTTCCGCCTGATGTTTCTTTCAGGTGTCGTGAAGCTCACGAGCCACGATCCGGTATGGCGCGATTTCAGCGCTCTCGCGTTTCATTACATGACGCAGCCACTGCCGACGCCGCTGGCTTGGTACATGTACCAGTTGCCGCTCGCCGCTCAGCGCTTCTCCACTGCCTTCACGTTATTCATCGAGCTCGCGATTCCGTTTCTGTTTTTCGCCCCGCGTCCCTGGCGCTTCATTGGCGCGGCACTCGCGCTGTTCTTGCAGGTGATGATTTTTCTCACCGGCAACTACACGTTCTTCAATTTGCTCACCATGTCGCTGTGCGTGTTGCTCTTCGATGATCGGGCACTGGGGCGGCTACGATTGCCTGCGCGTAGCGCGCGGACCAGCGCCCTGGCCGTGTGGGCCGCGGCGATCGTCATTCTGGTGCTGAGCGTCTCGGAAATCGATGAGATGTTCCTTCAGTCGTCGCCCGAAGCGGAAAACGCGCTGGTGCGAATCGCGGGACCGTTTCAAATCGCAAACACCTATGGCCTCTTCGCATCCATGACCACCACGCGGCCCGAGATCACCGTCCAAGGATCGAACGACGGCGTTCAGTGGCTGGACTACGAATTTCCCTATAAGCCCGGCGATTTGCGGCAACCGCCCCACTGGGTGGCGCCCTATCAGCCGCGCCTGGATTGGCAGATGTGGTTCGCCGCGCTGTCCGATTATCGAGCCTCGCCCTGGTTCACCAATTTGATGGTGCGTTTGCTCCAAGGCTCGCCGGATGTTTTGGGATTGCTCAAGAAAAATCCATTTCCCAACGCACCCCCGAAATACGTGCGCGCGCAGCTATTCGATTATTCGTTTACCAATTTCGCAATGCGGCGGGCCACCGGGGACTGGTGGAAGCGCGAGCTGCAGGGATTGTATTTCCCGCAGATTTCGTTGGACGACGTGACGCAGCGCCAGTGATTTTTTTAACCGCGGCCGTCGGCAAGTGTGCCAGTTTCCGAGAAGCGACTTCCGGCTTCTTTCGCCGAGGGCACATCTACGCGTCGGCCGTTTTTCGTCAAGTTGGCCGTAAGGCCGCTATCCTCGGAGTAGCTAGAGCGTTAAAATCGGTATCAAATGATCCGGGTCGCAGCTATCGTTGTCGTCCTTCTAATGGTGGCTTCCTCGGGTTGGGCGCAGGCGGCGGCAGAGCAGCCAGCTGCATCTAGGCCGCAACCTCAAGACGTCTTCCGCCAGTCTCTGCAGGAGTTGATCGCCTATTCGCCGGACCCGTGCGGTCCGCCTTATGGCAACGAAAACAATTGGCACACTTCCGCCATCGAGTCTCGCCTGTTCGACGCTGCTCAAGGCATCGTCGCAGACGCTCTCAACGACAGCGCTGTGGCGCGAGCGCCGAAGGACCGTGCAAGCGCGGCGCTCAAACGGCTTGAGGGCGAGAGCGCTCGGATCAATTCCGGATGGCCGGAAGAGAATCGTTTTCATTTTGAACTGCTAGATATCGCTCCGGCGTTGGTCGCAAAGATGGGAGTTCGCTCGCACGAGCGGTTCTTTGTTTTCGGCATCATTGAAGGAGTACGTGGAAAGGCGCATGCGACGTGGAGCGAAATCGGCTCCGATGAAGAAGGTGTAGCTGAACCTGAGGTTGCGCGATCAACGCTGAGTCTGTTCGCTTTGCACCGAGGCCCTTCCGGGAATGCGCGGTTCTTAGCACAGTTCGGCCATATCGGTTGCGCAGGCAGCACTGGCGTAACCTATGATGCGCGCGAATGGAACCCAGAAGCTATTGCTGGTCTCGCCCAGATCATTAAGCAATCCGGGGCCTTCGGCCTGGATGATAAAGTGCCCGGGTTTCCGCAAATCGGCGATCTTAAGACCGACGGCGTGCGGGTAACGCTCCCATATTGCTGGTTCTCCCCCATAGACACGTGGGACAATCCCAGCATGTGCGCGGTGGATACTTTCGACCTGTCGGGAGACAATGCCAAGTTCATCTCGCGGGCTTATAACCGGCTGGACCTTTTGCCGGTTGCCAAGGCCATCGAATACGCCGAGCAGCGCGATTATGGCGCGCTCCTGGGTTACTGCGGTTCCGAGCAGGTGGCCGACGGCATTATACGCGACCTTCCTCCTTTTGTTTTTGCGGGCACTGAGATTCACGTGACTCCTACGGGGAACGGGAAAGAGCGCGTCGAACTTGGCGACGGTCCAAACTATCGCTTCGACGTAGAGAAGCGTAATGGCCGCTGGCTTGTCGTCACATTCAAGTCGGAATGATCGGAGCGCTGAAATGTCGGGGAGAAACGTCCACTTTGACGGATAGTCGCTAGCCTTGATCGGAAACGCCTCGGCGCACGAACGCTGATTAAATGGAGAAAATCTTCGACCGAGGCGTTTTCGATAAGGAGACTAGAAGGAAGCCGCTGGC
>JBEKRO010000111.1:0-18843 GCA_049518655.1 Bryobacteraceae bacterium | reverse complement strand
ACACCAGTCGACAGTCGACTGCGGGAAGTTCCGCGGAACCAACACTGTCTAGCCGAGGATTGGTGGGCGCGCACACCAGTCGACAGGCGACTGCGGGAAGTTCCGCGGAACCAACACTGTCTAGCCGAGGATTGGTGGGCGCGCACACCAGTCGACAGGCGACTGCGGGAAGTTCCGCGGAACCAACACTGTCTAGCCGAGAATTGGTGGGCGCGCGCCAGGTTGCCCTCCCCGATAAACGCACCGCCTGAAGAATCCGCTGGGGCGGGCGCGCAGTCGTTCAACACGCTCGCCTCATTCGAACTGTTTTTGGAATCCGGCAAACTGCTGTTTGAGAGCTTCGAGTTCTTGGCGCAATTGCGCGACCTCGGCTTCTAAGCCGCCCGTTTTGGTTTCTAGCAAAGTGACTCGATCGGATCGCGGCGGCGCGATCTGTGTCGCGCTATCTTCTCCGGATTCGGCGGCAGCCACTGGCGTCCCGGAGAGCAAATGGGCATAGCGCACTTCTTTTTCGCCCGACCGGCGCGGCAGCTTCGTGACCAGCTCCGGCATCCGGTCGAGCACCGCTTCCACCTCGGCGACATCGTCAAAACGATGCATTCGCTCGGACCTTGTACGCAGTTCGCCCAGCGTTTGGGGACCGCGCACCATGAGCTCGCAAAGGATGGCCAGTTCGCGGCGGCCCAGGTTCAGCTTTTCCGATAAGCGGTGTCCGAACTTGGGGACTCGGCTGCCGGCGCCTGTAATGTTCAGCAGCCATCCCTTGTCGCGCAGCACATAGAGAACGCGCTCGAGGGTCTCCTCGTCAAAATGCACCACGGGATCGCGATTCGACTTTTGATTGCAGGCATTCAGCAGAGCGTTGAGTGAAAGCGGGTAGTACTCGGGAGTAGTGATCTCTTTTTCTAGAAGCGAGCCCAGTACGCGCACTTCCGCCCCATCCAGGCCTAAGTCCATATCAAGCATGATCCATCGCTTCAGTTTTGCATGACCCCAATGCCTTCAGGCAAAACCTCAGTCACGCAATCTGCGAATCAGATTCCCGGCGGCTGGTCTCCGACAAAGACACCCTCCGGCGTACGCGCTGCGCAAATTTGGCAAATTCCTGCTGGGCGTGGCGCGCCGAGGTGGCGAGCTCGTTGTCTTCGCCCAAACGCGATTCCAGCAAGCTTGCGATCTCCGACATCTGATAGCTCAGAGTGGCTACCTGGTGATCGAGAATTTCTACTTCGTTATGGCTTAGGGCTGATTTCATGGGATCCTATTCGCGCTCCCTCAAGTTCGCGCGCGCGCGTCCATTTCACAGGTCCAACCCCAAAAAACGGCTCACGTTCCAGATTTTAAAAGCAATGTACCAGTATTACCACTTCCGCAACGCGATTCCAGCCGGGGTCACTGGAATCGATTCACTGCACTGTCCAAAATTCTTGGCCCTCGGCTGCGCTCTATCTGCTCCGCGAAGGGTTGACAGCCCTTCAAATGATCTACACTGGATAGTAGTTGTCAATCTCCTCTTGCGACGCACGGCCGATGAAGTTCATAGAACTGCCGGCTGCGCGACATCTCTCCGCTGGATAACGCGGAAGCACTGGAATCACACGTGTAATCGTGCCTTGTTGACGTCCGGAAAGGATGGGCCGGAAAACAACATGCCCGCACGCATTTTGATTGTCGAGGATGAGCGGGTCACGGCCGAAGATCTTCGCGACACGCTCACCGACCTCGGATATAGCGTCACTGCGGCGGTCTCTAGCGCCGTCGACGCAATCGCGCAGGCCGAAGGAGACCCGCCGGATATCGCTTTGATGGATATCCACATTCAAGGGGAAATGGATGGCACGGTGGCAGCCGTGGTCTTGCGGGAGCGTTTCAACATCCCGGTGATCTACCTGACCGCGCACGCCGACAGCGCCACTGTGGGGCGCTCCAAGGACGCCGGACCACTGGGCTACGTCACGAAACCATTTCAAGCAGCCGCGCTGCACGCCAGCATCGAGATCGCGCTACACAAACATCGTGAGGATTTGAAGACGCGGGAGAAAGAAGAACTGCTGGCTTCCACCTTGCGGGCGATCTCAGAAGGCGTGATTTCCATAGATCGGAGCGGAAGGATCACGCTCTTCAATCCGGCGGCCGAGGCGTGGACCGGCCTATCCACCCGGGAAGCGCTGGGCCAGCGGCTAGACGACATCTTCCAGGCCCTGGCCGGGCCGAGCGGAGAGAGAGTTACGAAGCCTTGGGAGCAAGTGATTTTCGACGGTTCGCTCCAAGACCTGCCTGCGGACTCGGTTCTTGTATCTCGCGACGGCGAGAAGAGGCCCATTAGTGGAAGTTTCGCCCCCATTCGCGATCACAAAGGCGCAGTGGATGGTGCAGTTCTAATCTTCGGCCGGGGCGAGCATGGAGTTCCAAACGGCCCGGTGGCTTCCGGAGGAGCACTCAGAAACGACAGAGTTGACCTCGGCAGCTTCAAGATTATCGCCGCCTCGCCAGCCATGAAACAAGTGCTCACGTTTGCACGCCGCGTGGCCCAGAGCGAGGTGTCCACCATCCTGCTGGAAGGCGAAAGCGGAACGGGCAAAGACGTTTTGGCCCAATTCTTGCACTTCTACGGCCGACGGCATGAAGGTCCGTTCGTGGCGCTCAACTGCGCCGCCATTCCCGAAACGTTGCTCGAAAGCGAACTCTTCGGCTACGAGAAGGGGGCGTTCACCGACGCCCGGGCGTCCAAGGCGGGCATTCTCGAGATCGCTTCCACCGGAACCATTTTCCTGGACGAGATTGGCGAGATGCCGCTGACCGTGCAAGCCAAATTGTTGCGCGTTCTGGAAGAACAGAACTTCCGGCGGCTGGGAGGGGTTCGAGACATTCAGGTGGACGTGCGCGTGGTGGCGGCCACCAATCGGAAGCTGACAGAGGCAATCGAGGAAGGCAGGTTCCGGCTGGACTTGTACTATCGGCTCAACGTCATTCAAGTGTCGCTACCGCCCTTGCGGGAACGCAGGGAAGACATCCTGCCGCTCACCGAGCATTTTATTAACCTGTACAACGAAAAGTTTAAGCGCGACATTCAGGGAATCTCGCACACTGCGGCAGCCGCGCTGATGTCGCACGCCTGGCCGGGCAACGTCCGCGAGCTGCGCAATGTCGTGGAACGCGCCATGGTGCTGGAGGAATCCGAGCGTATTCAGGGATCCAGCCTGCACCTGGCTTCCAACCATGGCGGTCTGAACCGTCCGAACTCACCACAGGCAGAGGAACCCGAAGCGCCCTTTCAGGCCAGCCTGGCGCAGGCCGAGAAAAACCTGGTGATGAAGGCTCTGCAAAAGGCCGACGGCAATCAAACTCGCGCGGCAGTATTGCTGGGTATAACCCGTGACACGCTGCGTTACAAAATGAAGAAGTTCAATTTGCGCTAGTACTTTGCCGCGTTCCGAACAAAAGTAAGCGACGTAACTGAATCCGCCGCAATTGGTCTAACAAGCGAGTTGCGCCTGCGCGCGTAAGCAAGCGGTACCGGGATCCCTATGATTTATCGCAAGCTGGGCAGAACGGGCGAACGAGTCTCCGCGATCGGTCTGGGCGGATTTCACCTGGGGTGGGCCCAGGATGCCTCCGAAGCCAGCCGCATTGTCCGCAGCGCTATCGACCGCGGCATTAGTTTTCTCGACAACTGCTGGGACTATCACTTAGGCGAAAGCGAGCGTCGCATGGGCGCTGCGTTGCGCGATGGGTATCGCGATCAAGTCTTCTTGATGACTAAGTTCGACGGGCGCACCAAGAAGGCGGCCGCGTGCCAGATCGACGAATCGCTCCAGCGCCTCCAGACCGATCATGTGGACCTGATCCAGTTCCACGAAAATATCCGGTTGGAGGATCCCGACCGTTTCTTTGCGCCGGACGGACCGCTGGAGGCTTTGCTGGAAGCCAAGAAAGCCGGCAAGACCCGCTTCATCGGATTCACTGGGCATAAGGATCCTATGGTCCATCTGCGGATGCTGGAGGTGGCGGCCGAGCACAAGTTTCGCTTCGATACCTGCCAGATGCCGCTCAATGTGATGGATGCGCACTTCCGCAGCTTCGGACGCCAAGTTTTACCCAAGCTGGTGGAGTTAGGCATGGGGGTGCTTGGAATGAAACCACTGGCGGACGGTCATGTGTTGGAATGCGCCACCATTACAGCCATCGAGTGCCTGCACTACGCGCTTACGCTTCCCACTTCCGTGGTCATCACAGGTTGCGAAACCATGGAGCGGCTGGACCAGGCGTTTCAGGCTGCCGAGACGTTCCGGCCGCTCAGCAACGAACAGGTGACTCAGTTACTCGCGAGAACCAAGCCGTTCGCGGAGGCGGGAAGGTGCGAGCCGTTCAAGATAACGTCAAAGTACGATAGCACCGCGCACCATCCGGAATGGCTGGGCGAAGAGGCGGACGCAGAGCAGCGACCAAAGGCAGCCGGTAACTGAACCACTTGTGAGTCTGCGAACCGTTAGTGAGTCAGCGAGTAAACGACATAGTTCACGCCGATCCGGATTCCCAGCGCCGAGTACTTTTCGGGATATTCGGGATCATCGGCCCATTCCCAGGAATCCCCGATATCGGAATTGAATGACATGGCCACCATGACGCGGCCCTTGTCGTCCAGGATACCGCGCCAGTGCGGCGTGGCGCCGTCATTCCGATAAGTGGTTCCTCGCCGGATGGCCCATTCGCCCGGCACTTGATAGCGGTCGTCCAGATCGTAAACCGTGTGGAAGATCGAATCGGCATCGGGAATTTCGACGATGGGCCGGTCCGGAAAAACCAGCCGCATGGTTTCGTAGAATCGTTCCCATTCTTCGGTACCCCAAAAGTCGTCCAGCATGAGAAAGCCGCCGCGCAGCAGGTACTCGCGCAGCCTTTGGATCTGGCCATCGGTCAGCTTCCAGTCCCCCATTTCGCCCGCGCAGAGCCAGGGCCAGTTGTACACGTCGTCGCCATCGTCGAGATTCACGGGCTGCTCGATTGAGCGCACCGATATGCGTGTTAGCCGGCGAAGCGCCATGGCGAAATGCCGATCGGCCCGCGGATAATCCTGGGTCCAACTGGTTCCGCCTTCCAGCCACGTTGATCCCGCGCCATAGCCGTAGTAACGTCCGAAGCGAGCGTGGGGATGCTGGGGGTACATCAAACGAGCGAAAATCCACTCCGTCTTATCCTGCCAGTCTGCCGGCATTTCCACGTTGTCGTACGGTTCCATGCTCCGATAGAGACGCCACGGACGCTGAAAGCCATACAGCGTCACCGCAAACGAGATTCCTGCGCCCAAACACAGCGCCTTTCGGAGAGTCATCGCACCTAGTGCGAGAATAGCACCCTGCAAGCAGCTGGCATTGGTTTTGACCGTTACTTCGAGACGTCAATTGCAAACTCGGGATCGGCTCGCGTGCCGGTGACCTTGATTGGCACCACGGAGCCACCGTGTTTGCTCCGAAAAAACGACTCCACGGTTTTTGGGAAGGACGCCGTCGCGCCGGTGGCCGTTTGCGATAGTGTAGCGGCCATCCAAAGTTGCCCGTGGAGATCCAAGCGCTCGCTCGCCAGTTGGTACGATCCGTTCAAGTGCGCGGAAACCCCTTCCAGATCGAACACCAGATCTGAGAATTCGGCGACGCCGTTGTTGAGTAGCAGATGGCCTTGTATGCCCGTGAGGGGGCTGCCGGAAGGCTGGTCGTTGAGATGCTCCTCCGGTTTTCGGCTCACATTCCGCAGGCGCTCCCGCAGGTCCACCGATGAGAACCGGGCATTGGTGGCGGTAAAGTCGCCGTTCAGGCTGAGGCGGTTGAGAATGTCCTGCTTACCAGGTGGAATCTCCAGGTTTGCTCGTACTCGTAAGGCGCCACCCATAGGCGATGTCGCGGATTTCACGGCCAATGGGAGAATATCTTCCAGCCGGCCATTGTCAACGGAGAGGTCCACCGCGATGTCTCGGATGCGATCGTCCTGAACATTCAGAGCGAACCCGTTACCGGTAAACGAAGAGGTCCCCAACGTGCCTTTCAGATTCTGGATAGACCCCGTGTCATTCGATGCATCCACCGCGGCTTCAAAACTCGCGTGCAAGGGCTCAGGACGGCCGCTCGAGCTAAGACTGAATTGGGCAGCGTCGGCAGTGCCTGCGATTTCGATCCGTTGCAGAACTCCCCCCAATCGGCCTTGGGCGGAAAGAATACCCTTCAAGCCAGGCACCGTGCTGAGATCGCAACGCTGCATCTTGTATGTTCCTTGCAACGGCGTAAGGCTTGGAGACGGGGAATTCCACGCTCCCAAGCGGCCACTCACCTGGATCTCGGCGCGAAGGTCGGAGCTTGTTATCAATGCGCTGAAATCAGCGGCGCTGCCCGGATTGAAATTGTTCACGCGAAGCTCAGTGAGTTCAAAATGGAGCGGCGTTGCTTGGCCCTCGGAAGGAAAAATGTCGACCTGCGCGCGCTCCGCCACAATCTCGTCGACGGTCACGGTCCGCATCGGCGCGCCGATCCCGGTGCTTGGCACGGTAGGAATCCGCAGAGACAAGCCGCTCAGTATGAGTCGCTGGATGTGCCAAGGGATCAAATGGCACTGCGCATCCGCGCTCGTAGCCTGGATCAACGGGCGGGATGGGTCGTTTCCGATAACAACGCCTCGGGCAGTCACATGGACGCGAGGCCACAGGGAAACCTCGAAGCTTTGATATCGGACATTGCTAGCGAATTCGGCCCGTAGCGCCTCCACCGCGCGTTCTCGAACCGCAGTCCTCCAGGCCGGTGCTAGCGCATACGATACCAGCAGAACTCCATACCAAACCAAGATAATCGACACCCCTACCAGAAGGATCAAGCGGCGGTTTCGGGTCACCCAACTTGTAGAGCTCAAGTGATAAGTCTAAACGTTCGAAGCGAGAAAGGGGCTCTCCTGTGCTTGCGTGGCAGAAGGGAAGCCCCGCGATCCTTAGCGTTGCGCGATGGGGCTCCGTAGCGCTTCTTCGTTGATCATGCTCTCGGCCAATTGGGTGAGCTTCTGGTCGGCTTTTTTCTCTTCTTGCAGTGTCTGTTCCAGAAGTGTCGCGGCTTCCATCAGGCCGAGTGTCTGGGCAAACGTGCGAGCCGATCCATAGGCCGCGATTTCGTAATGCTCCACGCGGTTGGCGGCGGCAATCAAGCCTGCATCCCGCAAGGGCGATTCGTCTATATCGCTAACCACGTCCTCACCTTCACTGATAAGCCCCTTCATCGCGTCGCAGGTGTGGCTGTTGGGATTCTTGCCAAGTGTCCTGAAGACACTCTCCAATCGGCTCACGTGGCCTTCGGTTTCAAGCAAGTGCGATTCAAATGCTTGGCGAAGAGAGGTTGACGTGCTAGCTTCGGCCATCTTGGGCAGTGCCTTCACCAAGCGGCGTTCGGCATCGTAGAGATCTTCGATTTGTTCTAAGAACAGGTCTTCCATGGTTTCGATTTTCATTGCTGACACTCCTTACGTAGGATTGGGAGTTTTGACTCCTGGCTGTTAGACCGAATCGCGCCGGATGCTGTTCACTTTTGTTTGCGACGCAGAGTCTTCGCTACTTCGCCGTTAACAATGGTGTTACAGCAGCGCCAGGTTATCGAACGGGCGGCGTTTTTTCGTGCCCATCCAGATAGCGGTCCAAATTGAACGCCGCGCTGATCAACGCCAGATGCGTGAGCGCTTGCGGGAAATTTCCCAGCGCCTGGCCCTGATGTCCGATCTGCTCTCCATACAAGCCCAGATGATTGGCGTATCCCAGCATCTGCTCGAACAGAAGACGGGCATGGCGCAACCGTTTAGGATCGGAAGCGCTGGCGCGGGTCAGCGCTTCGACCAGCCAAAACGTGCAGAGATTGAACGTGCCTTCGGTGCCCTTCAATCCGTCCGGCGTTTTTTCGACATCGTAGCGAAACACCAGCCCATCGGAGACCAACCCGCCAGCCTTCGGCGGCTGATTGATGGCGTCGATAGTTCGAAGCATGCGCGGATCGGTGGGCGACACGAAGAACACCAGCGGCATAAGTAGACTGGACGCGTCCAGCGCGTCGCCATCCAGCTGCTGCACAAAAGCTCCGCGCTGCTGGTTCCATCCCCGCTGCATAATCGTTTCGTACATTTCGTCGCGAACGGACGTCCAGCCGCTCCAGTCCGCGGGGAAAGAGCGTTTGCTCGCCAGGCGCAACGCTCGATCGACGGCCACCCAGCTCATCATCTTGGAGTAGACGAACTCGCGCGGTCCGCCGCGTACTTCCCAGATGGCGTCGTCTTTGTCTTTCCAATGCTTGCAAACCCAATCGGTCAAGCGCCGGAGATAACGCCAAAGGTCGTACGAAATCGGTGTTCCGTACTTGTTGTACAGATAGAGCGAATCCATCAACTCGCCATAAATGTCGAGTTGGAGTTGCTGATAGGCGTCATTGCCGATGCGGACCGGCCCCGATCCTTTGTACCCCTCCCAATGATCGAGCGTCTCTTCCGTCAGAACATGCCGGCCATCGATTCCATAGACAGTCTGGAGCGATCCGTCCGGATCCATTTCGTGACAGCGCGCATCCAGGAACGATACAAACTCTCCGGCTTCCTCAGTGAAGCCGATCCGCATGAGACTGTAAACAGTGAAAGCCGCATCGCGAATCCAGGAGTAACGATAATCCCAGTTACGCGAGCCGCCCAAGCTTTCCGGCAGGCTGCAGGTGGGCGCGGCGACAATAGCTCCCGTAGGCTCGAAGGTCAGCAGTTTCAATAACAGGGCTGAGCGATGCACCATCTCGCGCCAGCGGCCGCGGTAGGTGCACTTGGCAATCCACTGCCGCCAATAATGGATCGTGTCGTGAAAAAGCTGGTCGCTCACTTCTTCCGGCAAGCCAATTTGATCTCGAACGCCGGGTCTCAGGCTATGCAATTCAAAGCTTTGCGTCTGCCCTTCCTCTAAAGTAAACTCGCCGGCCACGCCGTTATTCGGCATCCCATTTGGGAGAAGCTTTGGAGCGGGACGGAAGAGGCTAGCCCCAAGGAGAGATTCGGCGAGCGAAAGCGAGCTCCTTCGGAGATGATCTCCGCGGTATGACTGTCGCGGCCATAGTTAAACGCAGGGATGCATTCCAGCCGGAATCGCATGCAGCCGCGACTCACCTTTACTCTGCGGATCAGGCCGCGATAGGGCGGCTCATCTTTGGATTCGCCAACCGGCATGTAGTCGATGATTTCGCCTACACCATCGCTCGAAAGGAAACGGGTGACCAGCACATTCGTGTCGGGCCAATAGACCTGTTTGCGCGCGATCTCGTCGATGGTAGGTGCGATGTGGAAATATCCACCTTTGCGTTCGTCGAGGATAGCGCCGAAAACGCTGGGCGAATCAAAGTGCGGAAAACAAAACCAATCGACGGACCCGTTCTTACCGATCAAGGCTGTAGTGCGCAAATTCCCCACCACGCCGTAGTCTTCTAGCGGCTGATAGGGCATTTAATGAAGGAGAGGGCTCCCAGAGCCGGACCGCACTCCGGGAGCCGAGCTGGAGAAACTATCTATGAGCGTGTTGCTGCTGAATCTGCTGGCCAGATTGCACACCTGTCAGGAAGGCCTCTTCACACGCGAGTAACGGTTCAGTTCGAAGTAGATTGGGCGGGCCACCGCAGGCCGTCTCACCTGACCCGATAGAATCTCCCGCTGCCTCACTTCCCGTCCGTAGAGCTCGCGGTTGTCATCGTTATCGGGACGCAATGTGGAGCCTTCCAAGGATACTCCGGCAAAAATGCCGTGCGCCCGGGAGTACGAAAGTATCTCAGCGCGCATCAACGCATCCGTTTGAGCCTCACCCGAACGCCCAACCGGCCCTGCCATCGCGCTGGCATCTCCTCCGAGTGTGAACTTGTCTTTCATCAGATCCTCTACGCCGTGGTGGTTCATTACGATGAAAACCAAGTCCGTCTCGCCGGCGCCGATCTGGAAGCCAAAGCTACCACCTTCAATCCGAATCGTAGCTGGCGCGCTCCAGCCGCGATCCGTGCGGCATACCACGACGCCTTTCCCGTACTTCGCGCCCACAATGAATCCGGCGCGTTTCAAGCTCGGCACGATGCCAACACACTGAGCTTTCCCCAAAAGGTCTTCGGGAATGCCTCTGTCCTTGGCGTGCAGAATCTCGCTCAAGACTTCCCCCGAGGCGGCGACGCGCTTCTGAGCCCCATTCTCCTGCACCGCTCCATACATCAGCGATGCCAGGGAAAGCGGCGCGAGCGACAACAATGCCAGGCTGGCGGCATATTTCATAAAGTTCTTCCTCTTTTCTAGAATCACAAGCTCACTTGCCCCAAAAGAAGAAGCACCAGAAAGATTACAAGAATGGTGCCCAACACTCCGGTGGGATAGTATCCCCACCCGCGGCTATAGGGCCAAGCCGGCGTGGCGCCGATCAGCAGGACGATCAATAGGATTAACAAGATCAACATAGGACTTCCTTTCCCTTGTAAGCAGATAGGCAGTTCGTGTTCCAACTCTAACTGCGCGGGGACCAAGGGGGAGCGCACGCTATAAACTGATGAATTCAGATCGGTTAGTTCCTCGATAAAGCTGGAGCGGAAGCGCCAGAAACGTTCACGCCTGCCTGAACATCCTACTTGCAGTCCAAAAACGGGGTGCAAATGTTACACGCTGATAACGCGAAAGGGCGATTCCGCCGATTATATCTGTGAGTCTATGAACTGCAGGCCATGTTACCGTAAGAATTTGAAGTCTACCCCATTTCCTGCTGATCGCACCGACGCGCGGACGAGCACGTCCGTGGCGACTTTTGCTGCTATTTTGTGCACCCTGGCCATCCTTTGCCTGGCAGGTTGCGGCAAGAGCGCTACGCAATATCTCAATCGCGGCAATCAGCTCTATTCCGCTGGACAGTACGGCGATGCCGTCCTCAACTACCGGAATGCTCTTAAGAAAAACCCGGGATCAGGAGAGGCTTACTACCGTCTCGGAGTGGCGCTGTTAAAGCAGAATCAGGTAGGCGAGGCCTATCAGGCCTTCAATCACGCAGTATCGCTCAGTCCTAAGAATATTCGTGCCAAAGTACAACTGGCGAATCTGGCGTTAGCGAGTTATGTACGCGATCCCCGGCATCCCCCTGCCCTCTACAAACAGACACAAGACCTGGTTGCGGCGCTGCTGGCGCCGGGCGGCGATCGCGCGGAGGGGCTGCGCCTCAAGGGCGCCCTGGCTCTGATCGACAATCAGCCCGATAGTGCGGTGCAAACTTTGCGGGAGGCTACGCGGATCGCCCCTAATAATGCGGAGGTAGGAAGCGGGCTGGCGCAGGCGTTGCTGCGCGCCAATCAGCCGGAAGAAGCTGAGAAAACGGCGCTGCAAACTATGCAGCGGCATCGGCAATTCGACCCCATCTACGAAGTGTTGTTCGCCATGTACGCGTCGCAACAGAACTGGGAAAAGGCGGAAGCGCTTTTGAAAACGTGGGCCGCTAATAATCCCAAGGCATCCAATCCCGTTCTCCGTCTGGCGGCGTTCTACTATGGCCGAAAGCAGCCGGACGATGGCGAGAAGACGCTGAACTCCCTGCTCGACCGGCGGGCGCAGTTTCCGCAAGCGGATTTACTGGTCGGCGATTTTCATGTCCTGATTCGCAATCCGGAAAAGGCGCTTGCCGACTATCAGCGCGGCGAAGCCAGAGATCATCCCCGCCAGCAGGTTTATCAGGAGCGCATCGCAAGCACGCTGGCCACGCTGGGACGGCAACCGGAAGCCATCAAGGCCGCCGACGCCCTATTGGCCAAAGATCCCAAGAATGAGTTCGCGCGCGTACTCAAAGTACAAGTGCTGGAACGCATGGGCGGGACGCAAAATCTGAATGCCGCCGCTAATTTGGCAAACCAGCTCGCCAAGGAGGTTCCCGCCAACCCAAGAGTTCAACTTCTGGCCGGACAAGCGTCCTTATTGAAAGGCAATCTGGATCAAGCCTACGAAGATCTTCAACTCGCTGCTCGGGAAGATCCGAGGTCCGAGGCCACGCAATTGTCTCTAGCGCGCCTGGAGCTGCTACGAAAAAACTATACCGCCGTTCTGGAGCACGCCGATGCAGCCGTAGCCATCCGTCGCGACGATCCAAACGCGCGGCTGTTTCGCGTGATCGGTTTGACGGGAACGCATGCCTACGCCGCCGCTAAGACCGAAGCCGAGCAACTGGCCCGCGATACCAAGGACGCTCCGCAGGTGGAGATACAACTGGGGGTCATCGCATTGGGGCAGGGCCGCTATGCCGAGGCGGAAGCGCTGTTCCGCAAGCTCTACAAAGAAGGATCGCCCGACCTGGAACCGCTGGCCGGGCTGGTGAACACTTATGAGGCCGAGCACCAGCCGGACCGGGCCTTGGCGCTGATGCGGGAAGAAGCGCAGCGCTCTCCGGAATCCACGGGAAAAGCCGCGCTCCTGGTAGCTACCGCGGAGGCGGACGGCAAGAACGACGAAGCGCTATCGGAATTGCAGAAGATGGCCGCGCAGCATCCGACCTCGGCTGATGTGCAAATCCGGCTCGCCACATTGCAGCAGAAAGACGGCAATCTGCCAGAAGCTTTGCAGGCCTTCGAGCGCGCTCGCCAGCTGGCGCCGAATCGCAAGGGTCTCGACGCCATGGTCGGCAACCTCGAAGACCGCATGGGTAAGAAGCAGGATGCGATCGCGAACTACCAGAAGGCTCTTGCAAAAACGCCGGACGATCCAGCCATCCTCAACAATCTGGCATTCCTGCTGGCGGACAACGGCGGAGACACGAAGCAAGCTTTGGACATGGTGACTACAGCGCTGCGCAAAGCGCCTGATATGCCACAGCTGCGGGATACTCTGGCGTGGGTGCAGATCAAGCGGCACAACACCGCGGAGGCGCTACCGATTCTGCAATCGCTCATCAACAAATACCCCGAAGACAATATCTTTCGCTACCACTACGCGGTGGCGTTGATCGAAAACGGTGATCGCGCGGCTGCCCGGGTGCAAGTAGAAACCGCCTTGTCGAATAAGCCTCCCACGGAACTCGCCAGCGAGTTGCGGAACCTGCTGACGCACCGGAAATAACAGATAGCCAACTCTGGTGGGCGCGGCTCGGCCCCGCGTGGTATTTTGGTGGGTTCCCAATTATGTCCACCAAGGTCCCTATCACGGTCGCCCATGGCGACGGAATCGGCCCCGAGATCATGGAGGCCTCGCTCCACATCATCCAAGAAGCTGGTGCGCGAATCGATCGGGAAAAGACCGAAACGCTGCGCACCTACAACGGCGCGGCCGGCTATACACTCTCGCAAGGGCAGTAATTGGATGCAGCCACTGGTCGGCATCATCATGGGCAGCCAGTCCGACTGGGAGACGATGCGCGCGGCCGGTGAAACGTTGGCGCGTTTCGGCGTGCCGCATGAAGCGAAAGTGGTGTCCGCGCATCGCACGCCCGCCTGGATGGTGGAGTACGCATCGGGCGCCCAGGCGCGCGGGTTGCAAGTGATCATCGCTGGAGCGGGTGGCGCAGCGCATCTTCCGGGAATGGTGGCAGCCAACACGTTGCTACCTGTGCTCGGCGTTCCGGTGGAGAGCCAGGCGCTGAAGGGCATGGATTCGCTGCTGTCCATCGTTCAAATGCCTGGTGGCATCCCAGTGGGCACCTTGGCGATCGGGAAAGCCGGGGCGCAGAACGCGGCGCTGCTCGCAGTGGCCATCCTGGCGAATCACGATCCGGCGCTGCGCGAAAAGCTGCGCGTCTTTCGCGAGGAACAGGCCACGAAAGTCCGCTCGGAAGAGTTGGTGTGACAAGACCAATACTGCCTGGCGCTGCGATTGGGGTGCTGGGAAGCGGGCAGTTGGGCCGCATGTTCGCTATTGCGGCGCGACGTATGGGTTATCGCGTCCACACGCTGTCGCCCGATGAGGACACTCCGACAGGCCAAGTAGCGGACTTGGAAATACAGGCTTCCTACGATGACCTGGACGCAGTGTCCGATTTCGCGCGCCACGTGAGCGTCGTAACATTCGAGTTTGAAAATGTTCCGGCACCCACCGCCGAAGCCGCCGAGCGTTGCGCGCCCGTGCGCCCCGGCGGATCGGTTCTGCACACCACGCAGCAACGCATCCGAGAAAAATCGTTTCTCACGAAAGCCGGCCTGCCCACTACGCCCTATCGCGAGGTACGTTCACTCGATGGCTTGCATCGCGCCATCGCGGATCTGGGGTGCCCGGCAGTGCTGAAGACCGCGGCTTTCGGCTACGACGGCAAAGGTCAATTCCGTGTGGACGCGCCCGATCGGGCGGCCGAAGCCTGGAGCGCGATCGGCAAGCAGCAAGCCGTACTCGAAGCCTTCATCGATTTCGATCGCGAGATATCGGTGGTGGCCGCGCGCGGCGAGAATGGGCAGTTCGTACACTATGGAGCGATCGAGAACCAGCACAGCCGGCACATCTTGGACGTATCGATCGCCCCGGCCCGGGTGCCGCCGCATGTAGCCCAAGAAGCGGTGGATCTGGCGCGCTGCGTTCTCGAAACGCTGGACGTGGTGGGTGTGCTGTGCGTCGAGTTTTTTGTTACGCACGACGGATCGCTCTTAATCAACGAGCTTGCGCCCCGCCCGCACAACTCCGGGCACCTGACCGTCGACGCCTGCGTCACCAGCCAGTTCGAGCAGCAGTTGCGCGCGGTGTGCGGGCTGCCGCTTGGGTCGACGGAAATGCACCGGCCGGCCGCGATGGCGAATCTCCTGGGAGATTTATGGACGAGTGGCGAACCGGATTGGCCCGCCGCTTGCGCCTTCCCCGGCGTGAAGCTGCATCTCTACGGAAAGCTGGAGCCGCGTCCCGGCCGGAAGATGGGACACTTGACGGCGCTCAATCACGATCCCGAGGAAGCTTATCGGACGGTGGTGGCAGCCCGAAATTCACTAGTGGGCTGATGAAAAGGCCGAAACTTGAATTTGTCCTATCCGTGTTCATCCGCGTTCATCGGCGGCCCAGAATTCTTTTCATCACGCCCACTGTAAAGCGCCAAAATAGGAGTGGTGAACAAGAACGAACTCCTGAAACTTCTTGGCATCGAGCATCCTATCATTCAGGGCCCCATGGGCGGTGGACCGTCCACGCCCGAGTTAGTCGCGGCGGTTTCGAATGCGGGGGGCCTTGGATCGCTGGGCGCGGCGTATCTGACGCCCGATCAAATCACCGAAACCATCCGTCGCATTCGCGCGCTTACCTCGCAACCATTCAACGTGAATCTGTTCGCGGGTGGCTGGAATGCAAACCCCGTCTTCGACGCCACGCCGATGCTGGAACTCCTGGGCGAAGTTCATGAAAAGCTTGGCTTGCCGCCGCCCGTCGCGCCCTCGCCTGCGCCCGATCCGTTCCCGGCGCAATTCGAAGCGGTGCTCAACGCGCGCCCGCCCATCTTCAGCTTCACTTTTGGCATTCCCGATCGGGACGCGATGTCGCGCCTCAAATCGCGGGGCATCGCGATTCTCGGTACCGCGACGACAGTGGAGGAAGCGCACCAGTTGGAACATGCGGGCGTAGATGCCATCGTCGCGCAGGGCTCGGAAGCGGGCGCGCATCGCGGAACATTTCTGGATTCGTTTGAATCGTCCATGGTCCCCACGCTGGATCTCGTCCGCGCCGCGGCCAGCGCGGTAAAGCTGCCCGTCATCGCCACCGGCGGCCTGATGGATGGCCGCGACATCGTGGCTGCACTGAACGCGGGCGCATCAGCGGCCCAACTGGGGACGGCGTTTCTCGTTTGCCCTGAGTCAGGCGCGTCCTGGATCCACAAGCGCGCGATCCTGGCAGCGAAGCAAGATACCACCGTTGTCACGCGAGCCTTCTCCGGGCGGCCTGCGCGCGGTCTCAAGAATGCGTTCATTGCAAGCCTCAATGACCGCCAGGACATGATCCTGCCCTATCCGCTCCAGAATTCGCTGACTCGTCCCATGCGCACGGCGGCGGCGCAGCAAGGTCTCGCGGATTACCTTTCGCTTTGGGCTGGGCAAGGCGTGGCTCGCGCCTGTGCTATGCCGGCAGGGGATCTTGTCGCGCGGCTGCTACTCTGAAATCAATGAATTCCGTTCGCGAATGGCTGCGCGACGCCACTTCCATCGCCGTCCTTACGGGCGCGGGAGTATCGGCCGAGAGTGGTGTGCCAACATTTCGCGGCAACAATGGATTGTGGAAACAATATCGTGCTGAAGACCTGGCCACCCCCGGTGCCTTTGCGCGCGACCCGAAGCTGGTTTGGGAATGGTATGACTGGCGCCGCTCGCTGATCGCCAAGGCCCAGCCCAATCCCGGCCATTATGCGCTTGCGGCGGCCGAAACGCGCTCGCGAAAATTTACTCTTATCACACAAAACGTAGACGGGTTGCATGAATTGGCCGGTAGCCGCAATGTTCTTCGCTTGCATGGAAGCATCTGGATGCTGCGCTGCCTTGACTGCCAGCGCGAGCGCGAAGACCGGCGAACGCCGCTTCCCGAAATCCCGCCGCGCTGTGAATGTGGCGGCATGCTGCGGCCGGGCGTAGTCTGGTTCGGCGAGCCGCTGCCAGTGCAAATTTGGCAACAGGCCGAGGCTGCCGCGCGCCAGGCCGGCCTGTTTCTCCTCATCGGAACATCTGCGATGGTATATCCCGCGGCTGGTTTAGCGACGATGGCGAAATCCTCCGGCGCACGAGTGGTCGAAATCAACATCGCTGAGACCGGGCTCTCGGATTCAATCGACGAATTCCTGCAAGGGCCCTCGGGCGAGCTGTTACCTCAATTGATGGCATGAAGATCTGTTACTTAGATGCGTTCTCCGGCATCAGCGGAGACATGACAGTGGGTGCACTCATCGACGCGGGCGCCGACAGCAAGACGCTTGTGCAGGCGCTTGAAGGGCTCGGTACCGGCGCAAAGTTCGAAGTGGCGAAAACCAAGCGGAGGGGCATTGCAGCCTCGAAATTTCGCGTGCTTGGCGGCGACGGCAAGACTCATCGCCATCTGAAACACATCCTCGAAATCATCGCGAACTCGGGCATCGCGGATCGCGCCAAACAAAACGCCTCGGCCGTGTTTCAGCGCTTGGGCGAGGCCGAAGCCAAGGTCCACGATGTTTCCATCGAAAAGGTCCACTTCCACGAAGTGGGCGCGGTGGATTCCATCTGCGACATCGTCGGCGCCTGCGTTGCCTTCGATCTTCTCGACATCGGCGCTGTGTACAGCTCGCCGGTGAATGTCGGCAGCGGGACTGTAAAGACCGAGCACGGCATCCTCCCGGTCCCCGCCCCCGCCACTTCCGAACTGCTGGCAGGAAAGCCGATCTATGCTCGGGGCCCCAGCCTGGAGCTCACCACTCCCACGGGCGCAGCAATCGCGACCACCCTGGCCATTGAATTCGGCGCTCTGCCTCCCATGCGCGTGATTGCGAGTGGATACGGCGCGGGCGATTATGATTTCCCCGAACATGCCAACGTGCTTCGAGTCTTGATTGGCGAGACTACCGGCGCGCAAGAATCCACAACCGTGACGGTGCTCGAAGCCAACATCGACGATTCCAGCCCTCAAGTTCTCGGCTACGCCATGGACCGATTGCTTGAAGCCGGCGCGCTCGACGTAACACTCACGTCCGTTCAGATGAAGAAGAGCCGGCCCGGAACGCTTTTGAGCGTCATCGCGCGGCCCGAGGATCGCGAAGCGCTGGCGCGCCTGATCTTTGAAGAAACATCCACGCTTGGGCTGCGGATTTATTCGGCCGAGCGCCGTGTGAAGGCCCGGCATTCCATGGAGATCGCGACACCGCACGGCACGGTGCGAATGAAAATCGCCGACAACGGATCGTTCGCGCCCGAATATGAGGATTGCCGCAAGCTGGCGCGCGAATCCGGCTTACCCCTCAAGCAAATCCTGGCCGAGGCGAACTTTGCTTACTTAAAAAGCCTGCGTACCTGAAAACTCTCGATGAAATACTATCTGACCACTCCCATCTATTACGTCAACGCCGCGCCGCATCTGGGCACGGCTTATTCCACGTTTGTCGCGGACCTGATCAAACGCTTCAAAAAAATGGAAGGCTACGATCCTGTCGTCCTGACCACCGGTTCCGACGAACACAGCCTCAAGGTGGAACGCGCCGCGCAAGCCGCGGGCGTGAATCCGCTGGCCTACACCACCAAGATGGCGGCTGAGTTCATCAGCCAGTGGGCCAAGCTCGGCATTGACTACGACCATTTCATTCGCACCTCGGACCCCAAGCATCACGAAACCGTGCGCTGGCTGTTCGAGCGGTGCGAAAAGAAGGGCTACATCTACAAGGGTTCGTACACGGGAGCGTATTGCGTCAGCGATGAGACCTACGTCAACGATGTGACGCCGGGCGAACCTTGCCCGACGTGCGGCAACCCCACGGAAACGGTAACGGAAGAGAACTACTTCTTCAAGCTCTCCGCATTTCAGAGGCCGTTGCTTGAGCTGTACGAAAAGAACCCCAACTTCGTGAAGCCCGATCACCGGCGCAACGAAATGGTCGCATTCGTCCAGCAAGGCTTGAACGATCTTTCGATCACGCGAACCAATATCCAATGGGGCATTCGCGCGCCCGTGGAAGGTCATCACGTCTTCTACGTCTGGTTCGATGCGCTGATCTCCTATATGAGCGCGGTGAAGGACGACGACCTCTGGCCGGCCGATCTGCATCTGATTGGCAAAGATATTCTGCGCTTCCATGCCGTCTTTTGGCCGGCGTTCCTGATGGCGGCCGATCTTCCGCTGCCCAAGCAGGTTTTCGCCCACGGCTGGATTCTGCACGAAGAAAACAAGATG
>JBEKRO010000110.1:0-19145 GCA_049518655.1 Bryobacteraceae bacterium | reverse complement strand
AATTTCATCATGGGGCTCGGCTTCCGCTACATTCGGGAGCTTGGTACGAAGGCGAGACTCGAGGTCTATTTCGCTCCGGTGGGCGATCCGGCGCTCGGTCCAGTGGCTTATCCGCATCGTGCATCCGCGGCAGAGTTGCCGCAAGCGCCTATATCGCATCACTGGCAGGATTCCACGCATATCTCAGACGATGTTGTGACCGTCGGTCTGGCGTACAAGAAGCTCAAGCTCGAAGCCAGCGGCTTCCATGGCGCGGAGCCCGGTGAGAATCGTTGGATCGTTCAACAGGGCGTGATCGATTCCTGGTCTTCGCGATTGTGGTTCTTCCCTGCCAGGAATTGGGCGGCGCAAGTATCGGTGGGAAGGCTCGCGCATCCGGAAGCGCTTCAGCCGGGCGATCAAGAGCGCACCACGGCGTCGATCGAGTACACCAAGCCCATGGCCGGCGGAAGCTGGGCCTCGAGTTTGATTTGGGGACGCAATCACGACACGGCGACCGGTCGCAACCTGAATTCGTATCTGCTGGAATCGGTTCTGCCGATCCGTCGCAAGAACTTTCTGACGGGCCGCGTTGAGCTGGTGGACAAAGACGAGTTGTTCGACGGCCAACCGGAAATCGAACAGAACTTGGACATTTTGTACGGGAGCACCTTTCGGATTGGCGCTTATACCATCGGCTACACGCGCGATGTCGATCTGTTTCGTCATGTTGAGACCGGCGTCGGCGCAAACTTCACCGCCTACTCGCTGCCCGATGCGATCCAGCCGTACTATGGAGAGCGGCCTGTCGGTGGCAATGTCTTTGTCCGATTCCGGCTGCGGCCGAATGAGAAATAATAGATTCGAGGAATGGAGAGAGCCAAATGAGCCAACCGAATATTCACACCACACGCCGCGTGCTGCTGCTCGCACTGGCGCCGGCGCTACTGTCGCTACTGGCTTTTGCGCACGATGGCATGGAGCACGTCCAAGGCATCGTAGCCAAAGTTTCCGACCAATCGGTGACCGTCACCACTGCCGCTGGCAAACTGGTGGAGGTGATGCTGGACTCTGAGACCACCTATGCACGCGCCGGAAAGCCGATGCAGAAGAGCGATCTCAGTGTCGGCGACCACGTGCTGATCCACGCCATGGAGAAGGGAACTACGCTCACCGCGCACACGGTGGCAGCGCGGGCTGCAGCGAAGAAGCCTTAATCCGCGCGATCGAGCAGACGGCCCCATTCGATAGGCAAACAGAGATTCGAACGCCCAGTTGCGATCCCGCGGATCTCGATAATTCGGGAAGGATTGCGACCGGTCCGCCGGAGTTGTTTACTCGGGACACCGATCTAGAAATGCGCTCTATTTTCTTGACGGGCTTGGTACAATTAAGGCCGATGCATGGGGCGTTACCTGCCATCTACGTTCTCGGATTTACCGCCACTGACCATCACTGCGGCGATTGACATAGTCATTGTCGCGATTCTCATTTATCAGTTTCTATTGATTATTCGCGGACGGCGCGCGGTACACGTGCTGCTCGGGTTGTGCGTGCTCGGACTGATTTATGCCGCAGCCGTAGGGATGAAGCTGGAGCTGCTTCACACGATTCTAGCGACTCTTGCGCCGTACACGGCCATCGCGCTGATCGTGATGTTCCAATCGGAGCTGCGCAGGGCGCTGGCGCGGCTGGGCCGCAGGCCGTTTCTCGGGATCAGCCAGCTAGAACGTCGCGAGCTGAGCCAGGAAGTGGTGCTGGCGGTGGGCCGCTTGTCGCAGATCAAAGTGGGCGCTTTGATTGTCATCGAGCGCAAAATCGGCTTGCGGACCTTTATAGAAAGCGGCGTGAGTCTGGATGCACTGGTCTCCCGCGATCTGCTCTGTTCCATATTTCATCCTGGCGGCACGCTACACGATGGCGCGGTAATTATCCAAGGCGACCGGATTTCCGCCGCTGCCTGCTTCCTGCCTTTGACCACGAATCCTTTATTGGTCACCGAACTCGGCACGCGCCACCGGGCGGCGCTCGGAATCAGCGAGGAATCGGACTGCATCGCGATTGTGGCGTCGGAAGAAACGGGCAAAGTATCGGTGGCGGTGTTCGGAGAAATCGAGATTGATGTTCCCTTGGAGCGTGTGGAGCATTTGCTTTCCGAGCGGCTGGAACGCGACGAAAAGCGAAGCTCGGCTTCCGCTTCACAGACTCGTAATGCGGGGGCGGTGCATCAGTCCACCTTGGACCGTCCATGATCCAGTTGTTTACGCGCAACCTCGGTTGGAAGCTGCTCTCGCTGGTCATCGCCATTGCGTTGTGGGTGGCCGTGGCGCGCGAGCCGGAGGTCGCTACGTCGCTCTCGGTTCCGGTGGACTTCAAGAACATGCGGGACGACCTGGACATCGACGGCACTCTGCCCGATCGTGTGCGTTTGGAGGTCCGCGGGCCGTCCGGCAGTCTCACGCGCGACAATCTTTCGACGGTAGCTGTGGTGCTGGACCTGTCCGACGCGCAGGCCGGCGAGCGCACCTACAGCATCCGCGGCCGCAATCTTAACCTGCCTAGCGGAGTGGTCTTCTATCGCGCCGTTCCGTCGCAACTCACGCTGCATTTTGACCAGCTTGTCGTCATGGAAGAACCCGTTCAACCTCTCTACGTGAACAAGCCCGCGGGGTACCGTATCGCAAGCCAGCAGTTCACTCCGGCCAGGGTCCGAGTTCGCGGCTCCCAGGATCGGGTAGGAGTAATCAGCCAGGTGAGAACCGATCCCATCGACTTGAGCGGTGTCACCGCGGAAAAAGTTTTTCACACGCATCTGAACATTGGCGATACGCAGGTAAGGTTGGTGGAAGTACCGGCCGATATTACAGTGCGAGTGAAGCTGGAAAAGATCAGCAACGGAGGCGCCCGCTAGTGGCGCGGGCACTGTTTGGAACCGACGGAATTCGCGGAGTGGCTGGCCAGCCGCCGCTTGATCCGAAGACCGCGCAGGCGGTGGGTGGGGCGCTGGGCCGCTGGGTGATCGAGTCCAAGCAAGATCACCAGGTAGTGATTGGCATGGACACCCGTGAATCCGGCCCTTGGCTGGCTGCCGAAGTAGCGGCCGGTTTGGCGCGGCATCACGTGAAGGTGGAATTCGCCGGCGTTACCACGACGCCCGGGGTCGCCTACCTCGCGAAGCACGGACCCTTCGCCGCCGGAGTGATGATTTCGGCGTCGCACAATCCGTATCAGGACAACGGCATCAAGCTGATCGGTCATGCGGGCTATAAACTGACCGACGAGCAGGAAGAAGACCTCGAGAAGGAAATCTTTTCGCTCCTCGATCGAGGGTCGTACTCGGCGCCGGAGCGCTTAGTGGTAAACGCCGGCTTAGACCGGACCTACGTCGACCATTTGGCCGCGACGCTAACGGGCGGTCTAAACGGGTTGAGGATTGTGGCCGACTGCGCGAACGGTTCGGCTTCCTTGCTTGCACCCGAGCTTTTCGAACGCCTGGGCGCGCGCGTGCATTGCATCCATTGCTCGCCCGATGGCCGCAACATCAACCTGAACTGCGGCTCGCTGCACCTGGAGGTTTTGCGGGCGGCGGTGCTGGAGCAAAAAGCGGACGTGGGTGTAGCGTTTGATGGCGATGCCGATCGCGCGCTATTCGTGGCACGTTCCGGAAAGATCATTGATGGCGACGCGGTGTTGTTCCTCACGGGCCGATACCTCAAGGAACAAGGGCAGCTTAGTGTGGACGACGGGCATCCACCGATGGTGGTGGCGACCGTGATGTCGAATCTGGGCCTGGAAAGAGCGCTGTGCGCGCACGGGATCGGCATGATTCGAACGCCGGTGGGCGACAAGTACGTTCTGGAAGAGATGCTGCGCCGGGGTGCTGTATTGGGAGGCGAGCAATCCGGCCACATCATCTTTCATCGTTACGCTACTGCGGGAGACGGCATGCTCACTGCGTTGCGGGTGTTTGAAGTGATGCGCCATGCGGGTGCTGGTCTCGACGAATTAACCCAGGAGATTGAGGTGTATCCGCAGCGTCTGGTAAACGTTCGCATCAAGGAGAGAAAGCGCCTGGAGGATCTGCCTGCTGTCACCGCTGAGATCCGCGCGGCAGAGGATTCTTTCGGCGATTCAGGCCGCGTGCTGGTGCGGTTTTCGGGTACCGAGCCGCTGGCACGGGTGATGGTGGAAGGGCCGGAATTGGATCGCGTGGAAGCATTCGCCAACCGGATTGCATCCAGCATTCGCAGCGCGCTGGGAAGCGACGATGCCAATCAAGCGTCGCATTAGATCTCTCACCTTAAATGGTGCGAATAAAAGGCCCTAGTGTCAGTTCTCTTGAAAAAATCTCGCTTTGCCGCAGCACCTCTGTTATGATTACCCCAGGAGCGTTTCTGCTCAGTTTTGGAATCGGTTTCCTTAAATTGATCCGACAGTCAATTGTCTAGGGGTCCGTCTCGGTTTATGCGTTGGTGTGCAAGCTCCGGCGGTGTCAAAGCCGTTATTGGAGAAGCCTAAAGACGCTCGGAGGGCTCCGCCCTGGTCTCTGGGGTCAAAGACGGGAGCAGATTCCGCTGGTTGGCTGCGCTCCTTTTTTCTTTTTCCAGCCCTCAAATCTGATGAACATTTTATTCATTGGCGACATCTTTGCGTCGCCCGGCCGCATTCTCGTCGCTCGACTCCTGCAAGAGATCATTGCGGAGGAAAAGATCCAGCTTGCCATCGCCAACGCGGAGAACTCGGCGGGCGGATTCGGCATCACGCCTCAGATTTCCGAGGAGCTCTTTTCACTCGGCGTGGATGTGATCACCTCCGGCAACCACATTTGGGATAAGAAAGAGATCTTCGACTACCTGCCGCACACACCGCGCTTGCTGCGTCCGGCCAACTATCCCGGGGATCTGCCGGGTAGTGGACTGCTGGTGACCAAAGCGCGGAATGGCGTCCCGGTGGCTGTGATCGACCTGCAGGGTCGCGTGCATCTGCCGGCCATTGACGATCCATTTCGAACGGCAGACAGCATCCTGAAGTCACTCGATCCAGGGATCAAGGTGCGGTTCGTCGATTTTCACGCTGAGCTCACCAGCGAGAAGATGGCTATGGGTTGGTATCTGGACGGCCGCGTATCGGCCGTGATTGGCACGCACACGCACATTCCGACCGCCGACGAGCGCATCCTGGCTGGTGGCACCGCGTACCAGACCGACGTAGGCATGACGGGTCCGTACGATTCGGTGATTGGGTCAGAGAAAACTCTCGCGATCCGCCGCTTTCTGACGGGCATGCCGATTCGCCTGGAAAACGCCAAGTCGGGCGCCGAGCTGCACGCCGTGATTGTGACTGTGGACCCAAATACCGGGCGCGCCACTGCCATCCGCCGTTACACTCGGGCGGGGTAGTTCATGGCCGGCGGAAAACCCAGGCATCCTGGCGCGGATTGCCGAGCGCTCCTTCGGGTATGAATGCCGCGATCTCCCAACCTGAGGCCAATTCCCGGCGTACGAATGCTTCGGGATGATAAGCGCTGCACAGGTTGCTTCCCGCCGCCGAAGGAAAGCGAACGACAAGTTTTCCATCTAAGAATCGCTGGCGGTCGCCGCTGCTGAGGCGCGACGCGTAATAGCCTCCATGCGTGCTGAAAATCAGCAAACCGGCCGGTTTGAGAACTCTCCGGAACTCCTGGAGCCAGCGCGCTTGGATATCCGCCGGCATATGAGTGAATACCGAGAACGCGTAGATTGCATCGAACCGCTCGTCGGGGAAGGGCAGAGGGGGCTCTAAGAAATTGACGGATACCGAAGCGAATGGGAGATGCTGGTTGCACCATTGGACCAGATCGGCGTTGAAATCCGTTCCACACACGGTTGTTGCGGCAAGGTCCTTCCACTGGCGCAGCACACGGCCACAACCGCAGCCGAAGTCCAGCAGGGCGCTGCAACGTTCCATCGATTGTCCCGCGGCGGCCAGCAAGTCGCGAACGGCTTGAGCCGCGAGCTGCCCACCGTGAAGGAATGACGCGATATCGGCGGTACCGGCGACTTGAACCCGGAGGGTTGCAGGAGGTAAGGGGAGGCCATCGGGAAGAACGTTTGACGAGAAGGTCCGGTTTCGAACGCGAATTTTGCGTTCGAATGTCTTCGACCATTCGTACACGCGAAAGCAACGACTTAAGGCCCAGTCACCGATGCGCGAAACGGACAATCCACTATCGTAGCGATCTTAACGTGCGTTTGGTAACGATGGCCAAAGAAAACGCCACGCAGACGGGCTGCTTGAAATTTTGTCAGTCGGCACTATTTACTCACCTTTAGTTGGTAGTGCCGATGGCACTGGCTCCGGCCGCGTTGCGAGCCGATGATCATGATCGTGTTTACCATGACAGAGACCACAACGATGACCATCATTGGGATAACCACGAGGATCGTGCTTATCGTGTCTATGTAAAGGAGAACCACCGTAGGTACCGCTCGTTCGACAGGCTCCATGAGAGCGACCAACAAGCCTATTGGGCTTGGCGGCACGAGCATTCAGACGCCCCGCTGAAGATTGATATCCGGTAAGTAGATCCGGCTAAAACGGTTCGCGGCAATCTAGCGAGCCTGTAACAACTTCTTTTTCGCCTGCTTCTTCTCCTTGCGCGGCAATCGGGACTTGGCCTTCTTCACCAGCTTTCCAATCTTCTTCTTCGGCGGGGTGGCGCCAGCGTGCGCGATGCCAGTCTTTGCGGCCATCGTGCCGAGCGCGGATCCGACTGCCTTGGCGGCCTTTTGCAGGATCTCCTCGCCGGCCGCTTCCTTCGGTTGTTCCTTGGTTGCTTCCTTCGCGGGTTCAGCTTTCTTTCGTGTAGCCATTGCTAACAAGCATACGACAGTGGCGCGTGATAGTGATTTGTTATTGCGCGGCAGCGAGTTCTAGCGATCTCGGGGTCACGGCCGAACGCCAGTAATGTTGGTCTTGATCCGATAGAGTCCGGTGCGTGCAGTTACGTAGAGCGTTTTGCCATCTGGATCGCCCCACGCGCAGTTGGCCGGGACCTCGGGAAATGTGACAACGCCGAGCAATTTTGCCTGAGGGGAAATGATCAGAATGCCGCCGGGGCCCGTGGCCCAGACATTCCCGGCGCTGTCCACCTTCATGCCGTCGGGCACACCCGGCCCGGTCTCATTGTCCGCGTCATAGAAGATGCGTCCATTCGCCATCGTGCCATCCGGCTTCACGTCATAGACGCTCCAGGTCTTGCCGGCCGAATTGGCGACGTAAAACTGCTTCTCGTCGGGCGAAAAAGCCAAGCCATTGGGCAGCGCAAGATCCTTAACCACTGGCTCAACCTTCCCGGCTTTATTGATGCGAAAGACACCGTTGAAATCCAGTTCTCGCGCTGGATTCTTGGCCGCTTCCTGCAACCCTTGTCCAGGGTTCAGTAAACCGAACGGAGGATCGGTGAAATAGATATCGCCGTTCTTTTTGACCACCACGTCATTCGGGCTGTTCAGACGCTTGCCTTCGTAGCGATCGGCGAGAACTGTCAACTTCCCGTCATGGCTGATGCGCGATATTCGCCGGTTGCCGTGCTCGGCGGCGATGATGTTGCCCTGTTTATCGAGCGTCAGGCCGTTGGTTCCCACCTGCTTGCCAGCCGGATATTCACCGGCGAAGATATGGTTGCGGAAAACTGTCGCGCCGCCCGTGGGCGACCACTGCATGATGACGTTCCCGGGAATGTCGCTGAAGAATAGATTGCCGCCTTTGCGATACCAAACCGGTCCCTCGATAAACTGAAATCCTCCGGCCACTTTCTCGACTTTCGCGCTGGGCGAAAGAAGTTTGTCGAGTGCGGGATCGATACGGCGGATGGCCGTTTGGGCGGCGGGCTGAGCGAAAAGTACAGAGGCCGACAAGGCCAATGTAGCGAGTGCGTGCGATTTCATGCAGCCAATTTTACATGCACGCGCCAAGCCCCGCCTTCGAGCGACGGCGCAAATGCCTCCGGGTGTAGGATCTCGGCCAGGATCTGGAGCGATTCCACCAAACGCGGGCCGGGACGGTTGAAGTATTGATTGCCGTCGGCCAAGTAAATCTGGCCCGTTTCAACGGCGCGCAGCTTCTGCCATTCGGGCCGATCGGTGAGCCAATACATCTCCGCGCAGGTGCGGTTGAGATCGAAACCGCAGGGCATGGTGATGATTACATCCGGGTCGGATTCCACGAGTTGCCGCCACGTCATCCACGGTGAATGCGCGCCCGCCTGCCCAAACAGATTTACCGCGCCCGCCATCTCAACCAATTCCGGCACCCAGTTGCCTGCGGCCATCAAAGGTTCATGCCATTCGATGCAGGCGACGCGTGGACGGCGGTGCGATGCCGCAGCGCGCTCCGAGATCCGTCGCATCTTACTCTGGAGATCCGCGACAACTCGTTCGCCACGTTCCGCGACGCCGCACGAATCCGCGACGCGCCGGATATCGCTCCAAACATCGGCCAGCGCATTTGGCTCTAGTGCCACCAGCTTGGGCCGGCTGGTCACCCAACCGGTGAGCGCTCGCTCTACGTCCTCTAAGCTGACGGCGCAGACGCGGCACTGCGTTTGCGTGAGGACATGGGTGGGCTGCAAGGCATCCAAGAGCTCGCGCGAGACCTCGTAGACCGACAATGCATCGGCAATTTGCTGCTTGACCCGCTGGTCGATTTCCGCGCTGGAGCCCTCGGTAGGGAACGCTGGCGAGGTGCAAACCGGCAGTTTCAGAATTTCGGCCGGGAAATCGCACTCGTGCGAGCGGCCCACTTGATGTTCGCTCAGTCCCAGGGAAGAAACGATCTCGCTCGCGCTGGCAATCAGCGATACGATCCGAAGCATCCTTCCACTTTAAGCCCTGCCGAAAGGGATGCTACAGTCGTACTCGTTATGCGTTTCTTAGTTCTGATAGCGATTTTAGCGTTGAAGGGTTATAGCGCGGATTTTACTACGTATATTGGAGACGCGAACCAATACCAAGTCGCCGCGATTGCCACGGACTCGGCGGGGAACTCCTATGTGACAGGAAGTCGAACCATTGAATCGGCGCCAGCTTCATCGTCCGACGATGTGTTCGTTACGAAGCTGGATGCTTCAGGCGACATTGTTTTCACCAGCACCTTCGGGGGCAAGGGCAGCGACGTAGCGGACGCTATCGCGGCGGACTCGGCCGGCAACATCTGGGTCGGAGGCAACACCACGTCCGAGAATTTCCCGCTGCGCGATGCTTTGCAAACCGGGATTGGCTCCGGCGGCGCTGGGTTCCTGGTAAAGCTGGCGCCGGATGGGACCGTGATTTATTCCTCGTATTTCGGTGGCCTGATGGGCGCTACCAGTGTGAATGGCTTGGCAACCGATCCTGGTGGAAACGTATACCTGACGGGCGGCACCTCTTCCAGCGATTTTCCGACCACTCCAGGCCTCCCTGCCGGGATGGTGCACGACGAGTTGGGGATCGTATCTGGCGCGTTCATCACCAAGCTGGATCCCACTGGACTCAAAATCGTCTACTCGGCCTTGATCGCGGGTACAGCCATCGATTGCTCCGGCGGGAGCACTTGCGACTTTACTGCGCGCACCACCTCGGGAGTGGGCATTGCGCTGGATGAGGCAGGCGATGCTTTGATTGCAGGCAACACCAACACCACGGATCTTCCGGTGACCCCGGGGGGTGTCGCCGGATACGAAGCTTTCGTCGCGAAGATCAACGCTGCCGGAAACAAGCTGACCTATCTGACCTATCTCGGTCCGGGTGCGGGAATTGGATATTTAGGCCAGCCGCCGCAAACAATCAACGCCACTGCTATCGCCGCCGACTCTGCAGGCGATGCGTACGTGACAGGCTATACGAACGATTCGGAATTTCCCGCTACAGCAGGCGCGTATCAGACCAAGCTCGACGCCGACGCCAGCACGCAGACATCTGTACCGCCCGACGCGTTTGCAATCAAGCTGAACACCGCGGGTGCGACGATCTGGGCCACCTATCTGGGAGGTCCAGGGACCGATCTGGCGAATTCGATTAGCTTGGATAGTTCCGGCGATGTCTGGCTCACCGGCAACAATGCCGCGGGTTTTCCGGGCACGTCCCGATGGGTAAACGGGTCGGCCGGAAACTTCCTGTCTCAATTCAGCGCCGATGGCTCCGCGCTTTTGTATTCCGAGGAGTTCCCTGCGGGTGCGGTGGGGCAAGGCGTCAGCGTGGATTCGAATGGAGTGATCCATGTTGCCGGTGAGACCGGCCTGATTTCCACCATGACTCCGGCACAGCCGTCCGCCGCTCGCACACTGGGAATTGTAAACGCAGCTTCTGGTCAGCTTTCGGGGCGGCTATCGCAAGGCGAGGTAATTTCAATATTTGGCTTCGGGCTGGGGCCAACCACTCCGGTGTCAGCCAAGCCAGGCAGCAACGGCTTTTTCCCAACGTCGCTAGGTGGCATCCAGGTTTTGGTAAACGGCGCTGCTGTTCCGCTGCTGTATGTGTCGGCTTCGCAGATCAATGCGGAGATTCCAACGCCCCTCAGCGTCCCGGACGCAGTGGTACAGATTATCAACAACTCGGCAATGCTTCCCGATTTCCGCGTTTCGGTGGATGCCTCCATCTTCGGTCTGTTCCTGAACCCCGACGGGTCCGTCGCCGCCATCAATCAGGACGGAACCGTCAACGCATCAACGAATCCAGCCAAACCGGGAACTATCGTCACGATCTGGGCCACCGGATTCGGCAACTTGGCCGGTCCCATTGATGGCGCTGTTGCAACCGTTGCGAATAATTGGTGCGGCGACTGCCAGGTCTCTTTAAATGGCGAGAGCGCAACCATGGAGTACGCCGGTGCGGCGCCCGGCCAGATCGATGGGATCATGCAGATCAACTTCTTGGTGCCGACGCAACTAGCCGACAATGAGGTGTTTCTGCAGTTCAGTCTCGGCGGCGGCGGGTTTATTTGGGTGTCCCAATGAGAAGAGGAACGTGACGACAAGAACTTGGCGCCTGATCGGATCTTGTCACTTCAATTGCGGCGGTGACCGGCTGATTCTGGAACGTGAAAAACTCAAGGAGCCGGTCGGGAGGGAGTTCAGTAGGGGTTCTAAAGAAGTTTCTTGGTTTGGAGAGTACGAAGGGGAGTGTACTGAGGAACGACCTCTGCTCCTTGAGCTTGAATTGTTTTCACACCCGAAGAGACTGCACGCGTCTCGCCAAAACCAGAAAGTACTTATTTCCTGGGCCTGGGCAATCGCAGGGCTAGAAAAAATTACCCGGTTGGAACACAGGCAGTGCAAATACGGTACGTTTCCTCAGAATTAACCAGTCTGGAACTGAAGGCCTGGGCCTCAACGTTACTTAAAGACGGTAACCCAAGCAAGACTCACTGCGCCGGATCCGGGAGAGAAGACGACCGTTGGACTCTACCTGTCTGCGCTTCGTCAATCGAGACATGATTCGCTTCGAGCGTTGTGCCGAGCGTCTGGTCTAATGCCACCCGCGCATTGCTGAAATCGACCAGAGCCGCAAGTTCGGCCGACTGTGCCGCTACTAGGTCCCGTTCCTGCTGAACCACATTGAACGGCGTGGATGCTCCACCCGCTAACTTCTTTTGTTCGGCATCCAGCAACTGCTGCTGCAAAATTCGCGTTTGGACCGCCGCGCGGTAGCGTCCACGGGCCTGCCGCATGGCCACCAGATAGTTGGAAACGTCCACCGCTACTTGATTGAGATCTTTGCTCAACTGGATTTGCGACTGGCGAAGCTGCAACTGGTCGATGGCATAGTCGGCCTGGGCTTGATCGTTTCGCAGCGGCATCTGGAAATAGGCGGCGCCACGGTTGGTGGGAAAGTCGCGACGGAGCACTTGCCCCACGGCAGTGCCGATTCCTCCGTCGAAGTAGGAATTTGCGGTCTGCACGCCGAATTTCGTTACAACTGTTCGCGGCGTACCTGCCAAACCCGCGGCACTCTCGGTGCCGATCGCCACCAAGAGCGGCAGGATTCCGTTCCGCGTACCCAGCGAAGAGATCTCACTGCTCGTAATGCCAAGCCGTTCAGCCGCCAGATCGCTGCGGTTGGCAATGGCGGTTTGCAACAAGTCCTTGAGGGGCGGGAGCTCGTCCGTCGCTGGGATGGCTATACGATCCAGCGGGACAATTTGTACAGAAGCCAGGAGCGGGTCCCATAAGCCTCGGCGGCTCAACAGATTTTTTAACTGTAGTTCTTGTTGTCGCAGATTTGTTTGGGAATTCACTAAGTCATACTGGGCGCTCGCAAGCTGGGACTCGGCGGTTGTGACATCCAACCGAGCCAATGTTCCGGCGCGTTCCTGTAGGCCGCTGTTCTCGTAAAATTTCTGCGCCACTTCCACCGCGTTCGACTTCGCTTTGATATCCTCGTACCCTGCCGCCAACGCATAGTAAAGGTTGAGCACTTGATTGACAGTGTTGCTCACCTGAGTCTTGAAGTTGAGCGCGGAAGCCTGAACATTTAATTGGCTTATTCGAATTGTCCGGGCGTTTACTGCCACGCCGAAGCCTCGCAGTAGATTCTCCTGAAACGTCAAAGTGAGACTGGGCGCCGACGATGGATTCAGAACGTCGGTGGGCGCGTTTTCATTCAGATAGCTGTCCTTGTAGCTAACCGTAACGTTGCCGCCGATTAGAAACCCCTGCTGATAGGAAAACGATGAATTCCGGGTGTTGGAAATCAGCACCGGCAGAACGCTTTGAACCGTATCGGATTGAGGCGCAGTCTGATGGCTGAACACTGTGGATTCCTGGATAACAGGGTCCAGTGTCTGGGCGATCGGGCCAATTTGAGCTATCGTCGCATTCGTAGAGGAAGGGCCGGACCCTCCATTGGTTCCCGTGCTGACGCCCGCGGCCGCTTGGCTTCCAGCCACCCCCTGACCATTGGCCACGTTACCGGCCTGGGCGGCTCCGCTGGGCACTCCGGGTAACGCTCCCCCTGCCCGCGACCGTTCCAGTTGCCATTCGGACAGGATCGGATTGTAGCGCGCCACCTCGATGTCGATGTTGTTCTCAAGCGCCAGAGCGATGGCGTCCTGTACCGTCAAATACAACATGCCGGCTCGAACCAAACTGCCTAAACGCCCGGAGTTTTCCACGCGGACGGGCGGAACCTGAGGGGGCAGGTATGGCCGCACGGCGATGAATGCCGAGGGGCGAACAGGCTCCACAGTGGGCTCTTGAGCGCAGAGTAAAGCGACTGTGCACAGACTGCACAAGCCGTTGCGGAGTGCCTTTTGAGCCGTCATGGATGCACGTCCGTCGGCAGGGTGGCCGGCAGCTGCGAAGGCCTGGAAATAGTCCCAGCCAAAGCTTCGTCGAACGTGATGTTGTTGGCTTCCAGGGTCCGGCCCAAGGCTTGGTCGAGTCCAATTCGGGCGTGGCTGTAGTTAGCCAATGCTTGCACCTCGGAGCTTTCCGCGCTCGCGACGTTCTGCTGATCGAGCACGATCTGGTAAGCCGTGGATGCTCCGAGGGCCAGGCGCTTTTGGTCGGCGTCGAGAGTCTGCTGCTGCAGCGTGCTGGCTTTGATGGCTGCGGCGTACCGCGCGCGCGCTTGTTGCAGTCCAATTACCGCGTTCTGCACATCGACGCGAACCTGGTTGATGTTCTGCTGCAGGCCGAGCTCGTTCTGCCGCAGCTCCAGTTCGCTGGTGACGTAGTCGGATTGCGCCGCGCGGTTGCGCAGTGGAATGTTCAGCGCGATTCCGGCGGAATAGTTGGGAAAGTTCCGGCGGAACATCTCGCCCAGAAGATTGCCGTAGCCGCCCGCCAGATAAGGTACGCCTGGCGTTTGCTCGCCGACCGGAGTCAGCGTTCCCGTCAGCCCGTTGTTGGTCAGCTCGGCAAAAACCTGCAGGGTGGGCTTCAAGGCGTTCTTGATTCCCACCAGGTTCAACTTGTTGCTATCGATGTTCAACTTGCTCTGCGCAATTTCAGACCGGTTGGCGAGAGCTACGTCCAGTAATTGGTCCACGGACGGAGTTTCATCTTTATCCGGAATGGTTATGGTATCGAGCGGGATGATATGCGCGTCGAGCAGGGTGCTGTTGGCAATTCCGTTCCGGCTGATGGCATTCTTCAGGACCGTCTCTTGCTGCAGTAGATTGGTCTGCGATATCAGCAGATCTTGCTGGCTGACGTACACCTGAGCTTCGGCGCGCGTGACTTCGATGGGCGCCAGCGTTCCGGCTTCCGACTGTTTGCGGTTGTTGTCCAACAAGGATTCAGCGGCCGACAATTCGCGCTGCCGGGCGCGCACGTCCTGCCAGAACTCCACCAGATCCCAATACAGATTGAGAACCGAGGAGACCGTGGTGGCCACCTGCGATCTGAATTGCAGATTGGTGACCTTGATATTGTTTTTCTGCACCCGGATATTTCGCCCGTTCACCGCCGATCCGAATCCGTACAGCAAATTCTGAGTGACTTGCAGATCCAAATAACCGGAGGTGTAGGGGTCGATACTGAACAGCGCGCTGTTTACGTTGGTGTACTGGTTGTAGTAAGTGAACTGGGCGCTCATGCCGAAGTCCCAGGCCTGGTTGTAGATCGCTTGCAGGGTGCGGTTCTGCTGGATCAAGGCCGTGGTTCCGGTCAGGATGGTGTTGCTTTGCGGGCTGGTGGTATGGGCCGCGCTTCCGATGATCGTAAGCGTGGGATCGAAGGATGAAATCGGCGGCCCTAATTGCGTGACAATGCCTCCGCCGGAACTGACGCCCTGGCCAGCTGCGCCGACCGCACCAATCGTAGTGACGGTAACTCCGGTAAGGCTAACACTGGTGGGTCCGGGAGCCACGCCGACGCCGACGCTCCGCAGCGCGCCGCCGGCCCGCGCACGTCTCAACACCTCCTGAGCTAAGAGCGGCCCGTAGCGCTGGACCTCGATGTCCAAGCTATTTTCAATCGCCAGAGCTACTGCGTCTTGAGCCGACAGATAGAGGTTTCCCGCATGCATCAGAGACTCCATCCGGTTTGAATTAACCAGGCTGGCCGGCGGGACCGGTCGCGCTCGAAACGGCCGCGTCAACCGGAGTAACGACCCTTGTGCCGGGTCGATTCTGACTGCGTTTTCTCCAAACGCAGTAACTGTCAACAGCAGCAACATCCACCATCGAAAACGCCGTAATTGCATCCTGAGGATACCTCCAAATCTCTACTCGGAAATCGTCGCCGCCAAAAGGATCGCGACGCACCCCAAGCGGCAACCTGGCGCGCCGGGGGTCTTTAAGTTATTGATAATGAAAACAGAACCAAGGATTTCCGTTTTCACGATGTTAGCATGTTAAGAGTTGGCGAGTGCCAAGCAGTGGTAGTTACAGGTTGAGTTCAACTTGCGGCGAATCAAGATCCTGGTGTCCTATGACGGAACCGATTATCACGGCTGGCAGGTGCAGCCGGGATTGCCGACCGTCCAGGGCGCGCTGGAGCAGGCGATTTCGGAGATTGAGGGCCGCGCCGTGCAGGTGGCAGGTTCCGGGCGGACGGATGCAGGCGTTCATGCTGTCGCTCAGGTGGCGGCGTTTTCGATCGAGAATCCGATTCCGGTGGACAACCTTCGCCGGGCCGTAAACCGGCTGCTGCCGCGCGACATCCGGGTGCTCACGGTGGAGGACGCCGCACTCGATTTCCATCCTCGCTTTCAAGCTAAGCGAAAAACCTACGAATATCGAATCTTCCGCGGCGAAATCTGTTCGCCGTTTGAACGACGCTATGTTTGCCATCATCCGTATCCGCTCGCGACAGAGGAGATGATCGAGCTCGCGCCATTGCTCGAAGGCGAGCACGATTTTGCGGCGTTCGCTGCCTCGGACGATCGCGATGAGTTGGAGTTGTCGAAGGTGCGGACCATCTTTTGTTCGCGGCTCGCGCTCGAAGGCGAGCGGCTGGACCGCCTCACATACCGCGTGACGGGCAGCGGGTTTCTGAAGCACATGGTGCGGAACATCGTGGGTGTGCTGCTGGAAGTGGGGAAGGGAAACGTGGATCGCGCAGGATTCCTGGCCCGTCTGGAACCCGGGTGCCTGATTCCGGCTGGGCCGACCACGCCGGCGCGAGGACTGTTTCTAATCTCGGTCGAGTATTGACCGATCGCCAATACTGGCGAATGGCCCGGGAACTTTAACACCCGGTCGCCGCCCGCGTCACACAGGCGACTCAATAGTCCTCTACCATTGAGAGGCCGGGCTTGCTAGGCGAGCCCTTGTTCCGATCCCCTATTTTAGGAAGTTGATCACATGAGTTCAGCGGCCGCGTCAAAAAGAAACGGAGCCCGGCGCTGGATCTTCGTCACCGTAGCTGTGGTGGTGCTGGGAGCAGCCGGGGCAGCCGTTGTGCTCGCTTTGAACTGGCCCTTCACCCAAGCGGCGGTTACCAAGACGCTTGAGGATCGCTTTGCCAGGGAAGTGAAGATTCACAAATTCCGAAGTACGTATTTTCCGCCCGGGTTCGTAGCTCAGGGTATCGACTTCCTGCATCGTAAGCGTAAAGACTTGCCGCCGCTCATCACCGTTGAAACTCTAACGGTTCGCAGCGGTTACTCTGGCTTGATCCGAATCCACAAGCTCATCAACGATGTTCAGGTGGCGGGATTGCACATAAGAGTTCCGCCTAAGAGTGCCGACTCCTCGCGCCAAGTGTTTCCCCTCACCAACAGCGTGTCGGGCAAGACTCTCACAATTGGCGAAATCACCACCGATAACGCTGTAGTGGAATTCCTGTCTAATCAACCTGCCGAGGATCGCTTCACGCTCAGAATTGACCACCTGACGCTGGATCACGTAGGGGAGAGCGACCCGGTTACCTATCACGCCCGGTTCAACAATACCGAGCCGCCGGGTGAGATCCGATCCGACGGGCGGTTTGGTCCATGGAATGACGACGATCCAGGCAGCACGGAACTTTCGGGTTCGTACTCTTATGAGCATGTGAATCTCGGATTCTTCCAGGGTATCGCCGGGACTTTATCGTCCTATGGGAAATTCGGTGGCACGTTGGGCCATATCAATGCCGAGGGGAACGTCGACGTCCCTGATTTCCATGTCGCGGGTGGTAGCCACAAGGATCGGCTGAATTCGAATTTTCAGGCTGTGGTGGATGGAACTAACGGTGACACCTATCTCAGTCGCGTAGAATCGCACTTCGGCAGGACCACGATGATTTCGCAGGGCGACGTAAAGGGCCATCCGGGGCAGCATGGGAAAACCGTGATGCTGACAGTGGACGTCGCGCAAGGTCGCATTGAAGACCTTTTGCGGCTCGTAACCGGCTTGGCGCGGTCCGCGGAGACTGGCAACGTGCAGTTGCGGACGAAGGTGGAGTTGCCGCCCGGGTCGCAGGCATTTTTAACACGGCTGCGCCTGGATGGTGATTTCGGAATTGGTAGTGGCCACTTTACAGATCCGGGAATCCAAGAGCCTGTAAATCGTCTCGCCGAAAGCGCGCACGGTGAGAGCAAGCACCAAGAGCAAGAGGACACCTCGATTGCGCTTTCGAACCTGAAGGGTCACGTGTCGGCCAACCACGGGATTGCCTCGGTTTCGAGGATCTCGTTCAGCGAACCCGGATCTTTTGCGGAACTTGCGGGCACCTACAATCTCGTCGACAAGAAACTGGATCTCAGAGGCGTTCTCCATACCAGCGGAAAGCTGGCCGATACGAAGTCTGGCTTCACGTCCTTGGTATTGAAAGCCATCACTCCGTTCATGAAAAAGAAGTCCGTCACCGTGGTGCCGTTTTCAATTACAGGCACTTCCAATGATCCCTCCTTTGCCTTAGATCTGACGGCGAAACGCTAGGACAGCGCCGCGTTCCAATCGGCATCCTGTACAAAAACGATACAATCTGATTTGGCGTGAAGATTACTGTATCCAAGGAGAATTACCTCAAGGCCATTGCTGAGGCCGAAAGCGAAGGTGAGCCTGTAATTCCAGCCACGCTGGCCCGCTGGCTCAACGTTTCGGCGCCGGCCGTCACCATGGCGATCAAGCGCCTGAAGCGGGACGCGCTGATCCGCACGGGGCGTGACGGCACAGTGACACTCACTTTGGCTGGCCGGGATATCGCCAATCGGCTGCTCAACCGGCACCATTTGATCGAGCGCATGCTGACCGAGATCTTCGGCATGGAGTGGTACAAAGTCCATGACGAGGCTGAGCAATTGGAGCACGCGGTGTCGGCCGACTTCGAACGGCGATTGCTCGAAAAACTCGGCACCGGCGAGGCTTGCCCCCACGGGAATCGAGTGGAGGGCGACACACCGCAGGATCGTCGCGACCGGGGGCTGCGTCCGCTCGATGAAGCGCCGACCGAAGCGGATTCCATCGTGGTGAGCGTTTTCGAGCGCGACCGGCGATTGCTGGAATATCTGCACGGGCTCGGGATTCAGCCGGGCGCCGTGGTGCGCATGATGGCATCGAATTACGATGACACCCTGACGCTGCGGATTGCAGGCCAACCGGTGCAACTCGGTAAAGCCGCTGCCGCAAAGGTGTGGATTGAAGTAGCGCCGGTAGTTACCGCGCGAGAACCGGTGAAGGCAGGTTCTGGAAGTACGCGATAGTTTCCTTGAGTCCCTCTTCCAGACTGACCTTGGGCTCCCATCCGAGTATCTTTTTCGCCTTGCCGATGTTCGGTTGCCGCCGCTTGGGGTCGTCCTGCGGGAGCGGCTTGAAATCGAGTTGCGCGGTGGTTCCCGTGAGCCGGCGGATGCGCTCGGCGAACTCGAGAATCGTCAGCTCTTGCGGATTACCTAGATTCACTGGAAACCGCTCGTCGGAAAGCGTTAACCGATAGAGTCCGTCAACAAGATCGCGCACGTAACAGAAACTGCGCGTTTGCGAGCCGTCGCCGAACACCGTCATCGGTTCGCCGTGCAGAGCTTGATCGATAAACGTGGGCACCACGCGGCCGTCCTTCAATTGCATGCGCGGGCCGTATGTATTGAAGATGCGCGCGATGGTGGTGCGAACGCCGTGCACGCGATGGTAAGCCATGGTCAGGGCTTCGGCGTAGCGCTTGCTTTCGTCGTAGCAGGAACGCACGCCCACCGGATTTACGTTGCCCCAGTAGGTCTCCACCTGCGGGTGCTCCAACGGATCGCCATAGCACTCCGAGGTGGAAGTGATCATGAACCGCG
>JBEKRO010000109.1:0-19532 GCA_049518655.1 Bryobacteraceae bacterium | reverse complement strand
TTCCACCGCCATCTGGCGGAACTCTAACGGATGCCTTCCCTTTCGCGTCATGGACACTCGCAGCTCCTTTCCCTGCAAAGTGTGTCAATTGCGAGTGTCTCACTTTAAGGGTTCAGTCCAAACCCGAACATGGTCTTGCACAGTTCGTTTCGTCTGCTGTCCTGAGGCTGCCGTCCTGAGGCTGCCGTCACGGCCCCGAAAGGCAATGCTGTGGAAGCTTTGACAAGCACTTGGATCAAAAACGGCCGACTCCTACATTGGCGCGGGTGACGCAGGCCAGCTCGGGGGAAGTTACCAGGACGCTGCCCGACTTCTCTGTACTAATCTCGCCCAAACCTCGAACGCCGTTGCTGGCCCGCAAGCGGCACAAGCGAGGTTTCTCAATTTAATCAACGTTCGTGCGCCGCCGAGGCGTTTCCGATCAAGGCTAGCGACCAGCCTTGCGCAATCGGCGGCCGTTCATCCTCCGACAATTGAACCGATTTTATGCGTGCCTGGCAATAGGGCCGATAGAACGTTTCTTGGCAACCGTCGCCTTCGCCTTGCTCCTGGCTACCCGATGCCGTGGAACGCGCCCTGGAATCCTCGCGATCTTCTTGGGAACTTTTGGAAGTTCCGGAGCAGCGAAATAATCCTTGGCGGCCGCGATCGACACTTCCGCGGAACGAAGCAGCACGCCGACGTTCTTTTCGACGCTCTTTTCGATTTTGGAACACTCATCGAAAACGTCGGACAGTAACGTCTCGATCTTCGTCAATAGTGTTACCGCTTTTTTCGTGTGTTTCTTGGATTTCATGACTTTCCCCTTTCATTTCTGCGGAATCGTTATATCCCGCTCATGCCGACCGCAGCCTGCGCCTGGAGCGCGCTGCTACCTTTGGTTTCGGCAAGACCACGGCGACCAGTTCCCGTGCTAATAAATAGACTTGCCGATAGCTCTGACTGAAGAACTTCTTTACTTCAGGCCTGTCAAAAATGTTTTCTTTCAGAACAATACTGACCTGGACTAACAAATGGATGACATCTATGGCCTCGTCCAAAGCCCGGGCTCGCTTTTTCTTCGAAAAGCGCGATGCAATCCCCAGCAGGAGCAGAACAACACCGGTAGCGTTGTCGACCCGGCGTACAGTTTTTCCCGGTGTTTTGCGCCTGGCTTTGGCGACGGTTTGCTTCAGCCGCGGATCGCGGCTCAAGTCCTTCGCCAGGCTTACGAACCCAGTGGGCTTGCTCATGCGACCTCCTGGTATTGCATCAACGCCTCAATTCGGCTCGCGAAAGTCGTTGGTGGCTCCTTGTAGATTTCCTGGCCAAGAGCGAATGCCTGCCGCTCCAATTCACCGCGACGTTGATCGATGACAGCGAACACACCTTTCAAAATGTGATGGCCGCCGTACGGGAGCGGATCCGCGGCGAGCGTTTCGCGCAGAACGGCCAGATCGTGATCTTCGCCCAGCAGAGTGGCCAGTTGGTGAGTCCTGTTGACCATCTCCTTTTCGCTGTCGGTCCAGGCAGCCTGCAGAAGTTGCAGCTGATGCCAAAGATACTTGGTCTGCTTCCGCCATTCGTGAAGACTTGCAACGCTAGGGCTTTCCGTAGCCAGGGCCAACGCGCGACGGCCTTGCCTGTACGTACGCCGCAAACCAGGCTCTACGGCGGCCCAACCATCGCGCTGGAGCTTCCACTCCGAAAGCCTCGCGCGGGCGCGTGTGGTGGAGTCTGCCACCGCGGCAAACGCTTTGCCTTGTTCGAGCACCACGCGCTCCACCTCCTGCCGATTTGCGATCAAAGCCGCGCGGATCTTCGCATAGGCCCCCGGCCCGATGGCATGCACGAGCTGCTGCCTGAGCCGATCGGCGGTCTCGACCAGAACCCTGGCATCGCGAACCTGCGTCAGCGGCCGCGCGGCATCTCGAAAACACCAGTTCTCTTCGTGGTACAAATCGTCGCCGAACTCCTCGCGCGCCAGGCGCAAAGCCGCCCGCACTCTCTTGAAGCATTTGCGGACCTCGCCAATTGCATCCTTTTGCGATTCGCCCGCAGCCGGTTTCGCAGCCCGCTCAGCTTTCGCGTCAAGATACCTAAGCGCTCTTTCGATCTGGTTCTTCACGTTGCGCGTGATTCCAGCGCCGACTGGTTCATTCACCTTCAGCTCAAAAGCCATATCATGCCTCCAGAAGCTGCGGTTGGCCGTGAGGTCTGCCGGCAGCCATGCTGGTATAGCCATGCGCCTGCTAGCAGAATAATCAAAGCAATAGCGGCAAGGCTCATGTTTCTTCGAAATCTCGATTTCCTAGTCAGCCCGGCAGGCCCGGCCTCATACAGGGAATCGAACCGAACTGCGGATCGATGCAGGGCGACGTTCGTCATCGGCCCACCACCAGGCGGAAGATCGGCGAGTTCGCGCACACTCCGCACCCAGGAATCGTGGGGCTCGGGCGAGTTCATTCGCTGGATCAGAGCGCGCGCGTAAACCTGGTCTTCCCCGGACAACGCGCCGTAGGGCAAATCAAATCGCAGGCGTTCTTGCGGCTTGAGGATGAATAGCTGTCCCAGGTGAACAAGCCGTCCGGAAGAGTCGGCGCCGGCGGGAGTCGAAATACAAAACAACTGCTTGCTTCCATCCCAGTGAGGAAACTTTTGCGCAAACAAAATTTCTCCGACAGCCTTGGGACCGCATTGTTGAATGAGTTCGGCCGGCACGCCATGCGAAAACCCCTCGGGGCGGAGCCTCGGATCGAGAACCTCTCTGAGCGGCAGGACGATATTGCCGTCGCTCGCAAGGATGTCGTCCCTCTGATCGCGGTTGGGAAGGATCCACCAGGCTTGCATCTCGATCACGCTACCTTCCTGCGCCGCTGGGTCTCGTGCAACGCGGAATAGACCGCGCGAAAAACGATGTTGATGGCGCGCGTGTATATCTGTTTGTTCTTCATTGAGATCAGAGTCGCGCCGGTGTATCTTGCCTCGTAGGGATGCAGTACCTCGATCACGATTTTGTCGAGCTCGGTCATCTCCGCTGCCAATTCTTCTGCCAAAGCTCGATAGTCGGTATGGCTCTCGATCTGCTCGTCGATCTTATTGATCAGGATGTGAATGAGCGCGTCCTGCTTCAGATGCGGCAACGCAGTGAGGAGCCAATCCAAGTCCTGTCGAATCCGCCGGCCTTTGAGGAACCTTCTCTTCGATAGATCGTTCACGGTCATTACATAAAAGACCACGTCCGCGTCTTTGCACACGGAAAGCCATCCCGATGGCGCGTCCCGGTAGTCCGCTTCGCCGCCAATGTTGATTACGCCCTTGCACGTGATATCGATGACCTGACGATTCGAAAGCGCCAGCTTGACATCGAAGGACTTGATTCTCTCGCCCATCGTAGAATTCGAGTGCACTCGCGGGATCTCCTGGTTCTGCAGCCGCGCCAGGAAGCTATCCTTGCCGCTGGCGGTCGGGCCGATCACCGCGATCTTCTTTCCGGACCACCAGTCAATCGCCCCTTTCACCAGGCGAGTCAAGTGCCGCCCGATGCCGGGAGCGGTTGCCAGGAGTAAGAAGATGCGAAACGTCGTCAGCACCGGCATCATTGGTTCCATCCCCCTTTCTGACCGGCTGTCAGAAGCGGGCGCAAACCCCGCAGCCCGGCGGATGCATCGATCATATCTTCCGGTTCCGGAGTTGTGTCGTACTCCACCTCACCCGCTTCGGCCTGAGGATGACGCTCCGGCATCTTGAGAAGCGGCAGCGTTCCCACCAGCACCGCTAAGAAGGTGGCGCCATTGTTAATGACGGCAGCCAATGGAGGGCCAATCAGCCCGAGGGCGCCCAGGGCGATCGCAATGGCGTTGGGCACGACAATAATGCCCAGATTCTTTCGGACACTCGACATGGCCTGGTCGCCGATCCGGAACGCCTTCTCCAGCCGCGCCAAGCCGCCGCTGAGCAATACGACATCGGCGGTCTCAAGGGCGACGTCCGTGCTGCCGGCGATCGAAATTCCGACGTCGGCAGCCGCCAGCGCAGGGGCATCGTTGATGCCGTCGCCCACCATAGCGACCACATTGCCGGCTTCCTGCAGCCTTCTTACGTACTCCGCCTTTTCGTGCGGCAGCAGGCCGCCGATGGCTTCATAGATTCCTACGGTGGACGCGAGATTCTTCACCACTTCGGGACTGTCGCCCGACAACAACACGATTCTTCGCCGGCCGTCGCCTTGCAACCGCCGCACGATTGCCTCGCTGTCGCGACGAGTCCCGTCCGAATAGCACACCAGTCCGACAACTTCATGGTCCACTGCCACGCAAAGACTCGATCTGCTGTTCTTCTCGAAACCGGCCAGGCGCCTCTGAAATGAAGAACTGATCTTGAGGCCTTGGCTCTCCATCCACACCGCCCGGCCCACGCGAACACGACGGCCCTCCACGCGAGCCGACAGGCCGAGCCCGACCGCGTATTCCTCGCTCCCAGGCTCCGGCTCCGCCAGCCGAATATTGTGTTCGTTGGCATAAGACATCAGGGCTTTGGCGACCGGATGATCGTGCCTTGCCTCGGCGGAAGCGCACCATTTGATGAGGGCCGATTCCTTCAGGCCTCTTCTGGTTACTACTTCCACCACTTCCGGCACGCCACTGGTGAGCGTACCGGTTTTGTCGAAAATGATGACGTCGGTCTTCGCGAGCCGTTCGAGGTATTGCGCGCCTTTGACCAAAACTCCTTCGCGCGCCGCAAGCGCCATTGCGGTCAGCGCGGTGGTCGGCACCGCGATGCGAAAACCGGTCCCGAAGTCGGTGATCAGCACGCACACGCCGCGGGTCACATCGGAAGAAAGAGCGGCGGCCAGCCCTGCGATTCCGAAGGTCGGAAGAACCAGCCTGCTGGCGATGTTGAGCGCGGCTTGCTGCAGCGTGAGCGGTTTCGATCCGACCGTATTCAAGATTTGTTCGATCTTCGCCGCCTCTGTGTTCTTGCCGGAACGGTCCACCTCGATCACCAGATCGCCGGCCACCACGACCGTCGAAGCGAACACCGGATCGCCTTCTCTCTTCGCCAGGAGGCGCGCCTCGCCCGTGAGTTCCTTCGCATCCACCTCGGCCAGGCCCGAAACAACGATGCCGTCGGCGCTCACGCTGTGCCCGGTGTGGACAACGAAACGATCCCCAGCTCTTAGATCGCCGACCCCCACGGTCTCGATGGCGCCATCCGGGAGAACGCGGAGCGCTTCGGGTTCTTTGCGCCGCATCAGCATCGAAAGCGCGGAACGTGCGTTGTTGGCGGATACATCGAGCAACAGATCGCCGATACCCACCATCCAGATCACGAACGCGGCGGTGATCTCGCGCCCTGTAGCGAGCGCCGCGAACGTGGCCGCCACATCGAGAAGATCGATGCTGATCTGTCCCTGGCGAAGGCCGGCGATGCTGCGGGCAAGCGGACGGATGGTATTGAGTAGAACCGCGAAGGCCAACACTGGAAAAGGTGCGGCCCCCACCAGACACGCGATCAGCGTCGAAGTCCCAGACAAAGCGGCCAGCCACCGCGTCGGGGCTGGCTCGTGCCAGTCACGAGACCACTCGGCCGGGTCGCTCCTCAGCAGTCCTGTCACAATGAACCGCTCACTTACCTTATGAGGGTCGTAAATGATGAGCATCGTGCGGCCGCCGCGGACGTGCCTGGTGCTCTTCACTCCAGGCAATCCGCCAGCAAGCATCGTCAAGGTGGAGAGCTGCCGTTCCGCGATGCCTGTAACGCGGAGACGGACCCGTCCTTTAAGCCGGCGCACCGGTGTGACCGAGAATGGTTCGGGACAGGGTTGGTTAAGGGTGTAGACCTTATCCCGCAAACTACGAATAAATCGCCCCGGAATAGCGGCTCCGTCGTCATAGTCTGCGTAGAATGCTTCACTCCCTGTCCGCTGTTCGAATCGAATCACGTCGATCCGCTCACCGAGCCACGCTTCCAACGCCCTTGCCGCGGCCGAATCCTTACGTACCCCGACAATACAGGCGCGGCCACGTCCGGTGTTGAAGACTTGTAGCTGCACACCCATCGCGAATCTCTCCTTCAAGTGTCGAGGTTCACACCTCTTGGGGCATTTCGATTGCCATTAGCTTTGTGGGGTTCTTGGGAGTGAAAATCGGACTTAGCTGCGCGTGTGCGCCGTTTTTTTCGCCGGCTTCTTCGCAGACACTTCGGACTTCGGCTCGGGCAGGTATTTATCCAGGTTGCGCTCGATCTCGCTGACGAACTTCGCTTTGAAGGCCTTTAGCAGGAAACCGAGAGATACATCGAGGTGGATTTTTGAATCGGTGACGTGGATCTGGCCATTCACACCGGGGCGTTGGAAGCGGAGCGTATTGCCGTGCCATTCGCTCTCCAGTTGATGCTCGGCGACCAGGCTGTCGGCGGCTTTCTGCACCAGGGCTTTGGCCTTCGCGATCGGCACGCCGTGATTTCTGATAAAAGCGATATCGGACATATGATGCGCCTCCGGACGGTCGCCATCGGGACTGAAGGTCTATGGTGCAAACACTCGTTATCGAGTGCCTGCACCACATTATCGGCGGCTAGTTTTATATGACCGCGACGGCCCGCTAATGATGAGCCTCGCGGTACACCAGATAACCCGCCGCTCCGGCGAGCGCTGCAGGACCCACACCGAGCACCGCAGCGGCAATCAGCGCCCCCGCTGCCGCCGTCACGATTTCGGCTGTAGTCCTTTGCGGTGAACCGTTGGGCAACCAGGATTCAATTGCGAATCCATCCTTCCCGTGGGCGATCCCCGCCTTGTGCAGATGACCCGACGTCGCTTTCTTCCTCGCTGCAGTCACCTTGGTCATAACTACCTCCTTTCGACTCGGGCATCGACATTAAATCGCTGCTCACCTTACTCTGGGCAATTCAAGCACCTAATCCTTCCAATTCCCAATCGCCTTAGTCCACCTACGGAAAAGCACGATGTGGAGCCTTCGGAAGGAGCTAGTAAGCTTATGAAGACCAAAGCTGTTTTCGCGCGATACGCGGCCGCGCGACCTTGGGTTGAGGCGCGCAGTTCGCTTGCGCTTATTCACTCAATTGCTATGGGTCGGAGCAAGATGCGGCTGCAGCTTCTGCGGCGGAGGACCTTACCAGGGGAAAGTGCTCTGGTCGGCAGAGCTGCACTCTTCCTCCTGCCTGGCGGCACGTTCGCGCGTGCGAACCTCCGGACGATGCCAGTGCATGAAAATGCGATAGCCACGATAGAGTGCGCTCATCCAATGTGGAAGCCGACTGCGTTCGTCGTTGACTATAAAGGACACTACGGAAACTACGGCCAGCGCGACTGGCGTCAGTTCCCGGAGATCCGCTCTTCCGCCCGTCAAGTGACTCACGGTCTGGTTTATGCCTTGCACCTTGTCCAGGAAGGAGCTGACAACCTCCTGGCGAGTCAACTTGCGCCCGGTTGCGACCTCGACGCCGGGGAATTCAGCGCTCCTGGCGACATGCTTGAGCAGGTCGTCGGGCTCGAGCGCGCCAGGATTATATTGGATCACGACGCTACCGGTCTTCGGATTGAGAGACCAAGAGCGAAAGCCGGGAACAGCTTCGGCTGCCGTCCTTGCAGCCTTCACTTTAGGGCTGCCTTCGTCCGCCCTTATGAATGCCGCCGCCCGCACTCGCAGGTAACCCGCATGGTGATGGACCAAGCGCAACGGTTCCTCGGTACCACTAGGATTCGCCTGGCTCTCGGGGCCCGGGTCCTGGCGCGCTCCTTGAGAGTCCGTCGCGTCTTCCCGTACAGCGGCAGGGCCCTTGGTTTCCGTCCTTGAGTGGCTGGTCATTCTGGGCATTACCAATCCCGGCTGGGCATTACCAATCCCGGGCTGACTTCGGCCTGTTTCAAACGATAGACTCGCTATGCCCGCCTTCGCGCATTACGACGTGGGCGCCGCGTTTACTCCCGGCCTTGCCATGCTGTCCAGATTTATTCATGGCTTCCGAGCGGGCGATGTTCGAGCGTGCTTCCGCCACCATATCATCCAGGCGCTCCCGCTCAACGGCAGCCCAGCTCTCCAGACGATCCTTTGCCTTCAGGCCAGCCTCCAGAAGCTTCACGCCCGCACCTTCAGGCGAGTCCGAAAGACTCCTCGCGGCCCACCCACCGACAACGCCCGCTCCGAATGCTAGTATCCACTTCATACTCGTTAACATGATCGTCTCCTGTTTCTGCGAAACGAGGTTAGCCTCGTGAACCTCGCCGGAACATGCTAAATACCTACCGCCTGCGCCACAACTCTGCACCCGTGCGGCTTCTTGTTCACACTGCCGCTCCTAGTCTAACGCATTTGCGCTGTCACACTGGCGGGTTCTGACGGGATGGCGTGTTCACTTGATTGATGCACCCATGCTGAACCTCCAGCTACACAATTCCGCCAGATAACAGATAACACCGTCCACACGGCTTCGGATCTGCGCCAATCATTCTGAGATCGCCTTGTCCAAGAATCCCTTGCCGTCGGAGAATCAGGCTCGCTCGACCAGATTCCCCCGAAGTCCTCTTGGAGGGAGTTTGAATGCCGCAACATGTGGCCGACCGGATAGATCCCGATAAACGCGCATGGCACAGCCGATCCGACCCGCCGCCGTGTTGGCGTTCATCAGAGTTGCGATGCCGACTTCAGAGTACTAATCTAACCACGCTTCCTCGAACACCGTTTGTGGACCCTGTGCCAGACTGCTTCCGGTATGGGCTGACAATAATGTTGAGACGCGCTCTCTGCTTTTTTCGCTCCACTTCGCGGACGGCAAAACCACCGTAACCCGGCCATTTACGATTGGGTTCCGGGCATCCGATCCGCCGCACGGTTCCGGCTCAGCCGCCCCGCGACCCAGGCTTCATACGGTAGAATGCTTCGTAAAGCCCCATGTTTTGTAAGCGCGGTGGGGTCCGTGATAGTCGTCTGATCTTCGAGCGTATTCGCATTGATTTGCCGGATTTCGCTCCGTATACCGCGCCTTGTTCGCTCAGCGTCGCGGGCGTGGTATCGGCCTAGAGACCGGACTTTACCGATATTGTTCCACAACCAGGGTCTGGCCTTCTCAATGGCCGATGGAACGGCCCAACAGCGTTGGCCACAGTTCATCTTCCGGCGGAAATCCGCAGCCATCGGTATAGATGTGCCTGGTCTCTTTCTCGACGATAATCCAGGTGGCCGCCGGAGTTACAACGAATCCCTAGTCGAAAGGTGTGCCGATGATTCGGGGCATACCCGCGGCACAGTACAAAGTGTGAGAATCAACCAAGGGATTCGGATAACGGGCGTCACCCTGGTGCTCGGCGCGGACTAGGTCCGTCTGATACTTGGCTTCCCAGTCAGGTTTGTACGGTGGGTGGTCTCGATTGCCAGGCGTGAACGATCGGCCGTTTTCCACAACGAGCAAGCCGGGCGAGCCCTTCAATCACGAATACTGGCCATAGGCGCAAAACACTACGGGCTGCAAACAACACAACTCCGATCCACCAGCTCCCCTGAGCTTCCTGGTTGGCGCCCTGTGCTTCTTTTCGGCTCTGGCCTGGTCCGATTTTGGAGTTCTTTCTTCAAGAATCTCAGCGGCTCCCTGGATAGACTCACACCGCACCGCACCAATGCCGCGTGCGCGCCCGGCGCACGAGAAGTGTGAAAGCAGGTTCGAGCGGCTCTCGAGCCTGCCTGCCCTTCTATTTCGCAGCTTTTCGAGCTGGAGCGGCCACACGCGGCGACCGAAGGGCCGGAGGCGCCGGTGAAGTTGCCGCAACGACTGTGGCAGCCAACTTCGGTTGCCGCCGCTCCTGGTACTGATACCACATGACCAGTAGAGCACTCGCCACGAAGATCGACGAATACGTACCCACGACAATCCCGGCGCACAGCGCAAACGCGATCCCGTTTAGGACCTTGCCGCCCAGGAAATACAATGCCAGACACGCGAGCAGCGTCAGGCCGGCCGTGAGGATTGTTCGGCTCAGAGTCTGGTTGATAGACTGATTCACCAGGTCCAGGAATGAGACGCGCCGTTTGGCCCGCAGATTTTCCCGGACACGGTCGAGCACCACGATCTTGTCGTTCATCGAGTAACCAATCAGCGTGAGCAGGGCTGCGATCACGGTCAAGTCGATCTCTCGGCCCGTCAATGAGAATAGGCCCAGAGTGATGACGACATCGTGAACGGTTGCGATCACCGCCGCCGCTCCCGAGATGAGCTTGAATCGGAAGGCGACATAAATAAGCATTCCACCCAGGGCGCAGAGCGTGGCGAGGAGCGCTTGCCGGCGCAACTCCTGCCCCGCACGCGGACCGACTACTTCCACCGAGCGGATGTTGAATGTGCTCAGCCCGCACTCCTGCTTGAGGGCGCTCAAAACCCGCTGATCGACGCCGGCAACTCTGGTCAATTCGTCCATGCTGGCAATGAGGCCGTTTCTCTCCTTGTCGCGATAACCGAGGATTCGCGCCGCAAGATCTTTCGCTTCCTGGTCGCCGACTGTGGGTAGCGCCCGATGCAGCCGCTCCTGCAGCGCGGCCTGGTTCGCATTGTTGAGATCGAGTTTGCCGCCGAGATTGGCATATTTTTCGCGGAGCGTCTGCTCGACGGTCTGGCGCGCCTGCTGGAGCGATTGCTCATCCGCGAGTTCGGTCCCGATAATCACTTCACCCGTTCCCTGGGTTTCTTGCAGGCTGACTTCGCCCTTGAGCCGCGCCGACAACGACCGGCGAAGATCGTCCATGGACGGTTTGGGCTGGAAGTTGACGTACATCAAGGTGCCGCCCCTAAAATCCAGGCCATATTTCGGCCCACCCTTGATCGCCAGGCTAACGATGCTGACGACGAGCGCCAACATCGAAAGACCAAGGGTCAGGTTGCGTTTGAAGAGAAAGTCGATATTGGCCGATTTGAACAGCTCAGTCCGGCCAGTGCCAATGCTGAGGTGCGACATTCTCGGACGCCGCCAGAGCTCCACGTCAAAAATGGCCCGCGAGACAAAGACCGCGGTGAACACGTTGGCGACGAGTCCGACGACCAAAGTTACGGCAAAGCCCCGTACCGGACCCGTGCCGAAGATGAACAAGAAAGCGCTGGCCACGACGGTCGTCACGTGGGTATCGATGATGGTGCTGAACGCGCGGTCGAAGCCGGCTGGAATGGCTGAAGCGATGGCTTTCCCGGATCGAAGCTCTTCTTTGATGCGCTCGAAGATCAGCACGTTCGAATCGACGGCCATGCCGATCGAGAGCACAAGTCCGGCGATTCCCGGCAATGTCCAGGTGGCGTCAATGTAGCTGAGCGCGGCAACCGTGATGAGCGTGTTCAGCAGGAGGGCGAGTACGGCATTGAATCCCGCGCCCCTATAGTAGACCAACAGCGCAACAATAATCAGAGCCAAACCTAAAGCACCCGCAGAAAGCCCCTTGCGTATGGAGTCGGCTCCCAGAGAAGGTCCGACGGTTCTCTCTTCAATCACTTTCACGCCGGCGGGCAACGACCCGGCGCGCAAGTTGAGCGCGAGATCTGCCGCCTCCTCCCGGCTGCCGGCTCCGGTAATGCGGCCCTCATCGGAAATCTTGCTTTGGATAGTTGGGGCGCTCAGCACAACGTTGTCCAGCACGATAGCGAGGCGGTTGCCAACGTTCGCTTCCGTGAATCGCCCGAATCTGTGGGCAGCTTCTTGCGTCAAGACGAAGGCCGTGTCCCAACGCCCAGATGCATCGCTCTGTTGGGCGCGCGCATCACGTACGTCACGTCCCGTCACAACAGGCGAGCGCGCGAGCAGCCACCATGTTTCCTCGCCGTCTCCCGATTGACGAGCGCCACGAACCAGTTTCGTGCCCAAGGGCAAGACCCCTCCGTTTTGAGCCATTGCCGCCTCTCTGGAGGCAAAGGGGCCGCCCTTTACTTCGCAGAGTTCGAGTTGCGCAGCGGTCTGCAGGATGCCCTTCACTCGCGCGGGGTCGTCGACGCCAGGCAATTGAACCAGGATCTCGTCTGCGCCGTTGCTTCCACCGCGGCGCTGCACGCTCGCTTCCGCGACGCCCAGACCGTTAACCTTCTTCTCAATGGTGTTCATGCTCTGGGTGAGCGTGTCCTCGCGGAGCTTCACCGCAGCCTCTGGCCGGATCTTCAATCTGTACTCGGTCGAGTTCTCGGCTGATAACACCCACTCCTGTCCAACTGCTTCGGTCACAATGCGACGGAAGTCCAGGGCCTTTTCCGGAGGAACGCCCTTGATGTTGATCTGCATGGTATCCGCCGTTTCCACCGAGCCCGGTTCATTTCTGTCGATGGCGGCATAATTGATGGACTGTTTACTGAGGACGTCCTTGAGATGCTCGATCTCTGTATCGGCTTCGGCTTTGAATGCATCCTGGACCTGCATTTGCAGCACAATCTGGCTACCGCCCTTCAGATCGAGACCGAGGCGGATATTCTTGTTTAGATTCTCCACCATGTCGCGGCCAGATTTCGGAACTCCCACGATGCCAGCGATGCAGATCGCCACAGTCGCAAAAATAAAGATCCATTTCCAACGTAGATTCTTCGGCACAATATTTCTCCTTTTCAGCCAAGGTTGAGCACACTGGACGCCGGGCAAGGCGCGTGCCTGCCGGCACTTTCCAGTCGTACGCTGATTTCCGCCGTCGCAAGCCGGCGGATTCGCAAACAGACCTTACACTTTCTGGGAGTCTTGGGAAGGAGGCGCTCGCCCCTGGCGAACGCGCGTCAAAGCGAGGGTCAGAGGCAAACAATCGAGCGATGACGCGAGTGCCGCAGCTGAATTCAGAAAAACAGAAACACCTGTGCGGGCGTGCAAACCAGAATGATGGAAGACCGGCCGTGCACTGGCACAGTCCCTTTGCTGCCTTACAACAGTGTGCGATTGTAAAGGCGGCCTGGCGGCGTCACTATGCGGAGTCACCAACCAATTGGGGTTGGACAGGGGCCGCCAACCCGCAGAGTTTCGTGGCAGTTGGGCGAAAGGGGCGCAGAGGCATAGTACGAGCGCTGCAATTTGCCAACCCGCCGGTTTCTTCCCGCTAGTAATGCGCATTAGCGTGCCTGAAGCAGGATTTCGCGCCTCTCCAGACTGCGGCGTTCGCCGAATGACTTTTGGCCAGCGTTATCACGTTTCAGGATCAACCAGCCACAGAGAGTGCAAAACAAGATCACCAGCAGGACTTCTGCTTGTCGTTGTTGCCGGCGGCGTCCCGGCGTGAAAACCAAAATTCCCGTCCTGCGAGGCCAGAATCGAACCAATTTCCGATCTGCGAGCAGAAGGCTTCCTACAAGCAACATGCCAAAAAAAAACCAGACCATGGATCATCAATGAACGTTCCTCGGCACTCAAACCAAGAAATCTGGGACTGTGATCACAGCGTATTCACAAATGCCTAACGAAGTCCTTGAAAACTCATCAAGAAGTTATAAAGAGTAGCAAGGCGACCGGTGGTGTCCTATTAGGACAATACCAGGCGACCCGGGTTCGCCGAGCGATTCCGTTATTCTGATACCGAGAGGCACATTGATGCGGACGGGGAGGAGTTTCACGCGTTTAAGGGCCCAGCGGATTTGCAAAGCCTCTGCAAGAGTCCTTGTCTGTACAATTCTAGTCGCCGCGATCACGTACATTTGCTTTTCTGTCTTTCACGTAAGTGCCCTCGTTGCGGGCTTCGCCTATCTTTTGCTGGTCCTGGTCGTGGCCGCCCGATGGGGTTTGCTGGAATCCACCACGACGTCGATCGCGGCGATGCTCTGCCTCAACTTCTTTTTTCTTCCGCCGATTCTAACGCTCACCATCGCCGATCCGCAAAACTGGGTGGCTTTGTTTGTGTTCATGGCGACCGCGATCTCCGCGAGTCAGCTTTCGGCACGTGCTCGCCAGCGGGCACTCGAAGCTCAGACTCGAAAGGATGAAGTGGAGCAGCTGTACTCCCTCAGCCGATCCTTAATGATGCTCGGCGGGGAGCCAGAGGTTGGTGCTCACATTGCCCAGCTAATCAAACAGAACTTTGGGTTTCGAACCGTCGCTTTCTGCAACGGTTTTGACGGGCGCATAGATTACGCCGGAATAGCCAACGGCCAACCCGATTCCAGCCTGCTCCGCGATATCGCATCCCATGAGGGCTGCCAATTCATCTGGCAGAAGATGTCCAGTGAAGGCGATCAGAGTTTCACAGCCGCTGTCACTTGGGGGGGCAAACTCCTAGGGAGTCTGGGAGCGGTCGGGCCGGCGATATCCGAGCCCGCATGGCAGGCAGTTGCTAATCTGGCCGCAATCACGGTGGAACGTGTGCGGAGTCAGGCGGTCGCAAGCCGCATCGAGGCCGCGCGGCAAGGCGAATTCCTGAAGAGTCTCCTACTGGACGCGTTGGCCCACGATTTCGCGACTCCGCTTACATCGATCAAGGGTGCCATTACGACCCTTCGCTCCGAATATTCCCACGAGGCGGATGAGGAAGACCTGCTCGCTGTCGTGGAAGAAGAGACGGACAGGCTCAACGGAATGGTGGAAGAGACGGTTGATATGGCGCGCATTGAGAGCGGGCGGCTTCAGGTGAGACGTCAGCAGTTGGAGGTTTCGGATCTGGTCCATGCCAGCGTGGGCCGAATGTCGAGCCTTCTCGACGGACGGCCCATACACATTGATCTCCAGCCGGATATCCCGCCGGTTCACATCGATCCCGAACTCGTGGGACTCGCGCTGCGACAATTGATCAGCAACGCAGTGAAGTACTCGCTGCCGGGATCCAGAATCGAGATTGCAGGCCAGGCATCGCCGAGCATGGTCACGATCGCGGTGCGCGACGAGGGGCCTGGAATTCCACAGACTGAGATGGAGGCTATCTTCGAGCGCTACTATCGCGGCACGACGACCCATACCTTCATTTCCGGAACTGGAATGGGCTTGAGCATCGCGCGCGATATCATAACCGCTCACGGTGGAAGAATCTGGGCACAGAACAGATTGGAGAAGGGTGCGGAATTTGCGTTCACGCTGGCAATCGCGAGATCGGAGAGCCCGTCATGACCTCGGCGAAGGTCCTGATCGTCGATGACGAACCCCAGATCCGGCGGGTCATGAGATCTGCGCTGATTAAGCAGAGTTACGTGGTCGGAGACGCGCGGAGCGGGGAAGAGGCCCTGGAGAAAATACGTCAGGATCGATACGACCTGATTATTCTTGACCGCAACATGCCGGGCATGGGTGGGCTCGAAGCCTGTTATCAGATACGCTCCACTTCTGACGTCGGCATCATTATGCTGACGGTCCGTAAAAACGAAGCCGACAAGATAGAGGCGTTAGATGCCGGGGCCGACGATTATGTGACTAAGCCGTTCAGCATGCCGGAACTGCTCGCCCGTATACGCGCGAATCTGCGGCGCATTCCCCTCTCGCCAAAGGAGGGGCCCCGGGTGATCGCTTTTGACGAGATCGAGGTCAATCTCGGAACCCGCCGCACGTCGGTTAAGGGAAATGACCTGCATCTGCGGCCCAAAGAATTCGACGTTCTTCACTTCCTGATCACGAATCCCAACGTAGTTATTCCTCACGCCAAGATCATCCAGGCGATCTGGGGACCCGACTACGGCGGTGAAACCGAATACCTGCACGTCATCATTAACCAAATCCGCAAAAAGATTGAGCCAGAACCAAACAGGCCGAGGTACATTCTCACTGAACCTCGCGTCGGCTATCGGTTCCAATTGCCGTTAGCGAAGAGCTAGCGTTTTTAGGAAAACGTTAGGGCGGTTCAAGGACATTATTAGGGTCGCGCTCGTACTCTACTTGACAAGGGGACAAGATATGGCTACAACGCCGTCACGGCGCCGTGTTCAATCGTACAGCCCACATGATCCGCCGGATGGCTTTCCCAATCTCCGTCCCACGACTCAGAAACTGGTCGATCGGGTCAAGGCCGGAATCGCTCAGTTTCTGGGAGAACCACGCGTCAATTCCTGCTGCTGAATCCTGGGCTCGACGGCCGTTTTCCTGTGCGTTAAAGATTTTCGCTGTGTCGATCGAAGCCGAGGAAACAAGTCTATTCATCTAAGGGAAATTATGAAATTCACATACATAAATAGCGTCGCCTTAGTGGCGATTTGCTCGGTGTTTGGCTCGGTTTGTCATGCACAAGAAGCGCCATCCGCGCAGGATGGCCAGACGCCAAGCGATCAGACGGCCACCCCGCCAGCGGCAGGGCCTCTGCCGACTCCTTCCATCACCGGACCATTGTCGAATCTTCCGCCGCTCGTTTTCGACGCCGGACCTCTCGGCAAGATCGACGCCAATGGCATCATCACCGGATTTGGCATGTGGCAGGGCAATCATGTTCCCGGCGACAGCAACACGCAGGCGGCCCTGAGCAACGGCCAGATTTTCCTGCAAAAGACCGACGGCTGGTTCCAGCTCTACGTGCAGGCCGGCGCGTATACCGTTCCGGCCCTGGGAACTCCGTTCTTGCAAACCGACAAGACTCTCTCGGAACTTTACGGCCCCGTGCCGGTAGCCTTAGTGAAACTCCAGGCCGGCAAGAACACGTCATTCGAGATCGGCTCCCTGCCCACTTTGATCGGCGCCGAGTACACGTTCAGCTTTGAAAACATGAACATCGAGCGCGGATTGCTGTGGAATCAGGAGAACGCCGTGAATCGTGGTATTCAGGTCAATCAGACCATGGGCAAGTTCACCGCTTCGCTGAGCTGGAACGATGGTTTTTATTCCAACCGCTACACCTGGCTCTCGGGCTCCCTGGCCTACGCCAACGGACCGCACGCCATTTCGTTCGTGGCGGGCGGAAACTACAGCCAAACGAAGTTCCAGACCTACGCGACGCCCGTGCAAAACAACGGCAGCATCTACAACGTGATCTACACCTATACCAAGGGTTCCTGGATCATCCAGCCGTATTATCAATTCACCGACGTGCCGACCAATGCGAGCATCGGCATTCCGCAGAGCGCCCAGACCAACGGCGGCGCCATCCTCGCGAGCTATGCCTTCAAGCACGGTTTCTCGCTGCCGGTACGGTTTGAATACATCACCAGTTCGGGAAACCCTGCCGCCGATGCCGTCAACTTGATGTACGGCCCCGGCAGTTCCGGAACCTCCATCAGCGTGACGCCCACGTTCCAGTACGGCGGATTCTTCTTCCGCGGCGATCTGGCTTGGGTTCACGCGAGCAGCATCACGCCGGGCGACGCCTTCGGCCCCAACGGTATAAACGCGAACCAGCCCCGCGCCGTCGCGGAGATCGGGTTCATCTTCGGCAACAACATCGTGGAGAAGAAGCCGTAGATCCCGGCATGCAGAAGCCCAGGAGGGACTGACCTTGTCATCACAACCCACGAGCATCCTGATCGTCGACGATGAACCGGCGCTGCGGATGGCGTTGCAAAAATGCCTAAGTGCCAGCGGATTTGCAGCAGAAGAAGCTCAGAATGGGGAAGAAGCTTTGGCTTCCATCCGGCAGCGGCCTTTTGATCTCGTCCTACTGGACCTCGAGATGCCGGGTGTCGGGGGCGTTGAGGCTTGTCGGGAGATCAGTAATTTCGTCCCGCAAACTGGAATTGTCATCATGAGCGTTCGTGATGGGGTGAACCACATCGTGGATGCTCTGGAAGCCGGTGCGGACGATTATGTCACAAAGCCATTCGGCTTCCGCGAACTCGTAGCCCGGCTTCGGGCTGTCCATCGGGCGCGTACAGCCGCCCGCGTGCCTCACTTCGAGGAAGCCTGACGGCGGACGAGGTGAACATTGAGCGCAATCAACCCGTTTTGCACGGCGCCGGCCAACTCGTGCCGTGGCTTCAAAAGAGGTCCCGCTGATGAACGCCACCCGAATTGGTTCGCTCCACGGTAGGCCTGGAGTGTCCACATGGGAAGACTTATCGAGGCTGGAGTACGATTTGATTCGCATGGCCTTCGACCCTGATGGTAGGGTTCCCTTCTTCGTGCGTTTCGGTCTGGTCTTGTGGCTCACAGAAAGATACCACTTATACTAGAAGGGACTCTCTTTGCACTCGGCCGTCTCGCACCTGATATCGATCTGCGGCTCGACTTGATGCAGGTCGAATCAGGATTAAAGTAACGGCAGTGTCAACAAGATTGTGTAAACGGGATTCTGGGGTGGTCATTGCCTGGCGTGCTCGGGGAAGCGATCTTCCCAGAGAATCGCGAAGCGATTTAAAGCCTGCGGCCAGCCCTGGATAGTATGCCACTTCTTGGCGACATTTCGAAGAGCTAGGTAGAGAAGTTTCATGGCGGCTTCTTCATTGGGGAACGAGCCGCGTGTCTTGATGACCTTTCGTAGGGTCATGTTCAGAGACTCCACCGCGTTGGTGGTATAGATAACTTTGCGGATTTCTGGTGGGAATGCGAAGAACGGCACCACTTGTTCCCAATGCCGGCGCCAGAGCTGGCCGACTGAGCGGTATTTTCCATTCCAGGCAGCTTCGAAGGCAGCCAGTTGGCGGTCAGCGTCCTGGCGGCTGGCGGCGCGGTAGATGAGCTTTAAGTCGGCCACCACTGCCCGGGCGTCTTTCCAGCTGACGTAGCGCAAGCTGGCTCTGACCAGGTGCACGATGCAGAGTTGCACAGTCGTCTTGGGGTAGGCTGTCTCAATCGCCTGCGGGAAGCCCTTCAACCCATCCACGCAGGCGATGAATATATCTTCCAGCCCACGATTCTTCAACTCAGTCAATACGCTCAACCAGAACTTAGCGCCTTCATTGGCGCTCGTCCATAGGCCTAGCACTTCTTTGTGCCCTTGCATATCGATGCCAATGGCCACGTACACGGCGCGGTTTTCAACCTGCCCTTGCTCCCGCATCTTGACCACCAACGCGTCCAAGTACACGATCGGATACACCGCATCCAGCGGCCGGTTTTGCCAAGCACGCACTTCGTCCAACACCGCGTCGGTGACGTTGGAAATCAACGTCGGGCTGACCTCCACGCCGTACTGTTCTTCCAGGTGGCCCTGGATATCGCGGGTGGTCATGCCCCGCGCGTACATCGAGATGATCTTGCCATCCAGCCCCGCCATCCGGGTTTGGCCTTTTCCTATGAGGCGGGGTTCGAAGGTCGCTTCGCGATCGCGTGGTGTGGTGATCTCCAACTCGCCGAAGTCGCCCTTCATGGTCTTTTTGCTTTTTCCGTTGCGGCGGTTGGCGTCCGGCTTTTCGATCGGGTCGCTCTTCTCATAGCCCAGATGCGTAGCCATCTCGGCCTCCAGCGCCCGCTCCATCAGCGCTTTGGTCAGCTGCCGCAACAGCCCGTTCTCACCGATCAGATCTTCCGGATTTTTGTAGTTGGGTAGCAGCTGATCCAGTAACTCTTTGTCGATTGCCATCTGGTTCCTCCAAGTCTGATGGAGAACCGACGTTTACACAATCTGTTTTACACCCTCAATCGCTATCAAAGCCGGCGCGATCCTCAAACTGGGCTGGGGATGCGACTGCGCGAGCTGGCCGGCAGCCGAACGCGCTACGGCTATCGGCGATTGACGGTGCTGCTGCGGCGCGAAGGT
>JBEKRO010000108.1:0-20806 GCA_049518655.1 Bryobacteraceae bacterium | reverse complement strand
TCGACAACGGCCGGACCAAGCTGCTGGCCGATCCAGAGAAGCGCCAGTCGCTGTACTGTATCCGTTGCGGGGCGTGCTTGAATCATTGCCCGGTCTATCGCAAGATCGGCGGCCACAACTATCCGTGGGTATATTCGGGGCCCATCGGCGCCATCATCACGCCGCAGTTTCACGGGGTCAATCAGGATACCTGGCTGCCGTTCGCGTCCAGCCTGTGCGGCGCTTGCGCCGAGGTCTGCCCGGTCAAAATTGAAATTCCGAAGCTGCTGCTGAAGTTGCGCGAGGAAGTAACGGAGGTGAAACGGCGTCAGGACTCGGACGGCATGGAGCGCTTCGCGTTCCAGCTATTCGCCTGGATCGCGACCCATCCGAAGATCTATCTATTACTAGCGAGTTTGGGATCGATTTTCTTTCCGTTGGTGCCACCCATCGGTCCGCTCAAGAAATGGGCCAGCCAACGCACCGTACCTGAGCCGGCAAAGCAGAGCTTTCATCAATATTGGGCCAGCAGGGGTGGAAGAAACGGAGGGGCTCGTCGTGACCGCGCGTGAACAAATTTTCGGCGAGATCCGCAAAGCGTTAGGGAGGGCCGCGGGCCGACCTCCTCTTTCCGAGGCGGCCCCTCTTCATTCTGGCGAACTGGCGGCCCCTACATTGCACATCCCTCGATCGGATCGCAATCTCTATGTCGATCTCTTCGTCCAGAAGTTCGAAAACTTGGGCGGAAAATCAATTCGGGTTCGAGATACCTCGGCCGTCGCGCCCGCGATCGCGGATTTGCTGGTTCGGAAGAGCGCCGTGGCGTCGAATTCGCCTTTTCTACGTAAGTGTGGCGTCACGGGACTCCCGCAGGTTCACGCCGGTTTCACTGAGCGCGACGAGTTGAAAGAAGCCTGTGCCGCGGCCGATATCGGGATCACCAGCGTCGACTTCACCCTGGCCGCGACGGGCAGTTTCGTGATGCTTTCCAGCCACAACGAAGCCCGGCTTGTCTCGCTGCTTCCTCCGGCGCACATCGCGATCTTTCCGCGCTCGCTCATTCTCGCGAATCTTGACGAACTGCTGAGCATTCTTCCCCGCCCAGCCGATCACACCAGTTCCATGGTTCTGATCACCGGTCCCAGCCGCACGGCCGACATCGAACAGATCTTAGTCCGGGGCGTGCATGGTCCAGGCGAAATTTACGCCGTGATCGTCGATCAGGCCTGATCGTAGATTAAGCTGATCGTAGATTAAGAATGATCCGCGCTGGCGGGAATGCGAATCAATACATACGCGATCGAAGCGAATCCAATCAGGGACAGCCAGCCGCCCCAGGCCGGGGTGAAGCTGAACGTGGCGATGGATGGGATTCCTGTGAGAAACACCACGGCAAGCAGGATGCCGACGATGGCTTCGCCGGCGATCAGGCCAGACGCCAGCAGCGTACCTCTCTCTTCGATAAGCAGCTTTTGCTCGGCGCTGCGCCTCGCCGTCATCCGGTTGAGAATCCACTTGATCAATCCGCCGATGAAAATCGCGGAGCTGGTGTCGAACGGCAAATACATTCCGACGGCAATCAGCATTGGCGAGCGCGCGCCGCACAATAGCAGCGCAATTCCAAACGCGGCGCCGATTCCGAGCAATCCCCAAGCCATTTGGCCACCGACGATTCCTTTTGCCAATTGCGCCATCAAACCAGCTTGCGGCGCTGGTAATGCCCGGCCTCCGATGCCTCCGGTAGCGAGATTGGCTTGGTGCAACGCGATGATCGGCCCCATCAAGAAGAATGCGAGCAAAATCACCGAAATGATTTCGACCACTTCCATTTTCCAAGGCGTTCCGCCGAGTAAATGGCCCGCCTTCAAGTCTTGAATTAATGATCCGGAGACCGAACACGCCACGCACACCACGGCGGCGACGCCGAGCACGGCCGCGACCCCCGAGAGTCCCGTAACGCCGATGGTCAGCATCACGAGCGCCGCGATGATCAGGGCCGCGAGAGTCAACCCCGACAGCGGCTGGTTGGAGCTGCCGACCAATCCCACCAGATAGCCGCCGACCGCTGACAGCAGGAATCCAGTGATCGTCATGATCACTGCGGCAACAATCGCGGAGACGATTCCATGCGTGAAGTAGTAATAAATCGAGGTGATCGGAATCAGAAGCACAGCGGTGCAGATCACAACCCAGCGTGGAGGGATGTCCTGTTCGGTGGGATCGATCGTTTTCGCTTCGTGGGCCGCGGCGGCGGATGCGGTGAAGATGCCGCGCAGCGAACTCCATAGCGACTCGCGCATGGAAAACATGGTGCTGGCGGCGCCGACAAGCATAGTGCCAACCGCGATAGGCCGGACCACATTGAACCAGACTGAATTGGCGGCCACCGCCGGGTCATTGGTGCCGATGCGGCGCGGCAGGTCGGGATCGAAGAACAGCAGCAGCGGGATCAGGATCCACCAGGCGATGATTCCGCCCGCGACGTTGATGGAAGAAAGCTCGGGTCCGATAATGTAGCCGATGCCGATGAGCGCGGGCGAGAGGCTGGGCGTGGACCACGGGACGCCGCCGAAATGCGTCACGTCGCCGATGGGTTTCTTTTCGAAGTCGAAGTGTTGGATGACGGAGCGCGGGAATTTGAGAAACCCTTCGATATATTCGTGGAAAATCTGCGCGCCTTTGTCGTCGGTCAGGATCTCGATCAGCCCTCCAAATCCCAGAGCGCCAAAAATGTAGCGCGGTGCTTTCGTCTCCAACGCTTCACCGGATTTGACGATTTCGTAGCTAGCGACGCTTTCGGGCCACGGCAGTGGGGCGTCCACACATAACGGGCGGCGCAAAAGGATGATGAAGAAGACGCCGATCAGCCCGCCGACGAGAAGGATGAGCGTAGCCTCCCAATAGTGCGATCGCAAATCGGTCCACAAGCGCTGGCCGCCGATGTCGACCATCATAAATGCGGGGATGGTGAAGATGGCGCCCGCAACAAGTGCTTCGCCCACCGATGCCGCCGTGCGCGTGATGTTCTGTTCGAGAATGCCGCCGCGAAACGCCGGGATGCGAAACAGCGCCATGGCGATGACAGCCGCGGGAATGGTGGCGGCGACGGTCTGGCCGGCTTTCATTCCCAGATAGGCGTTGGCCGATCCGAAAACGAAGGCCAGGAAGATGCCGAGCGAGACCGCTTTAACGGTCATCTCCGGGGGCGGCTGTTTCACGGGCGGCTTGACGGGAATTGACACCTCCGCATGTTACCGCAGGCGGGAAAGTGATTGCCTCAAATCGCTAAGCTTCGAAAGCGTCCAAGACCCGGAACTCAGACTGCGGTGACGCGAGCGGACTGGCCGTTTCCTGGTCGCTATAAGCTATGACTGAGTGGTACAACCCTTCGCGCGGATCGCGATGCACAATGAGCCTACGGGCGGCGACGTCAACAACCCAGTATTCAACGATTCCTGCGCGGGCGTACAACTCGGCCTTCGTGGTCAAGTCGAAACCCAACGTCGAGTCCGAGACTTCGACCACCAAGCGAAGGTCGACTGGTCGCGGGTTGGCATCCTGGAATTCGCGCGAGGGTCTCGCAAGTACAACCAGGTCGGGCTCCGGCTCGTTGGTCGGATTATCCTCAGGAGCGACGTCGATTGGCGCCCCGGGATTGACAAACTGTTCCCCGAATGTTCCCACCAGCCAGGCTTGTAAGGCGACAAGGGCATTCACGTGGGGACGTTTCTTGCCCATCTTGCTGATCAATTCTCCATGAACCAATTCCAGGCGCTGTTGATCCCACAGGCCGGAAGCCTCAAGAGCCTCGCATTCGGCGCGGGTCCAGCGCTTGCGCGGAGGATCCATGGGGACCGGGCGATAGGGTCTTTGGGTGACGACTGTCGGCACGATTCGCCTCTACATCGATTTTAGCGCCTACGCTGTGCAAGACATTTGCGTATACTTTGGTCAAACGCGGCAGGCAGAGAATCCTAGGTTAGGCATGGGCTCGCTACTCCATCATTTCCGATGTTGGCTACATGCTGGAGAGGACGGGGCGATCGTAATTTACAACAAACGTTATCGACTAAAGTTGTTCCTGACATGTTGTATCCTAGGGGCCGCCTGGATGTTATTTCCCGAGATGCGAGAGCGCCGCGGGCCCTTGATTCTACTCGGATTGACCGCGTTTTGGTTGCCCCGCATGCTGGCGGAGGGTCGTAGAGCCATTGTTTTTACAAACATGGAGCTGGTCTATCGCCCCCCAGTCGGTGGGCCCGTCCGCGCTTCGATAGCGGGTATTCAGGGGATCAAGCGTTCACAGGTGGCGCGGCTTGTCGGGTATCAAAGACTGAGCTCCACGCAAGGGATGCTGCTCACCATGGCGAACGGCGAGACCATTGCCATGCCGTTGGACTTCAAGGAGCGAGCCGAAATACTTCAGCGCCTTACCGTTGTTACGGGAAAAACGATCTCGGAATAGAAGCCTCGTCGCGCCGCGTCATTGCGGAGGCGCCGGTTTCTCAGGCATTTTGAAAACCTCGGCGTCCAACGGAACGTTTGCGTCCATTTTCTCGACGGTGATTTCCATCGCCAGGCGCCCGTTCACCAATTGCGTCAGGCGGAAAGGCATCAGCACACCCTCCACCGGCTTGTAGTTGGCGATCTTGGATTCGTACAAGATCTCCTGGCCCAGTTGCGTCCGCCGGCCTTCGGTTCTAATGGGCAGGAAACTCTTGGCGTCCAGATAATCGTATTCGACGGAGCCGTTCTTTTTGGTGATCTTGAGTTTGTAAACCGCGACGCCTTCCAGGTCCTCCTTATCCACCAGCTTCACCGTGTTGCCTTTGGATTTGTAATCCACCAGGTTGCCGCCGATGAAATCGGAGGATTCCTGCGCGGCGCGCGTGTCCTCGTCGCTCGATGGCTTAGGTTCCGAACTGATCATCGGATTAATGGTCCAAGCGGTGTTTCCGTCAAAGGCTTGCACGATTTTCCGTCCCTGGAAAGTCATCTCCAGGCGCATGAGATTCGGGCGCTTCACCTGGATGGTAAGAGGCGCCTCCGTTTGACCCAGGATGGAAGCTGTTCCGGTGACCACCAGGGACTGAATGGAGTTGAGTTTGTCCGCACCACCGAGGGCTTCCACGTGTTTTTGGACGATCTGATCGGCGGTGAGCGGCGCTTCTTCCGGAGCTGCCCGGAGATGGAGTGCGGCGGCGGCAAGGGTCGCAATCAGGAGCAATCGGCGCACGTCCTCATGATAAATCATGAGACAATCGCCCTATTGAAGAAGCTGCTCGCCCTCTACGCCATAGTGTCGGTGCTGCGCTGCCAGGCACCCTCTCCGCTGCATCTGACCGGATTCAGCGACCCGGCAGCCACCGAGCATTTAGAACGCGAGAAACAGTTCGACGGGTCACTGAACCGCAGCGATCTTCAAGCCTGGATGGAGCGGCTATCGGCGAAGCCGCATCACCTAGGGTCGCCGGCGGATAAAGAGAATGCCGAGTTCATCGCCGCGCAGTTTCGGTCCTGGGGTTACGACACAGCCATCGAGACCTTCTACCCGCTGTTTCCCACGCCGAAGCTGCGCCGCGTTGAACTGACGCAGCCACAGCGCTTTGTCGCCAAGCTGGAGGAGCCCATTCTTCCGGAAGACAAGACCTCTGGGATCAGGCAAGATCAACTGCCGGTCTATAACGCCTTTTCGATTGACGGCGATGTGACCGCGCCTTTGGTGTACGTCAACTATGGCGTGCCAGCCGATTACGAGGTCTTGGCGGAACGCGGCATCGATGTGAAAGGCAAGATTGTTATCGCCCGCTACGGCCATTCGTGGAGAGGCATTAAGCCGAAGGTGGCCGCTGAGCATGGGGCGGTGGGCTGTTTGATCTATTCCGACCCGCGCGATGACGGCTACTATCAGGGCGATGCGTACCCGAAGGGCGGCTGGCGGCCTGCCTACGGCGCGCAGCGCGGCAGCGTCCTGGATGCGCCAGTATATCCTGGCGACCCGCTGACGCCTGGCATCGGCGCAACCAAAGACGCGCAACGATTGCCGCGCGACAAAGCCGAGACCATCACGAAGATCCCGGTGCTGCCGATCTCTTACGCCGACGCCACTCCGCTGCTGGAAGCTCTCGGCGGACCTGTTGCACCGCAGGCATTCCGCGGAGCATTGCCGCTGACGTATCATCTGGGCCCAGGTCCCGCGGTGGTGCATCTCGAAGTGCAGTTCGATTGGAAGCTGACGCCAGCTTACGACGTGATCGCGCGCCTGCCCGGCGGCGAGTTGAGCGACGAGTGGGTGATCCGCGGGAATCATCACGACGCCTGGGTTTTCGGCGCGTCCGATCCGCTCAGCGGACTGGTGCCGATGATGGAGGAAGCGCGAGGGGTGGCGGCATTGGTGAAAGCGGGATGGAAGCCGCGGCGTTCCATTGTCTACACGATTTGGGATGGCGAGGAGCCGATGCTGCTGGGTTCCACGGAATGGGCGGAGCAGCATGCCGCCGAACTGACCGAGCACGCAGTGGCGTATATCAACTCGGATGTGAGTGGGCGGGGAACGCTCGAAATCGGCGGATCGCACACGCTGGAACATTTCGTGAATGAAGCCGCGCGCGACGTAATGGATCCTGAACGCAAGGTTTCTACGCTGGACCGCTATCGAGCGGCAATCGTCGTTCGAGGGACGCCCCAAGAAAAGCAGGCCGCGCGCGAAAAGCAGGACTTTACTCTTGAGGCGCTGGGGACGGGGTCCGACTACACGCCCTTCCTCCAACATTTGGGAATCGCGGCGCTCAACATCGGGTTCGGCGGTGAGAGTGCGAGCGATGGATCGTATCATTCCATCTATGATTCTTATGACCACTACATCAAGTTCGACGACCCTGACTTTCAGTACGCGGTAGCGCTCGCTCAGCTTGGCGGACGGTTGACCATGCGCCTGGCAGATGCCGAGACGTTGCCCGTTCGCTTCGACGGATTTGTTCGTGCCGTGGCCGGATACGTGAATGAATTGGTGAAGATGACCGAGACAATGCGGAAAGATACGGAAGATCGCAATCGGTCTATCGCCGATCGTTCCTTTGAGCTCGCAGCCGATCCGCGTGTACCGTTTGTCGCGCCAGCGCCCAAGGGTCCGGTGCCTTATCTGAATTTCGCTCCGCTCGAAAACGCCATCGCGCGGTTGCGAACCAGCGCGCGAACGTTCGAAGAACAGGAACAGCGAGCGGAGTCTCCGTTACCGCTGAACATCCGAAAGCAATTGGATCAGATCTTCATTCAATGCGATCGTGCGCTGTTGCGGCCCGAAGGTCTCCCCCGCCGTCCCTGGTACAAGCATCAGATCTACGCACCCGGATACTACACCGGCTATGACGTGAAGACGATGCCTGGGGTTCGCGAGGCGATCGAGGAGCGGCGTTGGGACGATGCCAACGCGCAGATTCCGATTGTGGCGCAGACACTTGCGGCAATGGCAGAGCAAATCGATCGAGCAACCGCGTTGATTCGCTAAGACTGTATTGAGCGTCTAACCATCGGGAGGTAGAAATGAAACGCTACCTGATTCGGAGCATCGTTATCGCGACGTTACTGGCCGGAGGTGGGGTATCTTGGGGCCAAACAAGATTTACTCAACGCAGTTACCCCAACGTTACTGACGCTTATCAAAGCGGGCTAAAAGCATACTCCAAAACTTGGGCCGATCTGAATCGAGCTCAAAAAGGCATGGTCGGAAATCCCGGCGATTGGTATCGCTTCGATGTGGCGCGGGGGCAAATGGATCTGTTGGAAAGGACTTGGCAAGATGGTTCGTTTACTCGCGCACAAACGACGCGATCAATGACGTGCAATTCGTACTGAGGTTCAACAACGTTTCGGACCGCGATCGCGAGGCTCTCTCAGGAGATCTCGAGCAATTGCGCAATATTCGAGTCCAATTCAGCCGGTAACGGCTGCGATCACATATACTGGGCACAATGGGCGCCTGGCTCCGGGTTGGAAGACGATTCGAGTGGACAATGGCGCTGGTCGCCGTCCTTGGTTTTCTCGCCATGGGATTCGTCCATAGGGGCGCGCAAACTGCGGAAGTAAGGGCGATCGTGTGGATCTATAGTGCCTTCGCGATCTTCCCACCCTGCCTCCTCGTTGTGGTGGTAGGAAGATGGGCTCGGCGTAGGGCAAGTACGCGATCCGCTGTGGTTGGGGCTCCCAAAATTGTAGGATTCACGGCTCGGCTGTTGTTCTACATTCTTATCGCGGTGGTCATGGTGCCATCTACACGAATCTGGGCCAAAGCCACCGGTTGGAGCCCCAGCCATATCCTTCTGGCGGACTCTGCAATTCTGGTCGTCCTGATCGCTCTCACCGAGATTAAAGAGCGGCGCAAGCAGCGGCTACCTGGAAGCTAAAGCAGATTCGCCGCCAGTTCTTCAAAATTCTGCGGCGTCACCAAATGAAACCGCGGCGACAATCGGGTAAATCCGCGCAAGATCCGCGTGAGATCGTCGGTGGGGATTTCCGGGCTGGCGAGGAACATGTTGCCGGAAGAAATGCGGAACGGGAGCACACGCCAATCGCGGACTACGCGGCGGGGAAGCGCGCGAGCCACGTTGCTGCTGATGATCCAGGGTTCCAGGCGTCCCGACGGCAAGCTTTGTTGCAAGCTGAGCGCCTGGTACAACTCGTCTTCCGTGATAGTTCCGTGCTGTACCAGATATTCGCCCAGGCGCATGCCCGGCGGCAGATTTTCCAGTGCGCGGCGAACGCCGGCTTCCTGCGCGTAGCCTGAGCCGATCAGAATTTCGCCCAGCTTGCGTTTGTGCTCCACCAGCGCACTACGCGACGGGTAGGCGTGCTCGGTCTTCACCCACACCAGCGGCTCATGGCGAATGCGCGCGCGCACATAAGAGCGGACGGCTTTCCAGGTAGCGACGGTGTTGATCCAGTTGCCATACACTGCGCGCAGGGGAACCGCTACGGCGAATCGAAGTCCATAGAGCCGCGCGGAGCAGGTTATGCGCACGGCGGTTTGGATAAATTGGATTGCGAGCGTCGCCACCAACAGCCAGGGATAGAGTGAATATTCCGCCAGTCCCCAGGGCGTTCCGGCGCATTGCGCTGCAAGCCAGGTGAGTATGCCGTACAGAAAGACGAAGTTGCTGAGCAGGCTGATCGGGTTTCCCAACAGACCTTTGCGATCGCGCCAGAACCAATATCTCTCGCGCAAACTTCCCCGCCAGCCATTGCGCTCCCAGCATTGCAGCCCGATGCCGAGAATCCAGCGCGAACGCTGCCGGATGGCGGATCGTGCGGTGCGCGGAAAAAACTCGCGCGTCGCAACAATGCACGAACCATGTTTCGTTAGTGGCACGAACCGCTGCTTGCATTGGAGCTTGTGAAGACGCAAACCGTTCTCGTAGTCCTCCGTCAGGCAGGCAGGCTCGAAGATCAGGTTGTGTTCGGTACTGGCCAGCATTTCCAGCGCCCGGCGCGTGTATCCAGTGCCCACTCCGTTGGAGGGAAGAAAGCTGCCCATGATCTGGCGTGCAGGCATGTCCTTGGTCTGCCATTCCGCAAATTCGTCGCAATAAATGCCGTGGACGAAGTCGCGCAGGGGCGTCGGTAGCGGAAGCACGGGGATCTGCACCATATCGTATTCGTCGGCGCAAGCGTTGATGAACGAAAGCGCCTCGGGATGGATGAGGTCCTCGGCGTCATGGGTGACGACGACGTCGAAACGGACACATTCCTCGGAACTGTGATGCTCTTCGAAAAGCAACATGCGCTGGTAGATCCAATTCAGGCAGTCGGCTTTCGATGTGGGCCCATTGTGCGGACAGACGGCCAAGTGAACGCGCGGGAAACGGGATTCCAGATCGCGAACGGCATCCAGCGTGGGGTCGTCGTTGGGGTAGGCCCCAATAAAGAAATGATAGTCCTCATAGTTGATGGCGGCAATATTGTGCTCCACCATGCCGGCGATGACGGCGTGCTCGTTCCAGAGTGGGACGAAGATGGCAATCGTCTTTTGGCTGGACGTTTGGCGGGACATGGGCACTGGAGCGTGGAGCCGCCGCCTGATCTGACTCCGGAGGAAAGCCCAAAGGCAGATGGCGTCCAAAGCCAGGTCGTCTAGGCCGCTTATCAGTACTATCAGCGCCAGGGGGAAAAGGCAGCCGGCCACCACAGCATCGCACTGAGCCAGCCCAAGAGGGAGCAACCGCCAGCCGGACGATAAAGCGGGGATCACCTAGGAAGAAGTGGCCAGGAGGGCGAAAGTTCGCACAGATTGTTGGAAAGACGGGGCGCTGGGACATTCAACTTCGATATCCAACTTCAACCGGGATAGTTTCATTTGGGCCTTAGTGTCTTGGCCCGACTATATAGCTATGGCCAATCTGACGATTAAAGGGGCAACATGATGCCCCGACACCGTGTAACTATCGTCCACTTCGGTCTAGTGCTCAGTTTCGCTGGATTTGTCGCTATGGCTCACTTAGCTTTAGCGCAGAGCTTGGACAAACCGCCGGCAGCCGTTCCGGCAAAAGAGAAGACACTGCTGGCGGCAGTGAGCGAGACGGCGCAGTGGAAGCCGCTGGACCCTCGCGTGGCGAAAGCCCATGAGGATCTGGGGGACTACTATTCGGCCGAGGGGCGCTATGGGGAAGCCGAAAGGGTCTATCAGAAGACGCTGGAGCTGAAAGAGGACATGCTGGGGCGGGCGAACCCGGCCATCATTCCAGCGGTGGACGACGTGGCGCGCGTGAGTTTCGCGCAAATGAAATACGATCAGGCAGCGGACTTGATCGCGCGGGAGTTGCGGATCATGGAGCGAGAGTATGGGGACGATGATCCGAGGCTGGTGCCGTCTCTGGAGCAAGTTGCCAGGGTGCTAGAGGCGGCATCGAAATACCCCGATGCGGAGAAGTTTCTGGCGCGGGCCATAGCGATTCGCGAAAAAGCGTCCGGCCCGGAAAGCGCGGAGTTGACGGCGGATTTGAGCCAACTGGCGCGCGTGAATGTTGCCAAGCACAACCTGGCGGCGGCGGAAGGGCTGTACCAGCGCGTGCTCAAGATCCAACAGAACAAGTTTTCTTCCAACAGTCCTGAGCTACTGCCTACCCTGGACGCTTTGGCCACGTTGGCCCTGGCGCAGCAGAAGGACGCTGAGCCCCTGCTGAAACAGACGCTCTCCATCCGGGAGGGCAATCTGGGACCGAACCACGTGGAAGTGGCGAAGAATCTGGACAAGCTGGCGGCCATTTACACCGAGCAGAAGCGTTTCGCGGAGGCGCAAAAGCTGAGCGAGCGCGCGCTGTTCATCTGGATGAAAGAACTGAAGCCGGGGAGCGCGGAGCTGGCTGAAAAATACGAGAAGGTGGCGGAACTCTACGAAGCGCTGAATCGGCCGGTGGACGCCGAGCCGCTGGTCCAGCAAGTCTTGACGGCGCGCGAGATCGACACGGTGGCTAGTTTGAACACGCTGGCCGCGATTTACGTGAGCAAACAGAACCTGACGGACGCCGAACCGCTCTACCGGCTGTCACTGACGATTTTGGATAAGAAAGGGGTCTTGACCGGCAAACGGCCCATGTTCCTGAGCAGCACCGAGGACAATCTGGACTTGCTGGCGGAGACTGCGCTCGATTACGTGGATCTGCTGAAGAAGATGCGGCGCAAGTCCGATGCCAGCAAGATTGAGGCGCGCATTCGCGCTGCGACCGGCAAGAGCCTAACTCCGAAGAAGAAGGCGAGCTAGCTCAGGGCCCTACGGTCGCAGCCCGGAAAGTTCAGCCGCCGTCGGGTTGGGATTCGGGCCGTGAAAAAGCTTGTGCTTGAGATCGGGCCAGAATTCCTTCAGCACCTGCGAAATGGCATCAATGCCGATTTGCTCTCCTAGCTTTTCCACGTTATCGCCCACTCCGTGTTCGTCCGGATAGTACACATTGGAAATTGCTGTGGCGACGCCATTGCCGAGGACTTCGGAGAAGTTGAAGCGCGTGCCGCCGGAGTCGGTGTGCGTAACGAAGACGCGGGTGGCGGCGTAGAACGTGCGCGACCATTTTCTGCCATATCCGCGACGAAAGTACCTGGGGTCTTCATGCAGCAGGCTGGGGAAGACGCCCTCCGTCATCATGTTGCCGATGGCTTGATCGGCGTATGAGGTTCCCACGCGCCGGCCATAGCCTGCCCATCCTTGGCCAAAGGCCGGATGGGAGTTGTCCAGCTGTCCGTAACCGGCTATGAAGGCCGCCAGGCCCACCAGCGGATAGTCGAACGAATCCTTGGCGGCGATGGCGAACTTCTGCTTCACCGTGATCGGCGTGTAGACGCCCGTGGCGTTGGCGGTCCGGTAATTAGGAAGAACGCCAAAAATGCGCTTGTCCGGGGGAGGAGGCGTTGCTTCGGTTTGGCCGGGTTGAAGGACCGGCGGATCGGCAGCCGGCGGTGGGGTGGCGTCTTGGCCCACAGCCGCAAAGCTACATGCAAGCAAAAGAACGGGCAAGGTCGGAAAGTATGAAGTCATGCAAGTGAAAACGGAAAGCGAAACGGAAACAGTTCTTTCTATTGTACTAATGTGCCGACGCGTGGCGGAGGGCTTCGTTACAGACTTTACGAAACCTTAACTAACGTCGACCCGCGAGGCACGTTCTAGGTGGCATGCAAACAAACGACTTTCGGCCTGCCGAGAGGGTGAACCGGGGCTTGGTTTCCATTCTTGAGCAAAGAGCGTTACTGGCGCTGGCACAGCTTCTTCCGGACGCGGTAAAACCCGATCATTTGACCGCGCTGGGGTTCACATCTTTGCTGGCCGTAGGATTTTCATATTGGTATGCACGTTATTCCACCGCCGGGTTGTGGCTGGTAATTCTGTTTCTGGCATTGAATTGGTTCGGTGACAGCTTGGACGGAACGCTGGCGCGGGTGCGAGGCAAGCAGCGGCCGCGCTACGGATTCTATGTCGACCATGTGCTGGACGCCTGCGGCAGCGTATTTCTGTTCGCCGGACTGGCGCTGTCGGGATACATGAGCGAGCGGATCGCAGTGGGCTTGCTGGTCGCCTATTTCCTGGTGAGCATCGAAGTGTACCTGGCGACATATGCGGTAGGCCGGTTCCATCTGTCATTCGCGGCGTTTGGTCCAACCGAGCTGAGGCTGTTGCTCATCGCGGGGAACATTGCGTTACTGCGCACGCCGTACGCAATCCTGGCCGGTAAGCAGTACCTGCTGTTCGACGTGGGCGGAGCGATCGGGATGGTTGGGATGGCCCTGGCGTTGGTATGGTCGATCGTAAAGCACGCTGGGCAGTTGTATCGGGCCGAACGCGTGAGTTAGTCGCCTAGCAGAGTCGGACCTTGGGGTCCGGCGCGGACGAGGGCGTCCGCCCACGGCTACGGCTTGAGCGATGCCGTGTACGCGACGATGTCGATAATATCTTCGTCGCTCAAATTAGCGACCACCGGCTTCATGAGCTGTGTCCAAGTGCCGTTTCGCTTACCCTGCTGCATGTCGTACATCTGGCGCGCCAGGTAACTGGGCGAACGGCCCGCGATCCCGGGTACCGGGCCCAAGCCCTTCAGATCGGCGCCATGACATGCCCCGCACGCCGTGGTCTTGCCACCGCCCCCCTTGGTTACTAGCGCCTCGCCTTTCTTGATGCTGCCATTTGGCACATAAGCCAGGAAGCTGGAGTGTGGGTCGCGGAGAACCTCGGTAGCTTCGGCATTCACCGGCGTTTCGAGGATGCGTTTGCCGAGAGGTTCTTTCTCGTCGCCCTCCACCAGGAACATACCGCCCGCGTTACGCGTCTTCGGAACCGTGCTGGCTTCGATTACCTTAATCCAAGGCGTCCACTTCATAGCGCCGAAGTATTCGGCGGCGGCCTTAATCTCGTCGTCCGTCATTCCCTTGGCGAACGTCATCATGAGTTTGGTGTTGTTCTTGCGCGGCTCCGAGCTTATCCGTTTGCCGTCCCTGAAATCGTGCATCGTCTGGATAAAATACTCTACCGGCAAACCGGCGACTCCCGCGTTTTCCTGCCGGCCCTTGCCGTTGGGATAGTGGCACAGACCACAAGCCCAGACGTCTGGCTTCTTACCGTGCGCAACGACATCGGGCATAGAGGGATGGTCGCCCGGATACCAGTCGGCCGGCCCGAAACGGTCCGAGATTTGCGCGCGGGTAAACTCGAGGGTGCTACCGGGAAGATGCTTCAAGCTGGTGTCGGGCGCGGGCGCCGCCGGTGGAGTGCCGGAAGGAGCGGCGGGCGGAATGGCGTATGCCCACGGAATGGGCTCATTGGCGGCAACGGCTGAAAATACGGCGACCGCGACGATCGCCACACCAAACATGATCCTCATGGAACTTCCTCCTGATACCAGTTGGGGATCATATCACGCGGCGCTAGTTTCCGGTTGGAATGATTCCGGCGTTCTCCACCATCAGGATAACCGTGCGTTCGGTGGCGCGCGTCCGATGAGTCACGCCCTTCGGCACAACAAAACCCTGCCTCGGCTGCAAGGCCACGGTCTTGTCTTCTTGATCAATCATCAGATCGATGAGCAACTCACCTTCGACGACATAGAAAAATTCATCGTCGTTGTCGTGTTTGTGCCAGTGGTACTCGCCCTCCACCACGCCGAGACGCACCACCGATTCGTTGACCTTACACAGCGTCTGGTTGTACCACTTGTACTCGCAATCGTCGGCGAGCGCCTTGGTGTCGACCACTTCCAGAGGCTTGTAATAGATGTCGAGCCGTGTCTCGTAGGGATAACTTTGGGTGCTCATGCCTCAGATATTAGCCCTCTGCCAGCACGGTGCCGTAGCCCTTGGCCTGCCCACTCAACCCGAGCAATCGAACGCTGGCCCAGAGCGCGTGCGGGGTGCTGGACACCACCGGCCGCTTACAGCGTCGCTCCAGCGGCACAATCAGGTCCAGGGTCTTCAACCCGCCGCAGGAAATCACCAGCGCTTCGGCTTTGGGAGCGCCCTCATAGACGCCCGCGCTGAAGTTGAAGAGCTCATCCGGCGTTACCGGTCCACGGTCTTGAAAGCTCACGATGCCGAGCCCCTTCACCGACACGACTTGAAATCCCGATTCTTCCAGAAACACCTGGAGCCGATGACTCACGTCTTCGTCGTACGCCGTGGCCACCGCAACCCTCTTCGCGTTCAAGGCCTTCAGGCCCTCGACGATTCCCGTGCTCATGGTTGTGGAGGGCAGCCCGGTGGCCTTGGTCACGTTCACCTTCAACTGATGCTCGTACTCTGCGCCTTTGTAGAAGGTGAGCGAGGTTCCCATAACGGAAATCGCGTTCGATCCTTCCTTGGCCAGCTTTTGCGCCGCAGGCATGATCTTGCCGAACACGCGGTCGTATTCTTCCGCAGTCATTTTCTGCAGACCCACACCTTCGGCGAGGAATCGAATGCCCGATGGGTAGAGCAACGTCGCCTCAGGGGGAACCGGATAGTTCGCCGGCGGAAAGATCATGCCGAGCGTGGGAACAGCCGCGCCATGGAGCGCTGTACCGATCGCCGTACCTACTGCGCCAGCGGATGCAATTCGCAGGAACTGCCGTCGGGAACCCGTCATGAACTTCACCTCTCCAGCAAGTATAGTCCCGTGACTTAACGAGTGAAAGGGTGGGAGAAAAGCGCGAGCTATCCGCGCACGTCGATATGGCTGCTGCGGCTGCTGCGGAAGGAAATGCGAACCGTTCCCGCTACCCCGCGGCCGAAGGTAGTGGCGGGCCAAAATTCAGTGAACAACAAGCTGTTCTCGATGCTGCGGCGAAGCTTCTCGCTCTGCTGTCCGGGCGCGTTCACGATCGTAAAATCGATAATCCGGCCCTGATCGTCCAGCTGTAGATCAACCACCGCGTCTCCATCGGTGAAGGCCACCGGCGCCGTGTATTTCAACATCGGCGTGGTGGCTAGCATGGTGGGAATGTCGCCAGACCCCGTCAACGCGAATGCGGACTTGAACATCGGCACCAGAGTGCTGAACAGGAACACAGCCGAGCACAGCCCGCCAACCGCTGGCAGCGCCAAAGGCCGCATCAGATTGCGCAGCGACAGTTCCATGCGATCGCGCCAGCGGGTCCACGGGCTGGCGCCGCCGAAGCTCTCCATCCGTACCTTAGAGGCCACCACCCGAAGACGGGTGGTCAAGTCCGCCGGTGGCGTTAGTCGGGGGAGCGATTGCAGCTTTTCGCGCACCTGCGAATAGCGTTCCGATTCGAGCGCGCACGAGCGGCAGCCGTTCAAGTGGAGCTTGAGCAAGCGCCGCTCTTCGGACGACACAGCGCCGTCCACATAAGCCGAAACCCGTCGTTTTACGCTGCAGCACTCCATACTATTCGTCACTATTCCGTCATCTTTACTCGGTGAGGGGCTGGGAAGACCAACGCACGTTCGTCTCCAGTTCCAACCGCCCCTCCAGAATCTTTCGCAATGCCTCGCGCCCGCGCATAATGCGCGACTTCACGGTCCCAAGCGAGACGTCCAAAACCGTGGCTATGTCTTCGTAATTCAGATCTTCGATATCGCGCAACACCACCGCGGCGCGAAACTTCGGATTCAGTTTCTCCAGCGCCTGCTCCACCAGAGCGCGGGTCTCATGGTCCGCTGCCTGCTCAAAGGGCGACCGCCCCGGATCCATCATGCCCCCTGCATAGTGCGGCGTTCCCTCTTCGGAGCCAAAAGCCACCTCCTGCCGCTGATGCCGGCAAAACCAGCGCCGATGATTGTAGGCTTCGTTCACCGCGATCCGGTAAATCCAGGTCTTCAAACTGCTATTGCCGCGAAACGCGCCGATGTTGCGGAACACTTTCAAGAAGACCTCTTGCACGATGTCGGGCGCATCGCCGGGATCGTTCATCAAGCGGCAGACTAAGCTGTACACCGGCTGCTGATAGCGCTGAATGAGAATTTCGTACGCGTCTTCCGCGCCCTGGCTGAGCGCAGTGACCAGTGCGTCTTCCTCCGCGTGGGAGAACAGGCACCCCTCAATATGTAGACCAACAGCAGTATCGGCCACGTTCGTCTACTCAAGTCTAGCCCAAACGTCAGGCTCCCTTGTTAAGGATAGACCCCGGAGGGGGGAGGAAAGTTCCCGCGCCCCCCGCCGTTGGGCGCTTGTATACACCATTTCGTTGAAAACATTACCTAAGCTACGCTCCAGGACCGATTGCCGGGCCGCCTTACTTGCCCGCGAGGTGCGAAAAGTCTCTTTCGTTCTCGTCGCAGATAAATTCGAGCAAATCAGTATCCGGATACAGTTCCACGCCAGTCTTGGCCGTCCAAGGCTTCTTGTACGCTTTTGGATCGTCGATCGTGATATCGATGTCCATGTGCCCGAAATCGCGTCGATGGTAGCGTTCGGTCATATGCAACGATTCGGAATGCGGGTGCCCCATCAGGTCCAGCTGAGTTTTGTCATTAAAACCGTTGGTCTCCACAATCAGCGTATTCCCGTCCCACTTTCCGACCGAGTATCCGAGGTACGAAGGGCTGGGGTCCTCCGGCAACGCTCTCCCATCGATGAAGATTTGCCGGTATGTGTTTGGATATTCATACAGCATGGTGATCAGTCCCGGAGTTTGAATGATTTTGAACGGCACCGGAATGGTAAAGCTGAGCGGCAAGCCGGGAGGGGCGCAGGAGACCTTGGCGCCTCGGGCAGCGAGGCGCTGCGCGAACAAGGCGGCGAAGGGAGGCAGCATCTCGACGTCACCGGGTTTCAGACCGCTCGTTAAATTGACGGCCACCATCGGTGGAGGATGTTCCAAGCCATCCAACTCTTCGCCCGGCGGGCCGGCAATCAACCACATACCCGACAAGTCGGGCTTGCCGTCGGCTTCCTTGGGCGCGTGAGCAGACAGGTTAGGCTTACCGTCAGGAGATCGCGGGATGTTCTTCGTTTTGTAGATCGCCCATTGTGAATAGGCTGGCGACGCCAGCATCATCCCACCAGTGAGCAGAACTGTGAACCACCTGCGTATATACACGTCTGCTTTTTCCTCCCGCATCCCTATCAGGAATCCTATGAATATACACCCTTCGGAGCCGAAGGCTTCAACGGATGGGTGGCGTGAGAAACGCCTTCGCCGCCGTCGCCAGGGGCAGGAACAAGGTTCGGGGCTGGCCCACGACTGGCCGGAAGAGATAATGCTCGTAGAAAGCCACGGCCTGATCGTTCTTTGCATCAACAATAAGCGCATAAACCGCAGGCGGAGCTTGTAAAGTTCGGCGTGTGGCATCCGCCAAGAGTGCACCGCCCAGACCGCGACCCTGAAATTCCTGGCCGACGGCCAAACGGCCGATTCGCACGGCCGGCAAAGTGGGATACCGAGGCAGGCGCTTCGCGTCCTCCGGAGGGAGATCGACAAAAGGAATGCTCGCCGCCGCGATCGTGTAATAGGCCGCAACCTGGTTTTTCGCCGCGTCTACAGCTACAAAGCAATTGGCAATGCGGCGGCGGATGTCCTGCGTGGCTTGCGTCTGAAAGTAGCGATCTAGCGCTTCTTCGCCGCAGTGAAACGAGCCACGGTCGTGCTCTGCGCCAAGTGGCGCAAGACGGAAGGGGGAATCCTTCATCGTTTATGGAAGGCGGATTTCAATCCGCCTCACCAAACAGTTCACGATGTCGCTTCACAGCTTTCCTCCATGCCTTGTTCGGCGCAGGAGGATTCAGGATCGCTTCTACAATTTGCCGCTGCCCCTCCATCGAAAGACGAATAATTTCCGTTTGTTCGATGGCCCGGCACGCAGCTTCATCGGCCGCCGCCACTACGAAATCGGTGAGCGTCCGTCCCTGAATTTCCGCGGCACGCTTCAGCCGCACCATAACCTCCATCGGCAGGCGGGCCTCCAGGCGGGCAGTGGTTGAGGTTGAGATTGCGGTTTCGAACTTCACGACCCCATGATACGGCATTTTGCCGTATCAGGTCAATCAAGCGCCGGATGGCCGCCTTACTTCAGCTCCACCATCACGGCGCTCCCCGTCCCGTGCGCCAAAAGCTCCGTGTGCGTCCGGTCGCCCTTGTTGAACCGGATATCGAAGGCTTTGTAATCGTTCACTTTCTTCGCACCGTCGGGCGTGGTGGATGTCAGGGCCGTGTCTTCCAGATACACCACGACGACATCCTTATCGTGGAAATGCATGGGCGTCGGCTCGCCCGGATTCCAACGGTAAGACCAGACGATCACGCGGTTGTTCTCGAGCAATTTCTTGACATGCGGGCGAGGAAACGCCAGCGGATAGCCGCTCTTGTTCTCGATCGGCGAAACGGGATGGTCTTTGAGCTCGATGATCACCGATCTCGGCCCATCCGCGGGACCGTCCAACATGGCTTCCACGCCGAGCCCGCGGCCCTTTGCGCTAAAGAACGCCTTCCCCGCTTGGGGTCCCGCGACCCACATCACGACGGCATCCAGATCGTGCCCACGCGCCGGATTCATTTGTCCTTTGGTCCAAGTGACATCCCACACCGTGACCCGTTCATTATCGATAATCGGTTTGCTACCGGGGCTCGCATCTTGAGCTACCGCGGTCCCCAAGCAAATTGCCGCTAGTGCGATTGATCTCATCACGTAGTCCATTATTTACTCTATTCTGCTAGAAGCACTTTTTTTCATTGAACTTGTCCGATAGTTCGTTTATTCTCATACGATGAATACGGTTCGAGTTCTACAATCCCTGATTTTGGCCGGACTCCCACTGGCTTTCCTGGCCCCCACCGCGACCGCGCAGGAAGCAAACCAATCCATCACAGTTAGCACGGCGGATAAGGCCGCGGCGAATGCCGTCTCGTCGTCCCCCTTCCATGCGCTGGGCTTGTCCAACGTGAACCGCAAGGCGCTATGGGCTTCCGGCAAGCCGGCTACCTCGTTCGCCTCGGCGACCACTACCATTCCGGCCATACCGCCGCCCGGCTACTATCCGGGCGATCTGAGCAACCCTGGCGGCGGCCCCACCGTGCAATCGGCCCAGTCGCACAATCTGTACGTGAATTGCGCGCCTAGTTGTTGGGGATATCCCGGGGTTTTCCAGAATAACCTGGACCACAGCGACATGATCCACATTACAGATCAATACGTCGGCACTTCCGCGAACAATCGCTATAGCGTGGGGCCTAGTGGGCTGGTGGTCGGAACTTTCGCGCCTGTTCTGTTCGATGCCGATATCCTCGCTATTGCTCACGCAGGGGCCGCGATCTTCGGCAATGGTTATCACGAGATCTATCACATCTTTTTGCCACCAGGCCAAGACGTCTGCTTCACCGGAAGCTCGCCGCTCCAATGCTATTCGCCTGACAACCTCACCACATTCTATTTCTGCGCGTATCACGGCAGCGTCGATTTCTCCGACATCGGGCACGTCCTGTTCACGGTAGAGCCGTACCAGAACGTGAACGGCTGCAATGTCGTTGAACCCAGCCCGAACGGTTCGCTGATCGACTCGACGGCCGACGTTCTCTCGCACGAGACGTTTGAAACCATCACGGATCCGGATATCGACGCGTGGTACAACTATTTCAGCCTGGACCTGTACGGCGCCGAGATCGGCGACGAGTGCCAGGACTTTGATTTCGGTTATGGCAAGGTCAGCCTAAACGGAAAGAATTACGAAATTCAGCCGGAATATTCGAATTCCCAGCATGGCTGCGCATTCTCGCCCTACGTCGCTCCCTAACAGCCCGTGGCAGAAACACGCCCAAAACATGTGACCTCGAATCTGTTTGATACGTCATTGCGGTATGGGCATGGGGCGCAAGAAGGATCGGGAGAAGCAGCAGGGTCTTTGGGTGGCGTCGAGCGAGATTGTGGC
>JBEKRO010000107.1:0-21071 GCA_049518655.1 Bryobacteraceae bacterium | reverse complement strand
ATCGTCGATTTCCTTCGGCAGCCGGCGAAATACCAGAAACTCGGCGGCCGCATTCCCAAGGGAGTGTTGCTGGTAGGACCTCCTGGCACCGGCAAGACTCTGTTAGCGAAAGCGGTGGCTGGACAAGCGGGCGTATCGTTCTTCTCCATCTCGGGCTCGGAGTTCGTCGAAATGTTCGTGGGCGTGGGCGCCGCACGCGTTCGCGACCTCTTCGAGCAGGCCAAAGAAAAGGCGCCTTGCATCGTGTTCATCGACGAACTGGATGCCATCGGCAAATCGCGCACATCCGGCCGGGGAATCGGTTTCAGCAACGAAGAGCGTGAGCAAACTCTGAATCAGTTGCTTGCTGAAATGGATGGCTTTGACAGTTCGGAAGGAGTCATCATCATGGCCGCCACGAACACCCCCGAGGTCCTGGACGCGGCCCTGCTCCGCGCCGGCCGTTTTGACCGGCAAGTGCTCGTGGACCGTCCGGACTTGAAGGACCGCGTCGATATTCTCAAAGTGCATGCGCGCAAGATTCAAATGGCTGGCGACGTCAATTTGGAAACCATCGCCGCCCGGACGCCGGGCATGGTGGGAGCCGATCTCGCCAACATCGTAAACGAAGCCGCGCTGCTGGCTGTGCGGCGGGGCGCCGAGAGCGTTGAGTTGCGCGATCTGGAGCAAGCCGCGGATCGCGTTACGCTGGGCTTGGAAAAGAAGAGCCGTGTCATGACGCCGGAAGAGAAGGAGCGTGTGGCGGTTCATGAAGCCGGCCATGCCTTGGTGGCGCTGTCGGTGAAACACGCCGATCCATTGCATCGCGTCTCCATCATTCCGCGATCGATTGGCGCGCTGGGCTACACACTGCAGTTGCCGACGCAAGAGCGCTATCTGATGACAGAGCCGGAACTCGAAGATCAGATCGCGGTACTCATGGGCGGCCGCGCGGCCGAGGAGATTCAGTATGGCGGCGTGATTTCGACCGGAGCGGCGGACGATCTGGAGCGCGCTTCTGCCTTGGTGCGGCAGATGGTGACTCGCTTCGGTATGAGCGATCCACTCGGCAAGATGACATATGGACGGCCGGCGGCGTCTCCGTTCTTGAAGTCGCCGTTTGAAATGGAAGAGCGCAACTACAGCGAACGAACAGCGGAGACGATCGATAGCGAATCGCGGCGCATCCTGGATCAGAATTATGAGCGGGTCATGGCCATTCTGTTGAAGAATCGGGAGCCGCTGGCGCGGATCTCGAAAGAACTGATGCGCAAAGAAACCTTGGAGCGCGCCGAACTGGACCGGTTGTTGACGGCGCCGGAACCTGAGACCGCAGGTGAGAAAGTGTCGGTCGTTTAGATACTAGTTGATGGAGGTGTGCAATGCCGATAGGTGATGTTTGTATCCGCGATGTCGTCGTCGCGAGCAGGGAAACAACCGCTCGGGAGGCCGCCAGGTTGATGGCCGAAAACCACGTGGGCAATCTGGTCGTGGTAGAAGATATCGGCGGCCGGAGAGTTCCGGTCGGAATCATTACCGATCGCGACATTGTCCGAAATGTGGTCGCTGAAAGTCTGGATGCGGGTCTGTTTACGCTCGGTGACCTGGGAGCGCGGGATTTGGTGACCGCCGGGGAAGATCAAGGCATCTATGAATGCATGCAACAGATGCGCATCAACGGCATCCGTCGCATGCCTGTCGTTGACAGAAAGGGTGGTCTGGTGGGAATTATCTCTCTGGACGATCTGATTCAACTGCTCGCCGAGGAGATGAGTGAACTGGCTAAGGTCATCGTACGAGAACAGGCTCGCGAGACACTCACCAGACGCTAGATGAGCATGATGGCAGCCACGGAAGCGAAGTCCTTGCAGCCGGAGGTTCTGTTCCGACGCTGTGATCCATCGGAGTTTAAGTTCGACACCACCGCGGACCTAGAGGATCTCGCCGAGTTTGTCGGACAGGACCGCGCGCTTGAAGCTGTCCAATTCGGGGTCGGTATCCGCAGGCAAGGCTTCAATCTCTTCTTGCTGGGGCCCGCGGGAACTGGCAAGTATGCCAGCCTTCGATCATTCCTTGAAAAACGCGCGGTGGAAGAACCGAAACCTCACGATTGGTGTTACATCAACAATTTTGAAAGCGCTGAAAAGCCCCGGGCGTTAAAACTTCCACCCGGTCGCGGCGTGCCGCTCCGCGATGACATGCATCAGTTGGTCGATACGTTGCGCTCCGCTATTCCCTCCGCATTTGAGACAGACAGCTACCGGGCACGCAAGCAGGTCATTGAGCAGGAAATCAAGGATCGCCAGGAAAAGGCTTTCGAAGAAATACAACAGGAGGCGAGCCAGAAAGACGTTGTTCTGCTGAGAACTCCGACTGGCTTGATACTCGCACCTGCACGAAAGGGCGAGGTAATCACCCGAGAGGCGTTCGAGCAGTTACCTGAGGCGGAACATCAACAGATTGATAAGACGATTTCCGAGTTGCAAGAAAAGCTTCAGGCGATTTTGCAACAAGTCCCGAAATGGCAGCAGGAAGCTAGGGAGAAAGTCCGAGCGCTGAATGATGAGGTGGCTGCTTTCGCCGTGGGCCACTTAATCGAAGATCTGCGAAAGAAGTATCTGGACCTACCGGAAGTGGTGAGCTTCCTAGATGAAGTGCAGGAGGACGTCATCGGCAATGTTGACGAATTCCTGACGCCATCAGAGCACCCGTTGGCTGCGATGATGGGAATGTTCTTACCTCGCGCGCCCAAGGGTCCTACCTTCTTCCGGCGCTACCAAGTGAATGTGCTCGTGGACCACAGCGCAGACCGTGGCGCGCCTGTGGTGTACGAGGACCATCCAACCCATCAAAACCTGGTTGGCACGATTGAATACATCGCTCAAATGGGGGCACTCTCGACTGACTTCGATCTGATCCGAGCTGGCGCCTTGCATCGGGCCAATGGTGGTTATCTGATTCTCGATGCCTACAAGTTGCTAGTCCAGCCTTACGCGTGGGAGGCCCTAAAACGATCATTACACTCGTCCCAGATTCGCATCGAATCGCTCGGACAGATGATCGGTCTGGCAAGTACGGTCACGTTGGAGCCGCAGTCGATCCCGTTGAACGTGAAGGTCGTCCTCATCGGCGAAAGATTGCTCTATTACCTACTTTCTTCCCTGGATAGCGAGTTCGGTGAGCTGTTCAAAGTGGCGGCGGATTTCGAGGAGCGCATGGACCGGAGCGCTGACACCCATCTTCTGTACGCGCGGTTGATCGGAACCATCGCTCGCCAAGAAGCTCTTCTGCCGTTCGACCGGGGAGCGGTCGGGCGTGTGATCGAACAGAGTTCACGGCTCGCGGGAGACGCACAAAAAATCCTGGCTCACCGTAGAACTCTCACGGACCTGCTGCGGGAAGCCGACTACTGGGCTCGCGAAGCGGCGCGGACCCCCGTGACAGCCGATGATGTTCAGCGGGCCATTGATGCCCAAGTTCGGCGCGTTGACCGGCTGCGGGATCGGCTCCTCGAGCAGTTTCTGGAGGGAACGATTCTTGTCGACACGGAGGGCGAACGCGTAGGCCAAGTGAACGGACTCTCAGTGCTTCAGCTGGCGGACTTCGCTTTTGGACATCCCAGCCGAATCACCGCGCGCATTCGACTCGGCAAGGGCGAAGTCATCGATATTGAGCGGGAAGTAGAGCTGAGCGGTCCCATTCACTCCAAAGGCGTGCTGATCCTTTCGGGGTTTCTCGGAGCACGCTATGCTCCCGATCATCCACTTTCGCTGTCGGCGAGTCTGGTGTTTGAACAATCCTATGGCGCGGTAGAAGGAGACAGCGCCTCGTCCGCCGAGCTCTACGCGCTGCTGTCCTCGCTTTCCGGTCTGCCCCTCAAGCAATCGATCGCTGTGACCGGATCTGTCAACCAGCACGGCCAAATTCAGGCCATTGGCGGAGTCAACGAGAAGATCGAAGGCTTCTTCGACCTGTGCAAGGGTCGCGGGCATCTGGACGGACGAGGCGTGGTCATCCCAAGCTCGAATATTCGGCATCTGATGCTCAGGCGCGAGGTCGTGGACGCCGTCCAAGTCGGAAAATTTCGCATTTACGCGGTGGAGACGATTGATGAAGGCATCGAGATTCTGACCGGCGTACCGGCGGGCGAGCGCGACGCCTCCGGGAAGTTTCCCGAGGGAAGCGTTAACCAAAAAGTGGAATCGCGACTGATCGAGCTGGCCGAGAAACGACTGGCGGCCGGCCGGCGAATTCAAGCCGAGGGGCCGTTGTGAATGCGCCCACCACTGCATTTGCGATCCGGCGAATCCTGGTCGCATTGGATGCCTCGCCACACAGCCTGGCGGCGCTGGACATGGCCGTCGATCTAGCGGCCAAGATGGAGGCAGAGCTGGCGGGCCTGTTTGTCGAGGACGTTGAGCTCCTCAGAATGGCGGAATCGCCCTCCGCTCGAGAGATCGCGTATACGACCGCTAGCGAAATTCCTCTGAACCGGTCCATCATGGAGCGCAAGTTGAGAGCCCAGTCCGAGCAAATCCGAAATGCTGTGGCTGCCGCCGCGCAACGCGCGCAAGTTCGTTGGTCATTTCAAACTGTACGCGGTCAGGTCACGTCCGCGTTGCGCGCTGCCGCTGCCGAGGATGACATCGTTGCCGTTGGCCGACTTGGTTGGTCTTTTGGGCGGCCGCTGCGAATCGGTTCCACGGCGCTCGAACTGGCCACAAGCAGCGTTCCCCTGCTGTTGATCTCGCAACGTGCGGTCCTTGGCAACCTGCGGCCGCTGGTCTACTACGATGGCTCAGCGGGTTCCAAGAACGCCTTATTTGTCGCTGCTAAATTGGCAAGCGGCGGGGCTAAAGGCATTACGGTTCTTGTCAGTACGGCGGATCATGCGAAAAAACTGGAGGAGATCCGGAATTTGCTGGGGGCGCAACCTCTCGATCTAAGATGCCGGGGGATTGACCCGGACCAAAAATCGAGCCTCTTGTGCGCAATGAGAGAGGAAGGAGCAGTCCTCTTGGTTTTGGCGAGCCGGCAACTGCTCAAAGTTCCCGATACGCTCGAAGCCCTGTTGCGCGAGATCGAAGTGCCTCTGTTGCTGCTCGGCGACGGTTTCGGGCGCGAGGATACCCAAACGTCACCGCCCGAGGTGGGCCGAGCGGCGCAGTAAGGGCGTCGCGAAATTGCGCAGATCGATCTAGGTCGCAAATCTCGTTTCCTGGCATCTCACATGCTCTTGATTTCATAGGCCAGAATATGTCATGGGAGCCAATCAAAAAGGACCCAAGGTCCTGGGTGGTTCGTCCCAACCTTCCCTGCTACGAGAAAACCTGCGCTGAGTTCTCGTGGGAAACGGTCAGGCGGGAGTTGGAGGGGCTGCCCGGTGGACGCGGCTTGAACATTGCCCACGAAGCGGTGGACCGGCACGCCAACGGCGCCCTCCGCAATCACCTCGCTCTTCGCTGGATTAGCAGAGAGGGGAAGATTGAGGACTTCACCTACGGAGACCTGAAAGAGAAGAGCAATCGCTTCGCGAATCTATTGGGACAGCTCGGTATTGGAAAAGGTGACGCTGTCTTTGCCCTTGCAGGCCGCATTCCCGAACTTTATATCGCAGCGCTTGGCGCGCTCAAGAATGGCAGCGTGTTCTGCCCTCTGTTTTCCGCGTTCGGTCCAGAGCCGCTTCAGCAACGGCTCTCGAAAGGCGAAGCAACAATATTGGTGACCACGACTCGACTTTACCGGAAGAACGTCGCTCAGTTACGTGCTTCGTTGCCGATGTTGAAGCACGTGCTCCTGGCCGATAGCGACGAAGACCTGGCTGAAGACGTCAACTCGTTTCCGCGGCGCCTGGCCGCTGCATCTAGCGAATTCACGATTCCTCCGACTGATCCCGAGCAACCAGCGCTGCTTCACTTCACTAGCGGCACCACGGGTACACCCAAGGGAGCGATTCACGTTCATCAAGCCGTTTTCATGCACTACATGACGGGGAAGTATGTGCTGGATTTGCATCCTGGCGACATCTTCTGGTGCACCGCCGATCCGGGCTGGGTCACCGGCACCTCGTACGGCATCATTGCGCCACTCGCACTGGGCGTGACCAACATTGTCGATGAAGCCGACTTCGACGCAGAGCGCTGGTACGGCATCCTGCAGGAACAGCGGGTGAGTGTCTGGTACACCGCGCCCACTGCGATCCGCATGCTGATGCGGTTGCCCATCGAGCCGCGCAAGCAGTATGACTTGCGTCACCTGCGATTCATCGCAAGCGTGGGTGAGCCGCTGAACCCGGCCGCCGTCGTCTGGGGACAGCAGGCGCTTGGATTGCCGATTCACGATAACTGGTGGCAGACCGAGACCGGCGGCATCATGATCGCCAATTTCGCTTCGATGGAGGTCCGGCCAGGATCCATGGGCCGTCCGCTGCCAGGAGTGGAAGCGACGATTGTACGCCGGGTAGACGAGAAGACCGTCGAGCCGATCGCCGAGCCGGGCATCGACGGTGAGCTTGCGCTGAAGCCCGGCTGGCCGTCCATGTTCCGTGGTTACCTGCATGAAGAGGAGCGCTACCGGAAATGTTTCCAAAGCGGCTGGTACATCACTGGCGATCTTGCCAGGCGCGATGCGGACGGCTACTACGAATTTGTCGGGCGCGCGGACGACATCATCAAGACGGCGGGTCATATGGTGGGCCCATTCGAGGTGGAGAGTGTGTTGATGGAGCATCCGGCCGTCGCGGAAGCAGGCGTCATCGGGAAGCCTGATCCCATTATTGGAGAGGTGGTGAAGGCTTTCGTGTCGCTGAAACCGGGATGCTCGCCCAGTGAAGAGTTGCGCCTCGATCTTCTTGGTTTCGCGCGAAAGCGGCTGGGATCGGTTGTTGCTCCGAAAGAGATCGAGTTCCAAAAGAGCCTGCCTCGAACCCGGAGTGGTAAGATCATGCGGCGGCTACTCAAGATGCGCGAACTCGGCCTACCCGAAGGCGACACATCGACGTTGGAGTCTTCTGTATGAGCGATATGATAAAAACCCAGGTCCGGATAGATGTCGACCGCCCTCGCGCGATTGAGTCTCTGACGCAGATGGTGCGAATTCGCCGGCTCGAAGAGCGGTGCGCCGAGCTGTACACTGAAACCAAAATCCGTGGTTTTCTGCATCTTTACAATGGCGAAGAGGCTGTGGCCGTGGGGGTAGTGCAGGCACTCGGCCCTGACGATGCAATCGTCGCGACCTATCGCGAGCATGGCCACGCATTGGTGCGAGGAATCTCTGCTCGCTCGATTATGGCGGAGCTTTATGGAAAGCAGGAAGGCTGCAGCCGTGGCCGTGGTGGTTCGATGCACTTGTTCGATGCGAAGACTCGCTTCTACGGTGGCAATGCCATTGTCGGCGGCGGCCTGCCAATCGCGGTCGGTCTCGCACTCGCGGACAAGATGCAGGTGCGGCCTGGAATTAGCTGCTGCTTCTTTGGCGACGGTGCGGTAGCCGAAGGAGAGTTTCACGAATGCCTGAATCTCGCCGCGCTCTGGCGCTTGCCCGTATTATTCGTGTGCGAGAACAATCTGTACGCGATGGGTACACGCTTAGATCTGGCACAGGCTACCACCGATGTGACGAAGAAGGCAGCCGCTTATGGAATCGCAGCGGAGGCTGTGGACGGAATGGATGTTCTTGTCGTCGAAGCTGCGGCGCGGCGAGCGGTGACGCAAATTCGAGCCGGAGCGGGCCCTGTCTTCCTGGAGTGCAAGACGTATCGTTTCCGTGCTCACTCGATGTACGATCCCGAACTTTATCGAAGCAAGGGAGAGGTCGAAGAGTGGAAAAAACGCGATCCCATCACGAATCTCGTATCGTTGTTGAAGCAACAGGGGACCATCAGCGATTCTGATCTTGAACGGATCGAGCGTAACGTTGCACAAGAGCTCGAAGACGCGGTTGCCTACGCGGAAGCGGGAACCTGGGAACCGTTGGCCGATCTCGAGCGCTTTGTCTACAGTGAACGGAGGCCAGCATGAGCGCGGTGCCAGGGCAGATCACGTACCGCGACGCAATTCGAGATGCAATCCGCGAGGCGCTGCAAAAGGACAACCGAGTCTTCCTGATGGGCGAAGATGTCGGCCGATACGGCGGATGCTTCGCGGTGAGCAAGGGACTGCTGGAGGAGTTCGGTCCCGAGCGGATTCGTGACACGCCCATGTCGGAGTCGGCATTTGTCGGCGCGGGTATCGGAGCGGCGCTGGGCGGCATGAGACCGATCGTGGAGATCATGACGGTCAACTTTAGCCTTCTGGCGCTGGACCAGATCATGAATAACGCTGCGACATTTCTGCACATGTCCGGTGGCCAGTTTAACGTACCGTTGGTAATCCGAATGGCAACCGGCGGTGGCAGGCAGGTGGCCGCGCAACACTCGCACAGCCTGGAAGGCTGGTTCGCGCACATTCCAGGAATTCGGATTCTGGCGCCCGGCACGCTGGAAGATGCACGGGGAATGTTGGCGACGGCGCTGGAGGATCCGGATCCCGTGCTGATGTTCGAGCACGCCGGCCTATACAACATGAAAGGGCAATTGCCGGTTGATGCGGGGCCAGTGGATATCGAACGGGCGCGTGTGCGACGCGCCGGCCGTGATGTCACGGTCATCACTTATGGCGCTATGCTCTGGAAGTGTCTGGAAGCTGCGGAGAACCTAGCTAAGGAGGGCATCGAAGCGGAAGTGATCGATCTGCGCACACTGCGGCCTCTCGACGATGCCACTCTCCTGGAGTCCGTAGGAAGAACTCACCGCGCGCTCGTTGTGGACGAAGGCTGGCGCAGCGGTGGAATCTCCGCGGAGATCAGCGCCCGCATCGAAGAAAAGGCCTTCTACGATTTGGATGCGCCGGTCGAGCGAGTCTGCGGAGTTGAAGTGCCCACGCCCTATCCGAAGCATCTCGAGGACGCTTCGTTCCCCCAGGTTCCAACCATCGTCGCCGCTGTAGAAGCCATGGTGCGCACGCATGGCTGAGTTCCGCATGCCGAGCCTGGGTGCGGACATGGAGGAAGGCACCCTTATCGAATGGAGCGTTAAACCCGGCGATCGCGTCAAGCGCGGCGACATCGTCGGTGTGGTGAGAACCGAAAAGGCAGACATCGAGGTTGAGGTTTATCGCGACGGCGTGGTCGAGCAGCTTCTCGCCAAGGCGGGAGATACGCTGCCAGTCGGCGCTGTACTCGCAGTGATTCGAGAAGAAGGCGAGGCAGCAGCGCCGGCTCACGAAGAGATTCCGCCCGCACCGGCCACGGTCGCGCCCACACCTTCGGTAGCACGTGTGCGGGCCTCACCGCTTGCGCGCCGCGTGGCTCAAGAGCTCGGCGTCGATCTAAGCGGCGTGCAGGGTACTGGTCCGCATGGGGAGCTCACCGAGATCGATGTCCAGCGAGCCGCCGCGGCCCTGAAGAAAGCACCAACGGAAAAGCCTGTAGTCCCCGAACCTCGGGCCGGCATACGCCGCGCCATCGCCGCCGCCATGGCGCGGTCCAATCGCGAAATCCCGCACTACTATTTGGAGACCAAGATCGATTTGCAGCGGGCTCTGAAGTTTCTCGAAGCCGAGAATCAGAAGCGTTCCGTAAAGGACAGGCTTTTGAGCGTGGTCCTGCTCATCAAGGCCGTCGCCCGCACGTTGCACGATGTACCCGAGTTGAATGCGTATTGGATCGACGATCAGCTTCAGCCCAAGGAAGCCGTGCACATCGGCTTTGCGATTTCGCTGAGACAAGGTGGTCTGGTGGTCCCTGCGATTATGGATGCAGACCGGAAGAACCTGGATGAACTGATGCAGGCCCTGCGGGATTTGATCACACGGGCACGCGCCGGCCGGCTGCGAAGTTCTGAAATTACGGACGGTACGGTGACGATCACCAACTTGGGCGATCTCGGAGTAGAGACCGTGCACGGCGTGATCTATCCCCCGCAGGTGGCGCTGATTGGGTTCGGCAGAGTCATCGAATCACCCTGGGCGGAGAACGGGATGCTCGGAATCCGGCCCGTTGTGAGTGCCACGCTGGCGGGGGACCACCGCGCGACGGATGGCCACCGCGGCGCACAGTTCCTGACCGCGCTGAATCAGCATCTGCAAGAACCGGAGAAGCTATGAGCGAGCCGGAGATCAAAGCTGCTGTATTCAAGATCCTGCGAAAGATCGCTCCCGAGGCCGACTTCGATCAAATCCGACCGGAAGAAAACCTAAGAGAGGCTCTGGACATCGACTCCTTCGACTTTCTGAACTTTATGATCGCGCTGCATGAAGAACTCGCCGTCGAGATCCCCGAAGCCGATTACCGGAAGCTCAGCACCTTGAGAGAACTCACTCGTTACCTGTCTGATCGCCTGAAGTAACTGGAACGTAGGGCATCGGGGCAATCACATTCTCGCGCATCAGCACCCGCAGCATGCGCCGCGAGTCCATGATGCGCTGTGTCGCGCTCTCGATGTACTCTTCGCGAGTATGCCTGACGCGTGCCAGTCCCAACTCCTGTGCCCTCATGGCCGTCGCGGCGGCTACGCGCGGGACCACCTGCCAATCAGCCATGCCGGGCAGAATCGAGTTCTCTGTCAGGCCGCGTTCCTCAGCACACCGAGCCAGTTCGTTCGCGGCGGCCAGTGCCATGTCATCGCTGATCGTCACCGCTCGCGCATCCAATGTTCCGCGGAAGATCCCGGGAAAAACGAGCGAGTTATTCAGTTGGTTGTGGAAATCGCTGCGGCCGGTCGCCACGATGCGAGCGCCAGCCGCTTTTGCGTCCCAGGGCCAGATCTCAGGCTCAGGGTTTGCACAGGCGAACACGATCGCATCTTTGGCCATGGTACGGATCCACGCCGGCTCGATCACTTTCGGGTCCGAACGAGCGAAAGCGATACACACATCGGCGCCTCGGAGCGCTTGTTGGATCCCGCCAGTCACCCGGTCGGGGTTGCTTTCCCGACACACCACCCATTTCTCAGCAAACTCTGCCTGCCGACCCTCGATATCGCCGCGATCCCGGTGAAGCGTGCCCTGGCTGTCACAGGCAACGATCCGCGCCGGATCGAGGCCGTAGGCTTTCAGTAGCCGGTAGATCGCAACGTTGGCGGCACCCATTCCGATCATCGCGACACGAATGGAATTGATTCCCTTACCGACGACCTTTAACGCTCCAATCAGACCCGCTAGCAGCGCCGTGGCCGATCCTTGTTGATCGTCGTGCCACACGGGAATCGACATCGTCTTGCGCAACTCTTCGAGCACGCGGAAGCAACGGGGCTGAGCAATGTCTTCGAGATTGATCGCGCCGAAGGCGGGCTCCAGAAGCTGCACCGTGCGCACGAACTCTCGTGCGTCCTGAGTCGCCAAACAGAGCGCCACGGCATCCACGCCGCCCAGATACTTGAACAACAGCGCCTTGCCTTCCATGACCGGGAGGCCTGCGTGTGGCCCGATATTTCCGAGGCCGAGAATTCGAGATCCGTCCGAGACAATGGCGATCAGATTGGCCTTGTTGGTCAGTTCCCAAACTCTGGACGGATTGGCTTGAATGGCTCGGCACGGCGCTGCCACGCCGGGCGTGTACCAACAGGCGAAATCGCGCGCGTCGGAAATTGGGCACTTGGGGACAACCTGCATCTTCCCTTGATAGAAGGCGTGAAGGCGCACCGATTCTTCGTCCGGCTTACTCGCGCGCGCCTCAAGGTCGCCTCGCAGGGGTACACGTGGTTCCGTTGCCGTCTCAAGAATCTGCTCTTGCATGTCCTTCTAACGGCACGTTCATTGCCACGCCATACTGAGTGCTTCCCGCCGACAAAGGTGCGCGATTTCCCTCAACACACCTGGCGGCGTCACTTCACTGCGATTGTCACTCCCGGCTGGCTGAAGATCCCTCCCACAGCAAGCGTCAAGGAAACTATGCCGGTCGACGCGTTGCTCGGAATCACGATGTTGAACTGTGCCACGCCTGAAACAAGGTCAGGTGCCTGGCCGTCATACAGCACCTGCGCGCCCGAACCACCGACGTCGACGCTGACGGGCAATGTGGCGCTCGGCAAGTTGCTTTGCCAAACCTGCCCGTCGAAACAAGGCGAGGTCGGCCCGATCCCCGTGGCATAGAAGATGGCGATCGATCCGCGCGCCGCTGGGTTCGAAGGACCGTTCAAGGAATAGTCCTGATTCAGGACCGCGCCTTGGCCGGTGCCGCTTCCGTCATCGGTAAAGATGCCCGGAGCGGCGGTGCCGAGAGGCACGGTCAGCGGAGCAGATTGAGCCCCCCATGTACTCCACGACCATTTGCGTTGAAGGATGGCCTGGCTAGTGCGCACGGAATTACGGCATTCACTTGACCAGCGCCGGTGTACAGTATCGGGGCCGCAATGTTGTCGAACAAAACCCCCGTGCCCCCGTTAGATGTCGTTACTATACCGCGTGGCCCAAGCTGGAGACCGGAACCTGCGAGCGGTCCCAACTGCGTGCCGTAGATCGAGACGAGCTGGCCGGAGGCGAACGGGGAGGTTCCGGTAGCAGAACTAACCACGGCCGAAATGCTCGGGGCGCCTGGGGCACCGACTACGGTCGCAGTGAGTTGAGCGTGCAAACCGATGCCACCGGGACCGCTACGGTCAACGTTATCGCTCCGGCCACGCCCACTCCGGCTCGTCCGTTGACCAGCACTGCCAGAGCGGTCGGGAGCGCCGAACCGGCGGTTCCCGTCTGATTGTTGCCTCCCGTGATAGTCAAGCCCGTTGGCGAATTCAAGATCAGCTTCCAGATCTGGAAGGCGTTGGAGGCATAGAGATCGCCGTTCGAGTCGACTAAGATCCCACCATACCCGACGATGTTGGAAGCATTCCGTGCGTCCATCCCATCTGCCGCAGGTACGGTCCCGCCGCCACCGATTCTGTGGATCTTACCGCCGGTGACTGCATAGATCTCGCCGTAGGTAATAGGAAACGCGTAAAGGTTCGAAGCATTCAGTGTGAGATTCGAGAGAGAAGACACATAGAGATTGCCGGAAGCGTCGACCGCCAACCCACCGGCTTGGGAGAACGGAGTTTGAGTCGCCGGTTGCCAATCCACAGGGCTTCCCGAGCTGCCGTTGCCAACAATCGTGCTGATGGTTCCGCCCGCACTGACCATGCGAATGCGATTGTTCTAGCCGTCCGTGATATACAGGTTGCCTTGTTGGTCCATCGCTAGCGGTAGTCCAACCCCGCCCGCAAAGTCCAAATTGGCACAGCCATTCTTCTCCGTCGGTGATTGGTATTTGAATTTTCTCCCAACAGAGGATGCCGAGGTCCTGAAGCTCCTTGAGGAGAGCGCCAAACGGACCGCTGCCTCCGTTTTGCTCTGAGGATCGTCAGCGCGCGAGGGATTTGCTCTTGCGTTCGATCGCCAGGTTGTTGTTGACGTGACAGACGCCTGGCGTCGTCCAAGCCGCCCTTTCGACCTCAGCGCGTTCGGAAAGCGAAGCCACCGTGCCTCGCAGGATCACGTGATCACCACGAGTCTCGATGCTGATATGCTCCAACCTCTTGCCAAAACGGCGCGATAGCACCGCTTCGATATGCGCCTTGACCGCATTACCAACGCTTGTTGGCCTTAGGGTAATTTTGTCAGTGAGCCCTGTGACGCCTCTCAGGTGACAGACAGCATCGTGGGCTGCAGCCTTCTGATAGTGCCAATCCACATCGCCTTCCAGGGTAATCCAGCCGCTTGCCACCTCAACCTTGATCCGGTCTCGCGGGATGAGAGTATTCCATGCCAGGGCGCTCATAGCAGCCCGCGCTATGTCTTCATCGGTCACCCGGCTCGAGCCGGGGAGCTTTATATCGAGTTCGCTCACAATTGCGCTGACACCCAACACGCGAGCGGCACACCGTTCGGCTGCCAGCTTTTCTGAATAGCTGGCGACGTGCCCCGATAGCGTAACCAATCCGTCTTCTGCTGCCACGCCTATTGCCGTTCCATCGACGCTTGGTTCTATAGCAAGCTCATCCTCAACGTCTCGCCGTAGCTGTGTATCCGATTTCATTGCGCTCACTTACGCTGCCTTAGCCGCAAATCCAATAACTGTGGGTTGAACCAATCGGGCAAAATCTCGGTAGGACAGCCGGATCAGTTCGCTGTGAGTTCCCGCGTTGAAAGCGATTTCATCGTCTTTCGTGAGGCTTTCATCGACAAACACGGGGATGCCATAGAGATTGCCAAATGGAGGCATCGCACCGGGCTCGCAGCCTGGAAATAGGTCGCGAAACTCTTCTTCTGGGACCAGGCGAACAGTCTTTGCGTACGCGGATGCCTTCAATAGCAAAAAATCCACGTGTCGAGACGATGGAAGAACAGCCATCGCGAACTGATCGTCAATTTTGACGATTACAGTCTTTGCGAGATCCTGGCCACGGATGTGAGCCAGCGAAGCAATTTCTGGAGCGGTGTAAGCCGTGGAATGCGTCAGGACGCTGTACTTGACTTGGTTTGCATCCAGGAACGCCTTTAGTTTCGTTGCCGGCATAAATGATTCTCCTTTGGCCAGGTAACTAGCATGCTCGGGGCCAACTACGCGCCAGCCTTGTGATCGTATTGGAAGCCAGAGCAACCAAAAGATTGCCAACGTGATGGCCTCGCATCCAAACAAGTAAACCGGCCACGGCCCGAAGAAATCGATGATCGAGGCACCCGCCGGCTTTTGACACAGATACGTGTAGTTGGTGTCGAAGATCGCATTGAAGACCGCTATCGCCGCGGCATAGATATTCACCACGGCGAACACCTTCCATGGAGAGCCTGGACGCGGCTTGGCCTGTTGGCTCCACAGGACCATTAGAATGCAGACGACAACCAAGCCGTGGGCCAGAACGAAGTAGATGGTTCGATACGACGCAATTGGCGCCCACAGATCCGGGGTCAGCAACTCCATCCCGCTTCCGCCAATTCCGGCGAAATATGCTATTTCGAATGCGATTAGGAGGATGACGAAGGCCGCCAAATCCACCAGGAACGGATGGCCCATCCTCCACGCTCCCAGGAAGCGACCGCACTTAGGGCCTGCGGCTTCGGAGTGCCGACCCATGGATCTGCTTTGTAGCACGCGTGGCTTAAACCGCTGACGGGATATGGAACACCAAGTGCTTTACTCAATGACGAAGGCTCTCACGAACGACGGTTTATGCCAGCAGGAGAAGGAGACCACGATGAATACGCTTTTCGCCCAGGACATCTACATCCGGCTCACAGAAGATAACTCGGCCTTCGTATGCACGATCAAGCGCGGTAGATTCTATTCCAAGGCCACCGAGGTCGCGTTGAACTGCCAGCTCGTACCTGAACCCGTGGACGAGAAGGCGCTGGTGCCCATGAAACGGCGGTCCTCACGTTGGGCTTCTGAGGAACGATAGGCTATGAACACCGACTGTGAAACTAAAGTTCTTGGGAACCCGCGGTGAAATCGATATCAAAAGCCGACTCCACCGTATGCACTCCTCGTTGGAGATTTCCTATCGCGGCCATCGAGTGATGATCGACTGCGGTGCGGACTGGCTTCGCAGGGTGGGCCGGATTCAGCCTGAAGCTATCGTGCTCACCCATGCCCATCCCGATCACGCCTGGGGTCTGAAGAACGGCGCGCCATGTCGGGTCTATGGTACGAAACAGACCTGGTGTCGCCTGCAAAGCTTTCCTCTGCCGGATCGAGCGGTAGTCGAACCCCGCGCCCCCTTTTGTATCCACAACATTGTATTTGAGGCTTTCCCGGTAGAGCATTCGCTTCGTGCGCCGGCTGTCGGATATCGAATCACGGCGGGCCGGATCAGCATTTTCTATGTGCCGGATCTGGTCTACATCTACGAGCAGCACGAGGCCCTTTCCGATATTCGAATGTATGTGGGAGACGGCGCCTCACTGCGCCGGCCGATCATTCGCAAAAGCAATGGTTCTCTCACAGGACATACCTCCATCCGAACGCAACTGGGTTGGTGTCGCCGAGAGGGCGTCGAGAAAGCTCTGATCACGCACTGCGGGTCGCAGATTGTTGGAGCTGACTCTCGAATCATCAACGCCGATCTCCGCGCGCTGAGCGTTGAACAAGGCGTAGAAGCCCGAGTGGCTTTTGATGGCTTAGAGCTTATGCTGCCGTAAGAAAAAGATGCGGCCCAGCCAGACGTCTCGCGTTGAGCCGGGCCGCTCCGTCGACGTGGACAATTAGTTAGGCTGCTTTGGGCTTCGTTGCCTCTTGAATCGGAACATCTTGCCTTTTCGCCTTCACCTCGGGGATTGGAACACTGACCTCAAGCACGCCATTGTTGAATTGCGCGGCTGTTTGATCGGCCTTGGCCCCCTCCGGCAGCGGGATTGAGCGATAGAACGTTCCGTAGCTCCGCTCGGAGTGGTAGTAGCCCTCACGCTTCTCTTCTTTTTCCTGCTTCCTTTCTCCCTCGACGACCAGCGTGTCCCCATCGATATGGACCTTCACGTCTTCCTTCTTCACGCCAGGAAGCTCGGCCGTCACCAGGAGTTTGCCCTCCTTCTCCATCACCTCGATGGTGGGAGTCCAAGCGGCGCCCTCTCCCGCGGCTCGCGGGGTCTGGCTAAACATTCGATCCATTTCGTCTGTAAACTGCCTCACGAGGGCAAATGGGTTCACTGTGAAGAGGCTGCCGCGGAATAGCGGTGTGTCGAATCCCAGCACTCGGCTGAGTTCCTGCCTCTCTTGTTTCGGATGTTTCACTACGGCGACTTCTGCCATTGCTTTTTCCTTTCGTTTAGGTGAGAACTGAGCACGTTGCAGGTGTCCCGGTGATACCTGGCGTGCACGCACTTCAGATCCTGTAGGTTGCAAACGTAGGACCTATGCCGACAGGGCCAATACGACTATTTGTCGTCGATCAGTCTGGCAGTTCTATCTTTCGCCTCCTCAATTCTGCGTGAATAGGCTCAGGGTGCGTGCCACACCACAGCCCAAGTCTTGCGACGGTCGGTTTCACCTCATGATTCTTGGCGGCTTCTGGCAGATTGGCAGGAGTGCTTGATCGGTCGAGGGAACTCGGCGTGCACTCTGCGAGCCGCAGGGAGGATCAAATGCCAGCTACAGCCAAAATAAGACATCCCGGGCGGCCGGACGATGATATCGCGCAGGATATTCGACAAGCCCTGAAGCTTGACAGCGATGTTCCTGACGAGCGAATCAGCGTCCAGGTACACGACGGAATAGCGACGCTCGAAGGGAATGTTGATTCGAGTCTTCAGAAGGAAGCTGCTGCAGTGGACGCCAAAAAGGTGAGTGGTGTTCGCACTGTTATGAACCAGATTAAGTTCTAAATGGGCAGCACTCGGTAAACACAGAGAATGCAGCGCCCCGGATCAGGAGCCGTTTAAGAGCGATCAGCGGACCGGGGCGCTCACAAGCCGGGATTCGGCTCGCGCGATCGAGAATGCGGTCTTAATAGCCGTATCTGGATTTAAAGAAATGGAATCGATTTCCTGCTCCGTGAGCCACTCGGCGAATTCCGGGAAGTCCGACGGCGCTTGGCCGCAAATACCGATCGGTTTACTAGCACGATGTGCAGCTGTGATGGCATCTGCGATCAAATGGCGAACAGCAGGATTGTTCTCATCGAACAGGCGCGCGACTGTGCCCGAGTCGCGGTCCAAGCCGAGCGTGAGCTGGGTTAAATCGTTGGAGCCGATCGAATAGCCATCGAAGACTTCGAGGAATTCTCGGGCCAGCACTACGTTGGAGGGCAACTCGCACATCGCGTACACTTGCAGTCCGTTTTCACCTTGGATAAGGCCATTGATGCGCATGGCTTCGATCACTTTCTTGCCTTCCTCCACCGTGCGGCAAAACGGAATCATCACCACGACGTTGGTGAGTCCCATCTGCTTCCTGACGCGCGCCAGCGCCGCGCATTCCAAAGCGAACCCTTCCGCATAGCCGGGATGATAGTATCGCGACGCGCCGCGGAATCCGAGCATCGGATTCTCTTCGGTTGGTTCGAATTCCTTTCCTCCGATCAGGCGGGCGTATTCGTTGGTCTTGAAGTCGCTGGTCCTCACGATGACCGGCTTCGGATAGAATGCCGCTGCAATCTGCCCTACGCCCTCACTGAACCTCCGGATGAAGAACTCTCTGGCGTCTTCATTCCCGATTCGCTTCCGAATCTCTTCGATCGCGCCCGGATCCTGGAGCTTTGGAAAGCGGCATAGGGCCATTGGATGGATACCAATATGGTTCGTGATGATGAACTCCGTGCGAGCCAGTCCCACGCCTCCATTGGGAATGACAGCGAACTTGAAAGCCTGGCTGGGATCGCCAACGGTGAGCATGATCTTGGTGTGGGTCTGGGGAACCGCCGCGGCATCAATTTGTTCGACAGCAAACGGAACACGGCCGGAATAGACATGTCCCTCCGAACCCTCCGCGCAGGAAATGGTCACCTCCTGGTCAGTTGTGAGTGCGGTAGTCGCATTTCCTGTGCCGACGATGCAGGGGATTCCGAACTCTCGTGAAACGATTGCCGCGTGCGCCGTGCGTCCTCCTTCGTCGGTGACGATTGCCGCCACCCGCCGCATCGCCGGCTCCCAATCAGGATCTGTGTTGTGTGCCACTAGAACTTGGCCGTCCTGAACAGCGCCCAGACCGGCGACCTCGCGCACCACATGGACCGGTCCTGCGCCAATCTTCTCGCCGACCGCCTGCCCGATGACCAAAGGAGTGCCTCCGCTTCCTTTGAGCCGGTAGACATTAGCGGTCGCCGTTCTTGGCTTAGCTGAGTGGACGGTCTCAGGACGAGCCTGCAGCACAAATAGTTCACCCGTGATCCCGTCTTTAGCCCACTCAATATCCATCGGCATGGCACGTCCGGCGAGTTGTGAATAATGTTTCTCGATCAGGCACGCCCAGCGGGCTAGTGTCAGCACCTCGCTGTCAAGCAACGAGAAACGTTGACGGTCTTCTGGCGGAGTGGCTTCACTCTGGGTTGTGCGCGTGCCTTGTGCGTACACCAGCCGTACTTCCTTCGATCCCAGGCGGCGGCTTACAATGGCGTCATAGCCTTGCGTCAACGTGGGTTTGAATACAAGCCATTCGTCGGGCGTCACAACCCCTTGCACTACAAATTCACCGAGGCCATAGGAAGCGGTCACGGTGACAACATCCCGGAAACCGGACTCCGTGTCGAGCGTAAAGATCACGCCGGAGCTTGCCCGGTCTGAGCGAACCATTGGCATGACACCGACTGACAACGCCACTTTGAGCTGAGGAAAGCCGAGTCGCGCACGGTAACTGATGGCTCGGTCCGTGAATAGCGAAGCGAAGCATTGATGAACGGCGTGTAACAGATTCTCCGGTCCGCGCACGTTCAGAAACGTCTCAGCGGCTCCTGCAAAGGATGCTTCGGGCAGATCCTCAGCAGTCGCCGACGACCGGACGGCAAGCTCGCAGTCCCGGCCGATTCTGTTTGTGAGATCGCGGTACGCGTCAATGATCGATTGATTCAAGTTCTCCGGAATGGGAGTTTGGAGAATCGCGGCGCGAGCTGCGTGCCCGCGCTCGGCGAGTTGCTCGACATTCTCGGGATCGAACTTCTCGAAGAGCGCATCGAGCTTGCTTCGCAGTCCAGCTTGGTCCAAGAGGTGCCAATAGGCGTCCGAGGTGATGGCAAATCCGTCTACAACGCCCACGCCCTGAGGCTTAAGGGCACTAAAGAGTTCCCCGAGCGATGCGTTCTTGCCACCAACACGTGCTACGTCAGCCATCCCGATCGTTCCGAAATCCGCTGTGAAGGTTCCCACTGCCGTCTCCTTTTGTGCCGTGCTCACTTGTCCTGAATTGACTCAATGTACTCCGTGAGATTATGAACCCGGAGTTTGACCAGCGATTCATCGCGCCTGATACTACGAAATGCATCTCCCCATGTTGGAATCTCCTTGGATCCGCCGGCGGTTGGCGCCTGCGCGAAAACCGGTGAAAGAGCAAAACAGCTCAGTGAAAACAAAACTAGGCCATTCATAAACTCCTCGCGTTCTATCACCCGAGGTGCACCTGCTCGGCCACTCGGTCCCATAATTCTGCGTTGGCAGCGCTAGAGTTGCAGCTCTCTTTGGGTCACGCGTCCGCAAGCGGTGAGTCAAATCACGCAGGTCCTTGTAAAAGCTTTATGGCAATTGGCCGACAGGAATGCTGGCAGCAAGATTGCTCCCTCACGAGCGAATGAAGTGGATGACCGCCTTCGTGTCTGCGTTGCTGTTGGCGTCCTCCGCCCTTGCGGCGGATCACAAACAGCTGCGCGTTCCAATCCTCGTCTATCATCGCTTTGATCCCACAGCGTCAGGACCGACGACGATTACAACAAGAGACTTTGAATCCCATCTGAACTACTTAGCCGAGAACGGCTATCGTGTGATTCGCTTGCGGGAACTTGTCGACTTCCTGCTCGGACATGCTCCGGCTCCTCCGCCCCGCTCGGTCGTGATGACTGTGGATGATGGCCACCGCTCTGTCTATACGGAAATGCTTCCTTTGGTGCAGAAGGCAAGGATTCCCGTTACGTTATTTATCTACCCCTCGGCGATTTCTCATGCCAGTTACGCGTTGACCTGGACCCAGCTTCGGGAATTGAATGCCAGCGGACTCGTTGACGTCCAGTCGCACACGTACTGGCATCCCAACTTCAAGATCGAACGGCGGCGCCTCGATCCCCGAAAATATCAGGAGTTCGTCACGTTTCAATTGACGCAATCTAAACTGACACTGGAGCGGATGCTGGGCTGCCGGGTAGACCTGCTCGCTTGGCCCTTTGGCATTTTTGACGATGAATTGATCCAGATGGCCGCCCACTCAGGCTACGTAGCAGCCTTCACCATCGAGCGGCGGGAAGTTCGAGAATCGGATTCCATTATGGCTTTGCCTCGCTTCTTGATAGAGGATTCCATGGACAGGAAGGCGTTCAACCGCATGTTGCAAGACGCGCTCGACGAAAAACGATGATGCTGCGGCGCACCTTCCTTCTGACCGTTGCGGCGCTTGCCCGCAGAAGCGCCGAGTCTCGTCTGGAAGCCGTCCGCGATTCGCGCGAGATGCAA
>JBEKRO010000106.1:0-21402 GCA_049518655.1 Bryobacteraceae bacterium | reverse complement strand
GAAAAGGAAATCCGAATCGGCCGCGATAGGCGGCGTTGAGGCGATGGAGTTGCTCGAACTCAGGCGGCGTCAAGTTGTCCAAGCCCGCGCCAGCCTGCTCTTCGGTGGAAGCGGGGCTCAGGCGCGCGCGTGCCCCGAGATCCGGATGCGCCTTCAACAGCGCGAGGCTCTCTGCAAATGTTGCGCCTTCCACTTGTTCCATCATTGCCCGGTGCAGAGCGTCCAATCCGTCGAAGGGACGTGCATCGAAGGTCCGCTCGGCTACCCACGGAGAATCTTCGAAGATCCCGCCAACCGCTCGGACGAAGGCTGCGCGATCAAGCCGATTCAGCTCGTCAATCGTCAGGGCGCCGGTCATCTCTCCTCCGCGGAGGTAGAACGGTAGACTATGGAACCTTCGACGCGCACTTCCGCCACGCTCTCCGCACCGGCCAGCGTGAAGATGGCTGCCAGCACGCGCTCCGGACTTTGCTCCCGTTCGAGAACGGCGGCGAGTGGGCTATCGGCAGGCGGCCGAAGATACACAAAGTCGGCGGATTTTCCGGCGCCAAAGTCGCCTGTTTCGTTACTCAATCCAAGCGCCTCGGCTCCCGCCAGCGTCGCGAGATAAAGCAAATGGCCCGCATCCAAAAGCATTCCATCGGGAGCGATGCGCTGAAGCAAGTACGCTTGCAATCCTTCCTTGAGCATGCCGAATCCGATGCCTCCTCCGACATCGGTGCCCATGGCGCATCGTACACCGGCGTTGATGTGGCGCTTCAATGGAAACAGGCCACTGCCGAGAGCGGCATTGCTGCACGGACAATGCGCCACCGCGGCGCCGCTGGCCGCCAGACGATCCAGTTCGGAATCGGTGGGATGAACATCGTGCGCCATCACCGCGCTAGGGCAGTTGAGCCCGAACCGCTCGTACACCGCCAGGTAATCGGAAGCCCAAGGGAATAGGCGCGCCACGTCCGCAATTTCTTGCAGGTTTTCGTTGAGATGGGTTTGGAAGAGAAGCCCGTCCTGTTCGCTCAGCAATGTCTGGCAAACTTCCAGCATGGCTTCGGAAGTGGAGAGCGCGAAGCGTGGAGTGACAGCATATCTCAAGCGGCCGTGGCGATGGAAGCGGTCAATTAGTAAGCTACTCTCGCGATAGGCGCGCTCCGGCGTCTGATGTAAGTCGGGGCGCAGTCCACGGTCGGAGAGTACTTGTCCGGCCGCAATCCGCAGTCCCGCGGTCTGGGCCGCTTCAAAAAGCGCAGCCGTTGCGGGAGCAAAGTGTGCGCCAAAAACCAAGGCAGTGGTGGTTCCATGCGAAGCCAGCGCATGCACAAATCCACGTGCTACGCGGCAGGCGTGAGCATGATCCGCCATCCGCGCTTCTTCGGGCAGAGCGCAATGCTCCAACCAGTCCAGCAGCGACCAGCCCAAGCCGCCCAGCACACGAAGCTGAGGGAAGTGAGTGTGCGCATCGATGAAGCCAGGCAGAAGAAAGCCGCCGCGGAGATCCACGGTGGGAACCTCCGGATGGGCCTCGCGAAGAGCGCTGTAATCGCCGCACGCGGCGACGCGCCCTTCTTGGATCAGCAAGCCGCCATCTGGGTAGCTTTCAAGCGCGGCGTTATCTTTAAACGGATTGCGCGGCGTATGAAACAGGGGCGCGCGCAGCAGTTCGCCCCCGGGCGAAGGCGTCACTCGGTGGCACCAACCGGACTTACGTGCGATTCCCGCTCGACCCGCGCCCGCTGTATCGCGAAAAACACGCGCTCGGGCGTGGCGGGACTTTCGAGCAAAACCGGTCCGCCCGCGCCGAACGCGGCGATGGCATCCCGGATCGCTTCGCGGACAGAGATGGCTAACATTAGCGGAGGTTCGCCCACGGCTTTGCTACCGAAGATGGTGCCAGGCTGGCCGGCTCGTTCAAGGAAGCTGACCTCGAAGACATCCGGGACTTCGGTCCACGACGGCAGTTTATAAGTGGACGCGCCCGCAGTGGCCAGGCGGCCCTCGGAATCCCACACCAGCTCTTCCAACGTGAGCCAACCCACGCCTTGAATAAATCCGCCTTCAATTTGCCCGCGATCAACCAACGGCGAGACGGAATCGCCCACGTCTTCCAAAATGTCGGTTCTCAAGAGACGATAGTCGCCGGTGAAGCCGTCCACTTCAACTTCGAAGACTGCGGCAGCCCAGGCGAAGTAATGGAACGGCTGTCCCTGGCCTATTTGCGGATCGTAATGAATATCTGGCGTCCTGTAGTACCCTTGCGCGAAAAGCGGGACTCGCTGGCGGTAAGCCGCCTCGCAAACTTTTGCGAAAGGAATCGCCCGCTGCTCCTCGCCTTTTGGAAATACCAGACCATGGGAAAATTCGATGGCGTCCAAATCGCAGCGAAGCAGTGCGCGGGCAACTTGCGCCAAACGGCTTTCGAGCTCGGAGCAGGCATCGGCCACCGCCGCACCGTTCAGGTCGGTCCCAGCCGATGCCGCGGTCGCCGATGTATTTGGGACCTTGTCGGTCCGCGTGGACATGACACGCACGTTTTCCAGATTGAGTCCCAAACTCTCCGCAGCGATCTGCTGGATTTTGGTGTGCAGCCCTTGGCCCATTTCCGCGCCACCATGATTCACCTGCACACTGCCATCGCGATAAATCAGCACCAGCGCCCCACCTTGGTTGAAAAACGTCGCGGTGAAAGAAATCCCGAATTTCACGGGAGTAATGGCGAGCCCGCGCTTGGAGTGTGGATGGCATGCGTTCCAATTGTCAATCTCGGCGCGCCGCTGGTCGAACGCGCTCGATTCCTTGAGACGGCTCCAAATGATTTCGATGCGGCCGGCATCCTTCACCGGCTGCCCGTAGTGCGTGGTGTCGCTATCGCGATGGAAGTTGCGCTGGCGCACGACCTCCGGTGGCAAGCAAAGCCGGCGCGCCGCCTGATCGAGAATCTCTTCGATGACCAGCATGCCCTGTGGGCCTCCGAAGCCGCGAAAGGCGGTCTGCGAGGTCTTATGTGTGCGGCAAATAAGGCCAGTGAGTTCGGCCGCGGGGAGCAGGTACGCGTTGTCGCAATGAAACAACGCGCGCGATAGCACCGGCTCCGATAGGTCCAGGCTCCAACCACCGTCGGAATAGAGCGAGATTCTCACGCCTTCCAGACGGCCGTTCTTGGCGAATCCCGCTCGGTAACGCGCCAGGAACGGGTGGCGCTTGCCGGTAAGCGCGAAATCCAGCGCGCGCGTGAGCCTGACGCGCACCGGCCGACGAGTTTTCCACGCACCCAACGCCGCGATGGCGGCCCACGGATTCGCTTGTACTTCTTTGCCTCCAAAGGCGCCGCCCATGCGCAAACATTCCACCGTCACTTGGTTGCGTGGAATTCCGAGGACGCGCACAATCACCTGCTGTGTTTCCGTGGGGTGCGCTGTGTGGAGGAATGCGCCGCGACACCCCCAGTTTCATCCAGCCACGCAATCGCGCATTGCGTTTCGAGATAAAAGTGTTCCTGGCCGCCGATCTTCAGTTCGCCTTCGAAGCGCAAAGGGCTGGATTCAATTACCGAAGCATCCCCGCGAGCCAGCCGCAGTGGAGCGGAGTGAAAACTTCCCTCAGCAATTGCGTCCTCGATGGTCAATATGGCCGGCAGCGGTTCGTATTCCACCAACACTCGGCCCGCGCCCCGCTGCGCCGCTTCCAGAGTCTCGCCGAGCACCCAGGCGACAGGCTGGCTATGATACAGGACCTCGGTTGGAAAGAGCGGTTCATCGCGCCGGTTCGATCCCGAATCGCCCTCCCCGGGAACGTCCGCGCTAGTAAGAACGGTGGCGACGCCTGGTTCCAGCAAGGCTGAAGAAACATCCAAAGCCTTGACGAGCGCGTGAGCGTGAGGCGCCATGACTGGCCACGCGTGTAATGGACGCGGAAAGCGCAGCAGCAGATCGTCGGTATAGAGAGCGTCGCCCGTCACATGCTCGCGCGCGCTCTCATGCGGTATGGCCTGTCCGGCGATCTTCAAGCAGCCGCCTCCCGCCGCTCCCACAGAAACTTGGCGACTAAACTTTTGGCCACGGCGAGCCGGTATTCCGCCGAGCCGCGGTGATCGCCGATCGGATGGAGCGTTTGGTCGAGCGCACTTTGCACGCGCTCTACGGCGGTATCGTTCCAGCGCTGGCCAAGGATGGCGGCTTCGGCCCCCAGGGCGCGTAGTGGAACCGGCGCTACGCCACCGAATGCGAACCGTGCCCGCACGATTCTTCCGGCTCCATCCCAGTCCATGGCCATCGCGGCGGCAACGGTGCTGATGTCATCCATGCGCCGTTTCGCGACCTTATAAAAACGGACGAACTCGGGCAGGGGTTTGGGAATTTCGACAGCGGCGATCAGCTCGTCTGACGCCAGCACGGTGCGACGGTAGCCGGTAAAGAACGAAGCCAACGGAATGGTTCGACGCCCCCGCTGACTCGCCAGGTGAACCACTGCGTCCAGCGCCAGCAACAAAGGCGCTCCATCGCCAATCGGCGAAGCAGTGGCCAGATTCCCTCCGAGAGTGGCCCGGTTGCGAAGTGGCGGGGATGCGAACAACCGCATCCATTGGAGAAATACCTCCGGCGCCGTGCTCCAGCGCATCGCGACTTCATTCAGCGGGAGCGCCGCACCAATAGTAATTGAGAGCGCGCTTTCGGAAAACTCGCACAGTTCGGCGATCGCTTCCACGCTGACCAGATGATTCCAACGTCGCGAGCGCAGATTCGATTCCACCACCAAGTCTGTGCCGCCGGAAATTAGCCGGGCGTCGGGATCGGCCGCAAGCAGAGACAGGCATTGCTCCAGGCTGGTGGGTCGCGAGAACCGCGCGCCCCCGCTTGCGTATTCGATGGCTTTGAGCTGGGGCGCCGGGCGCGACAGGCGATCGAGAAACTTTCCCGCCGGCGCGGGCCCGAGCGATAGAGCCGCATCGCGGATGGGCCGATAGCCAGTGCAGCGGCATAAATTACCGCCGAGTTCGTGTGGATCGCAAGGGCCGCTGCGGCCGGGCCGGTAGTGCTCGGCGAACAAGCTCATCACGAAGCCCGGCGTGCAGTATCCACATTGAGATCCGCCACCCGAAGCCATCGCTTGCTGAACGTCAGCCAGTCTTCCATCGGCCGCCAGGGCTTCCACGGTACATATTTCTTGTCCCGCCGCCATCGACGCCAGCATCAAGCAGCTATTCACGGCGCGGTATTCGCTGCGTCCGGCTCGATCCGCAACCAAAACCACAGTGCATGCACCGCATTCGCCTTCCGCGCAGCCTTCCTTCGCTCCCGTCAGGCCCTGCTCGCGAATGAAATCGAGAAGCGTGGTCTGCAGGTCAACGCCGCGGGCGGAAACGGGGCGACTATTGAGTAAGAAGTCCGGGGATTGCGAGCTATTATCGGTCTTCATTTCCCACGTCGATGTTCTGGGCGCTCTGCGACAGACGGGCGGGCGACGAAGTCCTGCTCAAGGGAAACATCCCTTAAAACCTATTCTTTTTAGTAATATATCACGTTGGTAATCTCATGGCCGTGGAAGCCAAAGAGTATCGGACTTAGGCCGCGGGATCGAGAATCCAGCCCGCGGCTTTGCTGGCCAACCGGTCGAGAGCCTTCACGGATATCTCCAGGTGCTCTTCGCGCGTGTCTTCAATTTTGTTGTGGCTGATGCCACGCAGGGATTGCACAAACATCATCACAGTTGGAATACCAGCGCGAGCCACTTCCGCGGCGTCGTGGAGCGGACCAGAAGGCAGACGATGCGCCGCGCCGGAAACTTCGCGTACGGCCTCTTCGCAAAAGCCGAGCAGCGTGGGGTGGAACGCGATCGGCTGAATGCTCCAGATGCGCGACCATTCTACCGTACATTTTTCTTCGTGGGCGAAGCGCTGGCTCGCTTCCTGGGCTTCGCGATACATGCCGGCGAGGATCCCGGCGTCCAAATCGCGTTGATCAAGCGTGGTTTCGCAGCGCCCCACTACTGCCGTCACAATTCCCGGAAATGTTTTGACGCTTCCCATGGTGCAAACGGCATCCTTGTGTTTGCCGGCGATGGAGCGAATTTCGAGCGCCAGTTTCGCGGCGGCGGCCAATGCGTCCTGACGTGCATTCATGGGCGTCGATCCCGAGTGCGCTTCTTGGCCGAAGAAAGTGACGGCATGCCGCTCCACGCCTTTCGTTCCCAACACCACGCCCAGCGGCAAATTCATACGTTCCAGAACGGGGCCTTGCTCGATGTGCAACTCCAGATAAGCCGAACCGTTTTTCTGTTCGCTGGTCGCTTCCGGAAAGCGGTGGAGAGGAAAGCCGCAGCGTTCGACTGCGTCTTCCAGGCGGATGCCGTCCTTGTCGGTGCGGCTGCGGTCGGCTTCGATGCTTGAAGTTCCGGCGAATGCCGACGATCCCAGGAGACTGCGGCCAAAGCGCGCGCCTTCTTCGTCGGCCCAGTCAACTAGACGTACAGTGATGGGTGGATGGCCGTCGAATTCTTCGGCAAAACGCCGCAGCACCGCAAGACCGGCCGTGACACCCAGGCTTCCATCCAGCCAGCCGCCGTTGGGCACGGAATCGAGATGGCCGCCGATGATCAACGTCTTCTCCGATGCGCCTGGCAGCGTGGTCCAGCTATTGCCCGCGGCGTCGTAGTGGTGCTCAACCGGAAGGTAATTGATCTTGGATTGAAACCACTCGCGAGCTTTGAGCCACGTATCTGTCCAGGCCACCCTCTGCGCGCCGTTCTCGTCGGAGGTCAAGTCGCGCAATTCCTTCAGCTCGGCAACCGTTCGTTGAGGGTCGAGACTCATGACGCTTGGATCACGAAAGCATTGTAGCTGCAATTGGACGGAGCGGCCATTCGGTTGGTAGACCTAGAGGATGGGCGACGGGTTCCGTTTGCATTTCAGGACAGCGCGGAGGTTGCCCGGCGATTTCCAGATCTGCATCCTGCCTTCGATTCCAACGAAGCGCTGACGGAGGCCGACCGGTGCCTCAATTGCTTTGACGCGCCCTGCGCGGCAGCCTGTCCCACCCACATCGACGTGCCGCGTTTTATCAAGAAAATCACGACGCGAAACCTCATGGGATCGGCACTGACTATCCTGGGCGCAAACATTTTAGGCACCAGTTGTTCGCGCGTCTGTCCGGTGGAAGTGCTCTGCGAGGGCGCCTGCGTGATGCTGCGCTACAACAAGCAGCCGATCGCCATTGGACGGCTGCAACGCCACGCGATGGAATATTTCCTGGAGCGAGGCGGGCGCCTGCCCAAGAAGTCTGGCCAGAGGCGCGATCAGAAGATCGTATGTATGGGAGCGGGCCCTGCGTCGCTAGCTTGCGCGGCGGAATTGGCGCAGCGCGGCTTTTGCGTCACCGTGATCGAGCGGCGTTCCCTGCCCGGTGGTCTAAATACGTACGGCGTAGCGGAATACAAACTGCGGGCTCCAGACAGTCTGCGAGAGGTCGCAATGATTCGCGAACTGGGCGTTGAGTTCCGCTTCGGGGTTTGCATTGAGAACGAGAGCGATCTTGCAGCGCTGGAAAAGGAATACGACGCGATCTTTGTAGGCATCGGGCTGGGCGCGATGAATGAGTTGCGGATTCCGGGTGCGAATCATCCCGACGTCGTCGACGCGTTGGAGTTCATCGCCAGGTACAAAACAGCCGGCGATCTGAAAGTAGGAAATAAAGTGGTGGTGGTGGGCGCCGGCAATACGGCCATCGATGCGGCTAATGCGGCGCGGCGGATGGGTGCGGCTCACGTCACCATCGTTTATCGCCGGACCGAAAGTGATATGCCGGCCTTCGGCTTCGAGTATGAGCATGCCAAGCAGGAGGGCGTCGTATTTGAGTGGCTCGCTCAACCGGTAGCCATTCATACCGATCCAGCGTCGGCCCACATTGTGTCGTTGGAGTGTGTTCGATTGGGCTCGCATTTTCACCTGCTTTGCGGTGATTCCAGCTATCGGGCAAGCTCCCCTCGGGTCTTTATTGGAGCGTAATCGGAGTCCGAAATATTACGCAGGTGGCGACTGCGTGAACGGTGGACGTGAAGTGGTGGATGCGGTGGCGGAGGGAAAACGCGCCGCCCTGGCAATTGCGAAATCATTCGAGGCCACTTATGCCTGACCTATCCACAAATTTCGCCGGAGGCATTCGATCGCCCAATCCGTATTGGCTGGCGTCAGCTCCGCCTACGAATTGCGGCGAACAGATCATGCGCGCCTTCGATGCCGGATGGGGCGGCGCTGTTTGGAAAACCATCGGTGAGCCCATCGACAACGTGTCTTCCCGTTATTCGTCTGTGGATTGGAACGGCCAGCGCATGATGGGGCTGAATAATATCGAGCTGATCTCGGACCGGCCCATCGAAACCAATTTGCGCGAAATCGCCGAGGTAAAAAAGCGCTATCCGAAGCACGCGGTGATCGCTTCGTTGATGGTGGAGTCCAGCCGCGAAGCCTGGTACGACATCGTGCAGCGCTCCGAAGACGCGGGCACCGACGGCCTGGAGTTGAACTTCGGTTGTCCGCATGGAATGAGCGAGCGGGGCATGGGGAGCGCCGTCGGGCAGGTGCCCGAGTACACCGAGATGATCACCGGCTGGGTGAGGGAGAAGGCGCGGACGCCGGTTTTGGTGAAGCTGACGCCGAACATCACCGACATCCGCCAGATTGCGCGCGCAGCCAAGCGGGCAGGAGCCGATGGGCTGTCGGCCATCAACACCATCAACTCCATCACCGGCATCGATCTGGATACTTTGGAGCCGAGGCCCAATGTAGATGGGCTTTCCTCACATGGCGGCTACTGCGGGCCCGCGATCAAGCCCATCGCTTTGAACATGCTGCATCAGCTTCAGAACGACGAGGCTGCCCGAGCGCCCATCTCAGGCATTGGCGGCATTGGCACCTGGTGCGACGCCGCCGAATTTATTCTGCTGGGCTGCGGGACCGTCCAAGTTTGTACCGCCGTGATGCATTACGGCTATCGCATCGTGGAGGACATGATCGACGGGCTCCAAAACTGGATGCAGGAAAAGGGCTTCGCTTACATCGAGGATTTTCGGGGGTTGAGCGCGCCGAAGGTCACCGACTGGAATCATTTGAACTTGAATTTCAAGATCGTGGCGCGCATTCATGAGGAGAAGTGCATCGGCTGCGAGCTGTGCTACATCGCCTGCTGGGATGGCGCGCATCAGTGCATTCATCTGGATTCCGCGCATTCCACTCCGCCGGCGATCGAAGCAGCCAGCCGGGCTCGTATCTCAGTCACGCCGATTCCCAAGCTGGATCGTGGCGTCCCGTCCGGTGCGCCGCGCAATCGCGTGCCGCACGTCGATGAACACCAGTGTGTAGGCTGCAATCTGTGCGCATTGGTATGTCCGGTGGAGAATTGCATCACGATGGAGCGCGTGGAAAATCACCTGCCGCGCCAGACCTGGGAAGATTTGGTCAATGGGACTCCTCATTAAGAACGGTACTGTGGTGTCCGCGGATAGTACGTTCGCGGCAGACGTATTAGTAGAGGGCGCCACGATCAAGGAAGTGCGTCCGGGCATTCCTCCCGAGCCGGGCCACGAAGTGCTGGACGCCACGGGCATGTTGCTGTTGCCTGGAGGCATTGACGCGCATACGCATCTGGACATGCCGTTCGGCGGCACAACGTCGAGCGACGATTTCGAAACCGGGACTCTCGCGGCGGCCATCGGCGGCACCACCACCATCGTCGACTTCGCCATCCAAGCGCGCGGCACCAAGATGCGCGACGCGCTGGACACCTGGTGGAAGAAGGCGGAATCGAAAGCCTGCATCGACTACGGGCTGCACATGATCGTCACCGGCCTTCCCGAAGCGGGCCTGGAAGACATGGACGACATGGTGCGCGAAGGCGTGGCCAGCTTCAAGCTCTTCATGGCGTATCCGAACGTGCTGATGGTGGACGACGCCACCATTTTTCGGGCCTTGCGGCAAACCTCGAAGAACGGCGCGCTGATCTGCATGCACGCCGAGAACGGTAGCGTGGTCGACGTCATCGTTCGCCAGGCACTGGCTGAAGGCAAAACTGCGCCGATCTATCACGCCCTCACACGTCCCACGCTGGCGGAAGCGGAAGCCGTGCATCGCGCCATCGCGCTGGCGGAGATGGCGGGCGTTCCTATCTACATCGTGCATCTGTCGTCGGAAGACGCCTTGAACCAGGTGCGCGAAGCGCGCGACCGCGGCTTGCCTGCGTTTGCCGAAACTTGTCCTCAGTATCTATTGCTCTCGATCGACGATATGAATCTTCCCGGCTTCGAGGGCGCCAAGTACGTCTTCACGCCGCCGCTACGCGAGATGCAGAATCTTCCGAAACTGTGGGACGGGCTCAAGACTGACAACCTCCAAGTGGTCTCGACAGATCATTGTCCCTTCTGTTTCGAAGATCAGAAGGCGCTGGGTAAGGACGACTTCACCAAGATTCCGAACGGCGGTCCGGGCATCGAGAATCGGCTGCAGCTCCTCTATCATCACGGAGTGAATGCGGGCAAGATCACTTTGAATCGCTTTGTGGAGATCGTGTCCACCGCACCCGCGCGCATCTTCGGAATGTATCCCAAGAAAGGCGCGATCGCGCCCGGCAGCGACGCCGACATTGTGGTGTGGGATCCCAAGGCCGAGCATCTCATCAGCGCGAAGACACATCACATGCGTGTCGATTACTCGATGTTCGAAGGCTTCCAGGTTCAAGGCAACGCCCGGCAGGTATTCTCGCGTGGTCAGTTGATTGTCCAGAACGGGCAATATATCGGCCGCGTTGGCCGAGGACACTATTTGCGCCGGGAGGCGAGAGGAGGGGCATGGACATAGCAGCGGAACGCAAATCGTCGCTCTACAATGACGACCTTGCGCCCGTGCCCCAAGCGAAGCGCACCTGGGGAATCTACAATTACGCATCCCTGTGGGTGGCCATGAGTGTTTGCATTCCCACCTACATGTTGGCCTCTGGACTGATCGCCGGCGGCATGAGTTGGAAGCAAGCCATTGGAACAATTCTGCTCGGCAATGTCATCGTGCTGATTCCGATGATTCTCAATGCCCACGCGGGCGCCAAGTACGGCATTCCCTTTCCGGTGCTGGTGCGGGCTTCGTTTGGAGTGCGCGGTGCGAACGTGCCCGCCGTCTTGCGCGCGCTGGTGGCTTGCGGATGGTTCGGAATCCAATCGTGGATCGGCGGCCAAGCGATGTACTCGATGCTTCAAGTGCTGTGGCCTCGGGTAGCTTCGAGTGCGTGGACGCCTTGGGTCTGTTTCTATTTGTTCTGGCTGCTGACCATGGCGGTGATCTGGCGCGGCATCGAAACCATCAAGTACCTGGAAGGCATCGGAGCGCCGTTCATGCTGGCCGTGGGCTTGCTCTTGCTGTGGTGGATCGCGCGCAAGGCCGGCGGACCGGGTCCCGTGCTCCATAGCCCCAGCAAGTTCCAAACGACGGCTGAGTTCATGCACTTCTTCATTCCGTCATTGACCGGCATGGTGGGCTTCTGGGCCACGGTGGCGCTGAACATTCCCGACTTCACACGCTACGCGCGATCTCAAAAAGCGCAAATGATCGGCCAGGCGCTGGGACTCCCGCCCGCCATGACCGTCTATTCGTTCATCGGCGTCGCGGTGACTTCGGCGTCGGTGATTCTGTTTGGCCAGGCCATCTGGGATCCGGTGGTGCTGCTCGCGCGCTTTCATGAGCCGGCGATCGAGGTTATACGCCGTTCGTAGGTGGTACAAACGTCTGGACTTTCTCGGATTCGCTCGACATGGTTCGCGGCAGCCACGATTTCCGCGTGGGCTTCAATTTCCGCGCCAATCAACTGAATGCCGTTGCCGTTGGATTTCCCAACGGATACTGGACCGTCACGGGGCAGTTTACCGGAGATGCCGCGGCTGACTTATTGACTGGCTGGACCGGCATCGGGCTCCACGACCAGGAGTTCGGCGGCACCGTTACCGGCCGCCGATGGAAACTGTATCGGCCGTTCGTCGAGGACAACTGGCGCCTCACGAAAAGCCTGACCTTGAACCTTGGATTGGCCTGGGCGATGATGACGCCCCAAACCGAGGTAGGCAATCGCATGTCGGACTTTGATCCCACCACGGGACAATTCCTCATCCCTGGTGTGAACGGAATAGGCGCCAGCGCTGGTATCCACATGGATTGGACCGCTCTCGAGCCTCGCGTCGGCGCTGCCTGGAAGCCCTTCGGCAACGGCAATACAGTGGTTCGCGGCGGCTACGCCATTTTCCACGATTCTTCCTGGAACCAGGGCGATCAGGGCTTGTGGCAGAATCCGCCGTTCTACGGAGAATCGTTCGAGGCGGGAGGCAACATGTCGCAGGGCTTTGTCACCTACGCCACCGCTCCCGCTCCGGCCGATTTTGGAGGCACCATCCTCTCGCAAGACCGAAACTTCAAACAGGGCAGAATTCAGCAGTTCAACGTCAACGTGGAGCAGCAGATCCCCGGACAAATCGTCCTGACCGCTGGCTATGCCGGATCGCGCGACTCGCATATTCTGGAATACGGCAACAACATTAACGTGGGGTCTCCCAGCGCCTGCGGCACGGTCGCAGGATACACGCTCGGCTGCGGTCCCAACGGGGCGGCCTTCGGCGTACCTTACACGGCGTTCCCCTTCTCGGACATCCAGGCCATTTTCGATGCCGGCCGTGCGCATTACAATTCTCTGCAGATCAAAGCCGAAACCAAGAGCGCGCGCTACGGCATCTACGCCCTGGTCGGCTACACCTATTCGCGCTCCTACGATACCGGTTTCAGCGACGGTCTGGGGAGCATCATCGGCGCTACCTACTTCCCGCTGCCGAATTGGCAAAACTTGGACTGGGGACTCTCGCAAATCAATCTGAATCAGAATTTCACTGCCAGCGTCATTTATCAGCTTCCTTTCGGCAAAGGCCGAAAATGGGGCAGCAACTGGAACGGCGCGGCTAACGCGCTGGCTGGCGGATGGGAGCTGACGGTAATCGAACATGCCACCTCTGGGTTTCCTGTTTTCGTAGTCGACAGCAGCACCTCATCCGGCGCGAATTTCCTGAACGGGAATTTCCAAACTCTCATCCGCCCGAATATGACTTGCAACCCGGTGCTGAGTCATCCGACGCTTTCCGATTGGTTCAACGCGAGCTGCTTCTCGGCGCCGCCGGTCGGCGAGCTCGGCAATGCGCCTCGAACCCCGCTTTCCGGGCCCGATTTCGTGAATACCGATTTCTCCGTCATTAAGCATTTCGCACTGCCGCGCGAAGGGATGCGGCTCGATTTCCGGGCGGAGTTCTTCAACCTGTTCAATCATCCGCAATTCGGCTCGCCGGGCGGCAACGGTTATGGGGCCGACTTCGCTTCTCTGTCCACTTTCAACGTCGTCAACTACACGGTGAATAATCCCCGGTTGGTACAGTTCGGCCTCAAGTTCGCGTTTTGAGGCATCCATCGCTCCGGAAACCGCGTTCTGAGCCCGTGCGAAAACGGTAACACAAGAGTAATCACAGTTTCACATTTTGGTGTTGTTATGTTTTTAGATGCGGGACGTTCTCGGCACCATGCTGGGCCACAAGCTGCCCGCACCCGTGGAAGGCGCCATCGAAAAGCTGCTTTTGATGGACCGCTTTAACCGGCTGTATGGAGATACTCCCGACCCCGGCGCCGCGCCCATCGCCGAGCGTTCTCTCGAACTCCTGAACGTCCATCCGCAAGTCTCGGAGCGCGACCTGGCGCTGATTCCCAAGCACGGGCCGGTAGTGGTGGTGGCCAATCATCCATTTGGACTGATCGAAGGCGCGATTCTTGCCTCCGTCCTTCAGGCGCAGCGAGCCGACGTCAAGATCATGGCGAATCATTTGCTTGCCGGCATGCCCGAGGCCGCCCCGTTATGCATCTTCGTAAATCCTTTCGGAGGCGCGGGTGCGGCCCGCGCCAATCGCAAAGGGCTGAAGAATGCGATCGCGTGGCTGAAGGGAGGCGGTTTGCTGGCTGTGTTCCCGGCCGGCGAAGTGTCGCACCTGAACCTGAAAGAGCGCACCGTCACGGATCCCCAATGGAACCACAGTGTAGCTCGCCTGATTCGCATCACCGGCGCCACGGTGGTGCCGATGTACTTCCTGGGCGCTAACAGCCCGCTGTTTCAATTGTTGGGCTGCCTGCATCCGCGCGTGCGCACGGCGCTGCTACCGCACGAATTTTTTAACAAACACAACCGCAGCATCGAACTCCGCATCGGCCAGCCGATCGCTCCGGCCAAGATTCGCACCTATCAAGACGACGCCGGCCTGATACGCTATTTGCGGCGGCGCACGTATTTGCTGCAAAATCGCGAAGCGCCTCAGACGTTAGCTATAACGCAGTCCCAACCGCAAGCTCTCGAAGCCATCGGCGAGCTGCTGTCGAGCGAAGTTTCGCGCCTAGCGCCGGAACGGACCCTGGCAGAAAACGACGATTTTTCGGTGCTTCTCGCCAAAGCAGACGAGATCCCAAATGTTTTGCACGAAATCGGCCGCTTGCGCGAGGTCACCTTCCGGAAAGTGGGCGAAGGCACCGGCAGGCCTATCGACCTGGATCGCTTCGACGATTACTATTGGCATCTGTTCGCCTGGCACCGGCACGCCCGCGAAGTAGTTGGCGCTTACCGGCTGGGCCCATCCGAAGAAATTCTTGGCCACTTTGGCCCTACCGGATTTTATACCAGCCAGCTTTTTCAATGGAAGCAGTCATTCCTCGACCGTATCCGGCCCGGCCTCGAATTAGGGCGCTCATTCGTGCGCCCCGAATATCAAAAGACCTACGCCCCTTTGCTGCTGCTATGGAAAGGTATTGGCCAATTCCTGGTACGGAATCCGCGCTACAAATTGTTGTTCGGACCGGTAAGCATCAGCAACGGCTACAGCGCCGCCTCGCGTCATCTGATGGTGAAGTTCTTAAGCGCCTATCGGCAATCGCCCGAGTTTGCGCCTCTGGTGCGCGCCCGCAATCCATTCCGTCAGCGGCCGTCGAAGCTGGAGGACGAGTTGGTGGACGCGACCGCTTGGGACATCGAGGAACTTTCCGTGCTGATCGCGGATTTGGAGACCGACCGCAAAGGCGTACCGGTGTTGCTGAAGCAATATCTGAAGCTGGGCGGTGAGTTGGCTGCGTTTCATGTGGACCGGCGCTTCGCCAACGCGCTGGACGGCTTGATTGTCGTCGATCTGCGCAAGACCGATATCCGTGTGCTGGAACGGTACATGGGCAAAGATGGCGCGGCGCAATTCTTGAGCAACTAAACTTTGGGAGCGCGGAACTTGGCGAGCGACGCACGCGCCACTGGGGTTTAGGGAGCCTGGCGATCATTCAGGGCATTTGCGAACTTCACCGGCCTCTCTGGAGGGTGGTTACCGGTCGCTCGGCGATCGCGGTTACATCAACAATCCACGCCTGGTTCAGTCCGCTCTCAAGCTGCTTTCTGAGAGGCGGCAGTAGCGAGAAGGCAGAGTATCCTGCCGCTTCTGGCGACTTCGGGACGTATTTCTATTCGCTCTTAAGATAGAATCACCTAACGGAAGTCACAGGAGAACCACATGAAGCGTATGGTCGCTGTTTTCTCAGCTTTTCTAGGCCTAGCTTTTTTTGACGCAACGACGGCAACCGCGCCGGCACAGACGGTAAAGGATGTCCGCTCTGTTTTGGAAGCTTCTCTCAAGGCCATGGGAGGAGCCAATCTGAAGACGATCCAATATTCCGCCAGCGGTTGGTCCTCGCGAATCGGCCAGACCTACGGGCTCGCCGAAGATTGGCCACACTACGAAGTTGCCGACTACACGCGTGCGATCGACTACGACGCCCAGTGGTCGCGTGAAGACTACACGCGCAGGCAAGGCAAGTATCCACTTCTCGGCAGGCCACCGATGTCCGATGAGCGTGTCACGTCCATTCTCAGTGGCAACTACGCCTGGGATATCCAGAGTGACATGCGGGGTGACAAACCAGTGCCCCTCACGAGCCTGTATCTGGACGGAGTGCCATACGCCGACCTGCGGCAGCTGGAGCTCGCGATTACGCCCCACGGATTCCTGAAGGCGGCGCTGGCGGCTAAAGACGCAACGGCCATTACGCTGCCGATCGTGGGCTCGTCGGATGCCGGCCTCTCACAGAATGGGCGCAAAGTGACGATCGTATCCTTCACGATGGGGAAGTACCGGGTCAACGGAACAATCAACGACCAGAATCTGGTTGAGCTGACGGACACCTGGTTTCCCAACCCCGTTTACGGCGACATGGATTATGAGATGCGCTACACGAAGTACAAGAATTTTGGCGGCGTGCAGTTCCCCACACTGCTCCATGTGCACCAGGGCGATCCGAGATTGAACCCCGCGCATAACTACTACGAGTACAACGTGACCGACGTGAAGGTCAACGTGCCGGTGGCCACGATGCCCGTACCGGATGTGGTGCGCACGGCGAGTGTGCCGCCGGTGAAAGTGGAGAGCCAAAAACTCGCCGATGGCCTCTGGCTGCTGGGCGGAGGCACTCACAACAGCGTGCTGGTTGAATTCAAGGACTTCGTCGCTGTGGTGGAGGCGCCCCAGAACGAAGCCCGGTCGCTGGCCGTCATCGAGGAAGTAAACCGGCTGGCGCCCAACAAGCCGATCAAATATGTGGTCAATACCCATCATCATTTCGATCATGCCGGCGGCCTTCGGACGTATCTTTCCCAGGGCACCATCGTGATTACACATGATTCCAACAAGCAGTATTACCTGGACATCATGTTCTACCCGGCGCCCCGCGAATTGCAGCCAGACCGCATGGCGCTTTACAGCCCGATGTACATGATCAGCCGGCGCCCCGCTCCCATTGAGACGGTTTCCAGCCAACTGGGCGGCCCGGGTGGCGGCGCTGACAGATACGCCATCACAGATGGCGAGCGCATATTGGAGATCTTTCACGTGCAGGATATGGCATACGAGCTGGAAGATCAGTCATACGCGCAAGGCAACCACAGCGCCGATATGCTGATGGCGTACCTCCCGAAAGAAAAGATCCTGATCAACGCAGACCTCTACTCGCCGCCGGCGCAGGGCGCACCGACACCCAGTCCGACGGCTGGCATGCGGACGCTCTATCAGAATATGCGGAAGCAGAAGTTGGACGTGGCGCAGCACGTGCCCATTCACGGACGCGTTGGAACCAATGACGAGTTCCTGAAAATTGTCGGCCAGACTGCAACCCAAAGCCGCTAACGGCGTTTGCTGCCGGCTGGTAGACGCGGAGTCTTACTGCTCTCCGGGGCCTCGCGCAGGGCCTCGGAGTAAGGGCAGGTCCTGGTTGTTTTCCTGGCAGATGTATTCCATAAGTTCTGTCCCTGGCATCAGCGTCGCCCTGCCGACCGTTGTAAACGGCTTGGCGTACGCACCTGGATCGTCAATCGTAACCTCGATCGACATGTGTCCCAGGTCCGTGCGTGTGTAGCGTTCGACGGTGTGAAGCTTTTCGGTGTGCGGATGCCCCTTGTAGTCGAACCAGAACTTGTCGTTGAACCCTACCGTATCCACCACCAGCGTGTTTCCTTCCCAATGGCCAACCGAATGGCCGTACCAGGTAGGATCCGGATCGTCGGGATGCTTGGCATTCATGAAGATCTGCCGGTAGCTGTGAATGTTGCCTTCGAAAAGAATGAAGTAGTGAGTTGGGGTTTGCAAGATTCTCCACGGATACGGCGATCCGCGCGGAATGCCGGTGGGCAGGCAGTTCGCCTCCGGATCTTCCTTCGATTGCCGGTTCTTCACAACCTCCTCTGCCCACGGCAGCATGACGACTTGATCTCCCGGTTTCAAGTTTCTCGGATTAGAGATATCGGTGTCGCTGCCTCCGCCGCCCAGCCAGACTCCCGATAGGTCCGGTGTACCATCGGCGAGCTTACCTGCCGGCCCGCTCGGCGCCAACTGCTGATTTCGATACAGTCCGACGGTTCCAATTTTCACCTTGGAATCGTTTTGACCCGCCGCTGGAGTTTCCTGAGCCAGAAGGGAGAAGACCGCCAATAGTGCCCCGCTCACGATACCAATCGCGATTCGCTTGCTCATGTTCGTGCTCCTTGCTGCCGCCATTCTTGGTGCCTCATTTTGCAGGGTCTTCCGCGGCCAAGAAAGTCAATTTGTGTCCGTCCGGAAAGGTTATCACCGCCGCGCTGCCGAAATTTGGACTATCCTTGGCCCGAACCCCAGTCACGCTGACCATGTCGCCCGGCTTGATGGAGTTTCGTTTCCAACCATTCCGAATCAACACGTTCGGGCTGGCAAGTTCCAGATTCCAATTGGCAACGTTGCCGCTCGAGTCTTTCACGTCCATATAGAAGTGGGCGTGCGGATTGGTCCATTCCACTTTTGTTACCACGCCGGTCAAGTCGATCTTCTTGGTGGAGTCGAATTCCGCGGCGCCCGAATGATGCGCGAGCGCCGGCAAGCCTGCCAACCATACCACGCACGCGATTGCGATACAGAGAAGAGGCCTCATCGACATACCTCCGTGGGAGATTCTGGCACACCTATATATTATTCACAAGAGGAACTCGTGGTTACCTGCCAGTTGCGCGGCAGCGAGCGTCAACGTTCGTGCTGTCCGGCAGTGTTGGGCATTGACGAACATTTCTTCTCGCGAAAGCAGGGCTACGCCACCACGCTGTGCGACTTGAAAAACCACTCGGTTTACGATGTCGTGCTGGGGCGGAGTGAGGCGTCGCTGGAAGCTTATTTTCTTTCTTTAGAAGGAAAGGGGTTAGTCCGTGTAGTCTGTATGGACCTAGCGTCGGTGTATCGTGCGATCGTCCGCAAGCACTTTCCCAATGCTCGGATCGTCGCTGACCGCTTCCACGTCATCCGGCTGATCAACCATCACTTTCTGAACTGCTGGCGGGATCTGGATGCGGCCGGATCGAAGAATCGCGGACTGTTGTCTCTGATGCGCCGCCATCGGCACCATCTCCAGCCCGCTCAAACTAAAAAGCTGGCCACCTACCTGGCGGATCGTCCAGCGCTGGACCTGATTTACCGCTTCAAACAGAAACTGTGCTACTTGCTCCTGAAAAAGCATCGCACCTGTAAGCAGTGCGAAACCCTCATCCCTCGCCTGCTGCGTGCTATCGATCAATTACGTCAGGCCGGGTTCGCTCCCCTGGTCGCGCTCGGCCAGACTCTGGCCTCCTGGTCCCACGAGATCGCCGCCATGTGGCGCTTCACCCGCAACGACGGAATTACCGAAGGTTTCCATACCAAGATGGAAGTCCTTCAGCGCCAAGCCTACGGCTTTCGCAACTTCCAAACTACAGATTGCGAGTTAGGGTAATGTGTTCTTAAGGTCGGTCAGAAGGCAAAGGCTGCCCCCATTAATGGCCTAGAGCCGAAGCAGGCCACATCAACTTGATTCTATTGGTCGGGGCGGGGCGATTTGAACGCCCGACCCCCTGCGCCCAAGTTATCAGGGTGAGTTATTCGACATTGCTCATCATTGATACATAGTGCTTTAAATCCAGGGTGATGACGCCTCGGCTGAGTCACCCTGAGCACTCCTAAAATTCGCTTGGTAATCGTGGGTAGCGCCCTTCCTTCCGTAAATCTTTCCGTACATCATGGGCCTCCAAGACACGCAGGATTTCATCGTGCTACTGAGAACCAAGCCACCAGACGAAATCACAGCAATAACGTCTATTTCTGACGGCAAACCTTACGGGTCTCTGAGAACCTGATGCTTCAACCACACTCCTTCCGCGAATATCTTGACTGACGGTCCCGCGTGCCCCATCATCGGAAGTAGCAAATGCAAGTTTTACGCAACCCGCGACATGAGAAATTTTCTCAACTCGTCGCCAGCGGCATAAAACCAACCGAAGCATACACATCTCTCGGCTACAGCAAAGCCGGCGCGCCGCAGTCTGCTAACAATTTACTCAAACGTACTGATGTTCGAGAAAGGGTAAACGAGCTCCAGTCGCTTGCCGCTCAGTCCTCAGCGGAAGAAGTAGCGTTCGATCAGAAGCGGGTTCTGAACCGGTTGGACGTATTGAGCAGAAAGGCCGAAGAACTCGGACAGATTTCGGCGGCTGCTCGTTGCGAGGAATTGATTGGCAAACACCGTGGGATGTTTACCGATCGAACTGCGCTAGCGTGGGATTTCGATCCGGACAAGCTCACGGTCGAGCAACTAGAAGCGCTGGCGCATCAGTGGATTCTACAGGCTACTGGCAACGACCCCGCGTTAGCCGAGGCGACACGGAAGCAAGTGCAAGAGCGGGTGCGGGTGATCGAAGGCACTGCGGAAGTGGTACCCGCTGCGGGCGATGTCTACGCATCCGAAAAGTAATTCCGTTTATCGGATCACACGCAGTAAACACCGTGGACGGTCAAAGCCGGCCTTGGACTTGTTTACAACGGCTGATTGATCGCCGGACGATAACCGCAACGAGCCGTTAGCGGTGGCTCCGGGCTTCTTCTTGACTCACGAGAGCAGCCGTTCGGCAGCGCTCGATAACGTTCAACACCTTGACCTGCGGCCACCCACGATTCAGGGCTCTCACGCTCCTGCGATATACTGGCTGGTCATTAACCGGCAATTTTCTGCCGGACTACAAGACCCAAGCCGAGGAGAATCATTATGCGTCGTTGGATTCGTGGATCGGTTTTATTTGCCGCCGGACTCCTTCTGGGGATGGTTACGATCAAATCGATTGAAGCCCAACAGGATAAGGGCATAGGGGTTCGCGTGAACCACGTCGGGATCTACGTCAAGAACCTCCAGGAGTCGGTCGACTTTTACACGAGGACTCTGGGCATGCGCGAAGGGTTCGTCATGCGCGATAAGAGCGGCAATCCGACTACCATGTACGTGCAGGTCGACAAGTACACATTCCTAGAACTCGCGCAGGCGAACGCAGATCGCCCCGTCGGGATCAATCACGTTGGTTTCCAGACTGAAAACATCAGCGATACCGTTGCGGAGTTGCGCAAACGCGGCATCACCGTGCCCGAGCCTACCTCTGTTGGCAGCGGAGCGCCTCACACGAGCATCAGCGATCCGAATGGAGTGCGCTTGGAGATGCTTGAATTCGCTCCAGGGTCGAAGCAGCGCAGCGCGATTGAAGCTTACAAGTAGTCGGTTTGCTTAAGGGCTTTTGTCGGAGTGTCGAGATGCTTTGCTCGACATCCGAGATCGCCGAGCACAAAGGCCTGGCGCAATTGTCATCGATGCCGAATCGACGCCGGTTGAAACACGATCGAACTAGTGGGCTGTCCGCTCTGAATCTTTAGCATGCTGAGACGCGGTGACGATAATCGGTGTACTTCCATTGGAAAGGTTTTGCGGTTTTTCCATAGAGCCGGATATAGCGCATGATCTTG
>JBEKRO010000105.1:0-21452 GCA_049518655.1 Bryobacteraceae bacterium | reverse complement strand
CGTCTGTTTCTGCAAGGCGGTTTCCGGCGCATCATCGATTTTGAGACGCGGCTGGTGGAGTTCGAGAAGACGCTGGCGCGCGCCAGCGGCATTGAAGATTGCTGGATCCAAATACGCTCCGGGAGCCGTGAGTTTGGATTCCGTGGCGTCAGGATGAATTTCGAAGGCCTGGTTTTCGAGGACTTCGAGCGCGGCGATGCAAAGCGCCTGTGGGAATTGCGAATACCGCTCACCGATGCGCGAACCGTCAACTTTTTTCACGACTTGGGGATTGACACCAGTTCCATGGTGCTGAGCGCCTTCGCTACCGCGGTGGAGCACGGGATGAGGACTTGCATCGAGCGTCGCTCCCAGCAAGCTCCTGCGCCAACCGTCCACGGGGCGGAAGTGTTGAAAATGCCAACTATCGTGAAGCGCTATTATGCCGCGAGCGCTGCCGCGGCAGGCGCCGGGACTCGCACCGGGTCGTAAGTGTCTTAGCTGCTGCCGGCCAGCATGGTTCGGGATACTTCGAAGGCCAGGCGCGCGGCATCGGCGGGCGCCATGTCCGCCAGCCCGCGCCCGAACACTTCCACTGTGACTGCGCCGGAATAGGCCTTCTCGTCGAGCAGTTGAAAAAATAACCGGAGATCGATGACTCCTTCGCCAGGCAGCAAGCGCTCTTGATCGCGAATATCTTCTGGCGGTGCTGACGGGCTGTCGGACATGTGAACGTCGAGTATGCGGTCCGGCGGGATGCTCCGAATGGACTGGGGATCGGCGCCGCCATGATGCCAGTGCCATGCATCGACAATCAGTCCGGCGTGGGGCGATACAGAAAGGCCGAAGTCCAGCATTTCCGCGTTGTGCCAAATGAACTCGTAGGGCTGGGCGCGCCGCATGTGCAGCGGAGTAAGGCACTCCAGCGCCAGCCGGATGGCATACTCGTCGAGAACGGCGCAGCATTGTTTCAAGCGGTGGCGATAGACGTTAGCCTGCGCAGCGCGCGGCTGCTCTGAGGATGGAGGGATGCCTAAAGTGGCGACCCGACAACCAGCGCGCGACGCAAAAATGCAGGCGTCTCGCAAGCGTGGAAGGGTGTTCTCGAACGCGGCGTCGTCTGTGCGAACCTCGACCGGAAGCGACATGGCGGTTGCGCGAACAGCGAACCTGTCCGTTTGATCGTCCAGGGGCTGATCTCTTGGAATCGCGGCGCCTTCGTAACCAATTGCAGCGGCGAGGGTGGCGAGCCCGGGCCATGGGACGCGCCAGCCCACAATACAAGGGTGCAAAGACAAGGGGAGTCCAAGCATAGCGCCAAGTTCTCCAGTATACTGATCCCCAACTGGAACCAATGATGCGCACTGCAATCCGATTCGTTCTATCCACGGCTGCCGTACTTCTGGCTGCCTCCTTATCATTCGCCGACGACAGCGCGCGTCTTCTGCGCGTGGATCATTATGTCCGGGTGCATTCGACAGTGCCCTCCATTGCCGGCCAGATGTCGCAGATCTACGTGCGGGAAGTGGTGCAGGCCGGCGTCGCGCTACGAGGTCCGGCCACCGATCGCGTTGTGCTCTTCGTGCATGGCGCGGGCACGCCCGCCGAGGTTTCCTTCGACGTGCCTTATCAGGATTACAGCTGGATGGCTTATCTGGCGCACGCGGGTTTCGACACGTTTTCCATGGATATGACGGGCTATGGCCGTTCCACTCGTCCCGCTCCCATGAACGATCCGTGCAATGTCTCCAGCGAGCAACAGGCGGGTTTCATCCCCGCGTTGATTCCGGCGCCCTGCGCGGCCAGCTATCCGCATCCGCTGACCACCATTGCGTCGGACTGGAACGATCTGGGCGCGGTGATCGATTCTTTGCGGTCCCTGCGGCATGTCGAGAAGGTGAGCCTGGTGGCATGGTCGCTCGGCGGACCGCGAGCCGCGGGCTACACGGCGCGGCATCCGGAACAAATTAGTCAATTAGTGTTGCTGGCTCCTGCCTACAATCGCGCGGGTGCAGCCGATCCCCCTTCGCAGCTCCCGGCCGATGGAATCACGATGACCACGCAGTCCCAGGAGGAGTTCATCGCGAACTGGGCGCGTCAAACGGAATGCCGCGATCAAGTGGACCCAGCCGCGCGAGATTCCGTGTGGGAGCAGATGATCGCCTCCGATCCGGTGGGCGCTACCTGGGGACCGGGTGTGCGGCGCGCCCCGCAAGTCACTTCTTGGGGTTGGAATGCGACGGTGGTTGCCAAAACCAAAACGCCGACCTTGATGGTTACCGGCCAGCACGACAAGCAAGTCCCACCGGATCGCGTGCGCGATTTGTACGCCGATCTTGCCTCTGAGCGGAAGGTTTTCGTTGACCTGGCTTGCTCCTCGCATAACGCCATGTGGGAGAAGAATCACTTACTCCTATTTAAAGCTTCGGCGGAGTGGTTGACGAAGGGCACCGTAAACGGTATGCAAGAAGGCATGCTGAAGCTCGGATACTGACCGTTTTTCGCGTTTTCGGGCCATTATTGAGACCCCGCCGGGTCCCCTTGCATGCAAGGCTTTCTTGGTATAAAATTTGTACGGGTGACGGTGCGGATCATCAACAAGAGTATTGGCTTTGCTATAGGTTGCGCGGCCCTGGCGGGTTCGCTTGCGCTTGCGCAGACTGGGGCTCCAGCTCCACCGCGTGCGCTTCTCGACAAATATTGCGTCACCTGCCACAATGATCGCGCGAAGACCGGTGGGTTGACGCTGGAAAAGCTCGACATGGCCAACATTCCGGCCAATGCCGAGACCTGGGAAATGGTTATTCGTAAACTCGGGGTGGGTGCAATGCCTCCCTCGGGAATGCCGAAACCGAGCGCGGCGGATGTCAGCGCGCTTTTATCATCTTTAGAGACCTCGCTCGACAAGGCCTATGCGGCGAATCCGAATCCCGGCCATGCGACGCTGCACCGCCTGAATCGCACCGAATACGCGAACTCAGTCCGCGACTTGTTGTCGCTGGACGTGGACGCATCCACGCTGCTGCCTCCCGACGACGAGAGCTATGGCTTCGACAACAATGCGGATGTGCTGGGCGTGTCGCCGTCGTTGCTGGAGCGCTATGTTTCGGCTTCGCGGAAAGTGAGCCGGCTGGCGGTTGGCGATCCCACACAGGGCGCGGTGGCGCAAACATTTCGCACGCGGCCGGATCTTTCCCAGGACACACGCGTGGAAGGGTTGCCGCTCGGAACGCGCGGCGGACTGTTGATTCACTACAACTTCCCGTTGGACGGCAAGTACACCATCAAAGTAGTTCTGGCGCGCAATACGGTGGATGTGATTCGGGGCCTGGAGGAAGCGCATCAGCTCGAAATTCTAGTGGACGGCGCGCGCGTGTTTCTTGCCTCTGTCGGCGGCACTTCCGATACCGAAGCGCTGGTGAAGAATCCGGCTGAGGCGCGCATGATGATTGAGACTCGGCTGCAGGCGCGTGTTCCGGTGAAAGCCGGACCGCGAACAGTGGCCGTCACGTTCCGACAGAAAGACGCCGCCGAGGACGATTACATCCTGGAGCCCTTTCTACGTACCACCCTGGACCCGGTAAATGAGGCGGGCCTTCCGCACATCGATCAGGTGGTGGTGTCGGGTCCTTATAACGCAACCGGCCCCGGCGACACGCCCAGCCGGCGCAAAATTTTCGTCTGCCGGCCAGCGAACGCGAGCGAAGAAGTGGGCTGCGCCAAGAAGATTCTCACGGCGCTGGCGCGCGGGGCTTATCGACGTCCGATCACTCCTGCGGACACCGAGACTTTGTTGAGCTTTTATCAATCCGGACGCAATCAGGGTGGCAGTTTCGACGCTGGCGTCGAGCGGGCGCTGCGTTTGATTTTATCCAGCCCCGAATTTGTGTTCCGCTTCGAGCGCGATCCAGGGAATGTGGCTGACGGCGCAGCCTATCGTATTGACGATTTAGAGCTTGCATCCAGGCTTTCCTTCTTTTTATGGAGTAGCGTCCCCGACGACGAATTGCTGAATCTGGCAGTGGCGGGAAAGCTCAGCGATCCAACGACGCTCGACAGCCAGGTGCGCCGCATGCTGGCCGATCCACGCTCGCAGGCGCTGTCTACAAATTTCGCCGCGCAATGGCTGTATCTGCGAAATCTGAAAAATTTTGCGCCAGACCCCAACGAGTTTCCCGATTTCGACGACAACCTGCGACAATCCCTGCTCACTGAAACGGAGATGTTCTTTGGCAGCATCGTCAACGAAGACCGCAATGTTCTGGACTTGCTGGACGCCAACTATACGTTCGTCAACGAGCGGTTAGCGCATCACTATGGCATCCCGGATGTGTATGGGCCGCGCTTCCGCCGCGTGACCTTCAATGATGACTCGCACCGGGGTGGATTGCTGGGGCAGGGAAGTGTATTGACCGTGACGTCGTACGCTACGCGCACGTCGCCGGTGCTGCGCGGTAAATGGATTCTCACGAATATCCTGGGTACGCCGCCACCCGCGCCTCCGCCCAATGTTCCCGCGCTCAAGGAGAACAACGAGGGCGGAAAGGTTCTCTCCGTTCGCGAGCGATTGGAAGAGCACCGCAAGAGCCCGGCTTGCGCCAGTTGCCATAAGATTATGGACCCGCTGGGATTCGCGCTGGAGAATTTCGACGCGATCGGCCAGTGGCGAGCCAAGAGCGAAGATGGCGCGCCGATAGACGCCTCTGGCGTTCTGCTGGATGGCTCCAAAGTAGACGGCCCCACCACATTGCTGGCGGCCTTGATGAGCCGACCCAATGTTTTCGTTTCCACGCTGACCGAGAAGCTGATGACGTACGCTCTTGGCCGGGGCGTGGACTATAACGACCAGCCCGCGATTCGCGCCATTGTCGCGCGCGCCGCGGCGGACCACTACCGTTTTTCGGATCTGGTGGCGGGCATCGTGAAGAGCCCCCCGTTCCGGATGAAGATCAAGACTGCGCCGGACGCAAGTCCGACCATAAAGACCGCGAAGCTATTTCAATGAGGAGACGTCCACAATGACGATCGTCACCAAGAAACATCTGTCACGCCGTACGCTGCTGCAAGGCATGGGCGTGGCCATTTCGCTGCCGCTGCTCGATTCCATGATCCCGGCGCTGACGGCGCAGACCAAGACGGCGGCGAACGTGGTGCCGCGTCTGGGCTGCATCTACGTGCCGCACGGCGCGGTGATGGACAAATGGACGCCGATCGGCACAGGTACGGATTTCGAGTTTGGTCCCGTCTTGAGCGCGCTAGAACGGCATCGCCAAAACGTCATCGTGGTAAGCAACCTGTGCCATCACATGGCAGAGGCGCTGGGCGACGGCGGCGCGGATCACTCGCGCGCCACGGCCACTTGGTTGAACGGTACCCACGCCAAGAAGACCGAGGGCGAGGATGTCCGCGCGGGCACCACCATCGATCAGATGGCGGCCGCCAAGATCGGCCAGAGCACGCGCTTTCCATCGCTGGAACTCGCCACCGAAGACATGACCGGGCTGATTGGCGCCTGCGATGTTGGCTACAGTTGCGCCTACATGAATACGATTTCCTGGAGCACGCCCACCACGCCGCTGCCGATGGAGATCAACCCGCGGGTGGTGTTCGAGCGGCTGTTCGGCGAAGGCGGTACAGTGCCGGAACGGCTGGCGCGCATGGACGAAGACAAGAGCATCCTGGATCAGATCACCGGATCGGTTCCTCGTTTGCAGAAGGGCTTGGGCGCGCGCGATCGCACGCGCATGAATGAGTACCTGGAGAACATCCGCGAGATCGAACGGCGTCTGCAAATAGCGGAGAAGAGCGCCGGTTCGCAGGTAACCATGCCAAATGCGCCGGTGGGCGTGCCGGACTCTTACGAAGAGCATGTCGGTTTGATGTACGACATGATGGCGCTGGCCTTTCAATCCGACGCCACGCGCGTGTTTACCTTCATGATGGCGCGCGAATTGAGCCAGCGCAGTTACCCGCAAGTGGGCGTGCCCGATCCGCATCACGCGACATCGCATCACCAGGACAATCCCGAAAAACTGGCGAAGCTGGTGAAGATCCAGAACTATCACTTGACGCTGTTCGCGAAATTTCTCGACAAGCTGAAAGCCACGCCCGACGGCGACGGCAATTTGCTGGATCACACCACGTTGGTTTACGGAAGCTGCTTGAGCAACAGCAATATCCACAATCACAATCCGCTGCCCACGCTATTGGCGGGCGGTGGCGCGGGTACGCTGAAGGGTGGACGCCATTTGAAATATCCGGAGAACACTCCGATGTCCAATCTCCTGCTTTCGGTGTTGAACAAGATCGGCGTTCCCACCGACAAGGTGGGCGACAGTACCAGCGGCCTGACGGACGTTTAGGAGAATGCCATGCGCTTTCTGCTAACGGGCGCCTTGCTCGCCTCCGCGGCCTTGGGAGCGACTTCCCCCATCGCGGATGTCGCTATGAAGGGCGACATGGATGCGGTTCGTGCGCTCGTCAAACAGCATCCCGGCGATGTGAACGCATCGCAGCCCGATGGCTCCACGGCGCTGTTGTGGGCCGCTTACTGGAACGACCAGAAAGCCGTGGAAGCGCTGTTGGCTGCCGGGGCGAACGTGAATGCTTCCAATCGTGACGGATTCACCGCCCTCTCGCAGGCCTGCACCAACGGCAACGCGGCGATGGTAGAGGCGCTGCTGAAAGCGGGAGCCGACGCCAATTCCTTTCAGGCCGAAGGCCAATCCGCCGTGATGACAGCATCGCGCGCCGGCAACGCCGAGGTTGTCAAAGCGTTGCTCGATCACGGCGCTGAAGTGAATGCGAAAGAGAGCTGGCGTGGCCAGACGGCGTTAATGTGGGCCACTGCCGAAGATCATATCGACGTCGTGAAAGTACTGGTGGAGCATGGCGCTGATGTAAACGCCGTTTCGTCGACCTTCGACTTCAGCGGCATGAAGCCCAAGCCGGGCGACGTACCGATGCACTTCCCGCGCGGCGGATTCACGGCGCTGCTGTTCGCGGCGCGCGGTGGATTCACGGAATGCGCGAAGCTCCTGCTCGATCACGGCGCGGATGTCAAAGCAGCCGATCCGGACGGGACGAGCGCCCTGGTACTCGCCATCATTAACGGACATTACGATACTGCGGCTTTCCTGCTCGACCAGAAAGCGGATCCGAATGCCGCCGATTCCAACGGCCGCGCGGCGCTGTTCGCCGCCGTCGACATGCGCGACATCTATCAAAGCAACCGTCCCGCGCCCCGGGACAACGGCAAAGTGGAACCGATGGACCTGATCAAAATGCTGCTTGATCGCGGGGCCGATCCCAACGCGAAACTGACCAAGATGATCGTACCGCGCGCGGTACTGGATTTTCCGGACGTGATGATGGGCGAGGGCGCCACGCCTTTCCTGCGCGCCGCTAAATCCGCCGACATCCCCCTGATGCAACTCTTGCTGGACAAGGGCGCCGATCCCAAGGTGGTCACCAAGGGAGGCGTTACGGCCCTGATGGTGGCGGCGGGGATGGGCCATGCGAACACGATCCGGCGCGGGGAACAGCCCATTGAAGCGATGAAGATTTGCCTGGAGAAAGGCGTGGACATCAACGCCGCCACGAACAAGACCCTCAACACGGCCCTGCACGCCGCTGCCGGGCAGGGAACCGATGACATTGTACAGATCCTAGCCGATCATGGCGCCAAGCTGGATCTCAAGGACAACAAAGGCCGCACGCCCATGGATGTTGCGCTGGGGCTCAAAGCCGATGCCGTCGGCGTCGAGGTTCACCAAAGTACCGCGGATCTACTTCGCAAACTGATGGGCCCAGAAGCTACTACAGCGGTGGCTCTGCCCGTCGCAGCTCAGCCTGCCACTGCGCGATAAACTGGCCGAAGCGGTTTGCGCGTCTGCCGCGCTAGCCTACTAGACAGTCGACGCGCGGCCCGGAAGTATCGGGCTTTCGCCGCAGGTACCGAAATCGAAAGCTGGTGCGCTGTGTCGGCGATATTCAAACCCTCAACCACCCGCAGCCGGATCATCTCTTTGCAGGCGGGATCGAGCGACACGATGGCGTTCTGAAGCAGCCGGGCAGTTTCTTTCTCCTGATACTCGCGGTAGGGTGAATCGCTCGAGGTAGCTCTCACGTGCCTCTCCAGTTGATCGAAATCGAAGTAGGACAGGCGGGAGCGGAACTCGGTCCTCCTCCTGGTGCGCACCTCATTCACCGCAATGCTCATCAGCCAAGTCTTGAATTTGGACTCGCCGCGGAAGTCTGCAAAATGAATGAAGGCTTTTACCACCGTCTCTTGCACGATGTCTTCAGTGTCAAAAGGGTTGCCAACCATTCCGCAGACGAAGCGGTTGAGCGCGCGCAGGTTGGGTTGTAGCAGTTGGGTGAATTCTTGTTGATCGGGCATGGCGTCCTGTGACGTGCACGTTAGCCTCCGCGCCTAAGATGTTGATTTGCTAGGTGGGACGAGATTCGGTGTGTCGAACGGCCGACCCTTCTATCGTTCTGGTTCGTCTTTGACCTGCAGGACGATCTTGCCTCGCGTATGCCCTTTGCCGGCAAGTTCGAAGGCGTCGCACGCCTGTACCAGTGGGAAAACGCCCGCAACCTCAACTTTCAGCAAACCGGTATCGAGCAGTTTCGCCAGCTCTTCCAGTTGATCGCGGTCGGGTTCAACGATGAAGAAAAAGCCGCGAACGCCGTGTTCGCGAGGCTCATTCTCCGGAATGAATTTGGCCACCGAGATCATTGCGCCGCCCCTGCGTAGCACCCGCCAGGAACGTTGGACAATATCGCCGCCCACGGCGTCGAGCACGAGGTCGATGTCGCTCAACACGTCTTCGAAGCGCGTTTTCGTATAGTCGATAGTCTGGTCCGCGCCCAGGCCGCGCAGGAAGTCCAGGTTCGCACCGGAGCTGGTTGTGAACACGTGAGCGCCCTTCCAGTGCGCTAACTGCACCGCGAAGGTGCCCACGCCGCCCGCGCCCCCGTGGACCAGAACCTTCTGACCTGGCTGGAGGCCACCATGAGTGAAGAGAGCCTGCCAAGCCGTCAGGCCCGACAAGGTCACGGCGGCGCTATGGACGTGATCGATCTTACGTGGCTTTAATGCGAGATTGCTGGCGCGTACCGCGACATACTCCGCGGCTGCACCGTCGCGAGGAAAGTCGGTGAGTCCATAGACCGCGTCGCCAGGCCCCAGGTCCCTGATGCCGGGCGATACGGCCTCGATCACGCCGGAAACTTCATGGCCCGGAATGGTCGGAATCCGTGGCGAGCCATCCTGGTTCTGATAAGTCTGGTCCCACGTGAGCTCAGTCCGCGTCAGGCCTGTGGCGTAAACGCGAACCAATGCGTCCCCTGGCTTCAACGCAGGCCGGGGCGCGTCTTCGTAGACCAGTTGTTCAGGACCGCCTCGCGTGTGCAATCGAATGGCTTTCATGGATTATTTCTCCCAAAACCAGCAGCCGTTAGACCGCTGAGAATGAATTGAACTGCGATGGCCATCAGCAGCAGTCCCATGAATCGCGTCAAAATGTGGATGCCGGTGTCGCCCATGCGCCGGCCCAGACGATCCGCCGCGGCCAGCGTCCAATAGGAGAGAAACGCCGTCAGGGCCACGGCCACAATGATCAAAATACTGTGTTGCCAGTTGGACGATTGAGCCATCAAAGCAATGACGGTGGAAATCGATCCCGGTCCAGCCAGCATAGGAACGCCGAGCGGAATTATTCCGACGTCTTCTTTCTCCATGGCCTGCTGGGTCTCCGACGGCGTTTCCTTGGTTTGGGATCGGCGCGCCTGCACCATGTCGAAGCCGATCAGGATCATGATCAATCCTCCGGCGATCCGGAATGCCGGTAGCGTGATGCCGAACATCTTGAAGATCAGAGTGCCGGCCATGGCAAAGCCCGCCAGCACGAGAAAACAGGTCCAGGCCGCTCGTCGCGCCATGTGGCGGCGTTGCGACAGTTCCGCGTCGGCCGTCAATGCCAGGAAGGTGGGTATGGTTGCGATGGGGTCGACAATAAAAAGGAGCGAGCTGAACGCCAGCAATAGGAACTGGATGTGTTCTTGGATGGAGCCGAGCATGGAGCAAGTCGCGGGCGCAGGCGCGTCCGGTTCTTCTAGTGTCGCATCTGTAACTCGCTAGCAATGACGAGGCGCGATACTCGCGATACTAGGGACAGAGTGAGATAATATGCCCGAAAATCCGCAATACGATGCGCTAGTGGAACTGGCTCTCAACCTGCGTTGGAGCTGGCATCATTCCAGTGACGAGCTGTGGGGTAAGCTGAATCCCGAACTCTGGGAGCTGACCCAGAATCCCTGGACCGTTCTTCAGGCCGCTTCCCAGAAGCGGCTGGATGAAGTCTGTGCGGACCCCGCGTTCGCGCGTCGGATCGATGAACTCTTACGTGAGAAGCGCGAGTCGCTCCAGCGTCCCACGTGGTTTCAGAGCCAGCATCCCGGCACACCGTTGGAGTTGGTGGCGTACTTCAGCATGGAATATATGCTGAGTGAAGCGTTGCCCATTTACTCGGGTGGCCTGGGAAATGTGGCGGGCGATCAACTGAAAGCTGCCAGCGACTTGGGTGTGCCTGTGGCTGCCATTGGATTGCTGTATCAGCAAGGTTATTTTCGCCAGGAAGTCGATTACAACGGCGTCCAGCACGCCCTCTATCCTTACAATGATCCGAGCCAGCTTCCCATAGCACCACTGCGCCAGCCGGATGGCGAGTGGTTGCGGATTCCGATGAACATGCCGGGCTTCAAACTCTGGCTGCGCTGCTGGAAAGTGGAGGTTGGGAGGACTAACCTCTATCTGCTCGACTCCAACGATCTGGCCAATCCTCCGGCATTCCGCGGCATCACCAGTGAACTCTATGGCGGCGATTCCGATCTTCGTCTCAAACAGGAGTTGATCCTCGGCATCGGCGGTTGGAGGTTGCTGCGAGCGCTCGGTTTGCGCCCTGAGATCTGTCACCTCAATGAGGGACATGCGGCCTTTGCGACCCTGGAGCGGGCGCGCAGCTACATGCTGGATAACGGCGTGCCATTTCAAGTGGCTCTGACCGCGACCAGGGCCGGCAATCTCTTCACCACGCACACGGCGGTGGAGGCAGGCTTTGACCGCTTTGCGCCAGAACTCGCCGGTAAGTATCTCAACGTGATCGCCGAAGAGCTTGGGATCGGCGTGGAAACGCTTTGGGCTATGGGCCGCCAAAATCCGAGCAATGCATCTGAGCCTTTCAATATGGCCTACCTGGCCGTGCGCGGAAGCGGTGCTGTGAATGGGGTTAGCCGTCTGCACGGTGCGGTCAGCCGGCGACTGTTCAGTAGTTTGTTTCCGCGCTGGCCGGAAAGGGAAGTACCAGTGGGGCATGTCACCAACGGAGTTCACACCGGCACGTGGGAATCTCCGGAAACAGACGCGCTTTGGGAACGTGCCTGCGGGCCCGATCGTTCGGTGGGTGAGCCAGCCAAACTCGCGCAGCAGCTTCGGGCGCTACCCGATAGCGACCTTTGGCAATTGCGAACCAGCGGATCCAGAGGATTGATCGAATACACGCGGCAGCGTCTAGCGCGAGATCGCGCCATCCGGGGGGTGTCGCCGCAAGACATCGCGGCAGCCGAGCACATCTTCAACTTTGACACGCTGACGATGGGGTTTGCCCGGCGATTCGCCACCTACAAGCGGCCCAATCTGCTGCTGCGCGATCCCGATCGCTTGGCTCGCATCTTAACGAACCGGGAGCACCCCGTCCAGTTGGTAGTGGCGGGTAAGGCGCACCCGGCCGACCTCGCCGGCCAAATCATGATCCAGCAGTGGTATCAATTCCGCAAGCGCGCCGATGTTCAGATGCACGTCGCGTTCCTGTCCGACTACGATATGCTGCTCAGCCAGCAAATGGTGCAAGGCGTGGATCTCTGGATCAATACGCCTCGCCGCCCGTGGGAGGCAAGCGGAACGAGCGGAATGAAAATTCTGGCCAACGGCGGCATAAACTTATCGGAACTGGATGGATGGTGGGCCGAAGCTTATTCGCCGGAAGTCGGCTGGGCAATCGGAGATGGCAAGGAGCACGGCGACGACCCGAATGTGGACGCCGCCGAAGCCGAAACTCTGTACACACTTCTGGAGCGCGAAATTATCCCGAAGTTCTACCAGCGAGACCAGCAAGGTATCCCCACGCAGTGGATCGCGATGATGCGTGAGAGCATGGCGCGGCTCACGCCTGTCTTCTCGGCCAATCGCGCGGTTCGCGAATATACGGAGAAGCATTATCTGCCCGGAGCCGCGGCCTATTGCAGCCGGGCCGCGGAGCGCGGCAAGCCGGCTGCCGAATTGATCGAGTGGCAACGCACTCTACGCGAGAATTGGCCGCAAATTCGATTCGGACAATTGCATGTCGAAGCACGCGGCGGTCAGCATGTTTTCGAGGTCCAGGTCTATTTGGATGACGTGAATCTCGATGCCGTGCGGGTGGAACTCTACGCCGATCCAACGGATGACGGCCAGCCGATCCGGCAAGCGATGCAACGCGGGCACGAGCTTCTCGGTTCTCAGGGCGCCTTTTCTTACTCCGCATCGGTGCCCGCCACGCGCCCAGCCAGTGACTACACGGCTCGCATAGTTCCTTTCCATACCCGAGCATCCGTGCCGCTGGAGGCGGACCAGATCACATGGCAGAGATGAAATACAGCTTTCTCACCGACACCTACGCGACCGAGCGCGTCAAGGTAGTGAGCGTCTGGAGCATGTTCCGCGATGAGGATCTGCCAGTGCGTCCGAACCTGTCGGATGCACGCGGACGAAGCGTCCTTGAGCACATGGTCCACCAATGCGTGAGCGAGAATTTTTGGTTCCAAAAGATCCTCGGCATCGATGTGGGCGCGCCTCCGCTGCCTGCGCGGGAAGTGCGCTGGGAATTCATGGCGCGATATTCGGAAGATAGCGCAAAACGCCTGGCCGTCTTGCGGGCCCAAGCCGACCCATGGTGGGAGGAAAACGTAATCTTCTTCGATGTCTTACGTTCCCGCGCGTGGGTGATGACGCGCCGCATGACTCACACTTCACAACATCGCGGACAGTTGCTCGCGATGCTGCGCATGCTGGGCCACGACATGCACAGCACCTATGGGCCCACGGCCGACACGGGCGGCTTAATGCAGAATCATGCGCCGACTATTTACGCGTACGAGTCGTTAGAAGCTATGCTTCAGGGCGAAGCGAACGGCGGCGGCAAGTCGCCGCTACCACATCGCGGCAACCAGCCAGTTACAGAGCGCCCAGAAACTTAGCCCAGCACCGCTTACTGCGTGCGCGGCTCGGTAGATTCCCTGTATTACCGAGCCGCGACCCGTAGGGGGTGAAGCTGGTGCTAAGCGTGGACCAGCGTGACGTCTTTGGCCTCCGCATGTCGCCCCAAGACGCGAAGCGCCGCCGATACCACGTGCTCGGCTGTGAAGCCCAACTGCACGAGCACTTCCTCGCCAGGCGCCGACGCCCCGAAGCGCTCCACCCCGATGACCGCGCCTTCATCGCCCGCCCAGCGATGCCAGCCAAGCGGCGATCCGGCCTCCACCGTAACGCGGGCCTTGATTCGCTTTGGTAAAACGCGCTCGCGATAGGCCTCTTCCTGGGCGGCGAAGAGTTCCCAGCTCGGCATGCTGACTACGCGCGCTTTCACTGCATACTTCGTGAGTATCTTTCGCGCCTCGACGCACAACTGCACTTCGGATCCTGTCCCAATCAAAATTGCATCCGGAGCCCCGCCGTCCGCTTCGGCGAGAATGTAGGCGCCTCGCGCAACTCCAGGATCCTTGGCATTGCTGCGATCCAGATGAGGCACTGCTTGCCGCGTCAAGACCAGGACCGTAGGACCATCGCGCTGCACCGCAACGGCCCAAGCTTCGGCAGTTTCATTCGCATCGGCCGGCCGGATGACGGTTAAGTCAGGAACGGCGCGCAGCGCAGCCAACTGCTCCACGGGTTGGTGCGTCGGGCCGTCCTCTCCGAGGCCGATGCTGTCGTGCGTAAATACGTAGATCGCTTTCAGCCGGCTCAACGCGCCCAGCCGAATGGCGGGCTTCATGTAATCGGAGAACGTGAAAAACGTGGCGCTAAACGGCAGCACTCCGCCGTGCGCAGCCATTCCATTTACGGCCGAGCCCATGGCGTGCTCCCGAACGCCAAACGCGATGTTACGGCCGGCGTAGCTCCACACCCCGCCAACCGCGCCCAATGTTCCCGGACCATACGCTTCGGAGTTCTGGAAGTCGCCCCCGTTCTTCAACGCCGTGTCCGTGGAAGGATTCAGATCGGCCGATCCACCAATAATGTTCGGGATGTGCTTGGAAAGCGCGTTGAGCGCGGCGCCTCCCGCAGATCGCGTGGCGATAGGTTTGTCCTCCGGTTTCCATTTCGGAAGATCCGCGGCCCAGTTATCGGGCAGCGCACCGCGCACCAGCATTTCAAATTCTGCCGCTTCTTTCGGGAAGTCTTTTCGATACGCGTCGAACTTCTTTTTCCATTCGCCTTCCACTCGCGCGCCCTCGGAAATCGACTGACGAAAGTAATCGACGGCGTCTTGCGGAAGGTAGAACTTGTCCGTGGTCGGCCAGCCCAGCGCGGCCTTAGTAGCCTGCAGTTCCTCTTCTCCCAGTGGACTGCCATGCGAAGAGAAATTGTCTTGCTTGTGCGGGCTCCCATAACCGATGTGTGTTCGAACCAAAATCAAAGAAGGGCGCTGCTGCTCGGCCTGCGCCTCTTCGATCGCTTTCGCGACGTCTTCGGTGTCATTTCCATCTGGAACCGCCCGAGTGTGCCAGCCATCGGCTTCAAAACGTCTGGCTACGTCCTCGGTGAAATCGATGTTGGTGGCTCCGGCTAGAGAAATGTGATTCTGATCGTAGAGATAAATCAGCTTACCTAGCTGCAGGTGCCCGGCCAGCGATGCCGCCTCCTGGCTGACCCCTTCCATTAGATCGCCATCGCTGCAGATTGCATACGTGTAATGATCGATGATCTTGTGCCCCGGACGGTTGTAACGCGCCGCGAGCCACGCCTCCGCTACTGCAAATCCCACGCCATTGGCGAAGCCCTGGCCCAGCGGCCCGGTGGTGACTTCCACACCCGGTGTTTCACGGCGTTCCGGATGGCCCGGCGTCTTACTGCCCCATTTTCGGAAGCGCTTGATTTCATCCAGCGAAAGATCGTAGCCGGTCAGAAACAACAGGCTGTACAAGAGCATGGAGCCGTGTCCGGCCGAGAGGATGAAACGATCGCGATCGAACCATTGGGGGTTCCGTGGGTTGTGTCTCAGGAAACGCGTCCACAGCGTATAGGCCATAGCCGCCGCGCCCATCGGCAGGCCTGGGTGCCCGGAGTTCGCGTTTTGCACTGCATCCGCCGACAAGATGCGTATGGTGTTGATGCACCGGTTCCCAAGTTCTCTGTCCAGCTTTTGATTCACGATTCCTCCAACTTATTATGACGCTCCGAGCGGCAAGAAATTGCATATATACTGGCTGGGTTGATTAGCTGGGTTGATTAGAGAGTTGAGGTGACATAAGATGCGAGTCCGCCTTTTCCTGGCCCTTTCGGGTATTCTCTTCGTCGCCGCGTCAGCCTTCGCTCACCATTCCTTTGGCGCCGAATATGACAGCGCGAAGCCGATTTCACTGACTGGCGTGGTGACCAAGATCGACTGGTCTAACCCGCACGTCTACATTTACATCGATGTGAAGGGCGCTGACGGGCAATTGGTTAGCTGGGCGCTGGAAGGTCACCCGCCCAATACATTGCGCCGCACCGGTTGGACCAAAGCCGCGCTCAAGGAGAACGATACCATCACCGTAACCGGTTGGATGTCGAAGGATGGCAGCAACCGGATCGCCGGGCGCGAGGTAACGCTCCCGGACGGCAAGAAGCTTTTTCTGGGACCGCCGGCGCAATAGGGGCCACACGATGAAGATCGCATTATTGTTCGTTGCCGTTGCAGTGCCGGTCTGCACGTTCGCGCAAGACAAGGCGCCCGCCGTCAAGAACGCTTCTTCCGGCAAGATTCGCCGCGACGCCGAAGGCAGACCCGATCTGTCTGGCATCTGGCAGGGTATTGGCGTCAGCCTGTTCGGCGAAACGGGCGAAGTGCGTCCGGGCGAAGGCCGCGCCAGCACCTGGGGCCCTCCACCGGGACCGCCTCCCTATCAGGACTGGGCTCTGGCCAAAGTGAAGGAACTCGCCTCCGATGACCGTAAGGATCCAACGGTGCAATGCAAGATGGCCGGCACGCCGCGTGTCACCGGCATCCCGGTGCCTCTCGAGATCGCGCAAACTGCAAAAAAGACCTACATTCTCTACGAGACCAACCACATCTTTCGCATCATTCCTACGGATGGCCGGCCGCACCCTGAGGAACTCGACCCCACCTACATGGGCGATTCAATCGGACACTGGGATGGCGATACGTTCGTCGTGGACGTCACTGGTTTCAATGACAAGACCTGGCTGCCGGGAGCGGGCCACTTTCACAGCGAGGATCTGCACGTGGTGGAACGCTATACGCTGCAACCGAACGATACCATTTTGTACGAAGCGACTATGGAGGATCCCAAGGTCTTTACCAAGCCCTGGCAATATCGCTTGATCCTTCGCCACCCGCCTCGCGATGAGCGCATTATGGAAGCCGAATGCCAGGAAAACAATCAGGACCTGCAGCACATCGTCCCGGGTACGAGCGAATACCACCCGTAACGGCGCCGCTACTTCCACTCACGAGCGCATCCTGGCGCAAGGGATGGCGCCGATGAGCCAATCGGGATTGACCGGCGTCACGCTGGCCCGGCGGATGTCCCGTTGCTGCCGGACGCTTCGAGTTTGACGATGCGGAAGGCGCGGTCCGGAATCAGATCCTCGCGATGGAGAGCGACTGGAACCGCTCAGTTGCCGCCAGGTGAATCCCAACCGGACGGTGTTCCCAGCGGCATGTTCTTCATGAAGGCTTCCACCGCGTGGATCTGGCCGCCATAAACCTTGAAGGCCTCCCACACCACCAGCGAGTCGCCCGCTACGCGCGAAGATCCGGCGCCAAAGTCCATACGAAGAAGTACGATTCCCAGGTCTTCATCCACGGCGGCGACGCGCGATGCGATTCCAGATAGCGTGGGAATCTTTTGATTCTTGATGTCCACGCAGTCGGGTCGAAAAGTGCAGCCCGGCCCGGCCATCAGTTGCCCGTTTTCGAAACGGTACGCGTCGGAGGCAAAGGGTGCATCGACGGTGACGAAGCTGCCGGCTTTGAGACCGGCCGGGTACAACTCCGCGATTTTGATGGCTTCTTCTCGAGAGTTGCGTTCTGAGTCGCCGGGCATCCGCAGCATGGCGCCGCTCGGAGACCTGAGGGCTTCGATGTTGAAGAGCGACCCTTCGGTTTTGCTTCTGGTCACTTGGCTCTCGACTTCGGAGATCTTGCCACGGCTTATCTTCAACCGGAGCATCAGCATCACCGGAGCGCCCGCCTCCTCAATGATCACCTGAGACGCGGCCACACCTTGCCGGACATCCAAAATATCGAGCCGGTAAGGGCGAAGCCGCGATGCATTTCTCCATAATGGACTTTCGCCCAGTCTCATCGCGACGGTATCTTCGGTGAATCTTACATCGTCGGCTAGGGGAAGGGAACTCGGGCTGTGGACCAGCATCGCGTTCAGGTATAGCGGGATGAAGGCGCGCAAACATTCGCGATCGCAGGGCGCGCTCTTCGAATCGGCCGCGCTCGCAATGTTTGTGAGCAGTGCGAGCGCAAGCAGTATCGCACCGCAATGGAGCCGGCGTCTCACTTGGCAGGCGCGGGCGTCGCCGTGGGTGGCCGATCCGTCAGTTTCTCACCGTTGGCCAGCGTCACCGAAACAAATAACGCGCCAGGTTCACCGGTTTTTTGCGGATGGCCCACTACGCTGACCTTGTCTCCAGGCTTGAGAGAAGTTGCCCGCCATCCCGCGCGGATCAGAACGAACGGAGCAGTCATCTCGATATTCCAGGTATCCACCCCGCCCTTATCGTTCGGGACTTCCAATTCAATCCAGGAATGGGGATTGGCCCACTTGAACTGCTTGACGGTCCCCACCAGCGTTACGTTCTTGTCGCGGTCAAAACCCTCCATGGAATGGTGTGCGTAAGCGGAGCCGGACATCACAATTCCGAGAATGCACGCGCACGCGATCTGTAGTCGTCTCATAGAATCCTTTCTTCTCAAAATCACCGGACGTTCACGGACTTCGACGTCACGCTCGGCATATGCGCGTTGAGATCCGGCAGGCACGACGCTTCGGTGATGTCGGTGTCGTCCACCCGTTTCCAGCGCTTCGTCCATTTCCACTCACCCACCCAATCCTTAGGATCCGAAATCGCGTATTCGATTTCGAGCGTAGCTCCATCGTTGATCAAACGCATCCGTTCCACCATGTGCGTCTGATCGCTGAGTGGGATGCCATTGTCGAGCCAATGATGATCGTCGACGAAGCCCGTGGTATCCACCACCAGCGAGTCGCCTTCCCAGTGCCCGATCGATTCCCCATTGAAGCTGGGGATCACAAGGTCCGGATCGGTGTGCTTGCGCCCATCCAGATAGATGATGCGCGTGCTGTTCATGAAACCGCTGACCATGAAAATCACGGTGGGCTTCTGGATCATGGCGATGGGCCACACACGCGTCATAATCACCGGCAATCCGGCGGGCCAGCATTGGCCGATGTCGTCATGGTAGGCCTTGCCTTCCGCCCTGGCTTTCTTGGCCGCATCGTACTGCACCTGCGCCTCCGGCGTCAGCTTGAAACCGGGGGGAGGCGAGAAAGTGAACGGGTTATCGCGGCTAAAGGCGTGCAACCAGGTTCCGGTAATGTCGAAGGGAGGTTTGGGCCGGGGCTTCTCGATATTCGAAGGAGCCAGCGCGCCGAGCTGGGGCGGTGGCGGGGTCGGTACGGGCGGCGCCGACTGGGCCATTGCGCTCACGGCGGACATGACAAACGCGCTCGCCGTCAGAATTACCTTCGCCATTCGAAATGGATGTTGCACTTTTCGATCCTCTCTCACTGATTGTGTAGCTTCAGCCGCACAATGCCTTTGTCGTCGATGTATTCCCGATTGTTGTCGCACACAAACTCGACCATCTCATAATCGCTGGCCATGCGCTTAAAAGCCACAGTGTAGGTAACCGGTTTTTCGAGCACCACGGGATCCTCAATGGTAATTTGGTCGTGCAGGATATCGGGCGAGAGCATCCGGATTCGCTCCGTGACGCGCATCTGGGGACTGTGCGGCATCCCGCGATAGCCGGAAACCGTCGGCTTGATCCCGATCGTGTCTACCACCAGCGTGTCGCCTTCCCAGTGGCCCACCGAGCGTCCGTAATAGCCGGGCGCAACATCGTCCATTTTGGCCTGTGGCCTGTCCAGATAAACGCGCCGCACTTCGCTGAAGGCCTCGGAAATAATCGTCACCTGCTTCGGGGTTTGAATAAACTCAACGGGATATATAGCGATGGACATCATCACAGGAACGCCATAAGGGATGCATTCAGCGCTGGTGTTCGCCAATTGCTCGCCGCGTTTAGCCGCCTCGGACTCCTCGGCGCGCCGGGCTTGATATGGCTTGTCGTACTCCGGTTTCAGCACCAAGGGAGAAGGCGCGGGCGGCCGAAACTTCGGGTCCGATGCAGGTCCACCTCTATAGATGCCCCAGACACCGGTGAGGTCGGGCGGACTCGCAGCTGATTGTGCATGCAGCATCGCCGGCGACATGAGCAGCGCGCCGCACCAGAGCATCGTCAATTTCATTCCTGAGTCTCTGCGAAGTGTCATTTCTGCGTAGGCGCGGGCGGGGGTTCCTGCCGCGGTCCGTTGCTCAGTACGCGACCGTCCGGCAAGGTCGCGGTGGAAAGAAATCCACCCGCCTGCCCACTCTTCATGGGGTTGATGATTAGTGTGAGTTTGTCGCCTGCCTTGATGCTATTAAACTTCCAACCGCTTTGCATGAGGATACTGGGACTGCCCATTTCAATACTCCAATGCTTGACAGCGCCCTTATCGTCCGGAACGTCGATCTCGATGTAGGCATGCGGATTGGTCCATTCAAAGGAGGTAATCGTACCAACCAGGGTCAGCCGCTTCGTCATGTCGAACATGGTGAAGGAATGGTGTGCCAGAATCGGGCTAGCCGCGCCGAAAATCCCAGCGGTCACCAGCGCGACGCAACACACTTCGGCCCGCAAGGCCTGCAATATCTTCATTTGAAGCCCCTCTCTATCGAGTCCATACTATTCCTATTATCCCGTTGTATGCAAGCGGCTACTGGGGCTTGGATCCCTTGTCCATCTCGGTGGCTTCCATGGCAGACATCTCATGCAGAATCGTCTTGTAGATGGCTTCCACGGCCGAGGGCGTCAAGGGAGTTTGAGCTTCACTGGCGACGCGCCGCAAAACCTGCTCTTCACGACCGGGAGCGCTTGCAGGAGCATGGAACTGCTTCTTGATTAGCCCCACTTCGCGAACCACTTGCGCCCGCCGGTTGAGCAGGTTTACGATTTGATCGTCAATGGAGTTGATGCGCTGCCGAGACGAGTTGAGAGCCTGCGTAAGGTCCGCGCTGGGTTGGGCGAAAAGGCATAGAGCCGAGCAAAATAGGAGCAGAGACCGCATGGACATGCATTGTATCAGGCGTCCCTGTTTCCTTTGTACGCTCAAGTGGTACTGAGATTCATCGCCAGGACGTCATAGACATGAGAGACTCCGCGGGCGCTTCGAAGCGTGGCGTCGGGGGCCGCGCGAGATCAGAGCTTAACTCGCTTGATCTATGGCGACGCGAGCGTCATGCAAGGCGTATTCCCTGGCAAGATCCATGGTGGGGAAACCTTGATCCCCGTGATGAATCGTTTCGGTTGGTTCGGGGTGCCTGATCAGTGTGTAATCGCACCTCCAACCCCCGTGCTCCAGTTGATGAAGCTCCATTTCGATCTCAATACCTTTGTAGCTGCCTTGAATCACGGTACCCTCGTTCTTCGATAGAAAGGCGATTCGTTGACGATCCGGATCGGCGCGCTGGGAGGCACGGCCGTGGCTGCCGCGCACTCCCAGGCGACCTTGGGCGGCCAAAAATAGGTGGGCCGACCCGCAGACCGTCGGCGTCAACAACTCAAACGGGGAGCCGTACAAAAGTATCGTGGATTCGCCATCGCCCTGTCTGGTCAAAATTGCTCACCTGGAGCGGACTGAACTGCGGGTTGTTTCAGAAGTAGTTCTCCAGTTTAGCGTGTAACTTTGTGACTTGTCGCTAGCCTTGATCGGAAACGCCTCGGCGCACGAACGCTGATTAAATGGAGAAATCTCCGACCGAGGCGTTTTCGATAAGGAGACTAGAAGGAAGCCGCTGGCGTTTGCGGTGGACGCTGGCTATGGGAAATGAATGCCATTTTTGAACT
>JBEKRO010000104.1:0-22134 GCA_049518655.1 Bryobacteraceae bacterium | reverse complement strand
CACGACCACTTCGAGATCGTGAATCTACCCGCGGAACACCCATCCGCCGTGCGAAGGCTATCCTCAAACTCAGAAAATATCGCTGGAACAATTTCGGCCATGCTTTTCAGCAGCCTGCTAGACGCGTTGTGTTCTCCACGACATAATCTTTGAATTCGGGAAGGCCGGGCTGCATTGACGCAAAGTATTGCTCTGCGGCCAGACCGGTGATCAGCCTTTTCGCAAAGTTGGAGTCTCTGTCCTCTTTTTCCTCCTTCACTTGAATCTCGCTCCAAGCGTTTTCATCATATCCGACAAAAGATTTGATTAAACCCGTGAATGATTCGAGATCCAGGCCTTTATATTTTTCAAGTACCTTGAGGCAGTAGTCGCGGGTCGGACGCTTGTGCCAGCCTTTTCTGTGATTCGGAAACAGGGGATCGAACTCATCGCGGTAGTTCTTTATGGACGCAGGCTCTGATCCCATAGCGTACCCGATGACGTTGAAGGCCTCCTTGAAGCTCTTGAAGCCCAGATTTTTCAAGCCAAGAAGATCGTATTTTGAGAGATACAAGCCAGCTAATATGAGCTTCTCTCTCGTTGCGATTCGCGGTGAGCTCAAGACCATCGGCACGACGCCCAGAACTTGCAATTCCAAGCCGAACCCAAGCCGAGTCTGTCCATTCCGCCACCCGCGAAGAGCTCGCATAAGGCGTACTGCTGCGATTCCATTTGGCTGAATTTTACCGATTCATGAGGGTTCGTGTCTACGTCTTTCAGATCGGCTGACCAAATTGAATCCATAGCCGCTGGCTCTCATTAGTCTGAAGTAACACCTCAATCCGATCAAAGTGACTCCGGCTGCGCTATCCAACTGGCCTAAACATGAGCGACCTGCTCTTCGGTCGGCTCCGCGCAACAAAACCATGGCTCATCCATGTGAGGTATCGCGCCTTGGGATGGCAGGTAGAAGTCTTCCGGCAGCGGGCGATCGTTGACCAGGTTCCAGAGATAACCGAAGACTTCGCGGCGGGATCCCTGGGATGCTGCGATACGCAGGGCTTGCGCGGCCAGCGCGTCGACTTCGGGATCGGCGTGCTGCCAGCGATACAAGAGCGCCGGTTCGTCGAACGCGCGAATCACGGTTTGAATGTCTTCGAGTTCCAGCAAGAGCGATCCCCGAGGGATCAGCAATCGCAGCGCCAACTGGACTGGCGCGACGTACTCCACCAGATCCAACTCCACCAACTGCTCCAATAGCTCGCGATACGATTCGCGGGTGGTCCACGGGGTGAACGGAATGAAGGTGGGTGCGAGCGTCAGACCGGCGGATCGAAACTGGCGCACCACCTCAATGAAGTCGGCCCGAGTATGGCCTTTGTCGAGCTTCGCGAGCACCGCGTCGTCCACCGATTCCACGGCGCTTGTGACGAACAGGCAGCCCGTTTCGCGCAGCCGAGGCAATAGCTCGCGATGTTTCAACAGGTGTTCGATTTTGATGGTGGCATCGTAGGTGATACCCGGCCACTCGCGATGCAGCGCGTCCACGATCCGCATGGCGTGGGTGGGCCCGTTGAAGAAATCGGGATCGCCGAAGCTGATGTGCTCCGCGCCCGCGGCAACCTGCTGGCGAACGTCGGCCAACACCACCTCGGGCTGCAGCACGCGAAAACTTCCCTGATAGACCGGCACCACGGGGCAATGGCGGCACAGATGCTTGCAGCCTCGGCTGGCTTCGGTATAACCGGTGCGTTTCGACGAATCCCCGATTTGTAGCCGAGCATATTCTTCGAGCGCTGGCAGTCCGGTGCGTAGAGGCACTTTGAATTGCAGGCGGTCGAGCGAGATCAACGGCTCGGTTTGTGCGCTCGGTCCCGTTCCAGCCAAGCGCTCCAGCAACGAGAGCAACCCCGGCTCGAACTCGCCGCCTAGGATTGTTCCAGCCCCCAGGCTTCGCAAATACGATTCGTTCAACGGCGCGTACAGCCCGTAGCAGCAGATGTGCGCGGCGGGATTCAGCCCACGGACCTTTTCGATCACCTTGGCCGCCAGCCGGGTGGCCGTATGCATCGGCAGGTAGAAGGCCACGAGATCGGCCTCACGAACGCAATCCGCATCCAGCGATTCCACGCACAGGTCCGCGCAGGCGACTTGGTGGCCCTGCTCTGAAATCCAAGCCGCGGGCGATGCCAAGCCGAATGGCTGATGGCCCAGCTCGTAGGTGGAGATAAGGAGAACGTTCATGCGGCGATATTCCATTATCGCCGGTGTGGGTGGGCTGCCTAGCTCTTGGCGAAATACAGTGCGCTGGCGCGCTCCAGCTCGGACTTGCTCATGAATGGCGGACGCCCTTCGTATCTGCCGATGGAAGTGAGGATGGTGCAGATGTCGGCCGGATAGCAGGCGCGCAATTCCGTGCGCCCCTCGCGCAGACACAGCTTGCGCAGATATTCTGCGCTGTCGGGCTCGCAGGGGATGTTGAACTTGGTGACCACGCGATGGAAAATCTGATCGAAGGATTTCTCGTCCACCGCGTCCACGAAAATTTTGTTGTGGATGCGGCGCAGGAAGGCTTCGTCAGCCAAATCACTCGGCTCCAGGTTGGTGGAGAACACCACCATGAGCTCGAACGGGATCTGGAATTTCACGCCGTAACGCAACATCAGATAGTCCACGCGACGGTCTAAGGGGACAATCCAGCGATTCAACAGATCGCGCGGCGACATCAACTGGCGGCCAAAGTCGTCGATGATGAAGATGCCGTTGTTGGCTTTCATCTGCAACGGCGCGGCGTAGATGCCCGACGCTTCGTCCAGGCGCAATTCCAGCATGCTGGGGATCAGCTCGCCGCCCACCACGATGCAAGGCCGCCGGCAGAGAGCCCAGCGCGGATCCACGTCGGCATCGTCCATGCCCAGCTTTTGATGAACCACCGGGTCATATAAGCTGATCACCTGGTTGTCCACTTCCACTGCGTAAGGCATCAGCACGGCGTCCTGGTAGACGCGCAGCATTCTCTCCGCCAGGCTGGTTTTGCCATTGCCGGTGGGGCCGTAGACGAAGATGGAGTTCTGCGAAATGAGCGCCGGGCCGAGTTGATCGAGGAGCTGATCGTTCACCACCAGGTCCGAAAACGCTGAGCGCAGGATTTTACGGTCAATACGGACCTGTGCCGCCTGGGATTTGGTGGCGTTGCTGTAATCCTTTAAAGACACTGGAGCGGCGCCAGCGTATTGGCTGATCTGAAAGCGCTCGCCGGCCAGCATCTTGCCCGATTGCGACAGCGTGAAGTTATAGTCGTTCCCCAGCATCCCCTTCACTTCCACCAGTTGCTGCTGGCGCATGTGAGTGAAGACGATGTTTAGAATAGGGACAGAGAGCTTCAGTGTGTTGCTCAGACTTTGGAGGTTGCTGAACCCTTCGAGCAGCAGGCGGCGAAGGACGAGATCGAGCACCAGCGATTGGGAAATGCCTAAGTCTTCAAAGGTTTGTGGAATCGCGGGACTAAATCCACTGTGCGCTGGAGCAAGTGTTGCAGCCATGAAAGATGTTGGGCCTCACTCTATTCATCGGCCAAACCGGGCTATTTATTTACAGGTCTGCGGCACCCGCTTTGACAGGGCAGGCTGAAATCGCAGGCGGTGCGTCCAGCACAAGCGGGCGGAAGCAATCGGACGCGGAAAACGGGGCGGGCCGGTGGCGTATCGAGTTTGGTTTCAAACGTGCTGCATTTAAGGTGTCACGGAAAGAAGGACAGAAACCGTGTCCTCAATCGTCGAACTAAAAACTGCGGCTCTTGACTATGGGACTCCCGGCGTCTCCCCATTGCATGCGGCGCTGCTGTTGCTAATGATACTTTTGATCCCGATGATCCCGTACATACTCCTGTTTCATTCGTTCCAAGTCGAGGAGGACAAGAAGTCGGTGAGGGCCCCCGCGTCTGCACCGGAGCCCTTTGCAAAACCGGAGCTCTTTGCAAAACCGGAGCTCTTTGCAAAAATGATCGCCTGGATGCACGCGCATCGGCATCTGCACCTGCTCCATCACTGAGGCGGCGCGGTTGGCAGTCAGGGGAGGGACAAGGAACCCTTTCCCTGTCTATGATTTTGCGATTTGGCCTGGACCGGTGTCGAGGCCCACACCATTTGGGTGCACGCTTCGCAGTGTGGTCCCGTCAATCCTCTTGTGAAGGTGTGTTGGTCTTTTGTTTTCATTTTAATAGGGAGCTGGACGGTGCTTTCCACGCCGTTGGGTGCAGCTTCCCAGGCCGAACAGCTGTTTCATCAGGCGCAGAAAGCCGAGCACGACGGCCAAATCGTCAAAGCTTATCTTCTCTATGCGGAAGCTGCCGCGGCCGACCCCACCAATATCGACTATTGGTCCCGCGCCCAGGCACTACGGCCGGCCGCCAGCCTGAAGGACCCCAGCCCGCCCGAGTTGCCTGGATTCCCAACCGACAAGATCGATCGCAGACTTTTTGCAACCATTACCGATGCGGAACTGGAGGAAGCGCGAAAGCCTTTACCGCCGCCCCGATTGCAGGTCGAGCCCGGCCGCCGCGACTACGACTTTCAGGGCGATTCCAAAGCCCTGTGGGAACAGGTGGCCGCCGCGCTGCACCTGAAAGTGCTGTTCGACGCCGACTATCGGCCGACGCGCGCGTTCCGCTTCGAGCTGGCCGATGCCGACTATCGGGACGCACTACACGCACTGCAGGCTGCCACCAATTCGTTCCTGGTACCCGTCAGCCAGCGTCTGATTTTCGTCGCCAACGACAGCACGCAGAAGCGCAGGGACTTCGAGCCGACGGCCGCCGTGACGATACCGTTTCCCGAGGCTACCACTGTTCAGGAGATGCAGGAACTGGCCACTAGCATTCGAGGGGTGCTGGATGCGCAGAAGGTAGCGGTGGACCCTTCACGGCATCTGATTCTGATCCGCGACAAGGTGACCAAAGTACGGCTGGCGGAAAAACTGCTCACCGATTTGCTGCGCCCTCGCGCGGAAGTGACCATCGACGTGGAGATTTTGACCACGGATCTTTCATCGTCGCTCAGTTACGGGCTATCGCTCCCGACATCCTTTGCGCTATCGAGCTTCGTGAACCGGGCAAACCTGACAAACGCCTATAACTATTTTTCCTCCAGTTTTTCGACTTATCTGGCGTTCGGCGGCGGCGCCAGTCTGCTGGGACTGGGCGTCACGAACGCGCAACTTTTCGCCACTGTTTCCCATTCCAGCTCTCAGAGCATTTATCACGCGCAAGTAGTCGCGGTGGACGGCCTGCCCTCGACGCTGCATGTGGGCGAGAAGTATCCCATCATCACCAGCGGCTATTTTGGAAACACGTCCGGCAGCGGCACGGTTTACACCCCGCCGCCGACCATCAGTTTCGAGGACCTGGGACTCTTGATCAAGGTGACGCCGCACGTCTCGAGCGTGGACGAAGTAACGCTGGATTTGGACGCAGAGTTTAAGCTGTTGGGGGCTACCAGTTCCAACGGCATTCCCGTGGTGGCGAACACCCAATATCAATCCAAGGTGCACGTGGCGGCCGGCGAATGGGCGGTGCTGTCGGGACTGATGACATCGCAGGAAGCCAAAACCATCACGGGCATTCCGCTTCTCAGCTACATTCCGCTGCTGCGGCAAAACACCGTCAGCAAGGACCAGGGAACCACCTTAATCGTGTTGAAGCCGCATGTGACCATAGCGCCGCCATCGGCCTCTCCGGCCTGGAAGGCCTGGGCGGGAACCGAAACGCGCATACCGCCGGATTTGTAGATCAGGATGGCGCCGTAAGTCACCAACCATTTTTTTTCATGTCAAGAATGCGAGACGAGATCCGCGAGCAACCCGCCGTGCTCGAACGGACGTTAGAAGCGGAGCGCGGGCCGATCGAAGAATTGCGCAAAGTCTTGGAGCGCGATCCACCGCGTCTGATCATGCTGGCCGCGCGCGGCACGTCCGACAACGCGGCGCAATTCGGGCGCTACCTCCTCGAGATGACTACCGGGATCCCGGTGACGCTGGCCGCGCCCTCTATTTTCACGCTCTATCACGCGCCTTTCCGCTTCGATGGTGTATTGGTGGTGGCGATTTCGCAATCCGGGGAATCGACGGATACGAACGTGGTGCTGGAGCGGGCTCGCGAGCAAGGCGCGCGCACCATCGGAATCACCAGCGAAGCATCCAGTGCGTTATCGCAGCTTGCCGAGCATCTGTTTCTGGTACACGCCGGGCGCGAGCGTAGCATCGCCGCGACGAAAACCTACACGGGCCAGTTGCTGCTGCTGTATCTGCTGGCCTACGCGCTGGGGGCGGACGTTGCGCTGGACGATTTGGCGCGCGTGCCCGAGTGGACCAACCGCGCGCTGACGCTGGAACTCGAGATCGCGCGCCGCGCCGAGCGCTATCGCTTCATGGAGCACGCCGTGGTCCTGGGCCGGGGGTTGAATTACGCCAGTGCGTTCGAGTTTGCGCTGAAGTTAATGGAGACCTGCTATGTGGTGGCCGAACGCTTTTCGAGCGCCGACTTGTTGCATGGCCCCATCGCGATGTTGGAGCCTGGGTTTCCCGCATTTCTGTTCGCACCCGCGGGCGTCACCTGGCCCGGTACGCGTGAAATGATGGCCACTCTCAGTGAATTGAAGGCCGAGACCCTGATCGTCACCGATGTAAGCAACGTGGAGGCCGCGCGCGATCGCCGTTCGGTAATCGTGCCCGTGGCGCTGGACGAGCTGTTTACACCCATCCCCTACATCGTTCCGGCTCAGCTATTCGCGGCGTCGCTCGCCGAGGAGAAGGGGCTGAATGCGGATCAGCCGCGGGCGCTAAGTAAAGTGACGCGGACGTTGTAAAGCTGAAAAACATATTTGGCCGCAGATCAACGCCGATGAACGCCGATAAGAATTCCTTTTCAATCCGCGTTCATCGGCGTTGATCTGCGGCCCTCGAGGTTCGCGGGCCGCCGAACATTTGCTGGATTCGATCATAACGGTAATCGAAGATCTTTTCCACGTTGCGGCGCACCTGCAGCGCATACGCGAGGCTTCCTAGGAGTCCGAAGGGTAGCGCGTACTCGACGATATCCGTCATCTGAGTGCCTCCTTCGTGCGCCCTAAAACGATGGGTGTGCCGCCATAGTTTGTAGGGGCCGGACAACTGAATATCTTCAAAATCGCGCGGCGGATTCCAGCGCGTGATCTCCGTGGTCCAATGCAACGGAACGCCATGCCAGCTCAGCCGATATTGGAGGTGAGTTCCGCGGGCTACCGTGATCGGTGTTTGAGTCAGAATCTTAAACTTCAGCCAGGAGGGTGTAAGGAGTTCCAGGTTGCTCGCATCGGAGAAGAACGCGAATACTTCTTCCAAAGGACGAGGCACCCACTGCTCACGTTGGATGGTGTAATTCGCCAAATTACCGCACAACGCCGGCCAGCGGACTGCTCGCGCTGGCATATAGCTTCTTCGGCATGCGGCCCGCCAGATACGCCAGACGGCCGGCTTGAACCGCTAGCTTCATCGCCTCCGCCATCTTTTCGGATTCTTCCGCTTCCGCGATGGCCGTGTTCATGAGCACGCCTTCGAATCCGAGCTCCATCGCGATGGCCGCGTCGGAGGCGGTTCCTACCCCCGCGTCCACAATCAGCGGGACTTCGGTGATGGTCTCGCGTAGAATCCGCAGATTGGTGGTGTTCTGAATGCCAAGACCCGATCCGATTGGAGCGCCCAAGGGCATTACAGCCGCCGCGCCCGCGTCGATCAACTTGCGCGCGTTCACCAGGTCGTCAGTGGTATAGGGAAGCACCACGAATCCTTCCCGCGCCAGCACACGGGTCGCTTCCACTAAACCTTCATTGTCGGGGAAGAGCGTCTTCTGATCGCCGATTACTTCCAGCTTCACCCAGTTGGAAAGCCCCACCTCGCGTCCCAGCCGCGCAGTACGAATAGCTTCGTCGGCGGTGTAGCAGCCGGCCGTGTTCGGAAGAATGAAGATCTTCGAACGATCGATATAATCAATCAGCGATTCTTTGGATTTGTCCGTAAGATTGACGCGACGGACCGCGACTGTCACCACTTCGGCACCCGACGCCGTGTGGCACCGAGCCATTTCCTGGAAGCTGCGGTATTTCCCCGTACCGACGAAGAGGCGCGAATGAAATTCGCGATCCGCGATGCGAAGAATGTCCGCCATGCCCTCATTCTACCGCAGGGGTTCAGGGGCGGCGTCGACCCGCCACCCCTAATAAGAGGAAAGTGAACGGTTAGCGGTGGGTGCCGACCGGTTGCTCCACTCCGTGCGTGCTCACGCTCTTCTCGCCCGAGGAGGAGATGTCTTCGGCTCCGGTCGCCTTCAGGAGATCCTTCGCCCGCGAAATTTCATCGGAGGTGTCGCAATGAACCGAGAGCAACACGCCGCCCGCCTTCACGCGACCCTCATAGCGCTTCGCTTCGTACTCCGGCATTCCCATCCCGACCAGAGCGCCGATGAGTCCGCCGACAGCGCCGCCCGCACCCAAACCCGCCAACGCGCCCATGATGGGACCGGCTGCGATGAAAGGCCCGACGCCAGGGATCGCCAACGCGCCGATTCCCGCCAGCAGTCCGAGCGTGCCGCCGATCACTCCGCCAGCGACCCCGCCGGTGGTTGTGCCTTCAGGAGCCTTGGTGTTCTTTTCGTGCGCAAATTCCTTGGTGCTCTGATTGTCCGGAAGCAACACGGAAATGTCGTTGTTTGAGAAGCCGCCCGCCATGATGCGATCTACGGCCAGCTCGGCCTGAGGAACGCTCTTATAAATGCCGAAAACTGCTGTATTCTTTCCAGCCATATCGTTCTCCTTTTGAATTTAGAATTAAGACGTATCTGCTCTACTGCTTGACCGAAATTTGATCGGTCACTTTGTCCGGACTGCCCACCACTTCAACCGCCTTCGCGATCACCGCGCGTTTTTCGTCGTCAGACTTCACGGGTCCCTTCAAAGTGACGGTTCCGTTCTGGCTGATGACTTTGACGTTGTGAGCGTAGGTGGACAAGGATTTGTCCGACATGATGGACTTGCGGATGTTCTTGGTCAGCATGCGATCGCTACGGTCGTTCTTTTGCTGATCGGCCGTGGGTTGATCGGCATTGCGGTCGCGTTGATTGACTTTGGTGTTATCCGGCTGCGCCGTCGAGTCGGAAGTTTGTGCCGCCGCGAGCATGGAAGCTGCGCAGAATACAATTGCTAGAACAGCTTTTTGAATACACATCGTGGTGAATTCCTCCTTGAATAGTTGTCGCGATTACGCGTTCTGGAGGCGTTTGCCGCCCCGCTCCAATTGTTCGCCGGCCTTGTGGGCCGCTTCTTTGGATTTGTCCGCCACTTTATCCACCGCCTTCTTCGTAGCGTCGGCCGCATCGTCAGTTTTGTTCTTCAGTTTGTCTTTGACATCGCTCATTGCCTTTTCTCCTTTCTTCCACGTGGCCTGTGGATCCGAAAGCGCTTCCCCGACGCGTTGCGACTGTTTGCTCCAGGCCTTGCCCAAGCGAGCTTTCAGTTCCCGATCCTGAATGAATAGAGTGGCGGCTACTCCAATCCCAATTCCCGCCACAAATATCGGAACCAGATTCTGTTTTGTCATCGCAGTCCTCCGCCGCCGGCGCAACGCCTTCGCGCTAATACTCGCTGGTTAGAGGCAAGAGGCCGACTACCGTTACATAAAACGTAATGGACGCGGAGCTTCAGAATTGGAACCGCGGAGCCGAGGCGCGGAAGTTACCGTTACAAACCGACCGCGCTCGAGTGAATGCTGGACGCGAACCTCTCTCCCCGCTTTCTAGTGGCCAGAGCAGCCGGACTTCTCTTGAGCGGCCTTGCTTAAGTGGACGGAATCGCCGGTAGGCGCGGGAGGTGTCTTTGAGGACGCGGTGTTCTGAGTGGATGGTGCAGCGGCTGGAGCTACGGGCTGGGTGGGCGTCGCGGACGATATAGCACTGATCATTATGGAAACTCCTTGCGAACTGCATATCGCCCGAAGCGACAAAACCTTGAGCGCCAACTCCTCACCTTTGTGCCTAGGGCGCTTCGTCAAACCTTCTAAGCACAACCGCTCACTTAAGTAAGCGGTTGCGATCTAATCACTCTCCTCTCCGCGACCGATACAAGTGCTGCGGCAGTAATGCCGGGAGGCCCTTTGTATCTGGCACAATTACTTCGCGCCAATCCGCTCATGGCGCTGGCGCTTCTTATTTGCCTCGCAACCATCCTCTGGTGCATCCTCTTAACCCGGCGGCAGCGCAACGGTCTCGACAAGATTCTCACTGGCTTGCTGGGATTGATCGCGATTTATGACGCTCTGCGCATACTGAAAGACTCCGGATTCGCAGCCTTCACGCGCTTCCGAACGATGGAAGGCTGGGTGGACTTGATCAGCGCCTGCCTCTATTTGCTGGCGGCGTTGATCTTGAAGACATCGAGCATCGATCGCGCCGCTACGAAAGTTCACCTGAGGCTGGTGGAGGCCGATGAAAAGCCCACGGATCTGAGCAACGCAGTGATGGCCGCTGTGCCGGAATGGCATCATCCGCTGCTGGATTCGTCTCCGCTTGCAATCTTTGCGGTGGACATTCACGGCGTGGTTACTCATTGGAACGCCGCCACCGAGATCCTCACTGGCTGGACGCGCCATGAGATGATGGGCCACGAACTTCCCTTCGATGTCCAGGGTCCCATTCAAGGCAAGAACGGCAGTTTCATCGAGGCGGCCGTTTGGACCTCGCCCATTCGCTCGCCGCAAGGCCCGCCGCGCGGCACCGTGATTTTCGCCGCTGGAAACGCCGCCCTGCATGACGCGGGGGTGGAACTCTCGGCGCGGGCCAAGCCGCGCATCGCAGTGCTCGGATAGTTTCACAGGTTAGTTCTCAAGCAGACTCCGCAATCTCTCATACCCGGCCCGGCTCACTGCGAGCTGCGTGCCATCGGACAGCACCGCGACACGGCTGTCTTTGGCGTACGGCTCGATTTTCGCCACGCGTTCCAAGTTGACGATGACGGAGCGGTGTATCCGGACAAAGCGCTCCGGATCGAGCGCCGCCTCGAGACTCGAAATGGTCTGCTCTTTCAAATAGCTCTGGCCTTGGCTGTGGAGGGAAACATAGTCGTCTTGCGATTCGGCGTAATCCAGCCGTTCCACGGGGATGATATGGACTCGCGTTCCGTCCTTCACCACAATGCGCTGCAGATACTCTTGCGGAGGCCGCGCGGCTCGCGCCAGATCCACAGGGGCGGGTTTGGCGGCTGGTTCCTGCGGCGATCCCTTCTCACCCACTCGCCGCCGCGCGCGGTCCAGCGCCTTTTGAAATCGATCCAGGCTGAACGGTTTCAGCAGATAATCCACCGCATGTTCGTCGAACGCCCGCATCGCGTACTGATCGTAGGCGGTGACGAAGATGACAGCCACCTCCTGCCCGATCAGTTCCAGCACTTCGAATCCATCCAGCTTCGGCATTTGGACGTCCAGGAATGCCAGGTCGGGTTTCTTCTCGGTGATGGCCTTCACCGCTTCGAAACCGTTGGCGCATTCGGCCAGGATCTCGATATCCGGGTTCGATCCCAGATACTCGCGCAACAGGGCGCGGGCCAGCTCTTCATCGTCGACAATCACGGCCGTCAACTTACGCCGTGTATTGACCACCGTGCTGGCGCCCGGGCTTGCGCTCGCGGCGTCGCGTTCCAGGTTCTTCAGATCCACCAGCAGCTCGCGCGCCGATTGATAACGCCGTTCGCGATCCTTCTCCAGGCACTTCCGCACCACGCGATCCAGACCCTCGGGAAGATCATAATTGAAGCGGGCGATCGCTTCTGGCTGCGAACTCAGAATTCGCGCCATGGTTTCCGATGGAGTGGTTCCGGGGAAAGGCAGACGCGCGGTGGCCATCTCATACAGGACCACGCCCAGGCTGAACAGATCGGTGCGATGGTCCATATCGCGGCCCAGGGCCTGTTCCGGACTCATATAGGCTACGGTTCCCATCACCACGCCGGCGCTGGTCATCACTTGTGTCTCATCGCGCGGCACTTTACTTCCCCCCACGGCCGTTTCCAGCTTGGCCAGCCCGAAATCCAGAACCTTGACGTAACCGCGCGGCGTCAGCATCAGGTTGGACGGCTTGATATCGCGGTGCACGATGCCTTTGGAGTGCGCGTCGTCCAGCGCGTCGGCCACTTGGCTCGCAACCGAGAGTAATTCGGAGAGCGCCAGCGGGCCGCGGCCCAAGCGAACGCTCAGCGCCTCGCCCTCGATGTACTCCATGGCCAGAAAGCGGAGCCCGGCGTCCTCACCAATTTCGTAAATGTACGCGACGTTCGGATGAGTGAGCGCCGATGCCAGCTTGGCCTCCTGCACAAAGCGATGCATGCGCTCCGGGCCGGTCGCGACATTCGTGGGCAAAACTTTCAGAGCAACCCGCCGGCCCAGCGTCATATCGTCGGCCAGGTAAACCGCTCCCATCCCGCCCTCGCCCAAGTGCGAGACCACGCGGTAATGCGCGATGTGGGAGCCAGTGGCCAAAGGGTCAGCCATGACCTCATCATTACACGTGTTCTGCACAGGGAATCTCCAATTCGACGACGAATTGGTCACCGGTGGCGGTGGTGTCCACGCGCGCCCGATTCTCGTACAACGCGCGTAACCGGTCGCGAACATTCCGCAGACCAAGCCCATGCCCGCTGGCCGCCGGCGAGTCGTGGTCGAACTCGTTGATGATTTGCAGTTGCAGCCGGCCATTGCCGCAATGCGCCTCAATCCTAATTGTTCCTCCGTTCACTAATCCGGCAATCCCGTGCTTCACCGCATTCTCTACCAGGGGCTGCAGCACCAGCGACGGCACCACGCAATGGTCGCAATCGGCATCGGAGGCGATCTCGACTCGCAGCCGCGCGCCGAATCGAACCTGCTCTACTTCCAAATAGGCCTTCGCCAGCGCCAACTCGTCGGCCAGCGTTATGCTTTGCTTCTCGCCCAGCTTCAGCGTAGTGCGCAAAAAGTCGGAGAGCTTGATGCACATGTCCCGGGCGCGTGGGCCATCCACCGTAGCAAGCGCGCTGATGGAGTTGAGGCTGTTGAACAGGAAGTGCGGATTGATCTGCGCCTTCAGCGCCTTCAATTCCGATTCGCGCGCCAGCGTGAGCGCCTCCTGCTCGCGCGTTTCGGCTTCCTTGGAGGATTCCACTGAAACCAAAACGTAATGTAGCGCCACTGAGAGCACGTACACGAGCGCGCCGATTCCCCACAGCGAAGGAAGTTCAGGGCTGAGCCGTTGGTTTAGATCGGCGAACGCGTAGTGGCCGATCGCGAGCGCTAAGCCTTTGGCGGCCACAATCCAAATGAGCGCTGCAACAGCCGCCGCGGCCGAGTGATATTCCAGAATCTTAAGAATGGAAGTGGAACCAATTGCGAGGGCGCGGCACATGTACCAAGGGGCCAGGCAAATGAGTGCGTAGAACAAAGCCAACGGTAGGCTCACTGCCGCCGCCTCCAGCCAAGTCAGCCCGCCCATCGCCACCAAGAGATAGGCCAGCAGCAGAGCCAGGGGAACCCACGCCAACAGGTACAGCGAGAGCCGGCCCTGTCCGGCCACAAGCGGATGCATGATGGAATTATCCGGTATTAGTTGCGGAGCGTGATGCCGCCGAAAATCACCGATCCGGTGATCACCAGCCGTGGGGTCTTTACGTTCGGGTCGGGTTTGGGGTGAATGGTTTTATCGTTCACACCGCCAAAGACGACCGCGGCCCGGCTGATTACATTCCACGTTTCGGGAACACGCACCTCCGCCTCGCCGAAGACCACTTCGACATGAATGCGCGCCTCATCGGCAGTCATGGATGCGTTTCGTAGATCGAAGCGCGCGGCCCCGAAGATTGCGGATGCTTCCCCGCCTTGGAAATCCTGGGCGTCGCTGCCGCCCTTGTTATCGCTGAAAATCGCGTGCGTGTTCACCACCGGTGAACTGGGGGGCGGAGGGACGCCGTCCCGGAATCGATTGCGCTCCAGCGCGCCGATGAGTACGCTGACCCCAAACGCGATCAAAAGCACCGGCCACAGCATCGCGAAGTTGAAGGTGATGATGTCGAGCGTGTCGAGCAGGAAGAACGCGCCCACCAGCGTAACCATGCCGCCCCAAATCCAACCGGAAGGCGTGCGGCTGTCAACGATGCGCGCAACTCCAAAGGCAACCAGCAGCACCGGCCAGTACTGCCAAATGTCATGAAACCGGACGATTCCCAGATTGTCCAGCAGCAGCAGACACCCTACGGCGACCACAATGGCGCCGAAGAAAAGGCCGTGGCTTCCCGAGCGATAGTGACGCCGCGCCGCGCGGTCTTCCCAGCGAGCCCGTCTCGCCTCATGCCTCTGTTCCCAACGCTGCCTTCGTTCTTCCCAGCGATCCGTATCCATGCTTCGAGCCTATCAGCGGGCCTGCGATCTTGCGACCGAAGATCGGCGAATAGCGGCTGGGAATCGGCGAATGGCGGGCTCTCAAGGGCGGGTTCAAGGCGCCAGGCGGTCGATCGCCCACCGGCCATCGGACCCGCGCGAATAGAGCAGCCGGTCATGCAATTGATTCGCGCGGCTCTGCCAGAATTCGAGTGATTCGGGCCGCACCCGGTAACCACCCCAACCCGACGGCATGGGTCGCTGACGTTGTCCAGCAAAACGATCCTGGCCGATGGCTTTCCGTCCGGTCCCACCGTGGCGAGCGTCATGGCGTTGGGAGCCGTCAGGCCCGCCGAATAGGCTTCCCCCAGCCACGCCTTGAATAGTGCCACCGGCTGCGCTGCCGCTCCCGTTTCCAACAGCTCCCGGTTCGTCAACTCTTCCCGCAGATCGGCCAGCTTCAGATCGGCGGTACGACGCCGCGGCACCACGATGTATCCATTGGCTGCGTCACCCAGCACGTCGTTGCGCTCCCGGCCCCAATACCACCAGTGCGCCGCCACGTAGGCGCTCATCAGCGAATCCAGGCGATGCTGCAGAGCTTTCAAATCCGCGCTGTTCGAGGGGACCTCCGGCAGTTCGGTCAGAGCCAGCCTGGGGAACAGCCGAGGAAAATGATCCAGCATCAGACCGCGCAACAACCGCAGCCCTTCCTTGCGTTCCGCGATGGTTCCCCTGCGGTAGCGGATCACCCTGGCCAGCAGAAAGAGCTGGACCGATGCCGCTGGAGGGTGCACTTCAATCTGATGCCGGCCCTCGCTTTGCGGCGTCAGTTGATCGCCATGCAGGAAGCGCAAATTCGCCAGTTCGGACGAAAGGCGCGTGGTCCGATGCCGAACGGCGAGCGATAGATTCGTGGACGAAGGTCCCGCATGGTACTTGTCATAGAGCGAATGAGCAAGCCTGTCCGCCGAACGCATCGCGAGGGCGTCGGGCGCGTCGCCGGGAACGACGATTCGCGCGTCGATCCCGATCACCGCATCGTTACCGGCGGTGTCGGCGGCCCATTGGATTTGGATAATGTCGTCCGGTTCGGTGAGGCAATCGAGCTGCGTCAATCGCAGCGTGCGGCCGTCCCATTGCAGCGTGGCGAGACCGCTCGGTTTGCTTTCCCCACCGGCTTCAAGTCCGAGGAAGCGCAGGTGTCTTCATTGTACCTGGAAGCGTTCTCCGTAGTGTTCGTGTTGCAATGAGAGTTTCATGAAAGCACTCGTCAAGAGCAAGCGCGAGCCCGGTTTGTGGCTCGAAGAGATTCCTGAGCCCAGCATCGCCATCAACGATGTTTTGATTCGCGTGAGGCGCGCCGGTGTTTGCGGCACCGACGTTCACATCTACAACTGGGACGAATGGGCGCAGCGCACCATTCCCGTGCCGATGGCGATCGGCCACGAATTTGTCGGAGAGATCGTTGCGGTGGGCTCGAATGTCACCGACTTTCAGGCCGGCGATCTGGTGAGCGGCGAGGGGCACGTGGTGTGCGGCCGCTGCCGCAATTGCCTGGCGGGCCGGCGGCATCTCTGCGCGCACATCCAGGGTGTTGGCGTGAATCGCCCGGGTGCCTTCGCCGATTTTATTGCGATGCCGGTGACGAACCTGTGGCGGCACAAGCCTGGCGTTGATTTGGACGTCGCCGCCATCTTCGATCCTTTCGGCAACGCCGTGCACACCGCGCTCTCGTTCCCGGTGTTGGGCGAGGACGTGGTGATCACGGGTGCTGGTCCCATCGGAATCATGGCTGCCGCCGTGGTGCGTCACGCGGCCGCGCGTCATGTAGTGATCACCGACAAGAATCCGTACCGGCTGGACCTGGCGCGCAAGATGGGTGTGACCCGCGCCGTGGATACGGCCCAAACGCCGCTGGCGGAAGTTCAGAAAGAACTGGGTATGCAGGAAGGCTTCGACGTCGGACTCGAGATGTCGGGCCAAGCGCCGGCGTTGCGCGAAATGATCGCCAACATGAGCCACGGCGCAAAAATCGCGATGCTTGGGATACCGACTCAGGAGTTCGCCATCGATTGGACCACGGTCGTGTTCAATATGCTCACCATCAAAGGCATCTACGGCCGGGAAATGTACGAAACCTGGTACAAGATGGGCGTGATGCTTGAAAATGGCTTGGATATTCGGCCCGTGGTCACGCATCGGTTTTCTTATCGCGATTACGAGCAAGCGTTCCAGGTGATGCGCTCGGGGAACGCGGGCAAAGTGATCCTGGAGTGGGCATGAACCCCGGGCGCGCCGCGCCGTTTTTGCTTCTCTACTATTAAACGTGCGTGGCTAGCGGTAGCGTCACGACCATCTTTGAACGCCCTGGAGTTTTCTGGCGTTCGGGTTTTGGCCGAACCTCTGTATTTTTCTCGGTGGCAGAGAGAAGCCAAGGTGTGCCTGGATTATCGTGCGGAATGAAGCGAAGAACAAGCGCAACGATGCAGCCTAGAACGACGGCAACAGCAAATACGTACCGCAGTATCGGAATGCCGGTTAGAAATATCAGCATGGTGCCAATAGCGAAAATCGCTCCGATGATTTCACCTCCAACCAGGAGCTTTGACGCGTTAATTTGCGGCCTTGGGGTGTCTTTTGCCATTCTTGCACCTCCGGCCTGAACCTATCACAACTTTAGACTGCCAGCAATGGGTTTGTTCTTAGTCAAGGCGCCGCGCAGACGAAGTTCGCGGCCTCGTCGGTGCTGCCCGATCCCTTATATTGCGCGGTCTGTGGGTACGGGCAGAGCGGCCGGGTGCGATCGATCACGCCTTTGGTCTTATGCGCCGCCGGAATATGATCCGGCGCTTTGTTCGATTCCACCCATGCGGCCAGCGTGCCGATCTTGTCGAAATCATCGGTGCCGTCGCCACCGCGGCAGTGGCCCATGCCGGGAACCATAAACAATCGAATGGAATTGGATGCCTTCAATCTGCCCCCGACGGTATCTTCGACGCTGGTGAAATAATTCACGCTGTTTTCTGGAGCGATGCCGGGATCGGCCCAGCCGTGATACATCAGCAGCTTTCCGCCGTGGCTGAAAAACGGTTTGAGGTTGGGATCGATCGAATTCATGGTTGGTCCGATCACCTGATCGGCGGTTGCGATGTCGCGGGCAGGTTCGAATTTCAGGTAATCCCAATTGGGATCTTTAAACACCAAGTATTGGTAGGTTTCAGCAGCGAGAGCCATGGGCTTGGGCCCGGAAAGCGTAGCCCATCCCAGTTCGCTACCGCGTTCCAGGCCTGGAAAGATCGACGCGCCGGGTCCGGCGTAAATTTTGCGCGCCACTTCCACTTGCGCAGTGGTCAGACAGGTGGGCGAATCTCCCCCTTGACCGGGACCTTTGCAAGCCAGCGCTTGTGGATCGAAGTGGCAGCGGCGCGGATCCTCCAGCACGCCATCCTTCACTCCATCCAGCGCGTCGCAAGCCTGGAGCACGGCTTTGTGGATGAGTTGATATTTGGCGGGCGGGATGTAGCCATCGCTTTGGTTGGTGATCTCAGTGGTCCATACCTGCGCGCCTTGCAGGTGCGTGGGATAATTCGCGGCGGCTCCCGCGACGATGCCATCGTAGTCGTCTGGATAGCGTTGCGCTTCTGCCAGCGCCTGGCGTCCGCCCGTGGAGCAACCATTGAAATACGCACGCGCCGGATTCTTGCCGTAATAGGCGGCGGTCATGGCCTTGGAGGCCAGCGTCATTTCATGCACCGCGCGATAAGCGAAGTCGATCAGCTTTTCCGGATGTCCCACCACAAACACCGCAGTAGTCTCGGTGTGGCCGGTGTCGGTACTGGCGGCTGCCCAGCCGTCAGTGACAGCCGTGGCGAGATCGCGATAGCCGATGCTCCCGGCCCAAGCGCCATTGCCCACGGATTCCAGCTTCCCGTTCCACTTTGACGATGGGCCCGCCGCAGGCATCCAGACTTCAATCTTGATGTCGGAATCGCTGGTGGGCTTCAGCGTGGCAGCCACGCGGCAAATAGCGGGAAGATTCGAGAAGTTCGGCGCTGGGAAACCGGGAAATGCCGGCACGGCATCGGCGGGCAATGTGAGCTGTCCGGCGGGTACGTCCTGCGCCAGGGTGACGGTGGAGTGCGGTAGAGCGAGCTTGGCCAGGCTCTCACAAGAGGTGGCAGCGGCCAGAGGCCACGATAGCGCGATTACAAGCACGAGGTATCGCATATGTCCTTATATGTTAGAACGGCCTGGATTATGTTAGAAGGGCCTTGCGACCTGCATGCAACGTTCGATATGCTGTGGGATCGTAAAGGAATCACTATGAAAACTCATTTCCGCCTCGTGGCGATCGCGACCGCGAGCTTGTCGCTTGTTCTGACCGCTACGCAAGCGCAACCGCCGAGCCAGCCGGCGCGTTTTTCAGGAACCGAAACGGGATTCGCCGTATTCCAGACCAAGTGCATGGGTTGTCATGGCAACCCAACGATGGCCGGTCGCGTACCCGATCCTGCCACGCTGCGGCAATTGTCACCCGAAAAGATTTATGAAGCGCTCACTACCGGCCCGATGAAGGTGCAAGGGCAATCCCTGGCCGACGACCAGAAACGGATGCTCGCGGTCTTCATGAGCGGCCGGACGTTTGGCAGCGCCGAGCAGGGCGATGCGAAGAACATGCCCAACCATTGCGAAGCCAACCCGCCGATGAGCGATCCCTCTGCCAGCCCGTCGTGGAACGGCTGGAGCGCCGACGTTACAAATAGCCGCTATCAGACCGCGAAGGGCGCGGGGCTCACGGCCGATCAAGTGCCGCACCTGAAGTTGAAGTGGGCCTTCGGTTATCCCACCGGCGTTTCGGCATTCGGGCAGCCGGCCGTCGCCTCCGGCCGTGTTTTTGTCGGCAGCGATATCGGCTACGTTTATTCACTGGATGCGAAAACGGGTTGCGTCTACTGGTCTTATCAAGCCAAGGGGAATGTGCGCGGTGGACCAAGCGTCGGCCCGGTGAAAGGCCATGGCGACACCAGGTACGCGGTCTTCTTCGGCGATGCGCATGCCAACGTTTATGCGGTGGACGCGCAGACCGGACAGGAGCTGTGGACCAAGAAGGTGGACGATCACTTCGTGGCGCGCATCACGGCGTCGCCCAAGTTGTATGAGGGAAACCTGTATGTCCCTGTATCGTCGTCCGAAGAATTCGCGGCCGCGAATCTCGATTATCCCTGCTGCACCTCGCGCGGAAGCGTGGTGAAGTTGAACGCCAGTACCGGCGAGCAGGCCTGGAAGACTTATGTTATTCCCGAAACGCCCAAGCCCACGCGTAAGAATTCGAAAGGCGTGCAGCAGTACGCGCCGGCCGGAGCTTCGGTGTGGAATTCGCCCACCATCGACGAGAAGCGTCACGCCATTTATTTTGGTACCGGCGATTCAGAGACCGAGCCCGCGGGCAAGATGTCAGACTCCGTGATGGCGGTGGATATGAAGAGCGGCAAGGTGCTCTGGTATTACCAGGCGCAGGCTGGCGACGCGTTCCTGGGCGGCTGCACGGGGCCTGAAAAAACGGACAATTGCCCCTCCGAGAACGGGCCGGATCTGGATATCGGCAATTCTCCCGTCCTGCACTCGCTGCCGGGCGGCAAGAGTATCGTGGTGGCTGGAACAAAAGACGGCAAATTGTTTGCCCTGGATCCGGATAAAAAAGGCGCCGTGGTGTGGCAAACGAAGGTGGTGGATAATCCGCCGGGAACTCCTTTGTTTCGCTTAAGCGGCATTGTTTGGGGCGGCGCTTTCGATGAAAAGGCCGCCTACTATGGCCAGACCGGAGGAGGCATCACCGCGATTCAATTGACCACCGGTGAGAAGCTATGGCACAAACCGTTGGCCGAGCCGGGCCAACACGTCAACAACGGCGCGGCTGCTACTGCGATGCAGGGGGTCGTCTTCATCGGAGGAACCGATGGCAAACTGCACGCGCTCGCCTCAGCCGACGGCTCCGAGATTTGGTCGTATGCAACGGACCGGCCGTTTGACACCGTGAATAAGGTGGAAGCCAAGGGTGGATCCATTGCGTCCATTGGTCCCACCATCGCGAACGGAATGTTGTTCATCGGATCGGGGTACGGGGTGATCGGTGGCCCCACCGGTAACGTGCTTCTGGCGTTCGGCGTCGAATAGTATTGAGCGCAGTACTCCCCAAAGTCGAATTGCATCTGCATTTGGACTGCTCGCTGAGCTACGCCGCGGTGGCTCGGCTGGATGAGTCCGTTTCACTCGAAGAGTACCAGCGCGAGTTCATCGCGCCTCCGCGCTGCACCAATCTTGCGGATTTTCTAACCCGCGCGCCGCGTGGTTTCAAACTGATGCAGGATGAAGCGGCGCTGGCGCTGGCGGTGGAGGATCTGTTCGAGCAACTGGCCGCCGATGGCGTGATCTATGCCGAGATTCGCTTTGCGCCGCTGCTGCATCTGGAGCGCGGGTTAACGCCCGAGCGGGTGGTGGCCGCCGTGGATCGTGCCACGGAAGCTGGTATTCGTTCCAGCGGCATCCAAGCGCGGCTTATTCTGTGCACTCTGCGCCACTTCGATCGGGAGCAAGGACTGGTGACCGCCAGTCTGGTGCAACAGTTTCGAGGCAGCCGTGTAGCCGCGCTCGATATCGCGGGCGATGAAGCCGGCTATCCGATCGACGCGCAGGTTCCCGCCTTTCGTTACGCGATGGACCACGGCCTGGATCGCACGGCCCACGCCGGTGAGGCCCGTGGCCCGGATAGTGTTTGGGAAACGCTGCGCGAGTTTCAGCCGTCGCGGATCGGTCACGGTGTGCGAAGCATTGAAGATCCGGTTCTGATCGATCATCTGAAGCGCGAGCGTATTCATCTGGAGGTCTGCCCCACCAGCAACCTGCAGACCGGCATCTCGCGAGACTTTGCCGAGCATGCGGTCGACGAGCTATACCGGGCGGGCGTGCCGCTGAGCATCAGCACCGATACCCGCACCATCACGAATATCACGCTCACCGAAGAGTATCGAAACCTTCAGGAACATTTCGGATGGACTTCGTCGGATCTGCTGGCCTGCAACCAGGCGGCGATCGATGCCGCCTTCATCGAAGAATCCGTCAAGCGCGAATTGCGCGAACGGCTGCTCGCGGCCTAGCTTAAGGCTTCTTGCAAACGAAACTCGCGGCGTCATCCGTGCTGCCGCTACCTTTGTAAGTCGCAATTTCCGGATACGCGCACAGAGGACGCGTGCGAACCTCCTTGCCGTTTTCAATGCGCGAGGCAACCAGGTCGGCCGGCGCTTGCTTCTGCTCCACCCACTGCTGCAGCGCGGGGAACAGATCGAAATGGTCGGTCCCCTCACCGCCGCCACAATGCCCCACGCCCGGAACCATGTAGAGACGTACGGCGCTCATCGCAGGTTTGGAGCCGATGGTTTTCACCACGCTGTTGTAGTAGTTCACTACTTCGAGCGGAGGCACACCCGCGTCGCTCCAACCGCCCCACAGCATCATCTTGCCGCCGCGAGCGACAAACTTCTTGATATCGGGATTTGTAGCGTTCACCGGCAGGTTCGCAGGTTTGTCCGAGAGCGCCACGTCCGAATCAAAATTGATCGGCCGCGTTTTATAGTCCCAGGCGGGATCCTTGAATACGAAGTACTTGAAGAAATCCGTGGCGATGAAGATGGGCGCGTCTCCTGTGAGCTGTCCCCATCCAAGCTCGCTGCCGGG
>JBEKRO010000103.1:0-22545 GCA_049518655.1 Bryobacteraceae bacterium | reverse complement strand
CTGGCCACCAACAATGGCGCTCCGTGCGTCCTCAACGGCCCCTGCACCCAGAACCCGCGGCCCGTTCCTGCCTTGGGCTCCCAAGACATGACCGCGCCTTTCAGCTACTCTTCTTACAACGCGCTGCAAGTCGGGCTGACGCACAGAGCGTCCGCGAATCTGGTGTACCAGTTCTCTTACACCTATTCGCACTGCATCGACAGCGCCTACACGTATGGCGGCCTGGGTTTCAACAATACCTCCTCAGCCATCACCAATCCGTACGACTTTAATGCGGACAAAGGCAATTGCAGCTTCGATCTGCGCCACAACATCTCCTTCAACGCCGTTTACATGTTGCCCTTCAAGGGCAACCGCTTCAAAGAAGGCTGGCAGGTGAGCGGAGTTACATCCTGGCACACCGGCGTGGATTTCTCCCTCGGCGAAGGCGACCAGATGGACACCGGGAACACCTTCGACAACGAGCGCCCGACCTTCGTACCCAACGCACCCGGCTGTAACAACAATGTCTACGCGAACCAGACCGCAAGTCAGTGGGTCAATCTAAACTGCTTCGCGGCCTCGACGTACGGCTCGGCCGGAAATCTTGGTAGGAACGTGCTGCGAGGGCCCGGATATGCTGAGACCGATATTGGCTTAACCAAGAACACGAGAATCACCGAACGGGTGACCGTCACCTTCAAGGCCGAGCTCTTTAACGTCTTCAACCATCCCAACTTGTCGGTTCCTGGCGGGTCGATCATCAACCCGGGCAATAACTGCGGCCCCTCCGTTTACTACAACAGCGGCAGCACACCCGCCGCCCAGGCTTGCTTCGCCCCCACCGGCGCTTCGATCACTTCACAGGTAGGAAGCGGTGGCCTCCCCGACGTGGCGCGGCAGGCGCAATTCAGCCTGAAGCTGCAGTTCTAAGCAACCGATCCGGGCCAGTCTCGTTTTGAAGGAGTCCAACGGACTCCTTCACTTGAGCTGGAGGATAGGGCTTAGCGCCAACGATAAGCGGGTGTCGCGTTTAGGCCAAGTTCCTTGCTTGGTGACGGTCATTGTTCACATCGGCTACCTCGCTCTCCGCCGGGGCCTCCTGCTGGTGGAAGCGCAATCGGCTTGGCTGGGTGAAGTGAGCGAGTTTCTATCCAGCGGGGAAAGACGAAGAAAAGGCCCCAACTAAAGTCCAGCGATTCCGCACCTTGAGATAAAAGGGGCGGGGCTAGTGAAAGAATGCTGGAGCGGTTATTCGTCCTCTCGATGCCGGTCCAAGCGATCCTATAGATTGACAGGACTCTCGTCCCGGAGTATTTTGATGATACTTCGATGAGCGGGCTAGTCAACATGAGCAAGGTTTTCGGCGCATCGGCAATACTTCTAGCGTCGTCTTCAGTACTCTTGGCGCAGTGGCCGGCTTATCCGACTGCAGGAGTTCCAAAGACCGCTGACGGAAAGCCGGACCTGACCGCGCCCGCTCCCAGGACGCCGGATGGCAAGCCGGATCTTTCCGGGATCTGGAAGTTCGTCGACAACCCCGAGGCGCGGCCCGGGACCCCGCCTCCTGCAGGGGCCAGATCCCCCGGCATCGGCGTGCGCATTCCCGGACTCCTTCAGTTCTTTGATATAGGCTCAACGCTCAAGGATGGCCTGCCGTTCCAGCCGTGGGCGGCGGAGCTGCGGAGCCAGCGCGTCGCGCAAAACAACAAGGATAATCCCGACGCCTACTGTTTGCCGATCGGCCTGATGCAGCTGCACACGCATCCAGAACCGAGGAAGATCATCCAGAGTCCCGGATTGATCGTGATTTTATACGAAGCGAACGCCGGTGTCCGGCAGATCTTCACAGACGGGCGGCCATTGCCCAGGAACGATGCAGAACCCTGGTGGTACGGCTACTCCACTGGAAAATGGGATGGAGACACGCTGGTGGTCGAGTCCAATGGCTTCCGGGACGATGTATGGCTGGATGTCGAAGGCAGCCCGCTCACCAATTTCGGAAAGATGACCGAGCGGTTCCGGCGGGTGAATTACGGAAACATGGAAATCGAAATCACGGTCGACGATCCGAAAGCCTATACCAAGCCCTGGACCGTCAAAGTGCACCACCGCATCATGCTCGACACCGATTTAATCGAGTTCGTGTGTCAGGAGAATGAAAAAGATGCGGCGCATCTGACCGCCAAGTAAATCTCGGCGTCGAGCATTGGCTGTCGACTACCTTTTTGCAAGTTTTCGGCGCGACGGCTCATTCATACACAGGACTGTTATGTTTGATCCACTGAAGCGACGCGGCAGCGCCGTTCCGCGAAATCCAAGAAAGGTACAAACTAATCATGCGCTTGCGTTTTGAATACTTTGTCTCGTGTACTGTTTTGGTGTTTGGACTTGCCGCCTGTGGTGGAGCGGGATCCGAACCCTCCGAGGTACAGATGAAAGACGCGATGGAGTATGCCATGAATCACCCGCCGGGCGTAACCAACAGCGAGCCAATCAAGATCACCTTTTTCAAGAAGGAGGCTTGCGACAAACCGCCGAGCAGGGTTTCCGATGCACTTTCACCGTGATGGTCGCGTCAGCGAATATCGGCGCGGGGATGTACAACAACATATCCATGGGCTATTTTTATAAGGACAAGGATTCAGGTAAGTGGATGATGCGGCCACCGTTCTAATGGAACGCGGCGCGCGGGGACTTATTCAGTTCATGGAAAGGGGAAATATGGGGCCCTCCCATTCGAACCATCGCAAGAGCGTACGTCTCAAGTGGAAGCTAGGCCTCGCTCTGCTGCTAGGCGTCGGCGTCTCAGCCATCGCGCAAGACATCAAATTGAACGTGACCTATGTCTGCAACGGCGAACGCATCTACGTCGAAAGCTGCAACATTCGCGACCTCTCGGACACCTCCACTTGCCAGGTTGCCCACCCAGACCGCCCCAAACATAACGGCTTCATGGCCTACACCAGCGAGACCCGCGGCGCGCTGAAAACGCTCTTCCCCACCTGCAAGCAGCCCACAGCGCAGGAACTTGCCGCGGCAGAAGCCTTCAAAAGGAAGCAGCAGGAAATCTACGACGCCAACGTCGCGAAGGCCAACCCGCAAGCCGTCCAGTCCAACGCACAGGCCGGCGCGCAGGCCAACCCTGGCAGGGTGCAAGCCCAGCAGGGATTCGTGCAGCCGACGCCTCCCAAGAACGCCGAGGAACGCGCCATGCGCCGCTGCATTTCATCCGGAAGACTTGCGGCGACATGTACCGGCAATTCGCTCTTGGGCGCCTTTAGCCAGATAATCGGCCAGGTTCTGCCCTCGGCCGCCAAGGAACCCGCTCCGGGCCCTGAGATCGCGGGCGTTTTCGAGGGCCCCGGTAACTGGCGTCTCGACTTCATCGACGGCGGAGTGCTGGTGAACTGCGCCTTCCTTGCTCCCGATCAACATAGCTATACCTTCGACTTTAAGAACAACCGTGCCGCCATCGTCGTCGACACCACTCCGAAGCCCCTGGTCTTTACGCTCGGCGCCGATGGAAAAACCATGACGGGCCCGGGGCCGGTCCAGATGGACGGAGTGATTGTTACCGGATACGACAGTGGATTGCGGGATGCGACCGGACAGCACGTGGACGCGGCGACGGCCGTCGGGCCGGTCTACGATGAGTACGGCCACCGCGTCTCCCGTTCCTCCAATTCCGGGCATGCTACTTTCGCGAACCGAAGAGCCACCTGCCCCGCGCAGAACCTCTCTTCGAAAGGCGCCGGAGTTGGCGTACAGACCATGCAGACGGATCTGCTCAAGTCCCTGTTCAACGACGGCGACAAAGGGCCCCCCACACCTCCCGGCATTCGCATGCACGGCATCTTCGCCGCCTCCACCGGCTTCAGCGCGCAGTTTTTCCCGGAGTCCGTCATCCTTGGCTGCGGACCCGACTCGGCACGCGCTTATCCTTACACCGTGATCGCGGACGGAACCAGAGCGGCTATAAAGATTGACGCGTCGGAACACCCGCTCACACTTGGCTTCGGCCCAGGCGGCTCGCTCGATGCAGGCACTGGCCCGTATCAGGTCCACGGACGCATCGTCATCGGCCAGAACGACAACGGCGACTTCACATTCGCTCCCCTGGAGCAGACCTGCAACCTTGCCGTTCTGGCTCCGAGCAAGCAAATCCCCTCCGGCGGTGGAATCGCCGCGCCGGTGAATGGAGGTGGTAGCCTCTCCACGCCGGCCGCGCCGCTGGGCAACGCTACGCTTTCCGTCGTCTCGGGACTTCCCGCGCAGCCTGGCGTTGGGAATCCACTCGCAGGCCGTCCCTACATTCTTCTGCGCGACAGTTACGCAGACGCACTCGCCAAAGGTGGGGTCGTGGTCCCGCCAGGAACTTCGGCTTACAAGTACGCGGGGGCGGCTTGCGCCAACAGGACTCCCGATTGTCAAAAGGTTTCGGATGCTATCAAGGTAAGCGCCGCCTCAGCGGTTCGGGCCGACGCCAACGGCGCTGGAACTTTTCCCGGCGTGCCCCCGGGAACCTACTACCTGATGATCTCCGCTCGTTACAACAACCAGTCGCTCGTTTGGGGCCAAGCCGTGCAACTCAAGCCAGGCTCAAACTCGGTGACGCTCGATCAGAGTACCGCAATTCCGATCAATTGAACTGGCGTTGCGGCACATCGCCGTTGCTTTCGGTGAGGGAAGGAGCCGCTTCCTTCCCTCTAAAAGCTACGCAATGCGCAACGCTCAGTAGCCGTAAGGAACGGCGCAGCCTGGATAGACTTGCCACACGCCATACTGGTCATAGAATCCTGCGGGATTGCACACCGGCGCGGCATATCCATACGGGGCATAGACACCGACGCTAAACCCTGGGCCATAATATCCCCGGCCGCCATAATACGCGCGTCCCCCGTAAAACTCCCGGCCTCCGCGAACGCCTCCATTGAACTCACGGGTAGGCGCGGAGAACGCGCGGCCACCGCTGAAGTTTCCCCGGCTCGGTGCAGCAAAGGAATGTCCTCCGCCAAAACCACCGTGTCCCCCACTGAATCCACGGCCGCCTCCGTGACCAGCCGCAAGCGCTGCCACCGGACTGAATGCTGCCATCGCAAGAACGAGAGCCATCGGAGCAAATACGTTCTTAACCAGTTTCAAGAATGCACTTTTCATAACCACCTCCAACACCCTTCTGGAACGCATGTGGGTGGCCTTTGCCAAGCTCATGAAACCATTGATGAGCCACACGTGATTTCAGTTGAAAAGCACCAGGTACGGCTCGCTGGAACCACCAGCGGCCTGGACAAGCCGTCAGGAACGAGCCTGACTGCATCGCTTGCCCCGCTTACGCCAACGCCTTCCAGTTCTTCGCCGCATACTCGGCTGTACGCCAAGCGAGTGCCTGGGCGGTCAGCGTTGGATTGCGAGCGCCACTGGTCCCCATCACGGAAGCTCCGAGGATACCCAAATTGGGAATTTCGTGCGAAAAGCCCCAGCGGTTCACAATATTCACTTCGGGATCGTCACCCATGCGGGTGCCACCGTATGCGTGAGTTGTAAGTGCCGGTATGCCCGGTTCGCTGGCTTCGACTGCCAGGGCGCCCGCCTCGCGAAACCATTGGTCGATCTTTTGATGGGCGTAACGGACAGCACTTACCTCGTTTTGCTTGGGTCCGCCGGTGGTGATGCGGCATACTGGATCGCCCAGCGGATCCCTCACCTCGGGATCAAGGTCGAGATAACACGTCTCGTAAGGGAATGTGGAAGTCTGAAGATAAGTATTCGCTACTCTGGCTGCATTCTCATGAACAAATTTCTTCCATGCCGTGCCCCATTTGGGAGCTTTGCCATAGGTGGCCATCTCCGCACCTTCGATAGGGTGGCGCTCGGTACGCACGTGCAGACTGGTTCCGCCGATGAAATTTAGGCCGGTGTGGTCGTAGGCGTCGTCGGCAAAGTCGTCCACGGTAACGCCCTGGGCTGGGAGGCCGTACCAGATGTTCACGTCAAATGGAAACAGGGCCGTGGCCGCCGTTTGGTAATGCGCAAAAAAGTGCTTTCCTACCTGGCCGCGACCATTCCCCAGACCGTTTGGATGAGCGCTCGACTTCGAAAGCAGCAGCAGTCGCGTGTTTTCGTACGTATATCCCGCAAGCAAGACAACTTTCGCCGGCTGGAAATACTCTTGCCGGTTTCGGATGTAGCTTACACCAGTGACGCGCCCGTTCGCGTCCGCTTCGATGCGTGTCACATGCGCGAGATCGAAGATCGTGAGGTTCTTGGTCTTGAGTGCCGCGGGAATAGTGGTGACGGCGGTGGAGCATTTAGCATTGACGTGACACCCGCCAGTAGCGCAAAAGCCATGGTAGGCGCACTCGGGACGATTATCACGACGCTGGGTGTTGATGGCCGCGGGTGGATGAAAAGGGTGCCAGCCGAGACGCTGGGCTGCTTCAAACATGTGATCGATGAATTCCGTGCTTCGCAAGGGCGGCATCGGATATTCGCGCTGGCGGGGGCCCTCAAAAACGTTCCCGCGTGGATCGATCTTGCCTTGTATGTTGCCGGCCTTTCCGGAGACGCCCACCTCCCATTCGACGGTGTCGTAGTAGGGCTCCAACTCATCGTAGGTGATCGGCCAATCCTCGAGGGTAGAACCTTTGGGAATGGAACCAGGGCCATATCGCCGGATCGATTCCGAGCGCGCCTTAAAGTCCCACGGCTTAAGCCGCCAGCTTTGCGCCCAGTAGTGTATCGACGTCCCACCCACCGCGTTCATCATTGGATGCTGCGCCGCAGCCCGCCGCGCCTTTTCGGAGGCGTACGTCCGGGCCGTGGGAATCTCCCGCTGAGCCTTAGGAACCGAAGTCACCAAGCGTCGAACATTGTTGTAGATCTCGTCCGCCCGGTAGTCACGGGGACTCATCCAGGTGCCTGCTTCAATGCCAGCGACCGTCAACCCAGTTCGCGCCAATGGAAGCACGGCGACGCCGCCCGCCGCGCCCAGTCCGATCACTGCAACATCGACGGATTTCAGTTGGATCGCCATACGTCACTCGGCACTAGCGGGCTCTGTTTTCTCATCCATCGGTCCAGTTTCAGATGATTCTATCTCACTAGCGACCAAGAGAAAGCTGCCGGGATTTTTGCTGAATGAAGAATTGCAGGCTGCCGGCGTGCCGGTCCCGAGTGGTGCCGCGCTATCTGCTGATAGCGATGAGGTTTCGTTGATGCCACGCAGCTGACTCCAAAGCCATCGGGGTGGCTGTTCACTCGAGAGACCCCAGTAGCTGTTTCATTCCACTACTTCGAGCGGCCTGCAACCGGAGTCAGGCCCTTGTTTCCTGTTGAATGCATATCTGCTCCTCTGGCGAGCAATAGAGACGCTACCTGAATCTGGTCGCAATTGACCGAACGCCGCAGAGGGGTGTCGCCAAGGCTATCCCGGGCATCGATGGCCGCTCCGCAATCCAACAAGGCCTCAGCGATCCCCAGGCTGCCTCGCGCCGGGCGGCCATGTGCACGGCCGTGCAATGTTTCACGCCTTCATTGGCGTTCACATTCGCGCCATTCTTCGCAAGAGCCCGGACAACGTCTCCGCCGTCCGAGGCTTTGTATTCGTTCGCCAGACAATACAGCGGAGTGTGCCTGCCTCCATCCTGCGCGTTGGGGTCCGCCCCAAGCCGCAGAAGCAACTCCACCATTGTCCGATTGCCCTGAGCAGACGCCTCGTGTAACAGAGTGCGGCTAGCGTAGCGCTCCCGCACAAGTGCCGGATCATGAGTTACTCTGTCCTGGACATAGCTCAGCATTGTTAAGTTGCGGCTGCCCATCATCAGCGCGAGCAGGCCCGCCAAAATAGAGCGGTCATGCGGGAACCGGTTTCGTAATCTCTCCACGGTGGAGATTGCGCGATCCGCATCGCCCCCGCGCACGGCGGCCACAGCCTCGTCGATCCCGCACTGGGCCTCCCAGCGCCGTGCAATCTCCCGCCGGATGGCATCGCCGGGCGGCCTACTCCTATCCATGACGGTGAGAACTGGTTCCCCGCTGTTGACGACGTACGCAGACGAGCGCTCAAGAAACTCTTTTAAGGCACTGCGAAGAGGCTCCTCGATCTGCGCATCATTCAGGGCTTTCACCATGTTTTCCATCCATGCCGCCCTTTCCTTGTCCCGAATCCTGAAGCGAAAGTGCGATTCCCGGAGGCTCAACCACCACCGGCGTTGCGTATCCTCGCTGGGGCCTTCGAAGAACTGGGCCAGGAAGGCAGTAAACTCCTCGATGGCGCAGTGGAGAGTCCTCCCGGGAAAAAGAGGACGAAGCAGAGGATCCCGATCCACGCGGGAATAGAAGGCCACTGCGATGCTGCGCCAGGTCGCCGTGCCGCCGATAGCTCGATGCAGGGCGGAGCCATCGACTCTCGCTCCAGGAGGAACCGGCAACTTCTTAGCCATACAGCGAATTCTCTCGCACTGGAAATGGAACTTGCAAAACTAGAACGTGGCGGCCGCCGGTGACAGTCTGACTAAAGTCCTATCTCGACGCAGTCGATGAACAAAGAGAGCGCATGTATGGCGATTATTACTCATCGCAGTCTCCTGGGCGCAGTCTTCGGCTTATGTCTGGCTTCGGTAGCTTGCGGAGACAAAAACCAATTCGACGCAGGCGTAGCCAAGGCGATTCTGGAGGCCAATGCTGTCAATCTGGATGGAGAGCAAGTCACCATTACCCCGATGCAGCTCGAATGCGGGGTGCAATCGGAGTTGTGGGACACTCCGGCGCAAGTGTCGCAGGACCGGACCACTGCTCGGCTTAGTTCCAAGGGTCGCGACCTGAACTTCGGCGACGACCCGGCGATAGAGCCCAACTTTCGTCAGCCCCACGCGCAAGTCCGAGGCGCGTTCTCACTGGAAGTGGAAGAAGTATCGGGCGTTCGAGACGGGCAAGCAGATGGTACAAAACTAGTGGACGCGAAGGCCGGGATCAAGCTTCAAGACGCCTGTTTCCCCAATCCCTTACCAATCCTGGGAGTGAAACATGGCGATTTCCGAGAGGACACGCCAGTTTCTTTTCAATTCCGCAGGAGCGATGATGGGTGGCGTTTGGACAAGGTGGTCCATTAGGTGCCGAGCGCGTCCTAAGAAGTTGGGTTCACCCACCCGCCTAAGTCTTCGATCATCGTATTAGCCTCCGCTGGTCCCCACGTGTTCGGTTCATATTCATAAGGAGGCGTCGTATCGCCCAATATCGGCTGCACGATTCTCCACTGTGCCTCGATGGAATCGTCTTGCGTAAACAAAGAAGGATCTCCATGTAGCGCGTCCCCCAGGAGCCTTTCGTAGGGGCTCATCTCGTCGGGCTCCTGATGGTTCGCGATCAACTCTACATCTTCGCCCTCCATCAGCTCGCCTGGCAGTTTCACGCGCATCGCAAGCGCTATGATCACCTCGGGACTCAAACGCAACCGGAAGTGATTGGCTAAACCCGGCGTCTTTTCGCTAAACGTCGCGCGCGGTGGGCGTTTAAAGTTGACCACCACCTCGTTCATCGTGATCGGAAGGCACTTGCCGGCTCGCAGAAAGAATGGAACCCCAGCCTATCGCCAGGTGTCGATGAAGAGTCTGAGAGCGGCGTAGGTTTCGACCCGCGAACCCGGCGCAACCCCGTCTTCTTTCCGGTAGCCCCGAAATTGACCGCGCACCACATCGGACGGCGCCACTGGCTTCACTGCTTTCAGGATACGCGTCTTTTCATCCCGGATCGCGTCGCAATCCTCACCGGTGGGCGCATCCATTGCAAGACACGCCAGCACTTGAAGCAAGTGATTTTGAATGACGTCCCGAATGGCGCCCGCTTCTTCATAAAAGTTTCCCCGGCCTTCGACGCCGAAATTTTCTGCCAGCGTGATCTGTACGGAGCGAATGTAGGTACGATTCCAGACCGGTTCGAAAAATAGGTTGACAAAACGGGTATAAAGATATTTTGCACCGGCTCTTTGCCGAGAAAATGATCGATGCGGAAGATGGCGGGCTCCGGAAAGAAGCGGTGAAGAATAAGATCGAGTGCCTTCGCGGATTTTAAATCCCGGCCGAATGGTTTTTCCACCACCACACGCGCATCGGTGGCGCATCCCGACTGAGCCAGCCCTTCCGCCACCGGGCCGAACATACTGGGTGGGATCGCCAGATAGTGCAGCGGACTGCGGGCGCCGCCGAGCAGTTTTTTCAACTGCGTGTAGGTTCCCGGCTCGCGATAATCGCCGTCCACATACTGGAGCAAAGCCGATAACTTCGCAAACGCTGCTTGATCGACACCGCCATTCTTGGTGACGCTATCGAGAGCGCGCGCCTTCAGTTGGTCCAGGTTCCATCCGGCCTTGGCGACGCCGATGATTGGAATATTCAGATTGTGACGTTTGACTAGGGCCTGCAGAGCCGGAAAACTTTGCTTATAGGCGAGATCCCCGGTCGCACCGAAGAAAACTAAAGCATCCGAGACTGACGCAGCCATATTTGTATTGCTCCTTCGACATCTATTCTTCCTTGCCTGCTGGCATCTTCAAATCCACACTGAGATCGGCGGCCTGCTCGGGCGTTATCGAGGTGCCGGCTCCGATCAGCTTTCGTGCGGCCAAATGCTCTCCGGGACGGTTAACGGAATCCACGGCAGCCAAGCGACCATCCCTGAAATAGAAAAGGGAAAACTTACGGCTCTCGGGTTCGCCACGGGTGACTACCTGTCCATAGCCACCAGACAGGCCGGCCATTTGAAGCTTGATATCAAACTGGTCCGTCCAAAACCAAGGTACAGCGCGGTAATTTTCAGAGCGGCCCACAATGGCAGCCGCGATGCATTTGGCCTGGTCGACGGCATTCTGCACCGATTCAATCCGCACGCGTCCAGTGGAGTACGGATTGGGATGATTGGCGCAGTCGCCGATGGCGTACACGCTCTCGTCCTCGGTCCGCAGATACTCGTCGACGACGATACCATTCGAGATGCTAAGCCCCGCGTCGAGAGCCAGCTCGGTATTCGGTACAACGCCAATACCAATCAACACCAGATCGGCCGGGCAAACGGCGCCATCGCTAAGGACAATCTGGCTCACCTTCCCCTGATAGCCCACGATCTCCGACAGCGCCACACCGAGCGAGATCTCTACCCCTTGGCTCGCGTGAAGGTCGCGATAGAAATCGGAAAGGATCGGAGAAACTACTCTCGGCATCAGTCTCGATTGGAGCTCCAGCACTCGAACCGATTTCCCCAACGTACACGCGGCAGCTGCCAGTTCCAGGCCGATGAATCCGCCGCCGATCACGACGATGTCGCGTGCATGTTCCAGGCGTTGCCGGATGTCGACGGCCTCAATGTCAGTCCGTAGATAGCAGATACCATCCAGCCCGGCGTCTTTGATGGGCAATGTCCGATTGCGCGCTCCCACGGCGAGTACCAGCGCGTCGTAATGAAGGGTGCGGGGAACAACACGGCCCGATTCGAGCCGCACCACGCGGCCTACGCGATCGATTTGGGTTACCTTCGCCCCCATCACCAGGCCGATGCGATGGCTGTCGTAGAAGGCGAGGGGCCGCAAAGCTGTGCCTTCGATATCCTGCTTACCGGCCATGAAGCCCTTGGAGAGCGGCGGGCGCTGGTAGGGGAGATTAGGCTCGTCGCCAATCAGAGTGATCGGTCCGTCATAACCTTCCATGCGCAGCGACGCCGCAACCTGAAAACCGGATTGGCCAGTTCCGACGATGACCACCCCATCCGAAGGCATCGTTCTAAACCAAAGGCGTCATTGCTGGGACGGTGGCGTCCGCACGATCAGGCCGTCGAGTTCCTTGGTGACCGGAATCTGACAGCCCAGGCGGCTATTGGGACGCCGCTCGGAAGCCGTCGTGTCGAGCATGGCGTCTTCGTCTTCCTGGATCGGATTCAGCAGGCCGAGAAACGCCTCGTCGACATACACGTGACAGGTGGCGCATTGGCACGCGCCGCCGCACTCGGCGACAATGCCGTCAATTCCATTCTTGATGGCGCCTTCCATTACCGAGTCGCCGGTTGGTACGGCGACCTGGTGAGTATCGCCGGCATCGGAGATGTAGGTCACAGAAGCGGTATCAGTTTGCTTTTTTCCAAAGAGGCTCATGATCGTCGATTGGGTGCTTTAACTACAGTACGGCACTTTGAGCCTTCCTGAAGTCTCCGACCCAACGACTCCAGCTAATTCCGGGCCGCCTCTCAATTCGAGGAGGTCGCTTTTTGATCCTTCACTTGTAGCTCGTTCACTACCTGGCGAACATTGGGGACCGCAGCCGCTACATTCTGCGCGTCCGCTCTGCGGCCTTGGCTGCCGACCTCACCGTCCAAAGTGACCACACCGTTCTTGACGCTGTGCTTGATTCCCTTCTTCCATCCGTTTTCAAGAAACGCGGCGTCCAGATTCTTGTCAATAGCCTTGTCCAAGTCGGCATTCACGTCTTTTGCTTCTCGCTCGCCTCCGGGCGGTAGCACGGCGATCTGGTCTGAGACCACTTGGCCGCCCGCGATGGACCGGACAATCGATTCGGCTTGCTGTTTGTCGCTATCCGCCGCCACATGGCCGCCCAACGTCACGATGCCTTTGTCCCGATCCTGGCTGACCGAGACATCTTTAAGATTAGGTTGGTTGAGCGACTTACGGATGCTATCGGAAACATCGGGCGACTGAGACGTCGTCGAAGAGCATCCGCCGAGAGTAATGCCAAGCGCCATCACGAAGGAACTTACACCCACTTTGTACAATTTCATATCCCGTCCTTTGGTCGAAGTTACATCTCCTGCCACGCTCCTAGCATTCCGTGGGCCACGTCGAACCCTGAGTATTTTGTAACTTGCGGGTGAATCAAACCTGTATTTCTTATAGCTTGTGAGGATTTATTGGAAATTCTTGCGCGGGTACATCAGCGGTGGCTGGCTACGTGCTACACCGTTTACATTATGCGAACCGAAGAAGAACGAAGCTCCGTACAAAGCGATCCACGGAATAAGGGGAATTCCAACCCGATGCGCATCAGAGCATCATTCTGGATGATTGCCTTGATCTTCACTGCGCTATCGCTTACCGCCGTGCTGATCTGGGTAAGAGGCTAAGGCGGTCAAAACGCAAAAGCGGCCCATGCTAAGAATGGAGCCAATAGCGTAGTGAGAAGACAAAAGAAACAGTACGCGCCAAGACGGGTCATATCGACGACGCCGACGACGTTGGCAATCGCTGCCAGCAGCGCCAAGCCGCGAACGGAATACCGAATCCCCTGCATTTCAGGACTGATCAGCGCGAACAGAACCAGCACCCCGTAAAGTCCCGCGGCGATAAATCCATCCGGGATTCCGAACGGGCGCGCGAACGGCGCATCGGCAACCACTTCGCATCCGTGCTTCAGCAGAGGACACTTCAAATGTTCGACGGCGCGAATCTGATAGGCTCCCACATACAACATCGCGAGGGCGCTGACCGCGGAAATTGCCAGAACGGCATTCCTGGCCGTCATCCACATGGCTTTTTCGCTGTAAGAAGACTGTATCCGAGCAAGCCCGATCGTACAGCGGTCGCCGCGTGCGCCGCCATCGTTTTCGCTTCCCCGAAATCCACGCCTGGCGGATTACTTTTTTCGAGCTTCACCATCAGTTCCGCGGCGAGTAGACGGCCTTGGATGTCGCGCACCATTCGCTTCAGCGCATCATCGTGCGTCTCAACTTGCACCGATTCAAAGCCCGCCAGTTCGAGATGCGCGACGTACTCGCTGGCGGGCTGCGCATCGCCGATGCAGGCGATCCAGGCCAGCAATCCATCTAACTCTTCAGGCAGCGTACCGGACCGGGTGAGGTCGCTCAACCCCAACTGTCCTCCGGGACGCAGAACCCGTGCAAATTCCCGCGCGGCGGCGCGCTTGTTGGGGAAGGTGCAGAAAGCGCATTCGCAAAGGACGGCGTCGAAACTTGCGTCAGGATGATCCAGCCGCTCCGCATCGCCGAGCTCAAACCGGACCAGATTGGCAACGTCCGCCGCCTCCGCGCGCGAACTGGCGTGGGCGACATTAGCTGCTCCGAAATCGATTCCCGTTATCCGGCATCCGAATCGCCGGGCAAGGAAGATCGCGCTTTCCCCACGGCCTGATGCTACATCCAAAACTTGATCGCTCGGTCCAAGCGCAAGCAGTTGCCCAAGGCGCTCGGTCAATGCGATCCCGCCTGGATGAAAAGAATCGCCCAGTAGCAAGCGAGCAAAATCGCTTTGATAGGCCGCGGCGCAACACGCCTTCAGTTCCGCGGCGTCGCTCACTTGCCGATCTCCACCAGCGCCGGAAAGGAGAACGTTAGGGGCTGCACCTGGTAGCGTACGCCATCGCGGCGGGCCTTTCGCCGCGCGCTTTCTTGGGCGGTCAATTGAGCGCGGGCCTGCTCGCGGTATCCCACCGTGTTATACGCACAGAACGGTATCTGGCGGCCGCCCGGTAACAGAAATTCCTTGCAGCACTTCATCAGGTTCTTTTGGTTGAAAGTCCAGACGTCCATGAAATCCTGAAGCATGATCATGAACATAAACTTGGAAACACCCTTTACGTCCAGGCCCCCCTCGGGAAGGCCACAGGCGGAGCAGGAAAACGAGAACTCGCGCGCGACTTTCCGATCCCAGCGCCGCCGAGGACGACCACAATCCTTCGAGCGCCCGCCGGATCTCGGCGCCTAAGTCTGGCATCACCCGGTTCGAGATGTAATCCAAGTAATCTTCAATGTTCAGAATACGCGGCAGCGGCGTGACCTTGTTCTGGGCGTCGATATAGGCGTAGGTGACTGAATTGCACGTAGGGAAACAGCATGGAACCGGCACGAAATCAGCTACGCGAAACATCCCTTCGGTTTGCTCTTCGATGCGCCGCAGAATATCTGGATTGGTCACGCGCTGCATCGGATCGTGCACTCCGTGACGGCCGGCGTGAAACGCGGGCTGGAAATTGATGCCCTTCACCGCCGGATGTTCCAGCCCGAAGCGAATGATCTTTCCGATTTCATGTTCGTTCACGCCGCGCTCGATGGCCGGAACCAGAATCACGGTGCAGCCGATCGCCGCTAGACGATCCAGGGCCAGCAATTTCTTGGGCAGAATATCGGGTTCGCCTCGGATGATGCGATACGTCTCATTTTCAAAACCATCGAACTGGAAGTAGACGTTAGGCCGTACTTCCCTGAGCTGTTCCACAAAGCGGTCATCCGTGGCGATTCGTTTGCCGTTCGTGTTCAGCATCACGTTGGCGATGCCGCGATCCTGCGCGGCTTTCATCATCGGAATGATCTGCGGATGAATGGACGGCTCGCCTCCGGAAAACTGCACTACCTCCGGATTTCCCTCGGTCGCGACCAAATGGTCAAGAATCTCTTCCACTTCTTCGAGCGTGAGGCTAAATCCTGAACCCGCTTCGGCGAAACATAAAGGGCAATTCATGTCGCAGGCACTGTTCACCTCGATGATCCCCAAACAGGCATGCTGCTGATGGTCCGGACAGAGTCCGCAATCGAGTGGGCAGCCGCGATCCCGCTCGGTCGAATATTCAAGCGGAATCGTGCCTGGCTTGTTGAACTTTGCGGAATGGGTATACATGCCCGCGTCGCCGTACACTAGCGCTTCGAACAATCCGTGGTGGGAGCAACGCTTCCGCATATACACTTTGTTGTCGCGGATGAGAATCTGTGCGTCGATCACTGCGCGGCACACGGGACAGATACTGCGCGTAAGCTCGTAGAATACGTAGTCCGCGTCTTGCTTGGCGTTGGGGGCGCGGGATAACGAGCCACTGGAATTCGGCATCACTGATCTCAGGATACTCCCGCGCCTAAATGGCGCTTCCTGGACGCAAAGTTAGGTTCACCAGAGGCGTTCCGTCGCCAGCCGGGCTCCTTCCGCCATGGCCCGGAATTTGGCCCACATCACAGACGGATGGATCTCAGGCTGATAAGTCGCCTGGGACGAGAAGCCGCAGTCAGTCCCGGCGATCACGTTCTCGCGTCCTACCAAACGCGCGAAGCGTACGATGCGCTCGGCAATCAGCTCCGGATGTTCCACAATGTTGCTCGCGTGAGTGACAACGCCCGGGATGATCGCTTTTCCATCCGGCAACTTCACATTTTCCCAGACATGGTACTCATGCTCGTGACGGGCGTTCGCGGCCTCAAACGAGTAGGCGCCCGCATTCACTTTCAGGATTACCGGCAGCATGTCTTTCAGCGGCGCGTCGTGCACCCGCGGACCTTCGTTGATCCCATAGCAGGTATGAAAGCGGACCTTCTCCGCCGGAATACCGCGCAGTCCGTGGTTCACTGCTTCGACATAGCTCTCCGCCATATTCCGCTTTTCGGCGGCGCTCAACGGCGAGTAACTGTAGAGCTCCGTCAAAAACGGATCGTCGATTTGCAGCAGGAAACCGGCATCGACAATCGCCCGGTATTCAGTGCTTAGAGCCTCCGCCACAGCATGCATGTAGTCTTGGTCGGTGCGGTAATACTCGTTCTTTCCCACCCCGCTCGGCGCCACCGCTGGCATAAACACGTCCGCGGGCTCATATCCCAGCAGCGCCGCTTTGAGATTTTCAATATCGCGCTGCACCGCCTCCTGTCCTCGATAAGACACCGGACCCGTGCACACAAACGGAACCAGCGGAGCGAGAGTGACGCCCAACATCGCACTACTGAAGTACTGTTTGTAATACTCCGGGAACGCCTTCACTTCGGCCTGGAACATCGCAACCCGAGGACCGGACCTAGCCTCAAAACCCGCCAGGCGCTCGTTGACATACGCAAAGAAACCAGGCTTGCTTTGCTCGCCGTCGGTAGGAATATCGATGCCGCACTCCATCTGTTGCCGGACAACATCGGAGACTGCGCTCCGAACCTTCGCGGCATACGCACCGGCATCGTAAGGCTGGCCTTGGATCTTTGCTTTCATCAAATCCAGTAAGTCCGTGGGACGCGGCAGACTGCCGCAGTGAGTGGTCAGGATACGATTCGTGCTGCGATTCATAGGAGAGGTTCAGCTCAGTTTACTCGATCAAAGAGCGGTGCAGCTCGATCAAAGCTGGCTTCCCCGCGATTCACAAATGATATATGATTGGCGCCGAACAGGAGGTTCACCATGCCGAAATTTCTGATTGAAGCAACCTACTCCGCCGAGGGGCTGCGCGGATTGGCGAAGGATAAGGCCGCCGGACGGCAAGCGCTCGTCAAGGAGGCGCTCACCTCTTTGGGCGGCAAGTTGGAAGGACTCTACTTCGCTCTCGGCGATGCCGATGTGTACGCCTTTTGCGAGTGCCCCGACCATGTCAGCGCCGCAGCTTTGTCTCTGGCGGTTTCGGCCAGCGGCCTGGTTCGCACCAAGACCATCCCGCTGCTGACCGTCGAAGAAGCGGATCGCGCTCTCGCGATGAAAACCAGCTATCGCGCGCCCGGCGCGGCGAAGGCGGCCAAGGCCTAGGGCTGGAGTCGGATTCATGTAAAATGTTCGCGTGCCCGATCGGTCTATTGTCCTAACCTTTGCGCTGCTGACGGCTTTCGCGGCGCTGCCTTGCGCGGCGGCAGTATCTGGGGAGGCCGTCTACCAGCGGCGCTGCGCCGCTTGCCACGATCACCCAACTGAAACCACTCCGCCTCGCGCGGCCCTGAAGCAGCTGTCGGTGGCGCGAATTTTGCGAACGCTGGACTTTGGCGTCATGATCAACATCGCCTATGTCCTGACTCGCGACGAGCGCGAAGCCGTAGCCAGTTACCTGGGCGTTGATCGGCCGGATACGCCGGTGCCTCAGCAAGCCTACTGCTCAGACCGCACGGTAACCATCGGAGCGTCGCCGAAGCCGGTGTGGAACGGCTGGGGGCCTGATCCTACCAACACGCGTTACACCACATCCAGCGGCATCACGCTGAATCAAACCGGCAAGCTCAAGCTGAAGTGGGCCTATGCATTTGAAGGCGATGTCACCGCTTTCGGTGCGCCCACGGTGCTGGGCAACACACTGTTCGTCGGCAGCGCGGGCGGCGCCGTCCAGGCGCTGAGCACCGATTCCGGCTGTGTTCGCTGGGTGTATCAGTCCAGCGGACCGGTGCGATCCGCCATCGTCATAGTGCCCAATGGCAAGACGCACGTTGCCGTGTTCACCGATCTCACTGGATGGGCCTACGGGCTGGAAGCCGAGAGCGGACGCCAACTATGGAAGAAGAAACCCGAACCGCACGAATCCACGCGCCTGACCGGTTCCGCCGCCGTGAAGGATGGAGTGGTCTTCATTCCAGCCGCATCCTGGGAAGAAACGCGCTCGAACAATCCGGACTATCCGTGTTGTACGTTCCGAGGGAGCGTGACGGCGTTGCGCGCCAAGGATGGGACCGAGGTGTGGAAGACCTACACCATTCGCGAGAAGCCCAAGGAACTGGAGAAAGGCCCGGGCAGCGTCGGAACCTGGGGGCCCTCGGGGGCTGGCGTTTGGGGATCGCCGACCATAGATGCGAAGCGCGGCTTGCTTTATGTCGCGACTGGCGACAATTTCTCAACGCCTGCCACCGACATGAGCGACTCGGTGCTGGCACTGGAGATTAAGACCGGACGAATTGTATGGTCCAAGCAAGTCACTCCCGGCGACGTGTTCGGCGGCGCATGCCAGAGCCAGGGTACCGCATGCCCTGGCCCGGACCACGACTTCGGGTCGTCCGTGATTATTGAGAAACTCGCTAACGGCCGCGACATTTTACTTGCCGGACAGAAATCGGGCGTCGTGTATGCGCTGAATCCGGATCAGAAGGGCGCCATCCTGTGGCAGACTCGGGTCGGCAAGGGCGGTACCAATGGAGGCGTGCAATGGGGCATGGCCAGCGATGGGCAAAAGGTCTACGCGGCAGTCTCCGATCTGACGCGGACCGTTTTGACTGGTGCCGGTAGAATAGGATCGCCTCCCGATCCCTCGCTAGGCGGAGGCCTCACCGCTTTACGCATATCGGATGGTGAAAAGGTTTGGTACGCTGCGCCGACGCCTTGCGGATCCAGGCCGCTGTGCAGTCCAGCGCAGCCGGCAGCGCTAACGGCCATACCCGGAGTCGTGTTTTCCGGATCGGACGACGGTCACCTGCGCGCCTTCGCTACCGAGGACGGCCGGATACTTTGGGACTTCGATACAGTGCGCGACTATCAAACCGCAAACGGGGTGAAGGGCAAAGGGGGTTCGTTGGATGGCGCGGGTCCGGTGATCGTTGGCGGCATGCTGTTTGTGAACTCGGGGTACGCGCGGAATGGCGCCATTGCGGGTAATGTTTTGCTGGCATTCGCGCCTGAAGAATAGTAGCCGAATAGGAGCAAGGAGTTCGAGATGAATCGTCGATTTCAAGCAGCGCAGCTAACGGCAGCGCTTGGATTAATAGCTCTCCTGGCGCGGGCGCAAACGCCTCCACCCACTGCCGATCCCTATGCCAACAACCCGGATGCGGGAAAGCTCCAGTTCCCCCTGGCTGCAGGCGCCGGTAAGGACTCCGGCGCGATTACGAAAGCGCCTTCGGGCGCCGTCAATCAGGGGATTCTCGATCCGGCCAAATGGAAATACGGTCCGGCTTTCGATGCGCCCGCAGATGCCAAGATCTGGAATCCAGTGATGATCAAGATGATGAAGGGCGAAAAGGTGACCGGTGGCACGGTGTTCAGCACCGACACTCCGGAAACTTATTGCGCGATGGCCAATGCCGGCTATGACTTCATCTGGACCGAGATGCAGCACGACTCGCGCGATTGGGGAGCGGTGGGCCGCATGTGGAAGGCGTGCCCGCACGCCAAAGCAGTCCCCGGCGTCCGTGTGGCTTATACCGATGAACGGGAAATCCAGCACGCGATGGATTTAGGCGCGCTGGTGATCGTGATTCCCACGGTCCGCTCGGTAGAAGAGGGAAAAGCGGCGAGAGATTGGACCATGTTCCCGCCTTTTGGCAAGCGCAGCCAGGGCGGCGGCCAGGCCTTCGATCCCGAGATGTGGGGCAGCGTTCCCGGCGGATATCGCCAGACCATCAACAGCAATGTCGTATTGATCGAAATGATTGAGACGCTGGATGGCGCGGCGGCTGCTCGCGAGATCGCTGCCATTCCAGGCGTGACCGCGATTTTTGCGGCCAGCGGAGATTTGGGAAATTTTTCGGGCTACAAGCAGGGCACACCGGATTACGAGCGGCTAATTAACGTGGTACACGACGCAGCCATTGGCGCGGGCAAGCGATTGTGCGGTCCTTTCGCATGGCGCGACCGGCCTGATTTCACATGCTTTCAAAATGGCAGTGAGACGGCAGCCATCGCCCGTGGAGTTGCCGCCGAACTAGGCCCTCTGAAGGATACGCAAGGCAAGCCGGAAGTGGGACCCTATGCGCCGAAGAAGTAACGTTGGGACGCTTCTGACGGCGTTAACGATATTGCTGGGTGCAGTTACGGTCAGGGCACAGGTGAAACCGCCGCCCGCTCCGTGGCGGGGCGCGGGGCCCACCCCTTGCGTGGGCTCAGATGGCGGCATCTTTCAATGCCCTCCCGCGGCGCGAGTGGTCGCGATCCGCGCGGGACGCTTATTCGATAGCAAAGCCGGCCAGATGTTGACGAAACAGGTGGTGATTCTTTCCGGCGATCGAATCACCGCTGTCGGGCCCGAGGCTAAGCTCAAGATTCCCGCGGGAGCTCAGGTGATCGACCTGAGCCAAGCAACGGTCTTACCCGGTTTGATCGACGCTCACACCCACATGTTCGATACCCGCGGGCCGAACGGAACCACCGAAGCCTCCATGGTGATTGCCATAGCAAACGTGCAGGCGGACCTGCGGGCCGGCTTTACCGCCGCGCGAGACATGAGCACGCACGGCAATGGATACGGGGACATTACGATTCGCGATGCTATTAACCAGGGCCGCATCGATGGTCCACGGTATCAAGTGTCGACTCGAGGGATCGTGTGGGGTGCTACGCCACCGAACCCTGCGGCTCCCGACAATCCGCTGGCGAGTGCGGTGGTTCGCAACGTGGAGGATGCGCGCGCGGCGGTGCGGGAGCAGATTGGCCATGGCGCAGATTGGATCAAGCTGTTTCCGGCGGGCGCTTATTCTTTCACCGCTGCCGGAGTTGCCGAGTATCAGGTCACCTATCCGATGCCGGTGTTACAGGCGCTGATTGACGAGACGCATCGCCTGGGCAAGAAGACCGCTTGTCACGTGTATGGCGGCGAAGGGCAGAAGAACGCCATCATCGCCGGATGCGACACCATCGAGCATGCCTTCGGCCTGGATCAGGAGCAGGCCGACATGTTGGTGCAAAAGGGCCTGTATTACGATCCGACGTTGGTTCGATACATTGAACCTTACATGGACGATAACGATTCCAAGAGCACCGGCGGAAAATACCGCATGATTCCGATTTTCGAGCACGCGGTTCAGTTGGCCGCCGCAACCAAAGGAATGAAAATCATGATGGGCAGCGGAGCCGACGGATCCACGTACGCGCATGGAACACAGGCCCTCGATTTTGAAGCACTGGTGAAACACGGCGGCTTAAGCCCGGTCCGCGCCATTCAGGCCGGCACTACCATCAACGCCGAAGTGCTGGGATGGCAGGACCAGATTGGCTCCATCGACAAGGGTAAGTACGCCGACCTGATTGCCGTCTCGGGCGACCCGTTGGCTGACATTACCGAACTGCAGCGCGTGAAGTTCGTGATGAAAGGTGGCAAGGTCATCCGAAACGACGTGCCGCAGCCTACGCCGGGACCGTAGCTTGTGAAGAGTGCGCCCGATGTCCGGCACGCTTGGCGATGAGTGTGTCTAGCGCCAGTTTGCCGGGCCCGAAAATCAATACGATCAAGGAAGCGATTAAGAACGTGAAAGGCGCCGCAGCGTAGAACTTGTCGGGGTCCGAGAAAAAGGACAACAGAGCGTCGTGGTCGCCGACATAATACGCAACCGCCATATCGGCCGCCAGCAGAAACGAAATCAACCGCGAACCCAGACCGATCGCCAGCAAGATGCCTCCGGCGAATTCCAGGCCAGAGATGAAGTATGCGTTCAAGGCGGGCGCTGGAATGCCAAGGCTAGTGAAGTAGTTGGTTACTTTGCCGAGATCGCCCAGCTTACCCCAGCCGGTCTGCATGAATTGCCAGCCCCAGTGGAGCCGAACGATCAGGAGGAACGGCGACTCCAGACTGGAGGCCGCACGCACAAACATTTCATACAGCTTCTGGATTCTCTGCATCACGCGTCTCCGCCACACAGCCATCCCAATCGCGCCCAATTTGCAAACCACGTTTGGACCTGTTGCGACTCCAAATCCGTTGCGGCTTCCAAGGCCTCTCCGATCGGCCGGCCTCTACCGATCGCTTGCAGCAAACCAAACTCGCCGGGTTCCAGGCGCCGATAGAAAACGGTGAACTCCACGCGATGCACGGCCAGAAAAATCTGTTGCGCCTTCAGCCGCGCGTATCGTCGCACGATGTGCCGATGCACGGGCGCAGTCACCGCATTGCTGGCCCTGCTGTGTTCTTCCACGTT
>JBEKRO010000102.1:0-22575 GCA_049518655.1 Bryobacteraceae bacterium | reverse complement strand
TGGCCTTCAGGCTGGGTGGGTGACTCTTGCGGGTTTTGGGCATTGACTCTCCTCTATTTTCAATGCCGCCCACCATCTAAGAAAAGGCCGTTTTCGTGTCCAAGAAATGGGGTCCACTACAATCCACAGACTCAGAGACGATATTCCGCGCCAGCTTGAAATGCTCGATAGCTTCGCTGGCCTCAACGGCATGCGTGCCGAGCGAGTCTCCGTCCTCACTGCTTTGAGTGAGTCGGCAAGTGAAATAAAGCCGCTCCGAGAGAAACACGGCAACCTGCAGGCCGAACTGGCCGAACTCCCCGCGCTCCGAAAGGAACTCGCATCGCTTGAAGCCTTGCTGCCAAACCAGGAGGATGAGGCACCATGGGCGAACGCTGGTGATGCGGCTTCCGCGTTGAAGTCGGTTAACGACCAAGTGACGGCGCTCATTGAACGCATCACAAAGTCCGGTGCGCCACCTGGCTGGGATGAAGAAGATCCACTGTGGAGTCTTTTCAACATCACCGCGCCCATTGTCGACCTAGCGAACGTTGCAGAGGCGGAGCTTTTAAAGAAATGGCAGGCGGAAGTCGGATCCGCCGTACAAGACTTGTCGGTGTTGCGCGGCAGAGTCCTTTCGGTCGGCGCGAAGCTTCGAGAAGCAACCACCCCGCTCGAAATGCAATGGGATTTGTCGAGGCTGGAACATGAGGCGGAGACCAGCCGAAAGCTGGCCCAGGAAGGTATTGAGTCCCCGCAAGCATTGATAGCACGCGTGCGCGATCTTCGGGCCAAGATTCAAAGGCTAACTACCGTGACCGAGCCCCAAGCTATCAAGATTAGCGAAGAGCTTGAAACGAAAGAGCAGTCTAGAGCAGGCAATCTGGCGCGTCTCGAAGAAATCGAAAGTAGCATCACAACGTCACGAGTCGCCAAAGCCAAAGAGCTTTCCGAGGCGCTTGACGGACACATACAACTGAGCATTACTACTGCCGGGGACCGCACTGAATACAAGCGGACATTACAGGAACTATACAATCAGGTCTCCAGCAAAGACAACAAGATCAAGAATATTGACGAACAGATAACGCGGGTTGCAGAATCCTTACTGCCTCGGGAGTTGGCTGCTGCACTTCTCAAAGACGGATTGGTTTCAAATGCAAACGCTGAAGATAAGCGACTGACCGAGCTCTGTGGCATAACGCCCAACACCCAAGCTGTGCTCCGCACAATCATTACCGACATCGAACGTCTTAATCGGCTTCAGAGCGCGCCATGTCCAGATGTCCTCCGGATTCAAGTAAAACGCCAAGGGGAAAATGTCTACGCAGAACTTGCCTCTGGGCTCTCACCCGGCGAGCAGAGCGCTGCGCTGCTAACCATCGCTTTGCAATCGCGTTCGATTCCTTTGATTTTGGATCAGCCAGAAGACGAACTAGGCTACAGCTACGTCGTCAACCTTATCGTTCCCAAAATACTGAAGGCTAAACATAATCGGCAGATTTTGGTCATAACGCATAACGCGAACATTCCGGTCCTCGGTGACGCCGACTACGTTTTGAGAATGGAGAACAAACCTCTAACAGGAGGACGCCGATCATGCGTGGTCGCGCTCGAAGGCTGTTTCGAATCTCCGACGATCACGTCCACATTGCTCGAATTGGAAGGGGGCCGAAGAGCGTTTGACTTCCGACAACATCGATACTCATTGTCCGCGAAACAAAAGCGGTAGCGCCCACTGTGCTCCATCTTGCCAGTTGAGTCAGGTACCGATTGCCGTTTAGCTTGGGAAGACAAGGTAAATTGGAAATAAAGGACATAGCGGTGATCGGGGAGCCTGACCGGACCGGGAACGAGAGAGCACGCGCAAGTGTCCTCCCGCGAGAATAGAATTCCTACTTGGCATCGCCGTGCCAAAAAAACACAGCGGGGGCTAGTGCATTGTCAAGGGCAAGCTGCTCTGATCGAGCGGCGTCCTAAGCCCAAGCGCACGGGTGGCGCTGTCAATATCCCGCCTCTCGCAGCGCGCAAGAAGGGCCTTCAACTCCTGCTGACTTGCCAGAACATGAAAATCCCTCGTCGGGGCGAAGTAAACCAGCGTTCGCTTACCCGCACCGATGAGGTTCAGCATATTTTGTAGCGTCCCCTTGCTCTTGGCATCCCACAACATCACGCCGCACTCAGCTTCGTCCGCCATGACGAAATCTTTCGCCGCGTAGTAGCTGAACCCCTTGCTGCCCGCTGGCGGCTCAATGCGGCGCGTCGGCCAAACCCCAACGTTGTTTCGGCACTGCTCCATGCAAAAGATAATAACCTTGTCGTAGTGCTTCTTTGCGAAGTACGTCTGCACGGCCTTATCCGCGCCGTTCGCATCGCCAATGAGAATGGTACAGCCGCGCTTCATGAGGTCGTCCAGACGCCCGCGAATAACCGCGTTCAGCTTGGAAACCGCCCGCGATCCGCCGATGAAAACCTTCATGACTTGCTCCTCGTGCGCGTTAAGGTGAGCAACCGAACGGTCTTAGCTCTGCCCTCGTTCTTCAGCAGGTTCGTGATCACGCTGGCGGTGGCTCCGAAGGCGAGGTCAGCGCGCGCAGAACACCAGCTCTAAGCGGTGGAAGATTATCAACCACGGTATTCCAAACTGTTTCGACATCCACCCTGTCATATCGATGCCGGAGCCAGTTGCCAATGCCGCGGATGTTGCGCCATGGTAGACCCGGACACAGACGCTCCGCATCATCTCCCAGCCGCACCGCTGCCTCGCTGATAAGTAGGAGCTTGCGCTCCACTGCGGCAACCGTCTTCGGGTCTTCCCGGAACGCCTCCAAATCCATGTCCTGCACGAACTGGGCGATCATGTCGATGCCTTCGATGATGTCTCGCAGGGAAAGTGCAGGTTCCCTAAAAGGCAAGCACGGCCTCGCGCGAAGCTCTGGCGGCAACTGGCTCCTTGAGCCCTTTTGCCGGCGACAGATCCACGCGGGCGCCCAGCACGTCAGCCAAGCGGTTTTCGAGGGCGACCATGTCCAACAGCGACAGACGCCGTCCAGGAGAGAATTCCGCTATGACATCCACATCCGATATCTCACGGACGGCCGTCCCCCTTGCGTAAGAGCCGTGCAGGAACAGGTGCTCGATACCAGCGGCTTTAAGTTCGCTTTCGTGTTCTCGCAGTTTAGCTATGATTGTGGACTGATCCATATCGCAGCTCCATTTATATTCTCCCGCATCTTCGAGCAGCCCAGGAGCCACGGTATCCGCTCCTACAATCACCAACTTCGGCCCGCGCTTTCTATTTCCCCTTCAACGAACTATGTCCACCCGCCGGTCGGCTGCATCCCCAGCCGTGCTATCTCGTTAGCCGAGGTGCGAAAAATGGCAACAGCAGCCCAAGCTCAACCAATACCAACCACTACGGATCCCGTCCAGCGCTGGCTAGCCCGCAGAGGCGTGTGCCCGCAGCTCGATGCAGAAAAAATAGGCTCACCCGCGCCTTCCTTGCCGGCGACTTACTCAAAAGCGCCGGCGACCGACCCAGAAGCGCAAAGGGTGCGGCGCGCACCACAAAACGAACCAGAAACCAGCCCGCGCCGCACCCCGCTTTGCGCGAACCCAATAGAAGGCCGCCGCGCCGCCACCAACCGCGCCAACTCCCTCCACTCCACCGGTCCTCGAACCGAACCCGGCAAGCAACGTTCGTCCCTCAACGCCTTGCGCCATGGTCTCACTGCCCACACCGCAGTCTTGCCCAACGAGAACCCCGAAACCTACCAGCGCCACATCCAGCAATTTCTCGATGAGTACGCCCCCGCCACACCCACCGAAACTCAACTGGTCCACGAAATCGCCAACACCGCCTGGCGCCTCAACCGTATCCCGCTTCTCGAAGCCGAGCTGTTCTCCCAAAACCCAAACCCCCAAACCCTAGTCCCGATGCTGGCCACGCTCGGACTCCACGGCTCGCGCCTCTCCCGCCAGTTCCAAAAAGCACTCGATCAACTCCGCACGATCCAAGACGAGCGCCGTCACCTGGAGCGCCGCCAGCTCACCGAAGCGGCCGAACTCTTCCTGCGCCATCAGCACAAAGGACTTCCCTGGGAACCCGCGGTTTTTTCAAAAGAAGCTGGCTTCGTTTTTTCAAAAGAACAAATCGAGCGCCACGCACAACACCTGATGCGACAAAACCCCACTTATTACCCCCGTCTCCAACCGGTCCAGCCCATTGCCAAGTCCACCGGCGGAAGCGCAGACTAAAGAAGAGCAGACTAAAGAGGAATGTGGAACCAAGTCGGCGCAATCGTCTGGGCGCAGTGGCGCAGCACGCGCAACCACCTTCCGCGCGCCAATCTCGGCGGGCTGCTCTTCACCAGCGTTCTGACGGCCGTCTGGTATGGAGCCTTCGCCTATCTGGCTGTGCTCGCGGCCGTGCTACTGTCCCAGCCCGGCGAGCTGGAAGCGTTCCACAAAATTCTTCCGGGCGCAATGCTGCTGTGCTTTCTCTATTGGCAGGTGATCCCGGTCCTGCTGACGTCCATGGGGTCCTCGCTCGACCTGCGCAAGCTGCTGGTCTATCCCATTCCGAAGCGTGCTCTGTTCGCCATCGAAGTGATCCTGCGCATCTCCACCGGCGGGGAAATGTTGCTGATCCTGATTGGCGCGGCCACCGGCCTTTTCTTGAATCCCAATGTTCCGCACGGTGCGCCATTCTCGCTGGCGCTGTTCGTCGTCTTCAACCTGTTTTGCTCCACCGGCATCCGGGATCTGCTGGTCCGCCTGATGGCCCACAAGCGGTCGCGCGAGATTGTAGTGTTCCTGTTTGTCCTCGCCGCGGCGCTCCCTCAGTTGATATTCTTCCGGGCATCCGAAACGCGGATGCGGCAGTTTTTCGGCGGCGAACCTTCGGCCATCTTTCCGTGGACCGCAACGGCGCGCCTGGCGCTCGGCGAATTCTCGTGGATGAGTTTAGGCGTTCTGCTGGCTTGGACCTTGGCCGCTTATGTCTTCGGACGCACCCAGTTTGAGCGCGGGCTCCGGTTCGACGCCGCCGAAGCTTCCGCCCGAGGCCCGTCCACGCGACGCCGCGTCAGCCGGCTGGAGTGGTGGTATCAATTACCGAATGCGGTCTTTCGGGATCCGCTCGCCGCGCTGATCGAAAAAGAGCTGCGATTCCTGAGCCGCGCACCGCGATTCCGTTTAGTCTTCCTGATGGGGTTCTCGTTCGGCTTGCTCATCTGGGCGCCCATCGCATTCGGCCGCCTGAGCACCGAGCGCAGCTTTCTCAGCGACAACTATCTCACGATGGTGAGCATCTACGCGATCCTGTTGTTAAGTGACGCGCTGTTTTGGAACTGCTTCGGGTTCGACCGTAGCGCCGCGCAAGTTTACTTTCTAGTGCCCGTAAAAATGTCTACTGTTCTGGCCGGGAAGAATCTTGCGGCGGCGTTTCTGGTTCTGATCGAGATCATTGCCATCGCCTTGGTATGCGCTTTGTTGCGGCTGCCTCTCAGCGGACGTCAGATCCTGGAAGCGGTGGCGGTCACGTGCGTCATCACTCTTTTCATCCTGGCTGTCGGGAACGTGAGCTCCCTCTATAATCCGCGCGCCGTGAATCCGGTGAAGACCATGAAGACAGCCGCGCAGAGCCGCACGCAGGCCCTTTTGATGCTCGGCTTTCCTATAACGCTGGCGCCTGTGGCGCTCGCTTACCTGGCGCGCTATGCGTTCGATACCGAGTGGGCCTTTTTCGGTACCTTGTTTGTCGGCGGCGTGATCGGCGTGCTGGTGTACTTTTACTCCCTGCAGTCGGCGCTGAAAGCAGCGTCCGAGCGCCGCGAGCAGATCATCACCGCTCTGAGCCGCGGCGAAGGTCCCATCGAGAATTAATGTCCGCGAGCGCCAGTTGCCGGTTCTGCCAGATCGCCCTGCACGCCAATTACGTTGTATTCGAAGATGATTTGTCGATCGCGTTTTTGGACCATCGGCCATTGTTTATTGGGCACACGCTACTGGTTCCCAAGGCCCACTATGAAACGCTGGCGGATCTTCCGGCCAATCTCGTGGGACCGTTTTTCGGCAATGTGCAGTTACTCGCGCGGGCCGTCGAACAGGCCATGCAGGCCGAAGGAACGTTTGTCGCCATCAACAATCGCGTCAGCCAGAGCGTTCCGCACCTGCATGTCCACATTGTGCCGCGGCGGAAGAAGGACGGCCTACGGGGCTTCTTCTGGCCTCGGCAGGCACATCCAGACGAAGAGAATATGCGGCGAGCCCAGACCGCGATTCGGGCCGCGCTGGCTGGAGTTTCTTGACGAAACAGCCGAAAAGAAGACTGATGGCCCGCATTTTGCTTCTGATCCTGATGGCGGCAAGCATCCAGGCGGCGGATCCGGAGCGCGTCGTCACCAGCATTTTGCCTTCGCTCGATTACGGCGCTAACTGCTGGTCGAGCGTGACGCTGTCGAACCTTGGCGATCGGATGGTAACGGTCGAAATTGAGGCGCATCGAGCGGGCGGCGGATTGGTTGGGCTGGCCGGGTTAAACGATATGACGCTGCACTTGAGCGCTGGCGAGAGCGTGGCGCACCGGCTGGAGATCGACGACGAATCGGGCCAAGGCTGGCTCAAGGTGCGCGAGCGTATTCCTTCGCCGAAACTTTCGCCGGTAATCGCCGTGGCAGGCTTGAGCGAGTGTACCGTTGATAATCAGTTGCGCAGCACGCCCCGCCAGCTTTCCTATCCCACGCGCAATCCTTGGTTCTCCGGCGATATAGAAGAAATGCAGGGAAACATGATTTCGGTGGTGAATACATCCGAGCGCGCCGCCCAAGCGTCGCTCTGCTATTCGGCCGGCAACCTGTACTCAGTCCCAACGGCGGGCCATCCTTCGCCCGAACTGACGCTGGTTTGCTCCAAGGCGTTTGACGTCCTGATTCCGCCCTACGCTTCCCGCCAATTCCCGGTGCAGCGCGATGAGAGCACGCACTTCGGCATCAAGACCCAGGGCGAGGCGATTGTCCTGCAGATGCTTCGCCCGGTCGCAGCCGGCGTGAAGGTCTACACTGTGGATTCGACCGTCAAATTCGGCGGCGAATTTGCCGGGGACAAATAGGATTCGGCGCCACAAACTAAAACAGCAGCTTGAGCGCGAACTGGATCTGCCTCGCCGGATAAGTGCTGCGAATCTGGCCAAAGGCGCTGTTGTTACTGATCGTATTCGGAATGCCGAAATTCACGTTGTTGAGTACGTTAAAGAACTCCGAGCGGAACTGCACGTGAATGTCCTCGTGAATCCGGAAGTTTTTGTCGACGCCCAGGTCCCACTGCTCAAAGCTGGGAGCACGAAACGCGTTGCGTCCCAGATCGCCGAATGGATCGGTGGCGGACGGTGGGACGGAGAACGTGTATCCGGCGAAATAGGTATTGAGCATCTGCGCTGTGCTCTGGCTGATCGCGCTGCCCAATGCGTTGGGGCGCAGAAATGGTTCGCCTCGATAATCGTTCGAAAGCCCGCTCACAGCATACGCCGACGACGGGCTGTAGTAGACGTTCAGCGGCTGTCCGGTGTGGGCGGTGTTGATGGTATTGAGCTCCCATCCGCCAATGATGGCGTCCAGGAAGGGGTTCACGCTGGCTGCGAACTGCCTGCCTTTTCCGAATGGGAGTTCGTACACCACGCTGGTGACGTTATTCAGCTTCACATCGAAGCTGGAAGGGCCCCGCTCAGCCGCCAGGTCGTGAATGTTCTGCGGATTGGCTTCGACGTAACCGGAGAAGTACTCGAGCGCCTGCTCAGAGTCGCCCAATGCCTTGCCCCAGGTGAAGGAATTCAGCAAATACAATCCGTGCGAAAAGCGATGCTCCAGCCGCACCGAAAGCCCGTTATAGTCGTTGTCGCCCGCTGGATCCACCCACGTGATGGGGCCGTAGGTCGGAATAGGTTCTCGCGCCTGCACGCCGAGCGATTGGCCGGGAAGGTTCGGAGAAGCCTCGTTGTAGTCGGCGATGATCGGCAACCGCAAGCTGTGATTGCCGTTGTAGGCAACTTCCAGTACGGTGTTCAGCCCCAGCTCGCGCTGAACTGAGAAGAACCAGTTCTGAATGTAGGGCCATTTGCTGTTGGGCGGAATATAGACCACGTTCGAGTTCGCCGGATTGAAGCTTGCGGGATTGTCGATGCCAGTGGTGAAGCTGTTCTGCGTAGTAAGGAAGCCGGCAGGCACGGCGCCGCCCGCGGGAATCGACTGGTTGATGACGCCAAACAGCGCTTGCGGCGCATTGATCCCTTCCAGCGCGCTTCCGACGCGATTGAAGAAGGAATAGCTGATCCCATAGCCTGCTCGGATCACGGTCTTCGAATCGAAGCTGTAGGCTAAGCCCAGCCGTGGCCCAAAATCTCGATAGTCGGGGTGAACCAGGCTACGGTTATAGATGCTGCCGCTGCTGGCCGTGATCATAGTGTCCGTGGCCGGATCGAAATTCGAATAGTTATTGTCGCGTTCATAGAGCGGCGTGGCGTATTCCCAGCGCAGTCCGAGGTTCAACGTGAGCTTCGGCGTGACGCGAAAATCGTCCTGCGCGTACAGGGAGTTCACGTGCTGGCGGAGATTGACAACAGCGTTGTTTCCTAGATTGATGATGCTGGGCGTACCGAAGATGAAATCGGCGAGATTGTAGCTGGTGGCGTCGCTCGCGATAGCGCAGCCCGCCGCTTGCCCGAGTTCCGTACAGGTGGGCTTACTGAACTGTCCCGTGTATTGGTCTTCACCGTACAGCGGATTCACGTCCAGGATTTCGGTCCGCACGGACAGGAACTCGTACCCGAACTTAATAGAATGGCGGCCCTTGATCCAGGAGTAATTCAACTTGGGATCGAACGAGGTCGGGTTCTGAAACTGCGGATTGCTGGTTTGCCGCCCGAGTTGGGAAAACCCGCTGATGTTCTGCGAGTTCAACCCGCCGGTCAAGTCGGGTGAAGTCGGCAGTCCGGGAATACCGTAAAGAGCTTCCATGCTGGGGCCGCCCAGATACGCCGGTTCTTTTCCCGCCAGCACGTGATCGAACCCAAAGCGAGCCTCCAACACCGACGATGCTGTCACCGTCCAGGTGTAACCAATGGAAGCGTTCTGATCGATGCTGTGGATGTAACCATTGCCATCGCCGCCCGAAGGACCCGGGATATCGGGCTGATAATAGTCGAGATCCTTGCGCTGGCTAAATCGTACGAATACCGACATCCGGTCATTGATTTGGCCGTCGATCTTCGCATCGTACTTGTCGCCGTAATCGCGAATGAGCAGCAGGTCTCCGTAATTGCTCGGGCGACCCGGTCCATTCGGTGCGGGCAGAGCGCCGAGCACTGCGGCGGCGAACGGGTTCAGAGTGGAGATCGGAATTTGAGTGTTCGCGGGATAGAGCGTCTTCGTCAGCGGATCATACACGGGCACCGGCAAAATTCCCGCGCGATCGTTGGCATCGGGTATCGAGTCGAAATTGAAATAATGCTGCAACTGGCGCAGACCCTCGTAGTCGGCGAAGAAGAATAGTTTGTTCTTGATGAACGGGCCGCCGATCGTGACGCCAAACTGGTTCCGTTGAAGCGGCGGTTTGACGAAGACCGCCGAAGCGAAGTCGTATCCGGCGGCGTTTAGATCGGTGTTACGAAGGAACTCATAGGCCGATCCATGAAACTGGTTCGTACCGGACCGCATCACCGCGTTCACCACTGCGCCGCCCACGCGCCCGTACTCAGCGCTGTAATTACTGGTGATCACACGAAACTCGGCGAGTGCATCCGGCGAAAGCTGCACCACTTGAGCCGAGTATCCCTGGTTACTGGTGCCATAGGCGGTATTGTCCATTCCATCCACCAGGAAGAAATTGTACGTGCTGCGCATTCCATTCACGTTGAATGCGCCCTCTCGCGGCGTACCCGTGGGTCCGAACGAAATTGAGATGGGCGATTTCACGGTGTTGGTGGCAAGCAGCGCCAGGTCGGTGGGGTCTCGGCCGTTTAGCGGCAATTCCACGGTAGCTTGCGTGCCGATCACCTGGCTGTGCTCGCTCGAATCGGTCGTCAGCGTCGACGCCGCCGAGGTGACGTTCACGGTGTCCCAAACCACTCCCACCTGCAGGACGATGTCGACGCGCTGGCGTGCGTTCACTTGCACTCGAATGTCCGGCGCGGCAGCTATGGAAAACCCGGGGTGCTCCACTTTCACGGTGTAAAGGCCAATCTGGACGTTGAAAAAATCGTATTCGCCGTTTTCGTTGGTGGATGTCTTGGCTTCGATGCCCGTCTCCTGATTGGTCAGGGTAACCGTTGCATTCGGCAGGCTGGCATTGGAGGGATCGTGCACCGTGCCAAGCACTTCGGAAGTTTCAAATTGGGCGAACAACACGGACGCCGTGAGCAGAAACACTAAGAACAGAGTGGCATAAGGGAATCGCCTCATATTGACCTCTCGGCGATCCTAGCAAGCGAATGTTTATAAGTCGTTACGCGGAGATGACAGATGAATCTCGTGCGTGGGTTACTTCGTTGAGATCGCTAAGACCAGCTGTGTGGCCGATTCAAGCTTCACGCTCAAGATGGATGCGAGTGTCGGCGCAATCTGACGCATGTCGATGAGGCCCAGATATTTGCCGGCCGCAGTGCCCCGACCCAGGATGAAAAACGACGAGCGCATCTCCGGCCGATCCGGCAAATACCCTTATGTGATGGTGGGAGTGACGCCGGTGACACCTTCGGAATATGCGCCTTCGGCCAGGAATCGGCGGAGGTTCGGGATCTTGAGCCCGTGCTCATTGGCGCGCGTGACGAAATCCGGCCGCATGCCGTCGCGACAACCCGATGAATCGTGCTCTATCCGCCCGAAGTGCGCTCGATGTGTCCGCCAAATTGGAAACGCATCGCCGACAGCAGTTTGTTGGCGAAATCGCTCTCGCCGCGCGAGTCGAAGCGCTGAAACAGCGCGGCGCTCAAAACCGGAACGGGCGTTGACTCGTCAATCGCCGCGTTGATGGTCCAACGCCCTTCGCCGGAGTCGGAAACGCGGCCCGAAAACTTCTCGAACGACTTCTGATCCAGTAATGAAATCGCGGTGAGATCCAGCAGCCAGGATGCCACCACGCTTCCGCGACGCCATACCTCGGCAACATCCGCCAGGTTGAAATCGTACTGGTAATGCTCAGGATTGCGCAGCGGACTGGTCTCGGCATCGGATTCCCGCGCCGTCTTGCCGACGTTGGCGTGATGCAAAATATTCAAGCCTTCGGCGTAAGCGGCCATGATGCCGTATTCGATTCCGTTGTGCACCATCTTCACGAAGTGGCCGCCGCCCACGGGTCCGCAATGCAAGTAGCCATCTTCGGCCGTGCCACCAACCTTCTCGCGTCCGGGGGTGCGCTCGATATTGCCGCGTCCGGGCGCCAGCGTCTTGAAGATCGGATCCAGGTGTTTCACGATATCGGGTTCGCCGCCGATCATCAGGCAGTAACCGCGTTCCAGGCCCCACACGCCGCCGCTGGTGCCGACATCGGCGTAGTGAACGCCCTTCGGCTGCAGTTCCTTGGCGCGGCGAATATCGTCGATGTAATACGAATTGCCGCCGTCAATGACGATGTCGCCCTTCTGCATACGCGATGCAAGCTGATCGAGCGTCTGATCCACTACGGCAGCCGGAACCATCAGCCAAACCGCGCGCGGCGGTTTCAACTTGCTCAGGAAGTCATCGAGCGAGCTCGATCCTGTGGCGCCGTCTTTGCCAAGCTGCGCGACGTTGCCGGGATTCATGTCGAAAACGACGCACTCATGCCCGCCCTTTATCAGCCGGCGCACCATGTTCGCGCCCATTCGTCCCAAACCGATCATGCCCAGTTGCATACGATCCAGCATAGCAGCGCGATCATACAGCGAGGACATCATCGAGAATTCGGAGTAGTTCGTCGGCTTGTTCGCTCGAGAGAATGTATGGCGGTAGAAGACGCAGCACCGTGTCATGCGTGCAGTTCAGCAATAGACCGCGCTGCAGGGCCCGAATCACAAGATCGTGTCCGGGGCGCGATAGCTGGATCGCGAGCATCAGTCCAGCGCTGCGAATTTCCGTCACGATCGGACGACGGCGGCGGATTTCCTCCAATCCTCCACGCAACCGATCGCCGATCAGGCGGATGTTGGGCAGCAGTTCATCCAATATGGACAGAAACTCGATTGCGACTCGACAAGCCAGCGGCCCTCCGCCGAACGTAGTTCCGTGCAGTCCCAAGGGCAGCGCTTGCGCGGCTTGCTCCGTGAACAGAGTCGCACCCAACGGAAGTCCGGCCGCCAACGGCTTTGCCGTAACCACGATGTCCGGCTTTATACCGGACCATTCATACGCGAAGTAGCGGCCGGTACGCCCCAACCCGCATTGTGTTTCATCGGCCAGCAGCAGAGCATGGTGGCGCGAAGCCAGTTCGCGCGCGAGATGCAGGAATTCCGCGGTCAGCGGAAAGATGCCGCCCTCGCCCAACACCGGCTCCAGGATGATCCCGGCAGTGTCGTCGGTCACCGCCTTCGCCAGGCCGATGTTGTCGTTCGGATCGACAAAGGTCACCTGCGGAGCCAGAGGGCCAAAAGGCCGCTGATACTTGGGCTGCCCCGTAATCGCCAGCGATCCGAAGGTTCTTCCGTGAAAGGAATTGTTGAGCGCCACCAACTTGGTTTTTCTGAGATGCAGCGCCCGTCCCTGCGCGCGCACGGCTTTGAGCGCGGCCTCCATAGCCTCGGTCCCCGAACTTGCAAAGAATGCTCGGTCCAATCCACTGATCGCGCACAAACGCTCGGCCAGTTCGCCCTGATACTGATGGTAGACCAAGTTCGACGTATGGATGCATTGCTGGGCCTGTTCCACTAGCACCTCGATGATGCGGGGATGTGAATAGCCAAGCGCGTTCACTCCGATCCCGGCGATAGCGTCCAGATAACGATTCCCTTCCGTGTCGAAGACATAGCACCCGCAGCCTCTGGTTACGACCAGCGGGTAGCGGTCGTAGATCTGCAAGAGGAACTTCTGCTCTTTTTGCGCGATCGATTCAACTTGTGGGAGCGATTGTGTGGGACTCATAACCGGAGCTTAAGCCGCGGGCGAAGAAGATATCCAATACTCGAATCTCGATCAATCCATATGCGCGGCATATCACAATCTATGACGAAACCCGGGACGACCGGGAGCGATCTTCTAAGTGTGGGCGTATTGACCCTGGCTACCGAGCTCCACACGGAAGAATCTTCCGTAAAGCCGCGTAAAGACTTCCAGCGGCTGCCGCAACTCGACACGCTGCGCGGCTTTCTTTTGGTGTGGATGACGTTAACGCATCTACCCACGCACATCAGCCCGTACTCGAATCAAATGGTGGGGTGCGTTTCGGCCGCGGAAGGTTTTATTCTTCTGGCCGCAATCCTGGTGGGACGGGTTCAGCAAGGCGCTTCAGAGAGGTACGGGAGGTCAGTGGCACGCGAAAAACTATGGCGCCGCATCGTTCGAATCTATGGTTACCACCTAGTGCTGCTCGGATTTGCATTCTCTATCTGTGCCGCGGCGGCCGGCTACTTCCATCGAGTGCCCCTTCAGAATTTGCTGGACTTCTACTTGCAGCATCCGAAGGCCGCACTGATCGCCGCGCCAGCGTTGCTTTTACAATCCGCCGCTTCTGGACATCCTTCCGATGTACATCGTCTTCATGCTTCTCACTCCGTTCCTCATGCGAATTGCGAAACGATGGGGATGGGGGTCCGGTGTTGGCCGGGAGTGGCTCCATTTGGCTCTTGGCGCAGTTCAACTTACGCGGGTGGGTCTATGCGGCGGCACATTTCGGATTTCCAATCCCACTCAACGAAACAGGCGCGTTCGATTTGTTCGGATGGCAATTTCTATGGACTGCCGGCTTGTACCTCGGCAGCTCCGAAGCAGCCTCGCTCTTTTTTAAGTTTCGAATTCCGAGATGGGTGGTCCTGTCGAGCGCCGCGATAGCGGCCGCTCTGTTCGTCTGCCGGCACACGGCTTTTGATGTACTCACCGGCCCAGTGTTATTCGACGCTCTGGTGAACAAATGGAGGCTGGGGATCCTTCGGCAGATCGATGCGGTGGCCATCGGCATCCTGCTGGTGAAGTATGGATCGCCATTGGCCGAAACCTGGTTGGGCCGCCGGCTAGCTACACTGGGGCGCGCATCTTTGGAAGTGTTCTGCACGCATCTGGTATTTTGCTTCTTCCTCGGACTCGCCACCGGAACCGATGCGCAATACACTTGGCCGCAAGATGCCGTCATCATCGGAGTCACTCTCGCTGGGTTGTTCATCGTGGCGCATTATACCCAACGACGGCGCTACTGTCCGACATAAAGTGGTCCCACGGCGGCGGCAATGGAGACGTTCACCGGATTCGAAGAATAGGTGGCAACTGGTACCTGCAGGTTCACCTGGGTAATGCCCGCTACCAGCCCATCGGCAGCGCCTACGAACTGCGGCTGCACCTGATTTTCGTCTATGTAGGCGGTTACAGGCGTCACGGGTACGGGAAGCGGCGCTGCGCTGACGCTGCCGTCCTGGCTCAACGGAAACGTCAAGCCAAGTCCCGTCAGGTAGAAAGTGACCACCGAGCCTTGCGGCGCAGGATGGGTGGCTGAATTGGCCGTACCGTCTTGATTGGTGATCGCCAGGAAATACGGCGCGACGGGCGTGACGGCGACTCGTACCGAGTTCGACTTTTGCCCGTCTACCGTGACGGTTACTTCCGAAGTGGCGCTGATCTCAAAGGGCGCGAAGGCAACAATCAATCCGTCCTGCACCGAGATCAGGGGCGCAATGTATCCATCGAACGCTACGCTAGTGGCGCCCACCTGGAACGGAAGCCCGCCCGTTGAATCGAGTTGGGCCATCACGGTAGTGCTGGGTCCTAAATGTTGTCCGACGATACTGATCAATTCGCCGGGGGCGATTCCGTAGCTGAACACGGACGGGATTGCGACGGCACTTGAGGTAGGCCCAATGGAGGTGATGATCACCGGCGGAGTGCCCGTTGGATCGATCTTCACCAGAGCGGCCGTGTTCCCAGACTGGTAGCCGCCATTCTTATGCACGCTGGTTGCGTATTGGGCGGTGCCCGAGACATAGATCGCCCCGCTGGGATCGATTGCAAGAGAGGCGCCGTCGCTGTAGCTCGAGAACAACAACTGAGACAGGTCGGCGCTGAATTCGCTGACAAACGCTCCACTTAAGCTCAATTCATACGGCGCGACCAGTGGAAAACCTTGCGAGGCGCCACCGCCTACCCACACGTTGCCGGAGGGCTCCAACACGATGCTGGTTCCAGAGTCGTCGCATATGCCACCCAGATAAGTCAGATATTGTGCGCTCGATAGCCCGGGATTGAGTTTCAGCACGAAAACATCCGAGCCGCCGGACGGGTACTCGGGCCCTGGACCAATGCTAAAGGTGGGAGGGCAACCGGTATTCACCTTGGTCTGATATGCGCCGGGTGTCGCGCCCGGAGTGATGCCCCACGTGGAGCCGGTGATGTAAGCGTCACCCGACGAATCCAGCGCCAGTGCGTTCGCTTCCGTAAAAAAGCCGCCGCCAATGAAAGAGCTGGCGACGAGTTTGTCACCCGCTGCGCTCAGCTTGCTGACGAATCCGAAATCAATCGGATTTGGATATGTAATGCTGGCGGCAGCTCCGCCAGGGAAGGTCGGTTGATATGCGTTTGCTGAAACGGGAAAATCAGGCGATGTCGTGGTACCTACCGCCACGGCTTCGCCGCTTGCATCCACGGCAATGCCCTGCACCGTGCTCCCGCATGAGCCGGTGATAAACGTCGAGTACGCCAGGCTGCTTGCGTCCACGCTCAGCTTGCTCATAAATCCATAGGTCGCCAGGTCTGCAATGGGCATAAATGGGTTCGTGCTGGTGCGCTGACACATGGTAGTAGGAAGCTTGGGCTGCGGCACGTTTGCGGTGGTTGGAAAGTCGTGCGATGGCGTGGAGCCCACGATGTACGGCGCTCCGGCTGAATCGATGGCAACGCCGCTGATGGTTACGCCCTGCGATGCACCGAGAAGACTTGAATAAATCGACTGCGAGCCATCCGCGCTCAACTTCGCCACAAAGCCGCTGTTCGTAGTCGACGGCGACGCCGGGGAGATGGTCTGCGTAACCGGAAAATCCGACGAAGTTGTCGTGCCCGCTATAATCGCTTCTCCTTGCGGGTCCACTGTGATGGCCGCGATCTGATCGGAATAACTGCCGCCAAAGAAGGTGGAGTACAGCATCTGGGAGCCATCCGGGCTCCACTTCACCACGAACGGCACCGAGGGAGAATCCACTCCAGCGAAGAGCTGATTCCCCAAGCCGATCAACACATGAGGATTGAGGCGCGGCGCTAGCATCTTCCAGGTTGCGCCATGATCCACACTGACCTCGATTTGATTGTAGGTGGCGAAGTAAAGATCGCCGGTTGACGAATCCAATGCAAAGGACTGGACATAGACGCCTCCCGGGAACGGCGGAGTGATGGTAGTGAAACTGACGCCGCCATTGGTGCTCATCTGCACGCCAACGCTGTCGACGACATAAATATTAGATGGATTGTTTGGATCGATCGTAATCGATTTCGGAGTATAGAGATTTCCCGCTAATTGCTGCCATGTCATCCCGCCGTCGGTGCTTTTGAGCAAAATGGCGTTGGCGTCGATGAGGTAAAGATCGCTGCCGCCCGGCGTCAAGGTGAACGTGATGGAATTGAAGTTGTAGGGCCCGGCCGCTGGTTCACCGGGATATGCGGGATTCAGCTGCCGCCAAGTGCCACCGGCGTCAATGCTCTTGTAGAAATTATTCGGATTAGCGGTGGAGGCATAAGCGATGGTATGATCCACGGCGCTGATTTGCACTGAGCTGACATTCACGGCGCCACTTCCGGAGACAGCCATGCCCACTTCATTCTGGCCTGCCGCTAAGCCGGCAGACGACATGATGAACAAGCCGGCTGTGGTGGCGATGAAGGCGCGCGAAGGGTCGATGGCGTCCACTGAAATTGCCTGCACCGCCGGCGTTCCGGGCGGTATTCCGTACGGACCAACCAAGGGCACGGCTTGAACGAAGCTGGCGCCACTGTTACCGCTGACGAAGATGCCATCCGGCGTAGCCACATAGAGCACCTTGCCGTCGGACGTTCCGCCAATGGCGGTAACCGAAACCTGAGAATCCACCGGCAGCGGAGTCGCAGTCTGGCCGGCATTGGAGAACGCGATCAGGGGCGGCTGGTGCGCGCCCTTGCTTCCGTTGGTGGATGGAAAATCGACAGAGTTGGTGCTGCCAGTCACGTAGACGTTGCCCTGCGCGTCAGTGGCCACTGGTCCGCCCGTGTCCGAACCGCTGCCGCCGTAGTATTTCGTGTAGACGATCACTGGATCGATGGTCAGCGGCATCGACCCATCGTGCTTTCCGAGCTGGAAGCCGATCTGGTTGGCGGAGAGGAGGACGTAGGCGGCAGAAACTTCGTGTCGAACGCCGTGAATGGTTTGGAACACCTTCGGCGCCAGTTGGCGCAATTCGCCCGAGAGCGTTTCCACAATCAGGTTGCCGTCGTTGTCCAGCCGGACCTGGCGTGCGCCGCTCACCTGGATTCGGATGCGATCGGGCCTGGCTGCTCTCTCCAAGTCCAGATCGTATTCAAGATGTCCGGGGCGTCCATAGAATGCGACATCGATTCCCGGATAGAGATGCCGGATCCGGGCCGTAGGATACGCCCGGAAGCTGAGCGTCTGGCCGCGCGTGACGTAGGTGCTGGGCGCTGACGTGCCGAAGCCCTTAAGATGTGCGTTCCTGGAGGGCCGTAGGAACTGCAGCGTGACGCCGCCTAATTCAATCCGGTCCGCGCGAATGATGACCGATTGCCCGGCGGCTCGGGTTTCAAATAGTCCGCTCGATCGCTCTTCGAAATAGAGCGGATGATCGGGCGAGGTTGCACCGATAAGCTGGCCGATGAAAACGGCGATCAGCAGAGATAGTCGAATAGTAGACACACGAACTCCTAGGGGACGCGGGCGGGTAGACTCCATTCTGGCATGCTTGCGGGCGCTAAGGGCGTAACGGTTGACGATATGATTTTCATATGGACTTGCGGCAGCTCCGGTACTTCGTTGCGGTGGCTGAAGAGCTGCATTTCGGGCGCGCCGCCGAGCGGCTTGGAATGGCGCAGCCGCCGCTGACGCAACAGATCCAGAAGCTGGAGCGCGAGCTTGGGTATCGCGTCTTTCTAAGACAACCGCGGAAAACCACGCTCACCGAAGCTGGCCTGGTGTTGTTGGAAGAAGCGCGGCGCATCCTGGCTGAGGTGGATCAGGCCATCGATCACACCCGCCGGGCCGGACGCGGCGAAACGGGCCAGCTCACCGTTGGCACGCCACCTTCTGTTATGCTGACGCGCCTGCCCGCCGTGATCCGCAAATATCGCGAGCGCTTCCCCGCCGTGCGATTCGTGCTGCGGGAAATGTCCACCAGCGCGATTGCCGCAGGCTTGCTGGCCGGAACGCTGGACATCGGTTTTCTGCGAGAGGTGACGGCGTGCGGCGCGTTACCGATCGAGACAGTTCTTCGAGAGCCGGTGTTTGCCGTGCTCCCTGCAACGCATCCCTTGGCGGCTGCCCCTCGCTTGCGTCTCCGCCAATTGGCCAAAGAGCCGTTCGTGTTATTTCCGCCCCACGTCGGCGTGGCGTTCTATGACAAGCTCATCTCATTCTGCGTGGACGCCGGTTTCACACCGCGTATTGTCCAGGAAGCCACGCAATGGCAGAGCGTGGTGACGTTTGTGGAGACAGGAATGGGAGTATCCATTGCGCCCGCCGGTGTCCGGAAGTTCCGCTGGAAGGGGGTGGAGTACCGGCAACTCGCTGGGCTTGAAACTACGGTCTCCGTTTGCTGGCAGAATGCGCGCGACTCCGGGGCCATCGCGGCGTTCCTCAATCTTGCGCGCGCCGAATTATCGCGGGCTTAAACCTACTCGATATACCAGGGCACGTTGACCACCGCGATGCGCTGGCTGCCGCGCACATACAACAACGTCTTGAGCACGGCCGCGCGCTGGTTGTGAAGGAAGTAATAATACCAGTGCCTCTCCACCAATTCCGGAATCAGGACCGCAAGTTGACGGTCCGGATCCTTCTTTTGCAGGCCCAATACATAATCCACGATCGGGCTGCTGACGTAGCGATAAGGGTTGTCCAAAATTACGAGCCGGGGCGCGGCTAGGCCGACCTCTTGAACGGGCTTCTCAACGAACTCCAGCCACTCTTTCTTCAGCTGCTCGGTCCATTCGCAGTTCACATGCAATCCAATCACGTCCGGCGAAATGGATAACGCGAAGCTCAGGGCTTTCTTCGATACCGCGCTCCAGCGTTCCAGCGGGACAACGACCATCGCTGGACGAAAATGGGTGAGATCGAGCGGCGTGGAATCCGCAATCTCCTGGCTCACGTGTTCATAATGCCGATGGACGGCGTACATCAGCACCAGTAACCCTGGGATCAAGAGCACCGTGATCCAGGCGCCATCGATGAACTTCGCGACCAGCACTACCAAGACCGTGATTCCGGTGACGATCCCGCCCAGTCCGTTAATGAACATGTAGCGCCCGGCGTGGGGGCCGCGCACGCGTTTCCAATGGAACACCATGCCTATTTGCGAGAGCGTGAAGGCGAGGAAAGCTCCCACCGCGAAGAGCGGAATCAAGCGATCCGTGACGCCGCCGAAGAGAATGAGCAGCAGGCCTGTGAGTCCGGCGAGAACAAGAATCCCCTCGGAAAAGACCAAGCGGCGTCCGCGATTGGCTAACGATCTGGGCAGGTAGCCATCGAGGGCGATGATGCGGCACAGGCGCGGCAGATCTGCGAAAGCGGTGTTGGCGGAAAGCGCGAGAACGAGCAAAATGGAGGCGATGGTGACGTAGTAAAACACGCCTTTTCCCGCCACCGCAGCCACCAGCATCGAAAGTACGCTTTGGTAGCCCGCGGCGCCGGGATCGGTGGCGGCGATGTGATACGCCTTCACTAACCACGCGATGCCTGCCAGCAAGATGATTAAGAGCCCGATGATGACGGTGAGCGTCTTCTTGGCGTTTTCCGCCGTCGGATCGCGAAAGGCTCGCACGCCGTTGCTGACGGCTTCCACGCCGGTGAGCGCGGTACACCCGCTGGCGAACGCTTTCAGCAGCAGCCACGCACCAACCATCGCACTGGCCGCGGGCATCGGCGGAGGAGCAACCACGGGCATGGGATGCCCATCCGACGCGAGGGCCCGAAACACGCCAATCAGAATGGTGATCAGCAGGGTACCCAGAAAAAGGTACGTCGGAATCATGAAGACGCCGCCCGCCTCCTTGACACCGCGCAGATTCACGATGGTGATCAGCAGGAGAATTCCGAGACACATCACGAGGGTGTGCGGCAGCAGCGATGGCACCGCCGACACCAGCGCGCCGACTCCGGCCGAGATTCCAACGGCTGCGGTGAGCACGTAATCGATGAGCAACGCAGCCGCTGCCAAGAGACCCGCGCCTGCGCCGATGTTCTCGCGCGCAACAGTGTAGGATCCGCCGCCGGCCGGGTACGCATCGATGGTTTGACGGTAAGAAAAGTAGACGATGGTGAGCAGAAGAATGATGGCGCCACTGATGGGGACGATGTAGGCAACTCCCAGCGCGCCGAGCGGGATCAGGATGGTGAGCGCGGCTTCCGGACCGTAGGCCGCGGAGCTAAGCGCGTCGAGTCCGAAGATGGGAATGCCCGCCGCGGGGCCGATGCGCTCGCCGGTTTCCTCCCAATTGGCAAGCGGCTTGCCGAGCAGCAGGTCGAGGAAAGACATCAACCTATCTAAACACGGTCACTGCGGGGCATGGTCACTGCGGGGCACGCTCTTTGGGGGCGCGGCGGATGTTAAACTAGCAACGTGCCAGCAGTGGCCGAGTGGCGGAACTGGCAGACGCACCAGACTCAAAATCTGGCGAAGTTCACTCTTCGTGTGGGTTCGACCCCCACCTCGGCCACCAGTGATACCATTCGTTTTATTCATCTTTCGTTCCCCCCGCGTGCAAGAAACGTTCGGCGGCATTGCTCAGGAGGAGGTGTGCTGAAATCCGTCTTAATTGGTAAACAACTTCTAAGCGTTTCAAACGAGAGTTACACGATTCCCGCGTCGCTCAACTAGAACGATTTCCCCAAACTTATGGTCGCCCATCTCCCGTTTGACGATGACCAGCGCATCCTGCCACTCCGATTCATCTAACAGAAGATTCGGGATGCAATCGATGATCAGCACCGTCTTTCGTGGATATTTCTTCTTTTTCTTCTTCTCCAATGCAATAAGAATCTGCGCCGCCAATTCCCGAGGCGTTTCGTCGCGACGATTGACCTCCGCAACCGAGACCGTCTTCCCGGTGACCTTATCCCTCGACATGCTCTTCGGGCCAAACGACACCTCGCCAGCATTTATATGCTCGCGGACCAAATGCTCCTTCTCATGCACTGCGGTGGTTATCTCGACAGTAAGCTCTTTTGGTCGAAAGGCTTGATCCACAAGCACCCCCGAGGCTAGGATCTTCGCATCATATGATTGATTCCCGGCCCGCCATCGCACCTTCAATCTATACCCCTCCCGATACCGGGACTGGATGAAATGCGCGAGCGGAATAAGTTCCTCCGACAGCCGCTTTTCTGTCTTTGATGCCAGCATCCGCAAACGTTCGATCCCACCCTTATCTGCCCTAATCTGATCGAACATTGCGTAGACTCTCCTGCAGAAACTGAGCCCGTCCATCAGGTGGTTATCAAAACTTTCCAGGCTCAATGGCTTTCGAGATGGCATATCTTCACCTTCACATTAAATTGACACGCACGCCGAATGGAGGCAAATTCTCCGCTCATGCGGGCACCATCGAAACAAATCACGGAGCGTCAGCATCCATCGCTGGTGAGCTTGGCATCCCTGCCGACATCCCGGAGCACGCGAACTACATCGCGGACTGGCTGAAGAAACTCCGGGACGACAAACGCGAAATTTTCAGGGTAGCGGCGGATGCGCAGCGCATGGCTGATTGGATGCTGGGCTACCATCCCGACTTCACGACCGCCGCTCAAGAAACGCCTCACATTCCGGATCCCAAAGCCCACGCCCCGCTAGGGGATATACCCCAGCCCATCTCCTAAACTTAACGTACTACCTGAATGGCTATAGTTCCTACCACCCCTTGCGCCCCACGTTCCGATTTGCTGCAATTTAGTCATCGAGATCGCTCGACGTACTAAATGCAGGCGTTGAAGTGATTAGGGGGGTCCATATAGGGGCCAGCATCTCCAACCATGGAATTACCCCGAATCGATGAGCGGCCGACGATGCTGAATTTCAGAGGTAAGGAGAAGAAGGTTTTATGCAGCTCGTAGAAGGTTGTAGTGGACCCCATTTCTTGGACACGAAAACGGCCTTTTCTTAGATGGTGGGCGGCATTGAAAATAGAGGAGAGTCAATGCCCAAAACCCGCAAGAGTCACCCACCCAGCCTGAAGGCCA
>JBEKRO010000101.1:0-22772 GCA_049518655.1 Bryobacteraceae bacterium | reverse complement strand
CCGGCGGCTATTCCGTTACTGCTCCTTTCTACAGTGCCAGCGAGAACGACGAAATTGCTGTCAGCTTTTACGTTAATCAGGAATCTGTGGTTCTCGTCGGCGGGTCCCTGTTAGGTTCGGCGTCTAACGTTGGCGAACTGCTTGATTCGGACGGGAACGTCATTCTAACGCTTCCTCTAGATAGCTCGCCACTTTCCACGGTTGTGCAACCGGGAATGTACCAATTAGATGCTTCTGCGGGGGCCGGCGCCTTCGGTTCGTTCGGCGACGACCTGAACGTAACTAACTTGGAGCTGTATCTGAGTGCCGACGTCACTCCGACTCCCGAACCACGGTGGACGGTCTTCGCCGCGCTGCTAGCAACTATGCTCGGTGGTTATGGCGTTTCCCGCTGGCGCTGCGCCTTGTAAACGCTGTCCACCTCGATAACCGGAAAGCTCGTGTTAGCATGGCGGACAGTGAAGAGATTTCTGCTCCTCATTATTCCCATGCTTGCCGCTACTGCCGCCATCCCCGACCTTGCGCAACTTCAAAAAATGATCGCGCGTTTCCAGCCCACCGAGCTTCGCGTGGACGTCTCCAAGCTCTCGCCGGGCGACCGCCAGGCGCTGGGGAAGCTGATTGAAGCCGCGCGGGTGTTGAACGATATTTTCCTAACGCAAATGTGGAGCGGCAACCACGCGCTCTACGATAAACTGCGGCGGGACGCATCGCCACTGGGCCACAGCGAAACGCGGCTCAACAAAGCGCGCTTGGAATATTTCTGGCTGAACAAATCTCCTTGGTCCGAGATCGATGACCATGAGGCCTTTGTCCCCGACGTTCCTTCCAAAAAGCTTCCGGGCGCTAACTTTTATCCCCCAGACATGACGCGGGAGGAGTTCGAAGCCTGGGTGAAGACGCTTTCGAAAACAGACCGCGAACAGGCCGAAGGTTTCTTCACTGTGATTCATCGCGACTCCAATCGCAAGCTGCACGCCGTTCCCTATAGCCAGGAGTATCGCGCGGATCTCGAGAAATCCGCGAAGTTGCTGGAGGAAGCAGCGGCGCTGACCGGCAATGCCACACTCAAGAAGTTCTTGACCGCGCGTGCGGCGGCCTTCCGCTCCAACGATTACTACGACAGCGACATCGCGTGGATGGATCTGGACGCTCCGCTCGATATCACAATCGGCCCGTATGAAACTTATAACGACGACATTTTCGGATACAAGGCTGCGTTCGAAGCCTACGTCAACGTGCGCGACGACGCCGAGACCGCCAAGCTGAGATTTTTCGCCGATCATTTGCAGGAAGTGGAGAACAACCTGCCCCTCGATCCGGGATACCGCAATCCGAAACTCGGCGCCAGTTCGCCTATTCGCGTGGTGAACGAAGTGTTCGACGCGGGCGATGCAGCGCACGCCGTCCAAACCGCCGCCTATAATCTCCCAAATGACGAACGCGTCGTGACGCTCAAGGGTAGCAAGCGGGTGATGCTGAAGAACGTGCAGGAGGCCAAGTTTCACTCCACGCTGGAGCCGATCGCCAAGCGCGTGCTCTCGCCCGCCAGCCAGAAGGACCTGAGCTTCGATGCATTCTTCACACATATTCTGGCGCATGAGCTGAGCCACGGCATCGGGCCGCATCAGATTACAGTAGCCGGCCGCGCAACCACGCCGCGACAGGAAATGAAGGAACTGTATAGCGCCATTGAGGAGGCCAAGGCGGATGTGACCGGGCTCTTCATGCTGCAGCATCTCTACGACCGCAAGCTGATTGAAGGCGGCCCGGACAAACAGCGCCAGTTGTACACCACGTTTCTCGCGTCCACGTTCCGCACTCTGCGCTTTGGCTTAAACGACGCCCACGGAAAAGGAATGGCCATGCAGGTGAACTACATCACCGACAAAGGCGGATTCATCGCGCGAGGGGACGGCACATTCGAAGTGGACTTCGATAAGATCCGCGGCGCCGTTCGCGATCTGGATCATGATCTGCTCACCGTGGAAGCCACGGGCGATTACGGCCGCGCCAAGCAGATGCTGGATCAATTGGGCGTGATCCGCCCCAATATGCAGAAGGCGCTCAAAAGTCTGGAAGGGATTCCGGTGGACATCCAGCCGGTATTCGTGACGGCCAATCAACTCGCGCCCGAGCGCTAGCGTCAGCCCGCCAGCTTCGAGATGTCGTTGTAAATCACGAACGCGACGATCGCCATGATGAAGACGAAGCCAAGGCGGAACGCGGCTTCCTTTACCCGCAGACTGAGATCGCGTCGCATGAACATTTCCACCAGCAGCATGAAGATCGCAGCGCCATCCAGGAGCGGAATGGGTAGCAGATTGACAACGGCCAGGTTCAGGCTGAGCGCGGCCATCAGACCGAGGTACGGAATAGCACCCTCGCGAGCTTCTTCACCCGATATCTGCACGATGCCGATGGGACCCACCACTGACTTCGGCGACATACGCCGCTCGGCGATGCCGCGCAGCAATTGATAGATGAACCCCGCGCTCTTCACGTTTTCACGGACGGATTCCGAAAGCGCCTCCGGGAACGGCAAGGCGACGAAAACCACTCTCTGTTGGAGACTAACGCCGATCATCCAATCCTTCGCGTTGCCATTTTTCGACAAGACGGGCGTCAGGTGCGCGGTAATCAGCTTTCCATTCCGCGAGAATACGATGTCCACCGGCTTGCCGCCATTGCTATTGATGATGTCGTGAACCTTGGGCGTGGAGTGGATCGGCTGGCCATCCACGCTCACCATGATGTCTCTCGGCTGGAGTCCGGCCTGGGCGGCAGGCGAACCTGACAGAGCGCTGGCGATCTCAATTTCGCCCGGCTCCCCCCAACCCGCGAATCCTGCGCCTGTTTTGGGATCGAGCACCGGCGTCACTGTAAACAACTTGCGCTGTCCGTTGCGAGTAATCCAGACGCTCAGAGGGTGGCCCGCGCTGGCAACTTCCTTGAGATTGATGTCTTCCCAGGTGGGATTAGAGGTGTCGCCGATCTGTACAACGTGGTCGCCTTCCTGCAAACCGGCTTTGGCGGCGGCGCTGTTGGGTACGATGTAGCCGATCTCCGGCGAGGGGCGAGAAGGAATCTTCGGGAACCTCACCATGAAGAGACCGGTGAGTACCGCCACAGCCAGAATCACGTTCATGGCGGGTCCGGCAAACAAGATAATCAAACGCTGCCAGCGAGGCTTATTCAAGAAACTACGTGGATCGGTGGCATGCTCGTCTCCGACCTGCTCGCCCACCATCTTGACGTAACCGCCCAGCAGAATGGCGGAAAAGCGAAAATCGGTCTCGCCCATTTTGAAACCGAACAAGCGGGGCCCAAACCCGAAGCTGAACGTGTCCACCTTGACGTCGAAGAACCGCGCCGCCCAATAATGGCCCAACTCATGAATCAGGATCATGACGCCAATCATGATCAGGAACCACCAAATGTTCTGCAAAATGAGGAAGCTCATAAAATCTAGGCCTCTACGGAATACTCGCGGCGAACGCCAACGCCATCGGCGCGTTCCCCAACGATGCTACGCGCCATCGAACGCGATTGTTCATCTATTTCCAGTATCTCTTGGATGGAGCCCGCTTCGCGATTGGGTACGCGCGCGAGCGTTTCCTCTACTACCGCAGAGATGGATGGAAAGGAAATTCGACCTGCGAGAAAAGCTTCCACGGCTATCTCGTCCGCCGCGTTCAGCGTACAAGCGGCCGATCCGCCCGCGCGGAAGGCCTCATAAGCCAGCCGCAACGCCGGAAATTTCTTAACGTCGGGCGCGGAGAAAGTCCAAGTGCGCCCCTCGGTCCAAACCAAACGAGGAACGGGCGCCGGATCGCGGGCCGGGTAGGTCAAGGCATATTGGATGGGCATGCGCATATCGGTGGCTGAGATTTGCGCGATCACGCTGCCGTCGGTGTACTCCACCATGGCGTGCACAGAGGATTGCGGATGGATTACCACGTCCACTTCATCGGCAGAAAAGCCGAACAACCAGCAGGCTTCAATCACCTCGAAACCTTTGTTCATTAAGGTTGCCGAATCGATGGTTATGCGACGGCCCATCTTCCAGGTGGGGTGGTTTAGGGCGTCGGCGGGAGTTACGCTGGCCAGCTTGCCGGCTGGAGTCTCGCGAAATGGTCCCCCGGAGGCCGTCAGAATCAGCCGGGCCACTTCGCTCCGTTGGCCGGCCCTCAGGCACTGGTGCGCGCCATTGTGTTCGCTATCCACCGGAATTAGCTCGGTACCCGATCTTTTGGCTGCTTCCATGACGAGCTTCCCACTGGACACCAACACTTCCTTATTGGCCAAACCAACGCGCTTGCCACAGCGGATGGCCTCGTAGGTCGCCTCCAGGCCTGCCACACCGACGATAGCGGACATGACAAAGTCCACCTCGGAGGCGATGGCTGCTTCCACGCGCGCCCTGGCACCCCAAGAAGCCTCCGGCCAGGACTGGCGGGGAAGCCCGGCAGCTGTTAGGCTACTGATGAGATTCCTGTGGGACTCTTCCGTTGCCGTGACCACGATTTCGGGCCGAAATCGTTCGATCTGCTGGACCAGTAAACCCACGTTGGTGCCGGCGACTAGCGCATGGACACGATATTTTTCCGGATGTCGTCCAACCACGTCCAAAGTGCTGACACCAATAGACCCAGTGGACCCGAGGAGGGTGAGCGTTGTCAATCGCCCCATTATAACGTCAAACGCTTTGAAAAACCTTGTATCCCAGCTAGAAGCCCATGCGTCTAAGTGACATTGCCACTAAGGCGTTATTGGCAAGACCCAAACCCTTTCGGGCGCCGGGGAGGATTGCTTCAGGGGTCTTTAATGAGGTTAGTCTCGCTTTGGTGGGAGTTGCCTCCCCGGCTTAATTCCAATACTAGTATATGATTTCTTGGAACGCAACAGTTTTTTGTATTTTTATTTTCCCTTGACCTCAACCCCCGCCCAGTGTTCCATCACCCGGATGGTCGCACACAGGTCATCTTCCCCGTAACCCTCTGCAATTGCAGCCTGAAACATCTGCTCGGTTTGGCTGGTTACAGGCATGGGTAACCCCAGTTCCTGGGCCGAACCGAGCGCCAGTCCGATGTCCTTGTGCATCCACTTTGTGGAAAAGTTGGTTGTGAAGTCCCTTCTGAAAACGAAAGGGGCCTTGAAGGCGATCAATCCGGACTTGGCGGCGCTGTTGTTCAGAATGTCCAGCATAAGCTCCGGCGCGATACCGCCTTTGGTGCTGAGCACCAGCCCTTCGTTGAATGCCTGCATCAGGTTGGCAAGGATCAGGTTCTGGGTTAGTTTAGCCTGGAGCCCTAACCCCGGGCCTCCACAATAGTAAAACTGCTTACCCATCGCTTCCAGGTGAGGCTTCGTTCGCTCAAAGACGCTCTGATCGCCGCCTACCATAAAGGTAAGCGTGGCATTGATCGCGCCGGGAGTGGAACCGGTGCAAGGCGCGTCCAGGAAGTGAATGCCCTTGGCCCTCAGCTTTTCGCTGATGCCTCGGCTGGCGCTTGGTGAAATGGTGCTGGCATCGGCGGCAATGGTTTCCGCCTTCGCGCCTGCCAGGACCCCGCTCGGTCCAGTGAACACCTCCTCCGACATCCGTGTATCTCCGACGCAGGCGAAGATAAAGTCGGCCTGTTCCGCCACCTGCTTGGGAGTTGCGCAAGCCGTCGCTTTTTCTTCTGAAGCCAGCTGCTGCGCCTTGCTCCCAGTGTGCGACCATACGGCCACCTGGTGACCCGCGCGCGCCAGGTTCCGCGCCATGGGATAACCCATCAGACCCAATCCAAGAAATCCAAGCTTTGCCATACCAAGCATGGTAGCAACGGAAGCTGGTAGCAGGCAGAGAGAATTTCGTGGGAGGAATGAGAGAAACTATTCGGCGTCCAGGGACGCCAGATCGCCATTCTGGCCGGTGAGAATCTTCAGAACCAGAAGATCCGACGGATGGAAACTTGCCATGGCGATATGCATCAGATCCTCGTCGCTTTTCGCAATGTGCTTGCGAATCAAGACGCGCAGCTCTTCTACCGTAATACCCAACTCCTGAGCCGCTTCGCCTTCGGAGTATTGAGTCTTGTTCTGCTTGGATGGGAGAGTACCTGCGTTCATGATCCTAATGCATTCTAAAGCGTTGGTTTGCGCAGTCCCAATCAGGCGGAGAACCTATATGCTTCCTTAGTATCCCTGATGGACTTTGGTACTAAGGACGGACTTTCGTAAGACTTGGCCGTAATCCAACCTCGTTGGTGCATATCGGCCAGCAACGATTTGCGACCATCGCGCGCAACTTCAATATCCCACGTAGGATCGCCATTGGCACAGTGAATGCATTGTCTAAGGCTCGTGAGGAGGAACGATCGATGAAGACTAAATTACTCGCTCTTTTGTTCTTGGTTGGAACTGCGGCATTCGCAGCGCCACGCGTTGTTGTTGGAGTAGGAGTCGGCGGAGTTGGGGTTGGCGTGGGCCCGGCTTATGGCTATTACGCTCCGCCGCCGCCCGCGGTTGGATACGTCGCGCCCGCGCCTGTTTACTGGGGCCCCCGCGCCTACTACGGACCTCGCTGGGTTGGGCCACGCTATTACGGACCAGCCTACTACGGACCTCGCTATTACGGCCGTGGCTACTATGGCCGTGGTTGGAGGCGGTAACTACTGCGGCCTGCGCCCGGTCTTTATTGGACCGGCCTGCGGCTGACCTTCATTGAACCGGCCTACGGCCTTCGAAGGCATCTTGCAGCAATGCCCGGATGCCTTCGCGCGTGATGGGGCGCGGATTGTAGTAGGGGTTCTGTACCGCGATGTCCGCGGCTTTGTCGAGATCGGCTGCTTTGAGTCCGAGAGCCGCAAGCGACATCGGTGCGCCGAGTGAAGCGGCCAGATCGTACAGGCCCTGTGCAGCAGACGCCGCGCCGAGCGCGCGTGCAATGCGCGACATGGCGTCTTGAGCGGCCGGCGCAGTATAAGCCGTGGCGTGCGGCAACACTACGGTGTGCGTCTCGGCATGCGGCAGATTGAATGTCCCTCCGAGTGTGTGGCACAGCTTGTGATGGAGCGCCATGCCGACCGCGCCCAGAGACATACCACCCAGCCAAGCGCCATACAGCGCGTTGGAACGGGCCCCCAGATTCGCCGGTTCCTTCACTACCACCGGCAGCCCCACTGCCAACGCGCGAATGCCTTCTTCGGCAATCATCGAAATGATGGGATTGGCGTCCTTCGAATACAGCGCTTCTACGCAATGTGCGATTGAGTTCATGCCACTGGTAGCCGAAAGCATGGGCGGCATAGTGACAGTGAGCGTCGGGTCATACAGCACGGTCTTCGGAAGCACGCGTGGATCGCGCCCGGTCTTCTTCAATCCGCTTTCGGTGATGCCCCAGATTGGCGTCATCTCCGATCCGGCGTAAGTAGTCGGGATCGATAAAATCGGAAGCGTTGATACCAGCGCGATGGCTTTCGCCAAGCCCGTTGTAGAACCGCCGCCGACTGCCACGCAGCAATCCGCGCCCAGGGCCTTGGCTTGTTCGCGCGCTTGCTCGGCAATCTCAATCGGCACGTGCATCACGGCTTTGTCGAACAAACCAACAGCCCGCGCGCCCAAGCGATCCACCATCTGCTGGCCTTCGTTGCGCTGCTCGGGCGTGGACAATACCAGCGCGCGTTGTGCGCCCAACCGCTCTATTTCTTCGGGCAACTTGTCCAGGCAGCCGACGCCAAACACGACGCGCGACGGCAGCATGTCATAGATGAAGGTGAGCATCAGGCCTGTCCGGCGTGAGCGCGCGCGGTGCGTTCGTTTAAATCGCGAAGCACACGCAGTTCGGTTTCCGTGGGCGGTTCGGTGGTGGCGAGTTTCGGCGCAACCTTCAGCGCCCAACCGGTGGACTCGATCACTTTTTCCACGGTAACGCCAGGATGAAGGCTGGTCAAAGTCAGCTCTTTCGTCGTCTCGTCCGGGGTCATGATGCCAAGATCGGTAATCACCGCTGTGGGACCTTTACCAGGCAGCTTCATTTTCGCGCGGCTGTCGCCACCGGTGAAGTGGCCGCCGGAGGTGACGAAATCCAGCTTCTCGATAAACGCGCGCTTGTTCTGCCGCAGCGTGATGAGCACTTCTTTGGACGATGCCGCTATCTCCGGCGCTCCGCCCGCGCCCGGCAGGCGCACCGAAGGTTTGTGATAATCGCCGATCACCGTGGTGTTGATGTTGGCGAAGCGATCGATCTGCGCGGCGCCGAGAAATCCGAGATCGATGCGGCCGCCTTGCAGCCAATAGGCAAATATTTCAGGGATGGAAACCACGGCATCGGCGGTTTCAGAAAGCTCGCCATCGCCGATGGAAAGCGGCAGCACCGTTGGTTTGGTGCCGATGCATCCCGATTCGTAAATCAACACCGTATCCGGCGCATGCGTCAGCCGGGCCAGGTTCGCGGCGGCGCTCGGCAGTCCGATGCCGACAAAGCAGGACGCGCCGTTGCGGATCATCCGGGCCGCGGCGATAGTCATCATTTCATCGGCCGTGTATTTGGTCTCAGGCATGGCTCACCACCTGTTCCAGACTGCGCTTGAACTCATCGAAATCCTTGGTGCCGAGCACATGCCGTTGCATCCAGGCTTGGAAAGTTTCGCGCTCACGGGCGATCGGGTCCCATTGCTTATAGAAGGCGTTGTTGCGCGGATAATAACCCTGCGCGTAGGACGGAAACGCCCCACCTTTCACTTCGCTCACTGCGCCGATCACCCAGGAAGGGAGCACCACGGCGTTGGGCGGCGCGTCGAGCTGATCGACAATCTCCTCCACGGTGACGACGACGCGCTTGGCGGCGAGCACCGCTTCCTTCTGCACGCCGACTACGCCCCACATCAAGACGTTGCCCTTACGGTCGGCCTTCTGCGCATGAATTACCGTAACGTCGGGGCGGATGGCCGGAATTGCGGCCAGTTTCTCACCAGTGAAGGGGCACTCGATGAACTTCACGCGGTTGTATCTTGGAAGATCGGTTCCCAGATATCCGCGCAGCAATCCAAACGGCAGATGCGACGCACCGGCGGCGTAAGCGGCCGCCATGCCGGCGTGAGCGTTCTCTTCTAACTCCAGTGGCGCGGGCCAACTTTGCTCCACGGCATCGCGCAATCGATGCAGCGACCCCACGCCGGGATTTCCGCCCCAGGAGAAAATCAGCTTCGATGCGCAGCCTGAGCCGATCAGTTGATCGTAGATCAAATCGGGCGTCATGCGAACCAGCGTCAAATTGCGACGCCCTTGACGGATGATCTCGTGGCCGGCGGCAAAAGGAATCAGGTGTGTGAAGCCTTCGAGAGCCACCACATCACCGTCGCGAACCATTTCCTGGATCGCTCGTTTGAGTGGAAGAATGTGAGCCAAACTGTGATTATGGCACGCCTATTTGCGGCTCTGCTGGTTGTGTCCGCGCTCATGGCCCACCACTCCACCGCCGATTACGATTTGACGCGCCCCGCCACCGCCACGGGTGTGGTCACACGCTTCGAGTGGTCTAATCCGCACTCGCACATTTATCTCGATGCGGCGTCTCAAGACGGCACGGTGGAGCATTGGGTTATCGACATCGATAGCCCGCGCGGGCTGGAGCGGCTGGGCTGGTCCAAGGACAGCCTGAAGGCAGGCGATAAAATTACCTGCTCCGGCGCGCGGGCCAAAGACGGTTCACCTCGCTTGCGCTGCACACGGGTGGAACTCGCAAACGGGACTGTGCTGCAGTCGTTTTGAGAATCGGGTAGCATGAGTTGATAAGAAAAGACTGGTAAGGATTCTCCATGAAAACAGCGTTGGTTTTGGCAGTGACCATAGGGCTGGGTTTGGCCGTGATGCCCCTGCTGGCGCATCACTCCTTCGCGGCGGAGTTCGACGGCGCCAAGGCAGTGGATCTGATGGGCACGGTCACGAAGGTCGATTGGGTGAATCCCCATTCTTGGATCTATATCGATGTAAAGTCCGACGATGGCACGGTGGCGAATTGGGGCCTGGAAACCGGTCCCCCGAACGTGCTGTACCGTGGAGGCTGGCGAAGGGATACCGTGAAACCGGGCGACGCCATCGCGGTGCATGGCTTTGTCGCCAAGGACGGCTCGCATACTTTGGCCGCGCGCCAGATCACGACGCCGGACGGGCGGAAGCTGTTCGCAGGCTCGCCGGATAACGGGCCCAAACAGTGATCCGATTTTCTCTGATCGCCGTGTTTCTGCTCGCGCCGGCGATGTACGCTCAGGATAGCTGGGACACCATCCCCAAGCCTGGCGATGCCGATCCATTCCGGCCTGGTGAAAAGGCCGGCCCAATGCCTCGATCCCGCGATGGCAAGCCCGATCTTTCCGGCATCTGGCAGGAACGCACGCTGGCTGCCTGGAACATCGTGAAACACAGAGGCGATTACGGCTTTCCGGGTGGCCCCGGCATTGTAGAAGGCGACAAGATTCCGTATCAGGATGCGGCGCTGAAGAAGCGCGACGGACTCGCGAAGAGTTTATACAACGATCCGCAATCGCACTGTCAGCTCCCCGGCGTGCCGCGCATTACCTATTCCCCTTATGCATTCGAAATCGTGCAAACTCCTGGGAAGATCCATGCGATCTACGAGTATGCGCACGCCTGGCGCATTTTCCACCTTGACAGAACCGCGCATCTCACTGGCACGGACACCTTCGACGGCGATTCCATCGCGCACTGGGAGGGGGACACGCTAGTTGTGGATGTCAAGGATTTGAACGACAAAACGTGGCTCGACATGGCCGGCGATTTCCATAGCGATCAACTCCATGTAACGGAGCGCTATACGCCCATCGATGCAAATACCATCTGGTACGAGGCCACACTCGAAGATCCGAAGGTTTACACTAAGCCTTGGAAAATGCGTTTTCCGCTGCACCGCCAAGCGAAAAACTTTGAACTGATGGAGTACGAGTGCGACGCCTCAAGCGCCTCGGGCAACTTGTCCAGCGGCGCGCAATAGCGGTTTCATCGTCAGGCCCTGGGCAAAGATCGAGAAGGCCACAACCGCGAAGCTGACGGCGACGATCGCATCCCGCTGAGCCAATTCCGCGGGAAGCGCTAAAGCGAGCGCCAAGGCCAGCGCGCCGCGCAAACCACCCCAGAATAGAAGATGCTGATACCGCGCCGGCACTCTCTGCGCCGATCCCGCAAATAGCGCGCAGCATGGATAAACGGCAGCCGCGCGTCCCAGCGTGACCAGCAAAATAGCGATCGATCGCCGCCGGTATCCACGCCGAGCGGAAATCCTGCATGGCTACTCGCATGCCGATCAGCAGGAAGATGAGTGAATTGGTGACGAACGCCGCGTATTCCCAAAAATCCTGCACGGCTTCCTTGCCCCGGTCCGATATTCTTCCGCGCGACCCGATGTTGCCAAGCGTCAGGCCAGCGGCGAGCGTAGCCAGGACTCCCGACATGTGAAATCGTTCCGCAATCAGAAAAGAACCGTAAGCAGCCACCGTCGTCAGTGCCAGCTCCACCAGATGATCCTGCGTGTTTCCGACCAATAGCAAAGCCGCCGCGGCGATGGCCGCGCCACAAAGCAAGCCCCCGCCCGCCATTCTCAGCAGTTGCCAGGTGGCCTGGAGCGGAGTTGGAGAGTGGCCCTGGACAAGATCCAGCACCATGGCAAAACCCACCGCGGCCGTTCCGTCATTGAACAGGCTTTCAGCTTCGACCAGTAGCGGTAGTCGCCCGCGCGCGCCGGCTTCCTGAAACGTCGCAATCACCGACACTGGATCGGTGGCTGCGATGAGCACGCCAAAAACGAGCGCGCTAATCCACGGCCAGCTTGCCAGATAGTGCATTCCAATCGTAGTGATGCCCGCGGAGAGAATCACGCCCAAAGTCGCCAGGACGACGATGACTCCCAGGTCCCGCCGCAGGCGGCGCCACTCGATATAGAACGCGGCCTGAAAAATCAGCGGAGGCAATAGCACGGTGAACAAGAGGTCCTTGGTGAGGCTTACTGCCGGCGAGAAGCGCGAGAATGCCAGGACGATGCCAGCCGCCACCAGTCCCGCGCTGTAAGGCAGATTGAGCTTCTGCGTCAGCATCGCGACCACGACTGCGATGAGAAGCAGGAAAGCGCCATTTTGGACAGTCAATTCCATGGGTTGCGGGCAATTTTTTCATTAGACCATCCGAGAGTCGCGTCCCGCGCGGCAAACCGTCCTCGGAGGGTCCTGAAAACGATCCTTAGTTTCTTCTTGATCTTCGTTGGCTTCCGGTCAAGGATCTGGGGGACAGCGTTCACGGCCTAAGGCGCTGCAGCAGCCGCCAATTTCTCCAGCGTAGCCAGGCGAACGCAGATCGGTCTCACTTCCTCTTCAGTGAGTTCTTCGGAGCAGCCATTCACGATCCGTATTCCTTGCTCATGGAGTTTCAGGCGATACGATGGGTCACCAACCGTCCCAGCAATGTCAGCCAGGGCCCTCAGCATACGGAGACTGACCGCTATATCGGCCTTTGAGTAAAGGCGTATCTGTTCAAACGCCGAATTCAGCAAACCATCGAAGTCGATCCACGGAATGCTGACGCGAACTACCCCCGGCGGATCGTACAGCAAAGGAGCCGGCATCTCCCGGGAAGCGAAACGAATCAGGATCCTGCTCAATTGGTCCACACAACTGACGCCCGTGCTCGGATCGTTCACCGCAGGCGAGATCGCCTTTAGAGCGATATCGACGATCTGCAAAACTCCGAACTCGATGTCCTGCTGTAAGGTTCTGGATGGGCCAAGGTCAACGGTGTCTAGCAGCTCCTCCCGTTGCTCGCCGGAGAGCTGATGCCCCCTGTACACCATGAAAAGCGCCGTTCCGGCAGGGACGAAGTGCCCTACGCGTCGAACCAAGTGTACCTTCACGTGATACGACTTCGCCAGAGCAACCAACCGCCCGGTGTCGATGAAGCGGATGTAGCCTGACTTGGGGCTCGGGAACGGTGTCTCCCATGTGTTTGGTTCCAGCAGATGCGGATCGGCCATGGCATTCAGCCGGTGGGGCCATGGCATCATCTCATCAATCATGACTTCTGTTTCCGAGGCAATTCTGTCGACGATGTGGCTGACGCTGATGGACTCCGAAATATGGTGAATGAAGAAAAGCAGCCAGGCTACGCAGGCCAGCGCCAGCAGCATCGCGCCCATCACAGTGGCGACCGGCGCGAAGGGTTGCGGTAGCATGCGCGCCGCGGGGAGCGCGGCCATGCAGTAGGAGAAGGTGCCAAGGAATATACCGAGCGTCCATTGAGTCACGCGGTCTCTGGCAAAACTGACGATGATGCGCGGCGAGAACTGCATGGAGGCCAGCGTTAGCGTCATCAGCAGGATCGCGAAAACAATGGAAACCACCGTCATGATGGAAGCTGCGATGCCACCCAAAATAAATTGCGCCACTTGTGGATCGGAGTGGGACGGGAAGAGCGCCCTCGGCACGATGTCGCTGAGCGTTGGGAAGGTCTCCTCCAGCCACGACAAGATCGCGCCAGCACAACCCAGTGTTAGCGCGATAGTCAGCGGGCGTACCAGGAAGCCGCCACGCAGGTTGTATGTGGCTTGGCGCAGCAGCAATCGAAGACGCTTGTTCATTCCTCGTCCCAGTCTAAGCGCACCTTAGACGGAAGTGCGACGAACACCGCGATCAGAAGCACGAAAGCGCCGTTTTGGACGGTTAGTTCCATGGGCGGATCTGGAATGGATAACATTGACCTTCGGGGAAGCTTTGAAGGTCATCCTTAGTTTAGCCTTGGTGAGTTTAACCCAGCTGGCCGTGTCGCAGCCGATCTTCGCGCAAGCGCCCGATGAGCCGTCCCCCATCCGTGTCGACGTGGACGTCGTGAACGTTCTCTGCACCGTGTCGGACAAACGCGGCGCTCTGATCACGGATCTGCGCAAGGAAGATTTTGAGATCCGCGAAAATGGACGCAAGCAGGAGATTCGCTATTTCGCGCGCGACACGGATCTACCCCTGACCGTCGCCATGTTAATGGACGTAAGCGGCAGCGTGCGTGAAGCCATCGAAGCGGAGCGCGAGGCAGCGGGCCGGTTTTTCGATGAGGTGCTGCGGCCTACCGATCATGCGCTGTTGCTGGGTTTTTCGAGCACGCTGGTGCTGTGGCAGGATTTTACGTCGTCCACCGCGCGTCTCCGAAGTGCCCTGGCCCAGCTCCACGCAATTCCATTCCGCGGACTGCCGGCGGAAGGCCAGGCCATGCCGGGAACCCTGCTTTATGACGCGGTGTATCAAACCGCGATGGGCAAGCTGAAGGGCGTACCCGGCCGCAAGGCCATGCTGATCGTTTCCGACGGTTTGGACAACGGCAGCCGGATGCACATGGAAGAGGCGCTCGAAGCCGTCCAAGCGACCAACACGATCGTTTATGGAGTCTGCTACGACCAAAAATTCTTCGGCTGCGAATTTCTCAAAGGACTCGCCGAACCCACCGGGGGGCGCATGTTCGACGCGGGCAAGAAGAGAAAATCGCTGGGTGAGATTTACAAAACGATTGAGGATGAACTGCGCAGCCAATATGCCATCGGCTATGTGCCGACGAACCAGGAGCACGACGGGAAGTATCGAAAGCTAGAGGTGAAGGTGGGTCCGAAAGGATTAAGAGTTTCGGTCCGGCGCGGTTATTACGCGCCGGACCGAAATTGATGCCGTCAAAATCGAAGAACGCCCTTGAGTTCAACGAAGCGCGGCGAGCCGCCAGCTCCCAGGAACGAGCCCAAGATGCTGGTGGGGGGGGAAATGGTGCTGATCACGGAGCCGAACACTGGACTGGAGATGTTATCCACGGGATTGTCGAAATTCGCGTGATTGAACAGGTTGGAGGCCGAAGCGCCGAACGAGAAGCTCAGGCGCTCCTTAATGCGGATGCTCTTCATGAGCGCAAGATCGACATTGAAGAAATGGGGGCCAAAAAGTGAATTGCGGCCCATAGTGCCGAAGCCGTTGATGACCCCGGTTTGAGCGAAGCTGGGTTCAAAGAGCGAAGGAGTTATACAGGGCGAGTTCACGCCATTGGTGCAACTCGTTGGAATATAACCGCGCGGCGTAGCGAAAACGGTCGCGGTGGGGTTGTTGAAACTTCCAAGCGCGCCATCTGCGGCGCCGTCGATGACACTATACGGCAGACCGCTGCGCAGGAACCAGTTGCTCGAAAGCGTCCAGCCGCCAAAAACGGTGTTCGGTCCCCACTTGAACCCGGAGTGACGGAACATATCGCTGTATACGAAATTGGCGCTGAGGTAGTGGCGAACGTCGTAATCCGAGTTTCCGTAATTGGATAAAAGGTTATTCGGGTTCTGCGGGCTCGTGATGCTCAAATTGGTTGCGTTTGCCGAGTAATATTCGTTGGCGATTCCGCCATTGGAAACGGCGTCCAGATCGTGGCTCCAGGTGTAATTGAGGTTGAACGTCAGCCCGGCAGACAGACGGCGCTGGAAACTGATGGTGAGGCCGTTGTAATTTGCAATGCCCGCGTTGGTGTATTGGTAGATCGCTCCGAGCGCTGGATTGGGGGCCGTGGCCGGTAAACCGGCGAAGCCATTCGGACACGGGCTTTTCGGCACGTTCGGCGGACAATAAGCGTTGATCCCGTAATTCGCGAGCGGGAGGTGCACGCCGTGCATTCCGGAATAGTTGACCGTCAGTACGGTCTTTGCTCCTAAGGACTGCTGAATTTCGAAATTCCACTTATAGTAAGTGGGCTGCATGAAGGTGCTAGGGAAATTGTAGAAGGCTGGAGCCGAGAAGCCAGGTACTGCCGCGGAGAGAGAGTTGAAGCTTCCACCGGATTTAAAGCCTGTGAGCAAGGCCTGATTTTCCGCCGCGGCGGCGGTGAACGGACTGTTCGGTACGCCCGGCGCCAGCACTGGCGCACCAACGACGGCTGTCAGGGTCTGAGGAGGATTGAAGGCTGCGAATTCGGCCAGACCGCCCGGCAGATTGTCGGCGAAGACTCCCGCGCCGGTTCGAATGACGGTCTTGTCGCTCTTGAAGGGTCTCCAGGCGATTCCAATTCGAGGCTCCCAGACCACCGGCTTAGTGTGCGCATAAGCTTCGTGCTGGCCGGAAACGATCAACTGGTTGTATGGCATGGATACCGCGCCCGGGTCCTGCGCCAGACTGGGGGGCGTCGCAAGATGGGTGAAGCAGTTCTGGTCGCAGGTCGGGTCGGCGTAGTTTTCCAGCCGAAAGTTCAACGAAATGGTCAGCCGATCGGTGGCCTTCCAATCGTCGGCGACATAGCCGGCACGGGTATTGAGGCGAATAGCGGCCTCTGGGGAAGAAGGAAAGCCCTGAATCAAGTAGGAATTCGACCCGCCTCCGTTAAAGAAGTCGTTGATGTTGGTGAAGAGCTGTCCGTGCTGGAGACCGGCGATGGATCCGAAGTCAAAATCGCTGACGGTCTGGTGCAGCCAGCTAAAGCCGATGCGAAACGTATGCTTGCCTTTGATTAAAGAGAAATCGTCCAGGAGCTGATACTGGAACACGCGCCGGCCGGACGGGAATGCATATTGGTAGACCGCGCTTTCCGAGTCGGGGCCCACGCCTGTAAATGAACCGTCGTTGAAAGCGATGAAGGTAGGCAAAGCCGCCAAGGCGCCGCTCTCGTTGGAGGCCCCAAAGACCGCGGCGTAGAACAGAACAGAACCGCTCAACTGATTTACCGCGTTCGGACCGAAGACGTGAGTCTCGGAAACCTGGCCGGCCATTTGAGGCTGGTTACTTGAAGTGTTGAAGGTAGGGCCGAACGGGCTGGTGTAAGTGGGTTGAAAGCCGTTATCGCGCCAAACCCGAATATATCCCCGGTCTTTGTCGCTGAAAATATGATCGACCCGAGCCGCCCACTGATACTCCTTCAGCAGACTGGTAGGTGCGGTCCTGAATTGATACTCGCATGGCGCGCTTCCCAGCAAGGAAGACGAAAAGCTCCCGCACCCGCCGCCTGCGACCGGCGTTGCGCCTGGCCCGCTGTTGTAGATCTTGAAGGCTTGTTGGTAGAACGGAATCTCGGCAGCGTTGCCGTTGGCCGTCAGATTTTGGAGCGTGGCGGTTTGAAATTGCGGGCTGGGAATCAGATACAAATTAGCGGCCGACGGCTGCAGGCTGCGAACACCTTCATAATCGATGTCAAAAAAGGTACGGTTCTTAACAATCGGACCGTTGAAGCCAGTCGCCCACTGGTTGAAGTTGTTGAAGGGCGTCGGCTGACCCGATTGATTGAGGAAAAACTGATTGGAATTCAGTGCGCGGCCGTTCCAGTTGTAAATCGCATCGCCGTGCCATTCGTTGGTTCCCGATCTGGAGATGTAGGTGACCTGCGCACCCGCATATTGACCGTACTGCGCCGAGTACGCGTTGTTGATGACGTTGGCTTCGGCAATATCATTTGCGCCGAGCATCAGATTGGAAGCGCCGCTATTGTTCAGACCCAAGAACGGATCGTTGAAATTCATGCCATTGACGCTGAACAGGTTGGAAATGCCCGGCATGCCGCTCGAGGAGAAATTTCCATAACCGGACTGGGTGTTCATTACGATACCCGGTGTGGTCTGAGCAAGGTAGGTGAGGTCGCCGCCGGGGTTGGGCAGGTTGTCGATCATTTCCGTCGAGATGCCGGTGGAGACATCGGCGTTCTCGGTTTGAATGGAGGACGCCACTTCCACCACGTCTACGGTCTGTGAAGCGCTGGCGACCGTCAATTGGATATTGACGGAAGTCGGCTGTCCGGCCAGGACAATCACTCCCGGGTGTTCTTGGGTTTGAAAGCCGCTGGCGGTGGCATCCAATTTGTACGTTCCCGGGTTAACGAAGGCAAAGCGATAATCTCCTTGTCCGCTGGAGGTCGTCTTCTGCGCTGCGTTTGTGTTGATGCTGGTCAGGGTCACGGTGGCGCCCGGGATCGCGGCGCCGGTCGGGTCCGTCACGATGCCCGTGACATCGCCAGAAGTAATCGACTGGGCTGTCAGTGGAACGGTTAACGCGATAATTAGCCAAAGGCCAAAAAAGAGCAATAGCGATTTCCGCAGCAGAGGTACGCTACGGAACGGGACACCACTCGTGTCCGCATGGATCAAATTTCCGATGAGAACCTTGGTCATTTCATGCTCCTCGTGTGTAGCTTGCATTGTTTCTGGCCTCCGGGCGTTTTCAGCGCCAGTTCCAGCTGGCCTAAGAAAAACAAGAAGCCCAAACAAACCAGTTGGGCTTCCGGCAGACGGTACCAGTGTGCATTCCCGGTACCAAACGTTACTATTGGTAGATTAACAAATCCGTTAATTACTTACCATAGACTTACGCGCCGGATGGTTTGTTTCAGATCCGGTTTTCGGTAGAAGCCGGGAAGGCGACCTTCTAAAAACGGGAGTAAGCACCATCCGAAAGTGGTGCTTGGCCATAGCAACAGTCAAATCAACAAGCTTCGCGACTTCGCTTCCCGCAAGCGACCTCCAACTCCTATAATTCGAAGAGGACACTTTTCGGGAAGCCATGCGCAAGCGAGTGATGTTCGGGTTGGCGGTGGTGCTGCTCAGCATCCTGGCTTCGCTGGTTGTCTACCAGGGCTCCTTTAATCTCGGCTCTTTCGCTCCGGCACCCTCTAACATCCAGCAGACTTACTTGTTTTGGGCCGTTTCCACGCTGATTTTCATTCTTACCGTGGGGCTCGGCTTCATGCTGTTCCGGACGGTGGTGAAGTTGTACATCGAGCGGCACACCAATCGGCCCGGTTCGCATATTAAGTCCAAGCTGATCGGTGGCGCGCTCGCGCTCAGCGTGCTCCCCATCTTCTTTCTGGTGCTGTGGAGCGTGTCGGTCTTGAATCTGAATTTAGACAAGTGGTTCAGCCGGCCGGCGCGGACCATGAACATCGATCTGGTCCAGATCGCCAATGCGCTCAATCAGGAAGTGGGCGATAAACTCACCGCGCAGGCTCATTGGCTGGCCTCCCAACCGGTCCAGAGCGCCGACTTTTATGAACGCTTCTGCCAGGATAACCAGATTGAAAAAGCGGAGATCGAGCGTGCCGACGGCAGCGGCAGGATGCTTTGTTCGGTTTCAGTCGCACACCAGGGCGAACTTTACAAGACCAGCATCCAGACGGAAGAGGGCAGGCTGGTTTTATCCGCGCGGATGCCGCTGGAACTGGCCGCCAAGCAGCGCGAGATCACGCAGGCGGTGGCCGACTACGATCGATTGTCCCTGGATAGGAAGGCCTTTCGCCGTCTCTATCTGCTGTTGCTATCTCTGATCACGCTGTTCATTCTCTTTTGCGCCACCTGGATTGCGCGCTATATGGCGGGACAGATCAGCACGCCCATCACAGCGCTGCTCCGCGCGGCCGAACAGATCCGCAAAGGCAATTTGAGCTACCGCGTTCGCGTGGACGCCATCGACGAAATGGCTACGCTGGTGCGCGCCTTCAATGAAATGACGGAGGCGCTCGAGACCAACAGCAAGGAGCTGGAAGCAAGGCGCCGATTCACCGAAGCGATTCTCGAGAGCATTCCCACGGGCGTTATCTCGCTCACCTCCGACGGACGCATCCAGCGTGTGAACCGCGCTCTGATGGGGATTTTCCCGGAAGAACAAGTGGCGCGAGCGGCCCGGTTGAGCGACCTGTTTTCGCGCGAAGATACCGCCGAGATCCGTTACCTGATGAATCGCGCCCGCCGCACCGCGGTAGCCGGCACGCAGATTGAGTACAAAGCCGAGCGGCGCGTGCTGCAACTGTCGCTTACCGTGGCGGCGCTCGATGAACAGCGCAGTTCTGGTTTCGTGCTCGTGGTGGAAGATACCAGCGAGCTGTTGCGCGCCCAGAAGGCGGCAGCCTGGCACGAAGTGGCGCGCCGCGTGGCGCACGAGATCAAGAATCCTCTGACACCAATTGCCCTCTGCGCGGACCGCATCGCGCGACAATTGGCGCGCGCCGAGCAGACCGCCGACACCCGGCGGATCTTGCAGGAATGCTCCGCCACCATCGCCCGCGAAGTGGAAAGCGTGCGCACGCTGGTGGACGAATTCTCCCAGTTCACGCGCTTCCCCGCAGCGCAGCCGGTGCCTTCCGATTTGAATCAAATCGTCGGGACTGCGGTATCGGTGTTCGAGGGCCGGCTGGATGGAATCCTTGTGGATCAGGATCTGGCCCCGGATCTGCCTTTGGTGCGGGTGGATCGCGAGCAATTCAAGCGCGTAGTCGTCAACCTGGTGGACAATGCGGCGGAGGCCATGCAGGAGTCGTTGGTGAAACGTCTTTACATCGGAACGCGCTCCACGGAAGCCGATTCGGTGGAGCTCATCATCGCCGATACCGGCGGCGGCGTCTCTCGTGAAGACAAAGAAAAGCTCTTTCTGCCGTATTTTTCGACGAAAGGACGGGGAACCGGGCTGGGTCTTGCGATCGTGAATCGCATCCTGGCCGATCACGAAGCCACCATTCGCGTGGAGGACAACCTGCCCACCGGGGCTCGATTCATCGTGGAACTGCCCATACGGGCTCGCACTGAGATCGAATCCAAATCCGAAGCCCAAGCTCAAGCCCCGGCGACGTCCCAAGTGGTGGAAGTCGCCTCGGCGGAGAGCTCTTCGTGACGCCGGCGCGTATTCTGATCGTCGATGACGAACCACTCATCCGGCAATCGCTCGCGGGCGTTCTCGAAGACGAAGGTTATCAGACGCACGCCATAGCAACCGGAGAGGAATGTTTCTCAGAGATCGGCCGCAGCGCGTATGATCTGATCCTGCTGGACGTCTGGCTGCCCGGGATGGATGGGCTGGAGACGCTGGCCCGTCTGCAGGAGATCCCTTTCGGCAGTCGACCGGTGGTGGTGATCATTTCCGGCCACGGAACCATTGAAACTGCCGTCAAAGCCACCAAGCTGGGCGCCTTCGATTTTCTGGAAAAACCGCTCACCATCGAAAAAGTAACCGTGGTGGTGAAGAACGCGCTACAGCAACGCAAGCTCGAGTTGGAAGTGGAGCGCCTCAAGGAAGAGGGGCGTCGTGAGCTCCAAATCATCGGCGAAAGCGTTCCGATGAAGGCTCTGCGGCAGCAGCTGGCTTTGATGGCCGCTACCAACGGCCGTGTTCTGATCTACGGCGAGAGTGGCAGCGGGAAGGAACTGGTGGCGCACGCGATTCACAATAGCAGCGCTCGCGGTACGGAGGCTTTCGTCGAAGTGAACTGCGCGGCGATTCCCGAAGATCTGATTGAAAGCGAGCTCTTCGGACATCGCAAGGGCAGCTTTCCGGGCGCCACCGAAGACAAGACCGGCAAGCTGCAGAAGGCCAACGAGGGCACGCTTTTCCTGGACGAAGTGGGCGACATGAGCTTGAAGACTCAGGCCAAGGTGCTGCGGTCGCTGGAGGAGCAGCGCTTCGAACCAGTGGGGGCGGAGACTTCCATTCAGGTGGATGTGCGCGTGGTGGCGGCCACCAACAAGAATTTGGAAGAAGAGATCGAGCGCGGTAATTTTCGAGAGGACCTGTTCTATCGCCTCAACGTGATCCCGTTCTATGTTCCGCCTCTACGCGAGCGCATTGAAGACATTGCGCTACTGGCCGAACACTTCCTCAAGGAGTTCACTACCGCTTATGGACGCCGGCCCAAGGAGCTGACGCCTGAAGCCTACGAAGTGCTCAAGGAGCACCGCTGGCCGGGCAACGTGCGGGAATTGCGAAATCTGATGGAGCGCATCGTGATCATGAGCCCGCAGGTGCGCATCGACGCGCGGCACATTCCGCTGATTCCGGGCAAGCGCGCGGTCTTCGAACGAGCCGCGGACCGCCTGGGCAGTCTGCATGAAGTTCGCGCGGCGGCCGAGCGCGAGTATATCCTCAAGACGCTCGATGAGACCAAGGGAAACGTGACCAAGACGGCTGAGTTGCTGGGTCTGGAGCGCAGCAACCTCTACCGGAAGAGGAAGGCCTTAGGAATCGGACCTAAAGAATAGCTCCGAGAGGAATAGCGTGCGGCGGCGCTGCTATTGCCCGACCCTCCGGGAGCGTGATCCGGACAATCGAACTCTGGGGACGCAGCGCCGCCGGCAACGTGATTCAGGATCGCCCAAATTCATCTCCGCCGTCTATGCGGGAATTAGCGCGTCTGCATGCCGGCCGCAAGTCAGAGCAATTGAAAGTTTACTTGGATGGTGGCCTCCGTGGTCACCGCTTTGCCATTGAGAATGCCGGGACGGAAGTGCCAACGCAAGACGGCCTCGATAGCTTTTTCATCCAGCCCCAGACCGAGGCTTTGGCGGACTCGGACGTTGCGGACGGCGCCGCTTGGGTCCACTTCAATCGTCAATACCACCATGCCCTGGTGTTTGGCTTTGCGCGCCTCCTCGGAAAATTCCGGTTCCACTTTGTATAGCAGTTCAGGCGGCGTCACACCGCGTCCGCGCTGAACGCTAAGTCCGGGCGGTCCCGATTGTGAATGGCCGATACCGCCGCAGCATCCGCGGTCGCCGATTCCGTTGTGACCGTGCATTCCCAGGCCGCCGTCGATCGCGTGGCTGAGCGGATCGCCAATGTTTGCGCTGGTGTTGTCGATGGGGATGTCGAAGGCGATGGTGATCGGAAGTGCGAGCGGCGGATGCTGGCTCGATGTGGGCGGAATAAACGTCCGGCGCGCGGTGGGCGGAGGTGAGCCCTGCCTGGCCGGAAGGGCGGTTTGATTGCTCCCACCGGTGCGGGGCTCCAGGGGTTTGCGTGGGCGGAACAACGTTA
>JBEKRO010000100.1:0-23920 GCA_049518655.1 Bryobacteraceae bacterium | reverse complement strand
TCACGACCACTTCGAGATCGTGAATCTACCCGCGGAACACCCATCCGCCGTGCGAAGGCTATCCTCAAACTCAGAAAATATCGCTGGAACAATTTCGGCCATGCTTTTCAGCAGCCTGCTAGCCCCGAAAATCTAGAAGATCAACTTCAGCGCGAATTGGATCTGGCGCATGTTCGAGGCCAGCGTCGTGATCTCGCCGGCAACCCGCTACGCCGTTCAAATGAGTCTTAGAACAACAGCTTTAGGGCAAACTGGATCTGCCGCGAAGAGGTAGTGGTGTATGTGATCTGCCCGAACGTCGAGTTGGGGATGCCGGTACCGGCCGGCCCCTGCGAGAAGGCAGTGGCGTTAGGCAACCCGAAACTTGGATGGTTGGCAATGTTAAAGAATTCCGCGCGGAACTGAAGGCGGGTCGTTTCGTGAATCCGAGTGTCCTTCAGCACCGCCATGTCCAAATCCACGAGACCGGGGCCCGACAGATAGTCTCTCTGAAGATCGCCGAGAGTACCTACCGCCGGCACCGAGAAGGCTGCCGGGTTGGCATAACCGTTGACGCTGCCGATAATGGGGTTGACACCCGAAACGATATTGGGCCGTTCTTCGCCGCTATTTCCGTTTCCGGCTTGATCAAACCCAAGCAGAACGTTCCACGGCGCACCGCTCGAGTACGTAAAGTTACCGCTCAGTTGCCACCCGCTTACCAGCACGTTGCCTTTAAAGGGAAATGAGTAGACGCTGCTCAACTTCACAAATTGCGACCGGTCAAACTGGCAGCGGCCTTCGTCGTAGGAGCCGCTCAGCGCATCAGTAAAGGGCGCGCCGCCCTCGAGGCCGGAGGTGCCGGAGGTGTTGTCTATGCATTTGGACCAGGTGTAGGAAAGCTGGCCTTGTAGGTTGTGAGAGAAGCGCCGGTTCAGGCCCACCTGCAGAGAGTTGTAGTGCGAATCTCCCACGGGGGCCTCGCTGCTGAGAGCGCCGAGAGCGGGATTCTCGCGCGGGTTACTGACGATTGCACCAGTCGGCGATAAATGGCCAAAAACGGGGACGTCGTTCACGTAGTCAGGCTCCACAGGATTGATGTCGCGGCCTTCATACAAGTGTAGGCCCCGCGAGCCAACGTAACCCACCGTCAAAGTAGTGTTCTCAAACAATTCGCGTTGGATGTTGATGTTCCACTGGTACATGTGCGGCGTATCGTGGATGTTGTAATCGATACCAACGATCTCGGATGGAGTTGAGTAGCCGGTCGCGAACGCGTTCGGGAACGGAGGGAATATCTCGAAGGCCAGCTCGTACGGCTTATTGAAGTAATAACCGGAAGCGTAGGTGCGGGCGCGAATGGGATCGTAGAAAATTCCGGCGCCTACGCGAATCGAGGTCTTGTGATCTTTAAACGGGTCAAACGCCAAACCGATTCGCGGATCCCAGTTCCTGGTCGAGGGGTTTGACGCGAAAACGTGCGTGACGGGAACGAAGGTTCCAAACGGAGGATTGATAATATTATTGAGTGGTTGCTCGTGGGTAACAGGATTGGTGATGAACTCATACCGGACACCGATGTTGACCGTCAACCTGGAGGTCGCCTTCCACTCATCCTGAGCGTATCCGTCCACTTCAATTTCGCGGAAGTCGCGAGAGGAGTCCGTGTAGGGGGGGATGGGTCCGATAAAGAGAAACGGGTTCCCTTCCAGAAAATTAGGGATGCTGGTAAAGGTATAGGAGCCGCCCCACCATCCGTCTTGCGTGAAGTTGCTCTGCACCCGGCTGAATAATCCGCCAAACTTGAAGCTGTGAGACCCCTTGTTCCAGATCACATCGTCGGCCACGGGGAATTTGTTTTGCACTTGGCTCAGCGGAGCGAAAATGCTGGTGCCGAGCAGGGAGAGGCCCGTTACGGACACTCCGCCGTTTTGGTGCCCGGTGTAGAAATTGAGCGAGGGCACGGGATCTAGATTAACTTGATTGTCGGCCTCTTTGGTTCGCGTGAAGCTAAAGCGGGCCAGGTTCACCAGGTTTGAGGAAATCAACCGGCGCCACTCTACTGTTGCGAAGTGGTTGCCCGTTATGCCCTGTTCCGGCCAGCGGGGCGGTAGGGGCGAACCAAGGAACGGCAAAACGGTGCTGGCGCCGTCGTGGACGTAGCGCACAAAGAACGAATTCTTGTCGTTCATCGTGTAATCGATACGCGTCAAAAGGTAATTTTCGTCGCCGGTCTGGCTATCAACCTCCGGCACCTCCAGAATGCCATTCGGTGATACTGCCGTTGTCGCGGGATAAAGAGCCAAGATCGGCGCCGCCACTGCACTGACTCCGACGTTCGCCAATCCGCCCGAACATGCAAGATTTGGAGCCAGGGCGCAGGGCACCAGCCCCTTGTGGACATTGGCGTCGGGGATAAACGAAGGGACGGTTGAGCCCTGCGATTTCCTCAACTCCTCGTCGTTGAAGAAGAAAAACAACTTGTCCTTCTTGATGGGACCGCCAATGCTGCCGCCAAACTGATTTTGGCGAAAAGCAGGTACGGTCGAACCGTCAAAGAAGTTGCGCGCGTCCAAGGCGCTGTTGCGGAAGAATTCGTAGGCGGAGCCGTGAAAACTGTTGGTGCCGGATTTGCTGGCCGTGTTCACCACCGCGCCATTGCCGCCGAATTGAGCGCTGTACGTGTTGGTGAGTACCGAGAATTCGGCGATGGCCTCAATGCCGAGGGTAGTGCCCAACACGCCCGAACCCGACCCGTGGGCCCAGAAGCCCTGAATGTCGACGTCGTCCAGAAGATACGCCTGGCCTTCCGATCTTGCGCCGGAAACGCTGAAGTTAGCCTCCAGGCCGTAGAGCAAGTTCGCGCCCCCGGCTGGGGCTCCGACCCCGTTTCCCGTTGTGATTCCTGGCGCCAGCGCGATGAGGTCCGTAAAATTGCGGCCGTTCAACGGCAGGTCCGCAATTTGTTTCTGTTCGACTACCGAGGAAAGAGTAGACGAAACGACGTCCACCTGGGAGGCCTGTGCTTCGACGGTGACCGTTTGCTGCTGCTGGCCGGGCGAAAGCGCAATGTCCACCACCGTCTGGCTGCCGACGGTGGGCGTGATGCCCTTGCGGAGTACGGTCTGAAATCCCATGGCCGATGCCTGCACGTCATAGGTGCCCACGATCAAATCCACCACCGTGTAGCGGCCCTGCGAATCGGTTGTCACGGTCTGCCTGACGCCGGTAGCAACGTTGGTAACTTGCACCGACGCGTTGGGCACAACCGCCCCGGATACATCCGTTACGGTGCCCAATAGCGTCGCGTTCGCTCCCTGTCCATTTACCAGGTTCGGCAGCGCGAGAAATGCAAGCAGCAGGCCGAAAACCATTACGGTGAAAACGCACTGGCTACGACGTAGTTTTAGATGTGCCATTTTCTTAATCTCCCCTTTTTTACGCGACCCCAAAAACGTCCCGCCCCGAAGCTCGATCGGATCCGATATGTACCGAGGGCAACTGCGGCATCCTACTCATAGTTGCCCACGAATAGCTCGGGCACCGTATAGCGTCCTTGCGCATTAGTGGTGACGGTTCGAACAACTTGCGTGGCGGTGTTCCTGACCTCCACCATCGCGCCCGCAATTGCCGCGCCCGAAGGATCGGTTACTGTCCCCGATATCGTTCCGTTTACCGCTTGCCCCCAAAGAGCGGCCACCCCAATGATCGCGAAAAGCGCCAGGACGATGAAAATTCGTCCGCGAGTGTACAGCTGCGTCAGCATACTCGGCTAACCTCCACTTTGCTGGTAGCGAAACCCCAAATGGTGCAAGAGCAGCTCGTGCCCTACTCACGAACGTTTGCATGCATCTCGGGCGAGTATATCTTCGACAGTGCTGTTAGTCGAGAGGTTAGCCTTGATAATGCCAATCAACGCCGCTGATTCGATACCTCGCGGAGCGTGTGGTTCTTAGCACGCAGAGCGCGAAGCCGCGATCTACACGTGCGCCAATTTGGCGCCGGCGAGATCGAGCGGTAGTTCTGAATTTCTGAGCGCGTCCTCCAGATTTCGGCGCGCCACGCGAGCATGCTCTCGCGTGAGGATTTCAGCACGCATTCCTTCGCGATTGGCAATGGCGTCCACAATGCCGCAGTGTTGGTCCGCTGAAATGAGGAACAACTCGCGCAGATCGCTGGAGACATATTGCCTCTTCAAAAAGGCGCTGGGAGATGCAAAGGGAAGCGAGCACGCCTGCTGAATCGCGCGCCGGAGCATGCGGCTGCGCGAAAGGTCGAGCAAACCCGCGTGAAAGCGTGCATTGAGGTCAATATATAGGTTGAACGTTTCCATGGTCAGTTTACTGCGCCGCACCAGCGTCATCATTTCATGGCTGGTGGCCTGTAGCGGAGTTAGTTCACTCATGTGTTTGTATCGCTCGGCCGCAAGTCTGGCTGCCGCACCCTCCAGCAAGCCACGCAGTTCGATGGCATCGTAGATATCTTCCGTGGAAAACCTTTGAACCACAAATCCCCGGGTGGGGCGGATCTCAAGAAAACCCTCATGGGCTAAACGTTCCAGAGCAAGGTGGAGGGGGATACGGGACACCTTGAGTTCGGCGGCGAGCGGTACTTCCCGAATGCGCTCTCCGGGTCGAAAGCGGCCCTGTACCAACATTTCGCGCAGCGTGAGGGCGGCGCGCGCCGTTTGCGACGACGCTTTCGATTTACTGGCTGGCGCTTTTGAAGCATTGATCATTCGTTCCATGCCGCTGCCCCCAAACAAGTATATTCGGTCCTGGCTGATGCATGCATTGTACTTACCGGTTGCATGCGCATTGTGGGCTACCTGGGTAGCTCCGCAAGAAGAGCTGAATCCAAGAGCTGAATCCAAGATTGACAAATATTCCCGTCAAAATATATACTAAAACCGCCTTTGGTGAAATGCATGCATTCCCTGACGTGTAAAGCCGCTGGCCCGTTGACCGGGCTTCTCGCACTTGCGCTCTCTGTGCCGGTTTTGGCTCAGATCCCGAATGCAAACACTCTGACGGCTCCGGCAGGCTCGCAGGCGTATCCGTCCGCGACAGAATCGAAGCCGGGAGCGGCAAAACCCGCATGGCCGCCTTCCGGTCCGACACCTCGCACTGCGGACGGCAAGCCGGACCTTTCCGGGGCCTGGGCGCCGAACGCTATCCGCCAGAACGTAGACTTGATGGCCACCGGAGTCCAGGTCCCTTTTCAGCCCTGGGCCGAGAAGGTGTACCAGCAACATAAGGACACTATCTCGCGAGACGATCCGGAAGCGCGCTGTCTGCCTCCTGGAGTGCCGCGCATGACTACGACGCCCTATCCGTTCCGGATCGTGCAGACGCCAGGTCTCACCATCATCGTGTATGAAGGAGGAGCGCATGTGTGGCGGCAGATCTTTACCGATGGACGCGCACATTCGGAAGATCCGAATCCCTCCTGGCTCGGAGAATCTATTGGTCATTGGGAAGGCGATACTTTTGTCGTCGACACGATTGGGTTTAACGGCAAAACCTGGCTCGACGAGGCGGGCTTACCCACCACTGAGTCCCTGCATGTCATCGAGCGATTCCGCAGACCTGATTTCGGGCATCTGGAAACTGAAAACACGATTGACGACCCGAAAGCATACACAAAGCCGTGGTCGTTCACCACTCATCCGATAATGCTGAAGGGTGAATTGATGGAGTACATCTGTCAGGAAAACAACCGGGACGTTGAGCATTTGGTTGGGAAGTAGACTGCCCTGAACCAGACCCAAGGCCAAGCTCCCACACAACCTCTGGACAGGTCCAACCTGGATTGACAGTACTCTTCTGCCAGGATATACTCACCGTAATCTTTGGGATGCATGCATCGAGGTTGCTGACCGGTCTGTAACGCCTTCCGAGTTTCGCTTTTGCTGGTCAGGTCATGAGTCCGAGTACGGTCAAATTTTTTGGGGGACTATGAAACGGATTTTGACACTGTTGGTCGCATTACCCGTGCTGTGTTTGGTAAGCAGTTTGGGGCTCTTCGGACAATCGGTGTCCCAGATCTCAGGAACAGTCAAGGACGCCAGTGGATCTGCGATTCCGGGCGCTCAGGTTACGGTCACACAAACCGACACGGGAGTCACACGCACGGCGGAAACCGATTCCAGCGGTGTTTACTCGCTGCCTAGTCTGCCCCTGGGGCCATATCGGCTGGAGGTCAAGAAAGAGGGCTTCTCCAGCTACGTTCAATCCGGCATAGTTCTTCAAGTGGACTCGGCGCCCACCATCGATCCGGTGTTGAAGGTGGGTGCGCTCTCGGAATCCGTGCAAGTGGAAGCCGCGGCGGCGATGGTGGAAACTCATAGCACCGGCGTTGGCCAAGTGGTCAACTCGCAGGATGTAGTGGATCTGCCGCTCAATGGACGCGAGATCACCCAGTTGATCACGCTGGCTGGCGGGGCGAACACGGTACAGTACGGCTATGGACAGGCACCCTCTTCCGGCAATCTGATCTCCAGCAAGAATTACCCCAATGAAGCGCTGGTCAGCGTGGCGGGTGGGATGCTCAACGGAACCACCTACTTGCTGGATGGCGGAACGCATAACGATGTGTTCAACAACCTGAACCTGCCTTTGCCTTTCCCCGACGCGGTGCAGGAATTCAAAGTGGAGACCAGCGCTCTTCCGGCCGAATACGGACAGCACTCGGCGGGCGCGGTGAATGTTGTTAGCAGATCCGGCAGCAACGAATTTCACGGCGACGCATTCGAGTTTGTCCGCAACGGCGATTTCAATGCGCGGGACTTCTTCGCGCCGGTGGGCGACAACCTGAAACGAAATCAATTTGGCGGTACCGTGGGAGGGCCGATCAAGAAGAACAAGCTCTTCTTCTTTTTGGGCTACCAGGGGACACTGATCCGTTCCGCTCCGGCTGCCACACCGGCCGTTGTTCCCACCGCGGCGGAGCTCACTGGCAACTTCCAGGCGTACGAATCGCAGTGCTTCAGCGCCGGGCCGCAAACGTTGAAGGCGCCCTACGTAAACAACATCCTTCCCGCGTCGCTGGTCAGTCCGCAGGCTCTTTCATTCGCGAGCCACTTCCCGGTAGGCCCAGGGCCGTGCGGCAACGTTACGTTCCCCGAAATAGCCAATCAAGACGAGCATATGGGGTTGGCGAAGATCGATTACCAGATCAGCTCCAAGCAGTCCTTCTTCGCGCGCTATTTTGGAACTCACAGTCTGACGCCTTCCAGCTTTACCGGAACTGAGCTGTCCGTTCAAAACGCCGGTACCGACGATGAAGTCAATACCCTCGTACTGGGTCACACCTACGTGTTCGGGCCCAGCGCACTCAACACATTCCACGCCACCGTGGATCGCGACGGCATCACCAAGTTTCAGGTGCCGATTGTCACCCCCACTGACATCGGTGTCCAAGGCATGTACACAGCTCTGCCCAATTTTTCCAATATCAACATCACGGGCGATTTCATGAGCGCGGGTGGATTTGCCACGCCTGGCTTGGTGAACACCACCACCTACCAGTTCGCGGACGACTTCAGCCTGATCAAAGGTTCCCACCAGATGCAGTTCGGAGCCAACTTTATTCGTCCCATGCAGGCCACCACGTTTTGCGTGTATTGCAATGGGCTGTTCACTTTCTCCGGCCAGGATACCGGCAACGCCATGGCCGACTTTATCTCGGGCTCGCTCGATTCCTTCACCGACGCCAACGTCTCGCATGACAATGAAAAGTGGGCCTATGTCGGGCTCTACGCGCAAGACAACTGGAAGATTAGTTCGCGCCTGACGCTGAACTACGGCCTGCGCTGGGAGCCTTATCTCAACGGCCGCATCGTCAACAATAAAATTACCCACTTCGACATGCAGGACTTTCTTGCGAACGTCCATTCCACGATTTATCCGAACGCCCCGGCGGGAACGCTATTCCCGGGCGATCCCGGATTTCAAACCGGCGGCCGGCCCAACCTCACCACCTGGAACAATTGGGCGCCCCGCGTCGGCCTGGCGTGGGATCCTACCGGCAATGGCAAAACTCTGATTCGAGCCTCCTGGGGAATGTTCTACGATATGCCCCAGACGCTGTTCTACTACAACGCCTCGTCAGAACCGCTGTGGGGCGAATCTATCACTCTCACCAATCCCGCGGGAGGGTTCGCAAACCCCTGGCTGAATTATCCAGGCGGAAACCCGTACCCGACCACCCAGAATCCCAACACCACCTACCCGACTGCCGGATATTACGAGACCGTTCCACTGCACGTGAAGAACACCTACGTGGAGCAGTGGAATTTGACGCTTCAGAAGCAGTTGGGATCGAGCTGGTTGTTGAAGGCGAGCTACCTGGGCAGCGAAACCGCTCACCTTTGGACTGACCAGGAGTTGAATCCCGCAGTCTACGTCCCGGGAACCTGTGCCGCCGGACAATATGGCCTGACGAAGCCCGGCCTGTGCTCCACCACATCCACTACTCAAGCGCGGCGCCTCCTCACGCAATTGAATCCGAGCCAGGGACCGTATTACGGAACCCTCGAATATCTCGATGACGGCGGTACGGCGAGCTACAACGCTTTGATCGTTTCGGCCGAGCACCGGTTGTCGAATCACTTCTCTATTCTGGCCAACTACACCTTTTCGCATTGCATCGGCGACCTGGTGACGTCAGAGCTGTCCGGCCCCATATACACCGATACCGCCGATCGCCGGTTTGACCGCGGAAATTGCACGTCCGTGGACATCCACCAGAACTTCAATCTTTCCGGGATTCTTCAATCGCCTCATTACTCGTCGCGGATGCTGCAATGGATTGCCGGAGATTGGCAGCTTGCGCCGATCGTTAGCGCTCACTCGGGCAGCTATTTCTCGGTGACTACGGGTGTGGACAACGCCTTGACCGGAATCGGCGCGCAGCGTCCGAATCAGATTCTGCCGAGCGTTTACTGCACCAACAAGACCATCAATTGCTGGATGAGTGCGGCGGCGTTTGGTTCGCCTGCCCCTGGCACTCTCGGAGACCTCGGCATCAACAATCTGGAAGGCCCGGGCTACTTCGACGTCGACGTTTCCCTGTCACGCCAATTCCGCGTCAGGGAAAAGCAGTATTTCGAGATCCGCGCAGAGTCGTTCAACATTCAAAATCGCGCCAATTTCTTGAATCCGGGTACGGTGGGTATCGCGGGCGGCAGCGCCAATTCGGCCCTGAACAGCAGCACGTTCGGCAAGATTCAATCTGACGTTCAACCCCGGATCATGCAATTCGCAGTCAAGTACGTTTTTTGAGTAACGCGTCCGAGCGATGTGCTGTGCGGCTGCCAGCCGCATCCTATGCACCGAATGCGTTCGGGGCGGATTAGGTCGCGATGGCGCCCCCGATGCTCAAAACGACCTCATCCGTCGCCTTGTTCTACGGCGACGCAGGAATAGCGCGCATCGCGTGCGATCAGGGCTTTGCATAATCGCGCAGGAATTGAACGAGCAAGGTGCTCACCAGTTCCGGCTGTTCCTGCTGCACCCAATGTCCAGCACCATCGAGAAGATGAAATCCGGCCATATTTTTGCAGGCGCTATTGCGCATCTTGTCGACCGCACCGGGCGTTTGATACACGCCCCAATCGCTCTTCCCCGCGATGTATTGAGAGGGCACGTCTATGGTGCGGCCCGAGAAGGTGAGCATCTCGGCGATACTTCTCGGATCGGAACCGCGCCGCACGCGATAGCCCTGGAGCGCACCGGTGAAACCAGTCCTGGCATATTCGGTCGCGTAGACATCGACCTCGGCTTCGGTCAGCCATTTGCAATTGGCGATGTAATCCGCCGGCGGCATGAACGGCGCAACGGTCGCCGCCATGCCCTTGTCCTTCTCCATCACGTAATAAGTCGGAATTTGCGCCATCTCCTCGGCGGCGCGCGCCTTCAGGGGATGGGGGTTGTTCCCTTTGTAGTCGGCGCTCTTGTAGAAGTAATAGGCGCGGAAGAAGGCGTGCAGGCCTTGCGGCGCGTGAAGCATGTCGTCGTTGGCGCCGCGGGTGCGCTGATAATTCTGATAGTATTTCCGTGGCGGGTTGAGCTTTGCGAGCTCGGCATCCAGCTCGTCGTCCGTGACTGCGGGACGCGGCAGGGGAGCGCCGTTCCCTGTGTCGAAGGGCAATGAGGGTGCGCCTTCAAATGGCGAGCTCATGATCGTAATCGAACGGAAAATATCGGGCCGGATGAGCGCAGACCACGAGGCGACCGGCGCGCCGGCGTCGTGGCCGACCACCATCGCGACCGAGCGGTGGCCAAGCGCATAGACGAGCCCGATGGCGTCTCGAGTCATGTTGAGAATGCGGAACGGATCGGGATCGGCGTCGTAGGAATCATCCCAGCCGATGGTGCGGCCGTAGCCGCGCTGATCGGGGGCGATCACGTGATAGCCGGCAGCCGCCAGAGAGGGCATCACCTTGCGCCAGCTATAGGCGAGCTCCGGGAAACCATGCAGAAGCAAAACTGCCGGCCGGCCAGGCGTTTCGTAACCTGCCTCCAAAATATGCACGGTCATGCCATTCACGTTTGCGATGTGGCGCGAACGGATGCCGGCGGGGATCGTGCCGTTACCGTAAGCCGGAAGCGTCGAAAAATCGGTGTGCACGACGGCGGCACGCGCGGGCGTGCCTGGCGCGATCGCGAAGCTGCCGAGCCCCGCCGCCGTCGCCACGAAAGCGCGCCGCGAGAAGTTGTTGGAGATCGTCTCGACACTTGCCGGTTCGGCCATGGCACACTCCTGCGATCAAAAATGTGTCCTCATAATCGCTGAGAGCGCGGTGCGTGTCAATAGCAGCGTAGATTTGCCTTGCACAATCGAAGCATGGGAACGACGGACCCTCTTGCGCGCTCATCGGGGGTGTGCATTCTGGAACAGACCGCACTGATGCTGACCTGATACGTTCGTTTGAGAGCAATTTTCATGGAGGAGAATAGCATGAAATCAAGTGCCGAGGTTGCGAACAAGGCCAAGGTTCACGCATCGAAGGGCCTGACGAAGGAAAATTCGGAAAAGTGATGAATGATCCCACCTTGGAGGGCAAAGACGAAAACAAAGTTGGAAGAGTACAAAGGAAAACCATTCCCTTTACTAATCGAACACCAGAACGCAGGCAGAAGACACCTAAGCGGATTAGGTAGTCAATACCCAAGTGGCTCCAGAGGCGGCAAGAAGAATCTTGACACTATGACGCCGGAGGAGCGCTCGGCGAGAGCGAAGATCGCAGCCACGGCCGGGGGAAAGAAGCGCACGGCGGAACGTCTCGAACGCGAGCGTCAAGCAAAGAAGCGCAAGCGAACAGAATTAGCGCGTGCGAAGGTTTGCATGGTTGAGCGGGCACCCCACCGGGTCCGCGTAATGCGCGCTGGTTCTGTAGACCTCTGAACTAGCGGAACCCATCCACTCTCACAAGAACTTACAGTGGAACTTCGAGCGGAACGACAACCGAACCAAGTGTTGTTGCTCGATAGTATGCTTGGTGTGGAATCAGTCGCAGTGTATGATGCTGGTCTGCGAGATTCGTCGAAATGAAAGGAATAACAATGCGCTTCGATGATCGGTCCATATTTGCCATCGCCATCCTTTTGCTGATCCCGTCGATGAGCCATGCTCAAGACGAATCCTCTCGCAGCATTGCGGGCGGTGGAATTTCGGTGTCAGGCTGGACGGGAAAGGTGGACGCCGGTGAGCAGAGGCAGGGCAAGACGATTGGTGACGCAAAACTTGCCAAAGAGGGCAGTGCGCTTCACGTGATTACCGGTCCTGCGGTGACGTACTGGAATCCAGCGAATCAGGCGACTGGCGACTACACCGTGAAGGCCACGTTCAATGAACCGAAGTACATGAATCTCAATAGTCATCCGCACCCATACGGCATCGTCATCGGGGGAACATATTTGGGAACGGATGAGCAGAGTTATCTGTACTGCGCCGCGTATGGCAACGGAAGATTCATCGTGCGCGGCTTCGGTCCCGGCCCGTTCCAGATGAATGGCTTTCAGGGTGAAGCGAACGTTGCGGTGCATCAGGCTGCTGGCGTAGGACAACCCGTGACTCAGGAGATCGCTCTTTCCGTGAAGGGTGACCACGTTGAGTGTTCGATCAACGGCACTGTCGTTGCGCGCTACAACAAGACTGCGTTGGTCACCGAAGGTAAGCTCAAGTCCACGGATGGCATTTATGGCCTTCGCTTCGCTCACAACACGGAGGTCCTTGTCACTGGATTGAGCTTGACGAAGAAGTGACGGGACGGAAAGTTTCCGTAAGGGGCGTGCCGCGAGATGAGGCTGCCACGGTCCGGGAGGAAAGCTCCACGTTGCTGCGATAAACTCGGTGGACGCCCTATGTCGCTAGCGATAAGCTCGGCCCGTTTTCTCGCCGGGAAATGGGCAGGCCGATCAGCTAGCGACAGTGCTGCGGGGTGTGAGGAGGATTGACGTGAAAAAAAGGTTTGCCATTTCTGGAACGGTCATAGTACTTACACTGTCGTTTTTCGTGCAGTTGCCCGCTCAGGAGCAGGCGCGCCCAGAGCCAGCGATGCCAGCGACACCCGTGATACAAGCCACGAGGGACATCAAGGTCATATCGAGTGCCGGCGCGCGTGCCTTGGTGGACGCCTGTGCTGCTTGGGCTGAGCAGAACAAACAAATCGTGGCAATGGCGATTTTGGATTGGGGCGGGAATCTCATCGAGTCCCACGCCATGGAAGGCGCACCGATGAACGCAATCGACACTGCGCTGTTGAAGGCCAAGTCGGCCTTGCGTTGGCGGCGTCCGACCTCAGAGACTAACAGGATGGTGCGGAGCGGTGAAAATTTGGCGCCGACCTTCATGCGCGACTTCCCACAACCGGGCGCACTTCCCATCGTGGTCAATGGCCAGGTCGTAGGGGCGATGGGCGTGTCCGGTGTGGACGGCGAGAAATGCGCCCAGTCGGCGATCGACGCGGTTTTTAAGAAACAAGCGACTTCTTCGGCACGGTAAAGCGTGGGCCGACATGGGGTAGGTGATTCTCGATGACGTTCATGATGCGATCGCCACTTTTGAGGAACACGCGCAAAACGGAGCGCGGCGCGAAACAGTTGCTGGCTGGCTTGTTGGTGCGCGCCGCACCCTTTGCGCTTTTGATAAGAACCGCTGCTTGGTTCATGATCCCGATGTTGTTCGCCGCACCTTTCCCATCCGCGGCCCAGCAGCAACCCATCGGCGTCCCGGTCCCTCCCTTGGGCGCTGGTCCGTTCGTCCTTGATACGGCGGAGCAACACAAGATTCGAGTCACAATCGTGACCAAAGGTCTTGTGCACCCGTGGAGCCTGGCATTCCTGCCCGATGGGAGCATGCTCGTCACGGAGCGGCCGGGCCGGATTCGCGTCGTGCGCGATGGGGTACTGGACCCGAAACCGATCGGCGGTGTGCCGGAGGCGAGAACGAAGGGAAACGGGGGCCTGATGGATATTGCGTTGCATCCCCGGTTCGCCGAGAATCATCTCGTCTACTTCACCTACGACAAGCCGGTCGAAAAGGACAAAGGCGCCCCAACGGTTGCTCGCGGAACGCTGGAAGGCGGCGCACTCGCGGATGTGCGCGATATTTTGGTCACCGACGCTTATGAAGGCACTGGAGGACTGAGTGCGCGCATTGCGTTTGGACGCGACGGGATGCTTTACATGGCGACCGGAGGGAACGTGGGATGGGTCGCCCAAGAGCCAAGCAGCCTACGGGGCAAGATTCTCCGTGTGCGCGATGATGGCTCCGCGCCACCTGATAATCCGTTTGTCGGCCGTGCGGGTTACAGGCCCGAGATCTACACGCTCGGGCACCGCAATTCCTTGGGTCTCATCGTCCATCCGATGACCGGCGCTTTGTGGAACAACGAAAATGGCCCCAACGGTGGCGACAAGATCAACATTATTCTCCCCGGCCGTAACTACGGTTGGCCGGTTGTCAGCTTCGGGCGCGACTACTCAGGCCCACGCATTTCGGAGAACCCGACGCGGGAAGGCATGGAGAATCCTCTCGTAGTGTGGATACCGTCCATCGCGGTTGCTGGAATGACCGTTTATACCGGCGACCGTTTTCCTAAGTGGAAGAACAACGTCTTTGTTGGTTCGATGCGCACTGGCGAGGTCCCTGGCACCGGTCATCTGGAACGCATTGTGTTCAACCAGAGTACCGAGGAGTTACGGCGCGAATCGCTCCTCGGCGAGTTAAGGCAGAGGATTCGCGAGGTCCGGCAGGGTCCGGATGGGTACCTCTACCTGCTTACGGACGAAGATGACGGCGCCCTTCTGCGAATAGAACCGGCGCAATAAGAGCGGCACAGATCACGGCTCACGTAGGCATTCTGTGCGTCGTCCGATGACCATAGCTGGATTCATCCCAGCCCCATGTTGCTCTTTTGCGATAAGCGCTTCGCGACTTGGAACTCTACGCTGGACTTGCGATGCCACGGCAGTCAACCCGAAGGCGGCTCGTAGTGGGGCCGTTGCGCTACGTGCGGTTCCCATGGGCGTGGGTTATGGAGGATCAGTCTTGAGACTGATTTCTGGGGCATTCGAGAGCTTAATTCTTAAGGTTCGCACGCGTCTCAAAACCTACGCTTTGTTACGAAGGTTGGAGACAGTGAAAAAGTTTTGTAATCCGCGGGCTGGAGCCCAATTCTTTGTGAAAATACCCTGGACGGCTGTCACCGCACTGCCGATTGCATTCCTATGACGTGCGAAAACTGCGGTGCTCCCATGCGTTTATCTCGTGACCAGGGCTTGATGCTCTGCGACTATTGCGGCAGCCAGGCTACGCCTCGGACGGATGAAGACGGCGTGGTCGTGATGGACGCCACTTCACACGTTTGCCCAGCGTGCAAGACTGCGCTGGCGAACGCGTCGATCGAGTCACAGGAGTTGCTATACTGCACGCGCTGTCACGGGATGCTGTTGGAGATGGAGAAGTTCCTGCCACTGCTCGACGTTCTGCGCGAGTACCGCTACTGGTCCAGAAGCTCGCAGGCGCCGCGCGACTTTGACGCTGGCAGAATCCTGCACTGCCCTTTGTGCCAGAACGAGATGGACGAGCATCTCTACGGGGGCGGGGGCAACATGAATGTCGATTCGTGTGAGCCTTGCGGGGTGCTCTGGCTTGACTGCGGGGAGTTGAGCAGGATCGTGGCGGCGCCGGATCGCGATCCGCAGCCAATATCCGAGGACGTTGTTGTGCCTGAAAAAGCCCGGTAGCGGCAACGCATCTCCCGGATTCGCCTCCTCTTCGCCTCGGGGGTTTAAACAGATTGGTGAGCCGCGAGAGAGGCGGGGGAGGTTTGGCGCGTCCCTCGTTCGATGATTACTCTGCGCGGCTCGGAACCGATCATGCCACTGTCCCGGCGGCAAAGGAATACCCCAGAGATGAAAAACGTACTGTTGTGGCGGGCGGCTTGTACTACCAGTTCCAGTCCCGGCTGAATAAGCAGCTCGCGAAAAATCAGGCTGAGGTAGATTTTGCTGTCATAATGACCACTTCATGCCGGATGGGTCCGATCGCGCTTCCTGGCGCGCAGCGCCGTCGCCGTGCGACGCTAGGTTGACTTTCAGAGAAGACGTCGTCTAAACTCCGAAAGTTGTGGACAGGAGAAATGATGATGCGTGTGGGAGTTTTCTATTTTCCAACGGACTACGGCATCGACATCCGCGAACTGGCACGCGCGGCTGAGGAGCGCGGCTTCGATTCGTTGCTCCTGCCGGAGCACACGCACATTCCAAAGTCTCGCCGCACTCCATATCCCGGCGGGGGGGAACTGCCCAAAGCTTATTCTCATACGCACGACCCGTTCGTTGCGCTGTCGTTTGCTGCCGCTGCAACAACAAAAATCTTGCTCGGCACTGGCATTTGCCTAATCCCGCAGCGCGACCCGATCGTGACGGCAAAGTGCGTGGCCAGTCTGGATCAGTTGTCCAACGGCCGGTTCATCTTCGGTATCGGCGGTGGCTGGAATGTCGATGAAATGGAGAATCACGGAGCGCGCTACGAAACGCGCTTCAAGCTGATGCGCGAACGCATCCTGGCGATGAAGGCCCTATGGACACAGCCGGAGGCGGCCTTCCACGGAGAAATGGTGAACTTCGATCCCGTCTGGCTTTATCCGAAGCCCGCGCAACGACCCCACCCGCCGATACTTCTCGGCGGCTCTAGCGACCATACCGTGAAGCGTGTCGTGGAATTTTGTGATGGCTGGTTGCCCATCGCCAGACCGGGCTTCAACCCGAAGGAAGCAGTCGCGCGGTTACGTCAAGCGGCATCCGCGGCTGGGCGGGATTTCTCGACGCTCTCGATCAATGTGTTCGGGGCGCCGGCCGACGAAGCGGTTCTCGCCGAATACCGTGAGGTTGGTATCGAACGCGTGTTTCTGGCGATTCCTGATCTAACTCGTGACGAAATTCTGCGCGTGCTCGACAATTACACACGATTGGTAGCGTGAAGGCAAAGATTTCCCGTGCGGTTCAGAAACTGCTCAAGGAGGCCAGAGTTGCGAGGCTCGCGACTTTGGATGCCAAGAGTCGACCACACATCGTGCCGGTCTGTTTTGCTTATGATGGCAAGCTTTTCTACACAGCGATCGACGAAAAACCGAAGCGCGTTACACCAGAACGGCTCGCTCGTTTGCGAAACATCCGGGCAGTACCCCGCGTGGCGCTTCTGATCGACGAATACGACGAGGACTGGACACAGCTCTGGTATATCTTGATACGTGGGAAAGCGAAGCTGATTCCGAAGTGGGCGCATAAAGAGCATGCCGGGGCGATTCGCAAGTTAAGAGCCAAATACCCGCAGTATGCCCGCGGAATGCTCGCTGATGACGCACCGATCATCCGAATCACTCCGGATCGGACTACATTTTGGGGCAAAATCTAATTATCAAACTGGAGGCATGCCAACGCCCGTCCGTGCTCCGCGGCAAAAGCGATCCAAGGCGGCCTGGTCTTCTGGTGTCGATGACTCGGAATGTTACCGGACGTTCGGGCGCTCGGACGAAGGTTCGATCCGGATCAGCGCGCCGTCGTTTTCAGCCGTCAACAAGTACAGGAAGCCGTCGGGACCTTGGCGCACGTCGCGAATGCGCTGTTCGAGCTCGCGGAGCATCGATTCGCGGTGCAGTTCCTCCCACTTATCATTGAAATCGATTCGCTCCAGATGGCCGGATCGCGGAACTTCGCCCTGGCGCATCCCGCCTACGAAAACGTTGTTTTTCCAGTTTGGGAACTTGTCGCCGGTGTAAAAGGTCATGCCTGAAATGGCGATCGCCGGCACCCAGAAGACCAGCGGCGGTTCCATACCCTCCCGCCACGGATTCTCCGACACGCGCGGTCCGAGATAGAACCGGCCGTAGCTCACCACCGGCCAACCGTAATTCTTGCCCGGCTGCAGGATGTTGATCTCGTCACCGCCGTTGGGTCCATCCTCGCATTCCCATATCGTGCCCGTGTCGGGCTGAACGGCTAGGCCCAATGCATTGCGATGGCCCATCGTGTAGATCTCCGGCCGGTAGCCCGGGCGTCCGACGAAGGGATTGTCCGGGGGAACGGTTCCATCGTCGCGCAGCCGCAGCACCTTGCCGGCGAGGTCGTTCGGGTCTTGCGCGCGCGCCGCACCCGGCGGGTCGCCGATGCCGACGGTCATGTACACCATACCGTCTCTGCCGAAGACAATCCGCGACGCGTTGGCGCCTTGAATGGCGGAGAAGATGTCTTCGACGTCGACGAGCGCGGTACCATTCCATCGCCCACGAGCAAGCGTAATGATCCCGGCGCTGTTCTCGCTCTTCGCGGTATCGTCGCCGGCCGGCTTGTGGTAAGTGAAGTAAACCAGCTTGTTGTCGCTAAAGCGCGGATGGAGCGCCAGGTCCATCAAACCGGACAGGCGTTGCGCTTGCACCTGCGGCACGCCGGCGATTGGATTCGGGTCGAGCACGCCATTTCGGACGATGCGTAATCGTCCAGGGCGCTCGGTAATTAGGATGCCGCCGTCGGGCAGAAAGGCCATGCTCCAGGGCTGATTGAGTCCTTTGGTGACGATCAGCCGGATCTGATGTTGGATACCAGTATCCAGAACGATGGGGCCATCAGGAAGGGGCGGTGAAGGCCAGATGATTGCCGGCGGCGCTGTGGGCGTTCGTGTCGCGCCGCCTTGCGGCCCCGGGGCCTGCTGGGCGCGAACTCTTTCAGCGCCGGGTATAAGTACCGCAACCACCACGAGGATACCGATCCAATAACGCCGTCTCATCGAAGTTCTCCTTTTGGGGCGCTCTGGTTCGGTGGAACTCGCCCAGCAAGCATTCTACTGCACGCTATCTCGCACTTGGACGAGACGGCTAGGCGTTGAAGTGCAATTCGTGAGGATAATATAGTGGGTGCAATAGAAGACCGCCTTGGACGGGCGAATGATTGCCGCGAATCTGCGGCACGAAACCGAGCGCATTAGCGTTCGGCGCCAAAGGGCGTTAGGGAGATGCAAATCATGCGATTCGGCCGCCTTTTGCTGAAAGCGTTAGCGGCATTGCTCGCTATTGTCATTCTGGCAATCGTGGCATTAAATATCTATCCTCTTATGCGTCCCGCCGCGAAAACTGTGCGGGAGGTGGTGGCCGTTTCCATCCCCGCGCCGTTCCGGATAACGCGCCCCTTCATCGACTATCTAGCCTTGAATGGCTCCTCGCTCTATGCAGGCTACGCCAGCCACGGCGTGGTCGGCGTCATCAATACAGCGACGAACCGCACCGTCGCCACGATCGGAGGTCTGGGCCGCGTGCACGGCATCGCCCTTGTTCCGGAGCGTAACCTCGGCTTTGCCAGTTCCAGTGGCGATAACAACGTCAATGTGTTCGATCTTGCGGACAACAGGCTGCTGAAGCGAATTCCCGCCGGCGACGGACCCGACGCCATCATCTCTGATGCGAAGCTGCACGTAGTTTATGTCAGCGACCACGCTGGCAAGAGTGCCACTCTGATCGACCCTGCCACACAGACCGTTGTTGCTACAATCCCGCTTGGAGGCGAGCCCGAATACCCTCGGGCCGATCCCGAGACTGGCTTGATCTACCAGAACCTGGAGGACACCAGCGAACTGGTGGTGGTCGATCCGCAGAGGCGGACTGTGATGAAGCGCTATCCGCTTGCTCCTGGCGAAGGGCCAACCGGGCTAGCCTTCGATGCTGCCAATCGCCGGCTGTTCAGCACCTGTAGCGGCAAGCTGATCGTCCTGAATGCGGATACGGGAGCGATCATCACGGTACTGCCGATCGGCGCCGGTACGGACGGCGCGGACTACGACGCCAGCTTGCGCCGGATTTATACCGCAAACGGCATCGGTAGCATGACCGTGATTCAGCAGGACTCTGCGGATCGATATCATATCTTGGAAAACGCTCCGACGCGCTTCGGCGGGCACTCGCTTGTCGTGGACCCGGCCACACATCGCATCTTCGTCGCATATTTCGGCTCCATCGCTGTGTACGACGCTATTTTGCAGCCTTAGCAGCCACTTCGGGCCAGAGGTTTGGGCCGCGGTGACATATTCTCTCTACGCATTGGGCGCAAGGATTGACCGACAGTCCATGACTGATCAGGAATTCAGAGGGCCGTTTGAAACATGAATGGCACTAGCTCGTCTCACTAACGGGAAAGAAGGTTACGCATATGTTAAAAAGTCTCTGCTTCCTGACCGTTGGTGTTGGCATCGTTTTGTCTACCGGTAATCGTGCGCAGGCGCAGGTTTCGATCAATATCGGAGAGCCACCCGTTTGTCCTTACGGGTATTACGAGGTTCCTCCTTATAACTGCGCTCCGGACGGTTACTATGGCCCGGAGTGGTTCTCAGGCGGTATATTCATCGGCGTGGGTCCTTGGTATCACGGATCGGGTCATTTCTACGGACACGTCGATCACCGTCTCGACTTCCGTAAGGGCTACCGCGGGCCTATGCCGGCGCGCGGCGAGCGTCCGGCTGAACACCGGGCGGAATTTCATGGCAAGGCGATGCATGACGAACATGGCCATGAGGCACCCCGCGGACATCGGTAAATACCTTAGACAGTCGCCGGAATTCTTGACCGTCGATCACGGCGGTGCCGTCGCCGCCGAGATCGCCCGGGAAATGGAGAGCTTGCTTGAAGCGGTGCGTCGGCTTCCCGCTGAAACGCCGCTAGCAGGCCGTGGCAAAAACACGCCCAAAACATGTGACCTCGAATCTGTTTGATACCTCATTGCGGTATGGGCACTCGACATGCTGCTGGCTGCTGCGCCCGTGTACAATTTCGCGAAGTATCAGGTGCTGCCTCTGGCGGAGATGAGTGACCCGGACACCGTTTTGCGAAAGCTCGAAGCTTCTCATTAGTGACAGCCGTTAGTGCGAGAGTTCCCGCGCTAAGGGGATCCATTCCTTGTAAACCTGGCTGGGAATCGGACTGCGCCAGTGCCCCGTAGCCTGCGCGAGTGCAACTACCGCGACGAAAATCGCGGAGGCGCCCACGGCCACCCATGCTGCCGGGACGCGCTTTCGTGAGAACGTGCGTAAGTCCAGCACGCCCTCGACCGGGCAAGAAGATACACATTCCATGCAGCCCAAACACTCCGCTGAGCGGATTTGAACCAATCGGTCCACGGGAAGTTGAGACGGACACGCCCGCGCGCATTTTCCGCAATCGATGCATTTGTCGGTCAGACGGCGAATTCGAAGCGGACTGCCAAGCGCGATGAGACCCATCAGCGCTCCGTACGGACATGCGTATCGGCACCAGAAGTTCTTCACCATGATAGAGGACAGGATCAGCGCGCCGAGGACGACGGCGCTGGTAACACTCATATGGCGGAATAAATCGAGCATCTTCACGTCCGCCAGCACACCGTACGGTGAACTCAGGAACGCTTGAATCGATTCCACGGACATCGTAACGGCGGCAAACAGGAAGAAACCGAGCAGCAGATACTTCACGGACCGCAGAGTGACGTCGAGCCATCGAAACATGCTCCAGTTCCGCCGGAATATCCGGCGGCCGAATTTCCAAAGCAGTTCCGAGATTGTTCCAACCGGGCAGAACCAACTGCAAAACGAGCGCCGGAACACCAGGGCCATTGCAGCAAACGCGATCAGTAGAACCATCGCGGCCGGGTGAATCAACGGAACGCGCCCAGTAGCAAGGAACGCCTTCAGATTAAGCAGGCCCGCGATGGGGAGCCAACCTACTACGCCTGGCGGACGACCGTGGATCAATGGGCCGCCACTTTCGCACTGCTTCAATCACAGATAGAAATTGGCGGCAATCCAGACATTCAGGGCAGCGAAGGCGAATTGAGTGGCTTGGCGCAGCCGCTGTGAGTGATCAGTGGCTCTGCGATGGATCGGATTCGCCCTGGTCATAACGGGTTCATTTCGAGTGAGCGAGGGCGTGTTGCATCAGGTGCGCCGGCGGGCGCAAGAAGGTCACCACAAGGTTCAGAGCGAATACCGTCACCGCGCTGAGCTCGATCACGGCCGAGATCGGAAGTATTGACCAGGCATGCCGCGCGTATCCCTCGTAGGCTGTGATCTCCGAACAAACGCGCATCAAACAACCGGCATTCAGCAAAATCAGCGAGAGGAACATAAGTTTGGGACTGAAAAGAACTCGCGCTCCGCAAAACGCCGGCAAGATCTTGGGACCAATCGAAAAAACCATGACCGCCAGAAAGCCCACAGTCAAGGCATGGCGCGATGCGCCCCAGATGCCGCCGGCGTGATCAGCCAAGGCCGCTGCGATGGACAAGAGCGATGCGATCAACAGCCAGACATAGGCGCTTCGGACAAAGATGGGGAAGCTTGGGTGGACGCCGTTGAGCTTGGCTGGCTGCACTGAGCGCTCAAAGATCCCGAAGGCGGTAATGGCACACACGGCAGCAACGGGAAGTAGCGCGGTGGAAAGTATCGCAAGGCCGCATAGCATCGCGGCGACGGCCGCCCACGCCGTCAGCACGGCGGCGTATAACAGCCTTGGGCGAACGGCGCGCAGCCCCAAGAACGTAGGAAGCCAGCGCGCGTTGAAACCCCACACGGTGGGAACAAGGAATCCCCACGTCGGAAGCATGAGCAGGTGTTGATCCAGCGTCGAGGGGACCGCCGGGGAGTTCTCAAGCAGCGAGACGTAAATTGTAACGCCAAAATTCACCAGCAGCGTAACAAGAAACCCGAAGGTTGACGCGATGACGACGGTCATCCATGCTTCCTTCTTACGAGGTGTCCCAGATGTGGAGGCCGCGCGATGCTTGGACACTGTGAGGTAGAACAGCAGGAACCCGCCCAGTTCGAACGCCGAGGAGAGCGGCAAGAGCCACCGCCACTCCCAAGCTGTGACATTGGTTGCCCACCGCAAAGCGACGCCCGCTGTCCACAATCCAAAGCAGAGCCACCCGCGCGAGATTGCAAACGCCGGCAAATTCCCCATTTTGGAAAGCGAGTAGAATCCGATGCCCAGGATGAACGTCCCCAGCCATCCAAAAATCTGGGCGTGGCCGTGGGCTTGCAACCACGCCGGAGACAGAGTGTCTACCGTGTGCTGGGCACTGATGGAGAGCAGATTCCACACGCCCAGGAACGTGCCCGGAAGCAGCATGAACCACAGACCGGTTGCAATGTAGGTGGTCACCAACTGCTGTAGCCGTCGTTCCCGTTGCACGAAAGTGGCAGCACCCTCTTCGATGGGCACGGGTACTTCAATTGCGGACATGGGTTGTCTCCTGAAGCGAGCGCTCCAGCGCCACCGCGCGGGGGAACAAGATGTTGTTTTCCAGGTGGACGTGATGATGAAGGTCGCGCTCGAATTCTTCCAAGGCGAAATAGAGCCCGCGATAGGTTGGACATGCGCCGTCCGGCGGCTGATAATTGCTGGACAGTTCGCGGATCTTGGCGGTCAACGCGCCTGCGTCGTCGTGCTCCGCCAGCATCCGGGCAATGGGGAATTCGACGGAAGGAAAGCACCCTGCGGGAAACGGTCCACCAGTGCGCCGCGCTGCTTCCATTTGCTGGAGGAACGGGAAGAGAACACGTTCTTCCTTTATCATGTGCGCGGCCAATTCCTCTGACAGCACAGCGAATGTTTCCTGGATCGAGCTAAGTTCGGGGTGACTTTCTCCGTGGCGACTCACCACTTTTTGGAGCAGCATTTTCACCCGGGGAGTCTCGTCGCGCACGTAGCCATGATGGCGCTTGATGATGTGCGCCGTTAGATCGAACAGGGACGCTTCGTTCCACTCCCGCGCTCCCGCAGAAACATCTTTCGCAACCAATTCGCCCAGCAGTTGCATCGCCTTCGCGATCGGCACGCTCGCTTTCTCGCAGGCTTCCTCAAGCGGGCGCCTTCCGCCGCAACAATAGTCGATTCCCAGGTTCTCGAATACCCGTATGGTCGCAGGATGGTTGATTGCGATCTCGCGGACTGTCTGGTCTTTATCAAGTGTCATGGATTCGCCTCTGAGATGAGATTAAGTCAGGCGGCGTAAACTGTCAGTGACTTAAGTCATACCCTCATCGCTCCGCTGGCAGTGGAAACCTTTCGTCGGCGGAACTGCAGGGCTCCGCTTCGTCTGTCTCGGGGTCTTCTTTACACCGTAATTTAAGGCCAAAAGGAGGATCAGTCGCGATAAACGCTATGACTCTATCCGCAGTGATCCGGCGGCCCCGATCCCGCCGCTCCCCAAACACTCACGCGCCGAATCACTCCAGATAGAGTCATAGCGTTAGGGAGGCGTGTCGAGACCCTAGAGCGCAAATGGACTTGCCCCCATTTTTGACACAACCAGTCTCCAGAAACTCAACCCGTAACTTCCGGCACGGGAATAAGTTGCAGATTCAGTGAAGCGGCCTGTCGGGAGAGCCATTTCATCTGGTGCTGACGGTATCT
>JBEKRO010000099.1:0-23949 GCA_049518655.1 Bryobacteraceae bacterium | reverse complement strand
CGCAGGAAGGACCCGCAAAGAATCGGGAGGATGCGAATGTTTGGGCCGTAAAGGTACTGCAAATACAACACCTGAAATTCGATTGAGTGCTCAATCGCATGGCAGTAATCATCCATGCGAATCGACTCCGGCGCGGCTTGCGCGAGTTCATCCACCAGGCGGCCGTCGGTAATGGTTTCGCCGAACGGGGTCGCAAAAGGTTTGCGCGTCAGGCCGAAGCGATCCGGCTCGCCATAATGCGACGTGCCGAGCACCACGAACGTACGATCCTGGTACGAAGGGAGCAACGCGGAATACGCGTCGCGGTAAGATTCCCAGCCGCCAAAGGGGCTAACGTGGGGCGCTGCAATGCCAATGAGCGAATCTTCTGAACCCGGCGGAGGAGCGCCCTGCATGAATTCAGAAATCGTCTTGCGTGCTTCGTCGGCGTCGTCCGGATAAGCCGAACCGGCGTGCGAGGCTTCCCGCTTGGGCGCTGCGATGAATTCGTTGACACGCGCCAGGCGCTGCACTTCGAAGGCCTGGTCTTCCAGGAACCCGGCTTGACTGAGAGTGTCCACCAGATGCTTCTCCAGTTCGCCGATCTGGATCTCGCCGGTGATCCGAACCAGGTTGGCCCGCAGATCCAGGCTGGTCTGCTCACCGTCGAAGCTAGCCAGACATTCCACCAGTTGAGGCGGAATCAGTAGCATGGCATCGGAGAATTTGAGCGGATCGCGAATCAGCAGGCCGGGATGCTCGGGATCGGAAGATGGAATGAAATCGAGTCCTAAACGGAGACGAGGGAGCGGACCTGGCACATCACCACTATCGCATGAGATATTGACTGAGCTATTCGACCACCGGCAATAGAACGGCGCTCGCATGTTCCGCCGAGCGAAAAACCGTTTCGGTCGCCTTCACGTAATCGGATGGTTGCGCAAAGAAAATACTGGGCACGTAGGTTTGAGGATTCCTGTCGTATAACGGAAACCAACTGGACTGGATCTGCACCATGATTCGGTGTCCTGGCAGGAACACATGGTTGGTAGTCGGCAGGGCGAAGCGATACTGTTGCGGCTGGCCGGCGGGGATGGCGGAGGGATGCTCAAAGCTCTCGCGGTAGCGGCCTCGAAAAATATCCATCGAAACCGCGAGTTCGTATCCGCCCAGCTCCGGCTGGCTCGGGACTTCGTCCGGATAGACATCGATCAGCTTCACCACCCAATCCGCATCCGTCCCGCTGGTGGCGGCAAAGAGATCGGCCACTGGCGCGCCGCTAACTCGCACCGGCGCGGTCAGCACGGGCCCTTCATACGTCAAGACATCGGTCCGATCGGCTGCAGCACGCTGATCGGTGACCAGCCACTGCTTCCAACGATCCGAATCGGCGAAGCGGACGGGGCGAGGAAGATGCGGAACCGGTTTCGCCGGATCGGAAACGTAGGAGTCGCCGGCGGCTCCGGACTCCGCTGGCTTGCTCAGCCCTAAGCCGAAGTTCGCCTCCAGATAGAGCGGCTTCAGCGGAGCACTACAGCCCTGTTCGCAGGCCAGCGGCCAGTTCTTCAACCGATCCCAATGGTTCTCGCCGGTATTGTAAATGAAAACGGGTGGTGTCTCGGCCTTCTGGGCATCTGTCTTCAGGTACTGATCGAAGAAAGGCCTGAGCACGTCCCGCCGGAATTGAAGCGCGGTGTCGCCGTCCCACTTGAACGGCCCAAGATTGTAGCCATCGTAATTCGCCTGGCTATGTCGCCATGGACCCATCACCAGGTAGTTGTGATCGGCCTGCCCGCGCGCCTTCAGAGCAATGTAGCAGTGAATCGCGCCCCAGATGTCCTCCTGGTCCCACAGCCCCTGAATCCACATGGTCGGCACTTGTGACGGATGCTCGGCAACCAACTTGTCCAGCGCCTGCCCCTGCCAAAAGGCGTCATAGGCCGGATGCTCGATCATCTTCTCGTCCCAAGGCAATTGATCCAAGCCATGCTCGCGAGCGTAGTTGCCGGCCGAGCCGGCCCGAAGGAACGTGTCGTAGTCGTCGTAAGCGCCACGAGGAACGGACTTGCCCGCACCCTTCTCGATGGTCTGATTCGAGACGTAATCGAAGTCGTTTTGGCGGAACGCCCCGTAGTGAAACCAATCGTCGCCCATCCATCCGTCCACCATGGGACTTTCGGGAGCGGCCACTTTCAACGCCGGATGCGGATTCAACAGAGCCATCACGACCGTGAAGCCTTCGTAGGAAGAGCCGATCATGCCGACGCGTCCGTTGGATTCGGGCGTATTCTTCACCAGCCAGTCGATGGTGTCGTAGGCATCGGTTGTGTGGTCCGTTGCGGTAGGATTCAGTGGGCCGCGGACCGGCCGGGTCGTGACGTAATCGCCTTCCGATTTGTACTTGCCACGCACGTCCTGGAAGACACGGATATAGCCTGCTTGGACGAATACCTCGTCTCCTTGCGGAAGGATCGCCAGCATGTGCTCACTGTTGCTTTGAGCGGTGCGCGCGGAAGCGTTATAGGGCGTGCGGGTCAGCAAAATTGGCGCATTCCTCGCACTTTTGGGCAGCACGATGACGGTGTGTAATTTCACGCCGTCGCGCATGGGGATCATTACTTCGCGCTTGATGTAATCGTGGTTGGTGGTGGGAGCGTTGAAGACCTTGGGAATGTCGCTGTCGGCGGCCGTCGCGAAGGGCATCGGAAGGGCGCAAAGCGCAGCGAGCAGACTCATTCCCAACAGGCCCGATACATAGTGGCGCGGTCCCTGCTCCATTCGATTATTTTAGCGTGACGGCCGCGCCCGGTTTACTTGAAACGGTGACAGGTGGGCGCAGATCCGATACCCTGAAGAAGAGACATCAGGAGCGGCCCATGAACATAGAAATCCACGATATGGCGTTGGAGGCTCGAATCCAAAAACAGATTCAAGCGACTGGTGCCGCTAGCGCGGAGGAAGCTCTGCTTCGCCTTCTCGAAACGCAGGAAGAGCAGGATCGCTGGCTGTTGGAAAACAAAGCCGCCTTCAACGCCAAGATCAGGCGTGGCATCGATCAGCTCGACCGAGGCGAAGGTATTCCCGAGGACCAACTGGACGCCTACCTTGCCAAGTTAAAAGCCCAGTCTGAATGAAGGCTCGCTACGTTCTTGCGCCGGAAGCGGCCCTGGATCTAGTTCAGATTTGGCTCTATATCAAGAACAATGCCAGCCTTGAGACAGCGAATAGGGTTGAATCCGTCATCCGCGAAAAGATCGCTTATTTAGCGCGAAGACCGGGCGCCGGCCACTGGCGCAAGGACTTGACAGATGAGTCAGTGAAGTTTTTCCCGATCTACTCCTTCCTAATCGTTTACAGGCCGGAGAGGAAGCCGTTGCAGGTTGTCGCCCTCCTTCATGGGCGCCGCGACGTGGAACAGGTTCTGAAGGATCGCTTATAGACCGGCAATTCTCTCGTGTATCACTAAAGGTCCTTTTCGAGACGATTAGACAGCACCCAGGAGTATGATTGCTAGAGGCTAATGCGGAGGGTACCTTTACAGATCTGTTCGGGCGTCGCGATCTTTATCGCTGCTACCTTTGGGCTGTGGTATGGCTTCGCGATGTCGTTCCTCGTACCGGGCATACCAGGTGAACCTTACTTTCAACGGGATAGATTGCTGCGCGGCAACGTCCCACTGGTAGCTTCGGTTCTCGCGCTCTGCGCGGCGGGTTGGTTGTTCTTCCGTTCTGCACCCAAACCCAAGATTACTCTCTCGGAAGCAATCGCCTATTGCATAGGTGGTGCTGCGGTTCTCGGCTTTCTGTTCTATCTCATCGGTGCTGCAATCTATCAAAGCTAACGTTTTCTGAGTCTCAAATGCGGCAAGTTTAGAGACATGGAAGTCCCTCTGAAATTGGGCTCTTGCACGTATCTTAGGTTCGTCACGAAATGAATCGAGCAAGTCTGGCGCGATAATAAAAGCATGCGAAGATTCTCCGGACCGGAGCTCAAGGACGCCCTTTCCAGCCTCACCGGTTGGGCCGTGGTTAACGGGAAGCTACACAAGGAATACAAATTCGCCGACTTCATTCACGCTTTCGGATTCATGGCGACGGCGGCGCTCTCGATCGAGAAGATGGGACATCATCCGGAGTGGTTCAACGTCTACAATCGCGTCACTGTCGACCTGACCACACACGACGCGCAGGGAATCACCTCAAAAGACACCGAGCTTGCAAAGGTTCTCGACGAAGTGGCTAACAAGCTGCAATGAAAATCCTGCTCGTGCTGTTATCCGCCGCCGGTTTATATGCTCAGGAACCGTTCCCGGGCGCGGCCGCGGTGGATCAACAGATGGAGCGCGCCGTCCAAGAGGGACTGATCCCGGGCGGGGTGGTGTTGATCGGGCACGACGGCCGCGTGGTCTATCAGAAAGCTTATGGCAGCCGGGCGTTGATTCCGCATCGCGAGCCGATGACGCTCGATACTATTTTCGACGCCGCATCGCTCACGAAAGTAATCGCCACCATGCCCGCCATTATGCGGCTCTTCGAGCAAGGCCAAATCCGTCTCAACGATCCGGTGACGAAATACCTTCCCGAATTTCAGGGGGGCCACAGCGACATCACCATCCGCAACCTGATGACGCATTTCTCGGGACTGCGGCCGGATCTGGATCTGAAGCCGGCCTGGAGCGGCTACGAGACCGGCGTCCAGCGTGCCCTGATCGACAAACCCGCCGGCCCTCCCGGCGTCCGTTTCGTATATAGCGACATCAATTTCATCCTGCTGGCCGAAATCGTACATCGGCTGACTGGAAAGATGCTGAACGAGTACGCGCACGAAAATATTTACGAGTCGCTGGGCATGCACGAAACCATGTTCCTCCCGCCCATGTCGCTCCGCCCGCGCATTGCACCGACGGAAATCAATCCGGCCACGGGTCAGCCGTTGCGCGGCGAAGTGCACGACGATACTGCGCGCTATATGGGCGGCGTGACTGGCAATGCGGGCGTGTTCACAACCGCGGGCGATCTCGCCAAATTCGCGCAAATGATGCTGGACGGAGGCCAGGGGAATAGTGTCCGGCTGTTCAGCGCCGCCACGGTTCAGAAGTTCACTTCGCCCCAATCTCCCGCCGACCAGCCGATATTGCGCGGCCTGGGCTGGGACATCGATTCGCCTTATTCGAGCAATCGAGGCGAATTATTTCCGATCGGTTCCTATGGCCACACCGGATTCACCGGCACTTCGCTGTGGATTGATCCGTTCAGCCACTCCTACGTCATCATCTTGACCAACGCAGTGCACCCGCACCGCGGCCATTCGGTGGTTTCGCTGCGCAGCCGCGTGGCTACCATCGTGGCGGCGTCTTTCGGCATTACAGCTCCCAGCGTGAAACTCACCGGCTACAACGAAACGATCGTCGGCCCGGGTCTGCACCGCGAAGTGGAACCGAAGACAGAGGTACTCACCGGGCTGGACGTCCTGGCGGAAGACAATTTCGCGCCATTGCGCGGCAAACGGATCGGTCTCATTACGAACCAGACAGGCGTGAGCCGGGAGGGACGGCGGAATGTCGATTTAATGCTGGCCGCCGGAGTCCAGGTCACGGCTCTTTTCTCTCCGGAACACGGATTGGCGGGCGTCGAGGATCGCGCTAATATCTCCGACACGAAAGACCCTGCGTCCGGCTTGCCGGTTTTCAGCCTCTATCAAGCTTCCTCACGCCGGATTCAGCCCCAGATGCTGGAGAACGTCGACGCCCTGGTCTTCGACATTCAGGACGTCGGAGCGCGCTTTTATACTTACTCCTGCACCATGCTCTACAGCATGGAAGAGGCCGCCAAGAAACACTTGCCCTTTTTTGTGCTGGATCGGCCAAACCCAATCACCGGAGTTCATGCCGAGGGCCCGTTGCTCGACCCGGATCTCCAATCGTTCACCGGGTGCTTTGAAATTCCAGTTCGGCACGGTATGACGTTAGGTGAATTGGCGACCATGGCAAATGGAGAGCGGAAGCTCGGTCTGGACCTGCACGTCATTCCGATGCGCGGTTGGGACCGTGGCGATTGGTTCGACGCTACCGGCCTCCCCTGGGTGGACCCGTCGCCCAACATGCGAAGCCTCAACCAGGCTCTTCTCTATCCGGGAATCGCGCTGCTGGAAGCGTCCCCGAATTATTCGGTCGGACGCGGAACCGATAGCCCTTTTGAGCTAATTGGCGCCGATTGGATCCACGGACGCGAGTTGGCCGGCTTCTTAAACGGTCGTTATATTCCAGGAGTTCGAGTATATCCGGCGCGCTTCCGTCCCACGTCGTCCAATTTCTCGGGGAAGACTGTCGAGGGTGTGCGCTTCGTCATCACCAACCGGGATACTTTCGACAGCACCAGACTCGGCTTGGAGTTGGCGTACGCCTTGAACAAACTATATCCGGGGAAAATTGCCTGGCAGGAAAACCGCTTCTTGATTGGTAACTACGAGGTACTAAGGGAGTTGAAGGATGGCGTCGATCCGGGAACCATCCTTCAGGAAATGAAAGACCCCCTGGCCGGTTTCATCCAGCAAAGAGAGCGTTATCTACTTTATCGTTAGCCGCCAGCCCGAGCCGTGCGGCTCATGGCTTAGGCCGCAGCGACTTTGGTCGAGCCCTTGGGCTCGTTTTTGGGTCGATTCTTGCTGCCAGGAGGGCGGCCGCGACGCTTGATTTGCGACATCCAGGCCGGGGGACGGCCGCGACGTCTGCCACGGCCGCGAGCCAGCCGTTCCATGGTCATGATCGCTTCTTCTATCTGTTCCCGCTCCAGCCTCAATTCGGCCAGCATTTTATTAATGTCCATTCATCCCTCTCCCGACAAATTTAAGCTCTCTGAGCGCCTCTCGTTCGGAAAAGCGAACAAGGGCATGTCATCTCTTTGAACTGCAATAAACTTTGTACCTCATTCTGATTCATTTTTCAAGCTTCTTGTTCGGTAAACCGAACAATGTGGCCCCTTCGAGCACGCTTCTCGTACTATCCAGCCGGGTCTGATATGCCCAGAAACAGCAGCCCTAGGCCGAAGGGTGCTTTTTCCAGTAGAAATAGAACGGTAGGCCAACGGAAATCAGGAGCAGGCCGAGAATTGATTCGCGTGGGGAACTGCGAAGCGTGGATGCGATTAAACAGGCGATCCCAAGGACAAAGGCAATCGGGACTATAGGATAACCGATGGTCCGGTAAGGACGTGGCATATCAGGACGCCGAAAACGAAGCACGATTACCGACGCCGTAGCCATTCCATAAAGAATCGCGCTGGCAAAAATCACGTAGGTATAAAGCTGATCATATCGGCCGCTCAGGACCAGCAGGCAGGCCCACGCGCTCAAGAGCAGGATGGAAACGCTCGGTGTTCGATGGACCGGATGAATTCGCTCCACGCCACGGAAGAATAATCCATCCCGCGCCATCGCAAAAGGCACCCGCGAACCGGAAAGAATGGAGCCGTTGAGGGCCGCGAAAATCGAGATCATCGCCGCCAGACTGACCGCCGCGGCGCCCGGCGCCCCCAAGATTCTACGCATCATCTCAGCGGCTACCCGATCCGTGGACGCTACCGTGCCGGCGGGAAGAACGTAGAAATAAGCGAGATTGGTGAGCAGATAAATCGCGATCACCGCCAGCGTGCCTACTATGAGCGCGAGTGGCAGATTGCGCTGGGGTTTGCGTACCTCTGATGCGACCATCGTGACATTATTCCAGCCATCGTAGGCCCATAAAGCGCCCACCAGCGCCGCGAAGAAACCGAGTATTCCTCCCACCGCGGGAGTGGACGAGTGATAATTCGCCACACTTCCGAGCCCGGAGCCCAATCCGATCACGATAATCGCGCCGATGAGGGCCACCTTCAGCAGCGTGGTTGCCACCTGCACATTGCCACCCACGCGCACGCCGAAGTAATTGATCAGCGCCAGCAGCATAATCACCGCGATGGCAAGCAATTGTCCATAACGGATGGGAAGCGGCGATCCACCCTCGCCCAAGGGCAACGGTGCGATCAGCCAAACCTTTCCAAGCTCGGGACGAAAATTGGCCAGATAGATGTAAAAGCCCGTAGCGAGCGTGGCAATGGACCCGCTCTTTGCCACCCACATTTGTGTCCAGCCATATAGAAACGCCCACAGCGGACCATAGGCTTCGCGCAGGTAAACATATTCGCCTCCCGCCTCGGGAAGCGCGGCAGCGAGTTCGGCATAGCTCAAGGCGCCAAACAACGAAAGCAATCCGCCGGCTATCCAGACGCCGAACACCTTCCAAGGCGAGCCGACGCTGCGTGCCATGGTGCTTGGTACCAGGAAAATACCGCTGCCGATGACCGTGCCCACCACGATCGCCGCGGCGCTCCAAACACCCAGTTCACGCTTGAGCCCGCTTTTATCCGGCTGTGCTATTTCGATCATGGGAAGGTTCTTTCAAGAATAGCGATGTTACATAACCGCTCAAAAATGTTGCGACTGTTCCAATGACTACATACCAGGTGAAGGCGATGTGAGTGGTCAGGTTGATGTAAATCATGAGCAACAAGCCTGCGATCATCGCGATCATGGCTGAGTTCTGTTGCACCCGCTTGGTGAGCAGCCCGAGCAAAAAAACTCCCAGGAGAGAGCCATACAATATGGACGCGATGGTCAAGCCTGCTTCGAGCACCGATCCCACGTGCCGCGCGACCAAACCAACCAGAAACAGAATCACTCCCCAACCCACTGTCGCCCACCGAGCGATTCCGAGAAAATGGGCGTCGGATGGCGGTCGATGGCGACGCATGGCGAGCGGCTTATAGAAATCCATCACCGTTGTGGAGGCCAGCGCGTTCAATGCCGCGCTCAGGTTGGACATACCGGCGGCAAGAATTGCGGCCATCACCAATCCCGCGGCGCCCACCGGCAAGTTGTCCCAGACGAATTTCGGATAGATAGAGTCGGCCGGTTGCGGCGCTGGCAATCGCGCGTCGGAATAGTGGACGAAAAGCAGGACACCTATAAAAAGGAAGAGCGTGAACTGAAAGAAGATCACCACCCAACTCGATAACAAGGCGGCGCGGCTCTGCCGCTCATTCTTCGCCGCCAGCAGACGCTGTACCAACAATTGTTCGGTTCCATGACTGGCCGTGGTCAGGAAGCACCCGCCGATCAGCCCGGCCCAAAAGCTATAGCTGCGCGAGAAGAACTCGGGCGTCCAAGCAAAGCGGAAATCGAACATCTGGAACTTGTGCGCCGCCCCGGCCAACACAGCGACATGCGGCCAACCGCCGGGAATCTCACGCAGGATCACCGCAAAACTGAGAATTGCGCCTCCTACATATAAGAACATCTGGACTGCGTCGGTCCAGATCACCGCCGTCATTCCACCCTCGAAGGTGTAAAACAACGTCAAGCAAACGATGACAAGAATGGAGACCACTTCGCCCGTTCCGAGAATAATCGAGATGACAATCGAGATGGCGAACACACGCACGCCTTCGGCCAGAGCGCGGAGCACCAGGAAAGTTGCCGCCGTCAGCCGACGGATGCGTTCGCCGAACCGGCGACGCATCAGCTCGTAGGCTGTAAACATTTCGCCGCGAAAATATTGCGGCAGGAACAACCAGGAGATCACGATGCGCGCCAGCAGGTATCCGAGCACCAATTGCAGAAACTGGAAATTACCGGAAAATGAGAGCGCAGGCGTGCCAATCACGGTGAGAGTGCTGGTTTCCGCCGACACAATGGAAAGCGCGATGGCCCACCAGGGCGCGTTGCGGCCGCCGAGGAAATAGTCCTTGAGATCGCGCTGGCTCTTGCGGAAATGCGCTCCGAACCAGGTGATCGCGATCAGGTAAACCGCAATCGTAACCAGGTCCAGGAGATGCATGGTTTACGAAGACGCGGGCGGCTGCGCCGGTTGTTGTAAAGGATGTTGCATCGTCATGCAGTGAAGAGTACCGAGGCCCAAAACCAAGTCGCCGCAATAAATGCCGACCACTTCGCGCGCCGGAAACAACTTCGCAAGCGTGTTCAGTGCGACGCGGTCGTTGGGATCGTTGAATACCGGCACCAGAACCAGACCATTTGCGATATAGAAATTCGCGTAGCTCGCGGGGAGGCGTTGGCGATCAAAATAGACCGGAGCGGGCATCGGTAGCGGGACCACGCGGAGCCCGGTGCGCCGCAACAGTTTGAGATTTTCGCGCAATGGCTCGTAATTTGCTTCGGATGGATCGTCTTCCGTCGCGATCACGATCGTCTTCTCATCCACAAAGCGCGCCAGATCGTCGACGTGCCCGTGCGTGTCGTCGCCCGCGATTCCTTGCTTCAGCCAGATGGTCTGGCGGATCCCAAGATACTCGGCGAAGTATCGCTCCAGGCCCTCGCGGCCGAGTCCTGGATTTCGAACCTGCACGGATTCGCTCAGCAGGCACTCTTCAGTGCTCAGCAACTGGCCCGCGCCGTTGACATCGATGCTGCCGCCTTCGAGAACGATGCCTGGTTCGAACTCACGAGTCACCTTGAGACGCTTGGCAATGCGGCTCGGGATGCGATTGTCGTCACGCCAATTGTCGTATTTCGCCCAGCCATTGAATATCCAATTGGTGATCGCGACCTCGCCTTTTTGGTTTCGCACAAAAACCGGGCAGTAGTCGCGTGTCCAGCTTCGATTGGTAGGCCAACGGAAAAACTCCACCGCGCTCATGTCCACCGCGCATTTGGCGAGAACACGCCGGGCGCTCTTTTCGAGCGCGGCATCCTCCACCAGAATGCGGACCCGTTCCACGCGAGCCAGGCGCCGGACGATGTCGCCGTAGACCCAGGGAATCGGCGCGAATTTGCCCGGCCAATCCGTGCGTTCGTGGGGCCACGCCAGCCACGTAGCTTCGTGGGGCTCCCACTCGGCCGGCATCCGCCACATCATTCCGGCCACTTCAGTCCAACCACCGCTTCAGTATCGGCGCGTAAGCGTCAATGCGGCGGTCGCGCAGAAACGGCCAGCCCCGGCGAACCTCTTCCATGCGATGCGGGTCGCATTCCACGACGAGAATCTCTTCGCTCGATGTGGAGGCCTCGGCGATGATTTGCCCAAAGGGATCGGCGACAAAAGAAGAGCCCCAAAATTCCAGGCCTTGATCGGGCGGCCCTTCGAATCCGACGCGATTCACCGCCGCCACGTAAATGCCATTCGCGATCGCGTGGGATCGCTGGATGGTGCGCCAGGCGTCTAATTGAGCCTTGCCATACTGCGCTTTTTCAGAAGGGTGCCAGCCGATGGCGGTGGGGTAAAAGAGAATGTTCGCGCCGGCGATGCTCGAAAGCCGCGCGGCTTCCGGATACCACTGGTCCCAGCAGACCAGCACGCCCAGGCGTCCAAAACGCGTATCGAAATTTAAGAAGCCTAGATCGCCAGGCGTGAAATAGAACTTCTCGAAGTACAGTGGATCGTCGGGAATATGCATCTTGCGATAGATACCTTCGATCTCACCGTCGGCTCCAATCACCGCGGCCGTATTGTGATACAGACCCGCGCTGCGACGTTCGAACAGCGACGCGATGATTACGATTTGGAGTTCGCGCGCCAAGCGCCCGAGCACCTCCGTGGTGGGCCCTGGAATCGACTCGGCCAACGCAAACAGCTCCGCATTTTCTTCACGGCAGAAGTATTGCGAGCGGAACAACTCCTGAAGACACACGATTTGCGCGCCCCGTCCAGCGGCCTCTCGCGTCCGCCAGAGAGCTTTCTCCAGATTCTGGTTCGGGTCCAGCGCGCAGCTCATCTGCACCAGACCCACACGGAACTTCTCCGTGTTCAAAAGAGGCATCTTTCCATTGTCAGCCATGAACGTCTGTTACATATGGAGGTCTATTACATATAGAGGCCGCCGTTCACGTTCAACACGTGTCCGGTGATGTAGCCAGCCTCTTCGCTCGCAAGGAATCGCACCGCCGCAGCCACGTCTTCCGCATGTCCGATGTGCTTCAACGCGATGTGCCCCACCAGGTTGTCCTTTAGCTCCTGCGATAACTTGTGCGTCATGTCGGTTTCGATGAAGCCGGGCGCGACGGCGTTGACCGTGATATTGCGGCTGCCCATCTCTTGCGCCAATGCTTTTGTGAGACCGATAAGACCCGCTTTCGACGCGACATAGTTGGCCTGGCCGGGATTCCCCATTTCTCCAACCACGGAAGAAATGTTGATGATCCGTCCCCAACGTTCCCGCATCATGTGGTGCAGCACTTGCTGGCTCGCGAGAAACGAACCGGTCAGATTCGTTGCCAGCACGCTATCCCAATCGTCCTTCTTCATCCGTAGCGCGAGGCCGTCCTTAGTGATGCCGGCGTTGTTCACCAGAATCGCAACCGGACCGAAGTCTTTTGCGGTTTTGGCGAAGGCTTCCTGAATGGACTCGGCACTGGCCATGTCGATGGTCACGGCAAACGCCTCGCGTCCGAGCGATCGGATCTCGCCCGCCAATTCTTCTAACTGTGCAGTGTTGCGCGCCGCGAGCGCCACCCGCGCGCCCGCTTCCGACAGCGCCAGAGCACACGCCCGTCCAATGCCCCGGCTCGCGCCGGTGATGAAAGCGGTTCGATTTGTCATGAGAGTGAATTTCCATCATAGTAAAACCTGTATGGCATACAGCGATCTGCGTGACTTCATCGACGCGCTCGAGAAGAAGAAAGAGCTAAAGCGCATTTCGTTGGAAGTGGATCCGTACCTTGAGATCACCGAATTTGCCGACCGGTCCGTTAAGAACAACGGGCCAGCGCTGCTGTTTGAAAAGCCCAAGGGCAGCCGCATTCCGGTGCTGATCAACAGCTTCGCCAGCATGCGCCGTATGGAACTGGCGCTCGAAGTGGACTCGGTGGAATCCGTGGCGCAGCGCATCTACGAATTTCTCGAAATGCGCATGCCGGAGGGGTTGATCGGGAAGCTGAAGATGCTGCCCAAGCTGGCCGAAGTGGGGGCATTCTTTCCCAAGATGGTTTCCAGCGGCCCGTGCAAAGATATCATCCGGCACGACAATATTTCTCTCAACGAGTTACCGATCCTGCATTGCTGGCCCCAAGACGGCGGCCGGTTCATCACGCTTCCCATGGTGTTCTCGCGCAATCCCGACACCGGCAAGCGCAACTGCGGCTGTTACCGGATGCAGGTTTACGACGAGCGCACCACGGGCATGCACTGGCAGACGCACAAGCATGGAGCCGAACATTATCGCCGGTTACTGAAAGAAGGCAAAACCGCGCGCATGGACGTGGCGGTGGCCATCGGCTCCGATCCGGCTACGATGTATTCGGCGATTCTGCCGCTGCCGCCCGATCTGGATGAAATGATGATGGCGGGATTTTTGCGCGGCAAGCCGGTAGAAATGGTCAAATGCGAGATGTCGGATCTTGAGGTCCCGGCGAACGCCGAGATCGTGCTGGAAGGCTATGTCGAGATCGGCGAGAATCGCACGGAAGGTCCGTTTGGCGATCATACCGGCTTCTATTCGCTGGAAGACGAATATCCGGTGTTCCATGTTACGTGTGTGACGCAGCGTAAGCATCCGATCTACGCGACCACCATCGTGGGACCGCCGCCGATGGAAGACTTCTATATGGGCAAGGCGATCGAGCGGATCTTCCTCCCGTTGATGCGCCTGCAACTACCTGAAATTCGCGACATTTCGATGCCGGCTGAGGGCGTGTTCCACAATCTGATCCTAGTCTCGATCCGCAAATCGTATCCCCTGCACGCGCGCAAGGTGATGCACGCGATTTGGGGACTGGGCCAGGCGATGTTCAGCAAGTGCATCGTGGTGGTGGATGAAGACGTGGACGTGCAGGACGTCCGGGAAGTGGCATGGAAGGCGCTGAACAACATCGATCCGGAGCGCGACATCCAGTTTGTGCTGGGGCCGGTTGATTCACTCGATCATTCCAGCCGCCTGCCCAACTACGGATCGAAGATGGGGATCGACGCCACGCGCAAGTGGAAAGAGGAAGGCTTCGTCCGCCCGTGGCCCGATGTGATCCAGATGCCCGATGAGGTGAAACAGCGCGTGAATCAGCTTTGGAAGAAGGCGGGCTTAGGATAATGGATGTTAAACTGTAATCACACGGCGGCTGTAGCTCAGTTGGTAGTAGCGCCAGATTGTGGTTCTGGATGTCGTGGGTTCAAATCCCACCAGCCGCCCCAGCTAACTCAAACAAACTACAAGGTCGTACTGCGCCCGTCGGGCAATATCGGGTAACATCGGACAACGTTCCACCAGCTACCCTCTCCCCAAACAAAAATAGCAAGAATGTTTCGTCGATTTCTGTTGCCGATGGCAACGCCCTCGGCTACGGTTCTTCCAATCACAATCGGGAGGACGCCATGGAAGGTTTCAGCGCAGAGGTGGAAATGCTTGTTAAGTCCGTTGGGGTGATCAAGGGCTGTTTTCTTGCTGGTGGCGCAATTACGAGCCTCTTCACAAATCGTAAAATCCGTGACTACGATCTTTACTTCAAGAACAGAGAATCATTCATTGAGGCCGTGCACGCTATGTACGACGATGGATGCTGGTGTGTTGCGATAACTCCCCGCGCCATCACCTTTATCGAGAACAACGAGGCCGTTTACCAACTTATGTCGTTCTCCTGGTTCGAAACAGCCGAACAGATATTCGACAAGTTTGACTTCACCTGCGTTATGGCAGCGGTTGATCTCGAAACCAAGGAATTCTTTCGACATCGGGATTTTATCCGCGACCTTGCCAAACGTAACTTGCGATTTAACCATCACACCGAGTTTCCGATCGGTTCGGCGCTTCGTGTACGGAAGTATCAATCCCGAGGCTATTCGATGGAGGAGAGTGAATACCTTAAGGTCATGCTGGCATGTACCTTCAAACAGATCAAGACATGGGATGAGTTGAAGAACCAAATCGGTGGCCAATACGGCGAAGCTGTCGTCATGGATACGTCGAAGGAGTTCACCCTCGAAAACGCCATCATTTCACTCAATGAGACGTTGATCGAAAAACCCCGAACAGTAGAAGTCAACGGTGCCGACTCATGGGAGCAAGCGATCAAGACCATTTTCGGAGAAGAAGTGAAGGAAACCGCTTCAAGCGCTATAGGAACCTGATTGACCCCTCCCCAAATCCGCGCCCTCCGCAAGCGCCTCCGTCTCTCGGCTGAAGACTTCGCCACTGCTCTCGGTTTCACCGGAGATCACGCCCGCATCACAGTCTGGCGCTGGGAGACGGGGAGACGGAAGCCCTCGGCGCAGACCATTGCTCTGATGAAGCAGCTCGCAGCCAGAAGATAGAATAATGCGCAGTGGAACAACTTCACCGCACGGCTCTCCAGAATGGCATTCCCACGCTCTACCACTACGAAAAGTTTAACGCCGCGTATTTGAGCACAACTCTCCGCGACCAGGTCATTCATTGCTCCGACCCAGCCAACCTTAATGATCCGTGGGATTGCAAACCCGCGTTCGATCCTCATGCCCTCGACGATCCTGAAGTCCTTGAGCGTGAGATGGCATGGCGCGTTCCCCATCCAGCCAAACATCTATGGGAAAAACAAATGAGAGCGGACCCAAAGGCTAGGATCGAGTTCATGATCGGGGCCTCGAAGTCCATTCAAGCAATGCTCGCGCAGCGCCGAATTTACTGCCTCACGCCGAAGCCCGACAACACATTGATGTGGTCACACTATGCCGACAATCATCGCGGCATTTGCCTTGAGTTCAGCGTCCCGGATAACCTCCTATTCAGCAAGGCGGCGGAAGTGGTCTACCGCGAAGTTTACCCTCATTGGGTCCCTTGCGACATCAACGACAAGCCCGGCTTGGTTATGGAACTCATCCTGACCAAGTCATCCGATTGGTGTTACGAGAAAGAATACCGGCTCGTCAGCGTTCAAACGAGCGCCCTATCTAACTTTCTTCAACTGCACGGCGATTATTTTCGTTTGCCGAACGGCGCTCTGAAGTCTGTAATTATGGGTTCCGAAGCCAATCATAAGGCGATAGGCGCACTCATCAAAGACTGTGCGCCCAACTTGCCAATCAAGAGGGCGATGCGCTCAGCCAACCTTTATAGCCTAGATATCGTTGACCATTCGGACGGCGCAGCATCTTGACGCACAGGAATCTCACCATTTCACCGATGCGCCGCTGACGTAACAATTGAAATATGCCACCTGTTCTGGAATCGCTCCCATCTCGACATCCAGGAACGAGCGCTTCCGTTCCGACGGCAAAACTTCGTAGATCACTTTCGATACTGTCTTGATGGCCGTGCCACTTTCCCCCTTCATGTCGCAGGCAACCTCGGGATCTTTCAGGTCGAGATACGAGGCATTTGCAAGGTCGAAACTCACCAGCGTAAGACGCCCATCGTCCCGGCTCATCTGTGTGTTCGACATCTTCACGTCCATCTTGGGCCAGATCAAATGCGGAGCCGAAAAGATCGCAACCAGAAATGCCAACGACAGGACCGCTTGGAGTGCCTTCGCCCAGAAACCCTCAAAGGCTTTACCTAGGACCGCAGACCAATCTGCGATCAGCCCCGTAATGGCTCTACCGAGTGCCATAGCTAGAAATTATCTCACCCGTCGGGCAATTCAGGGCAAGGAGCGCTGGCAACCGTGGCATCAAAGGTTGACACGGCAACATCGAATCTGTAAGTTATGGGAACGATTGTTTCGGTGTAGAAACAAATCCCACCAGCCGCCCCAACGTTCTTTAATTGCCGGGCACCGGCATCAGGAAACGCGTCCCGTCCCCGGAACTGTTCGGTGACACATCCCAGAACAGCAAGCCTGCCGGCACCTTGAACAGGGGCTTCGGAACACCCACCTGAAACGTGGCTCCGGCCTTTACTTCCAAACCCGTCGCCGTTCCATCCGGACTAATGTAGAACAGTTCTTTGCCATCACCGCGCCAAAGCGGAGTTCTGCCGCCTCCGCTGGTCACAATAACGGGGGTGCCAACAGATCCTGTGGCTGCGTCAAACGGCCGCACGGAAATCTCATTCTTCCCTGACTCGTTGGACGTGTAGGCAATCCAGCGTCCGTCCGGTGAGAATCTTCCTGTCACACTCGAAAATTGCGCGTCCAAAAGAGGCGTCGGTTTACGGTCCGCGGGTCCGTCAACAGCCAGCAGCCGCAAGTGGGTAGGCGGCCCCAGGCTGTAGTAAATCAGAAACCGCCCATCCGGCGACCAACTGTTCGGACCCTTGCCCTCGGTCGATTGGTAGAACAACTCCTCATTGCCCGCGCCGCTCGAAGACTTCCGGTACAAGTCATAAACTCCGCTTCGGTTGGATGTAAAGACAATACTTTTGCCGTCGGGAGACCAGATGGGAAATGCGTCCCAGCCCGGATCCGAAGTGAATCGAGTGGTCGCCCGGCTGGCGGAGTCCAGCAGCCAGATGTCGCGATTCTGTGTTTGCGGGTCGGTGCGCTCAACGGCCACCCGCTTCCCGTCGGGAGAAATAGAGAGGGTGCGGTACACGCCCGGCTCGCCGATCGCTCCCATGTTTCTACCTTGCCGGTCAAACCACGTCAGGCGTCCGTCGATGGCGCCTCGGGGAGCCGCCCGTTCCGATGGCGCAGCCGGTTGCGCGCGGACCATCAAGGGGAAGAGAGCGGTAACCACGATGAGAGCCTTCCGCAGCATGGCGTTCAGTCTATCACCCGCCCTCCTCTGGCAACGGCCGGGCTTGACGCAGGCAGGCGGCTGATCGAATAGAATAAGTTACATAATCTGCCAGGAGGGCCGGATGAGCGTGCGCCATCAAGTGTCAATGACGCTGTTGCTGTTTGGTGCGGTCGCCGGTTGTTTGTCCGCCGCCGACGCGCGCGCGAACGACCCCGACGGCACCACACCCCTGCATTGGGCGGCGAGACAGGACGATCTCAAGACTGCCGACGCCCTGATCAAAGCCGGCGCCAATGTGAATGCCGTGAACCGGTATGGCGTTACGCCAATCAATCTCGCGGCTACCAATGGCAGCGCGGCCATGATCCGGAAACTGCTGGACGCTGGCGTCGATCCGAACAGCGCCAATCCGGGTGGTGAAACCGCTCTCATGACGGCGGTTCGAGTCGGCAAGGTGGACGCCGTGAAATTGCTTCTGGATCGGGGAGCGGCCGTTCAAGCCAAGGACACGGTGCATGGGCAGACGGCGCTCATGTGGGCTGTGCTTGAAAATCACGCTGACGTGGTGGAACTGCTGCTTTCGCGTGGCGCCGACATCAATGCTCACACCAACATCACCATCACAAAGGGAGAATACGTTCCGGCCCGCCCCGCGGCAGCGTCCGGGAACGGAATCATCCGGCAGCGCGCGTTGCCAACACCGAACGGCGGAATGACGCCGCTGCTATTCGCGATTCGAGACGGCAATGTCCCCATGATGCGGCTACTACTGGATCACGGCGCGGATATTAACCAATCGTCTGGAAATCACACCACGCCCTTGCTGATCGCTCTGCTGAACGGGCAAGTTGGAATCGCGACCGAGCTGCTCAATCAGGGCGCGGACCCGAATGCGGCCGACGACTATCATCGCGCGGCCCTGTTCGCGGCTATCGATCTGCGCAATTTCAATCACGACAAATACGGCGATCTTCCCACCGATGGGCGCGATCCTCTGGATCTGATCAAGGCTCTATTAAAGAAGGACGCCAATCCCAACCTCAAGACCGACACGGTTCCAGTCCATGGGTTGATGCAATTCGACGCCTCCTGGGTGAACTTCGATGGCGAGACGCCATTTGTGCGCGCCGCGCTTTCGGGCGATATCGAGGTGATGCGCCTGCTGCTCGAAAGTGGCGCCGATCCGAATATCGCCACCGTGCAGGGTACAACCGCGCTGATGGCCGCGGCTGGCATCAACTGGATCCCCGGTCAAACCTATACGCGCAGCGAAGCGGACTATATAGAGGCGGTCAAGCTCTGCCTGGAGCGCGGCGCTCCGGTGGAAGCTTCCAATTCGCTCGGCTTGACGGCCATGCATGGGGCGGCCAATCGGGGATGGGTATCGGTGATGCAGATCCTGGCCGATCACGGCGCCAAGGTGGATGCGAAGGACAAAGAGGGACGGACGCCCATGACGTTCGCGAAGGGAATTTTTCTCGCCGTGCGGCCTCCGGTAGCGAAGCCCGAAGCCATCGCGCTACTGCAGAAGTTGTCTAGCCCTTCTAGCCAATGACAAGATCTCTTATACCGGGCATCGCTGCCGCCGTGGCTATGACAATGCAGGTGAGCGCGCAAGATCCACAGGCGCTGCTCAATCAGTATTGCGTCACGTGCCACAACGCAAAGTTGAAGACGGGCGGCCTGGCGCTCGACAAACTGGATCTTCAGCGCGTAGGGGACAGTGCGGAAACCTGGGAGAAGGTGGCACGTAAACTTCGAGCGGGCATGATGCCGCCGGCTGGCGCGCCCCGTCCGGATCGTCACGCGCTGGACGGTCTGGCCGGCGCGGTGGAAGACGCGCTGGATCACGCCGCTTCCGCCAATCCCAACCCAGGCCGGACGCCGCTGCATCGCATGAATCGGGGAGAATACGCCAACGCGATCCGGGATCTGCTCGCTGTAGACGTGGACGCTACGACGCTGCTGCCAGCCGACGATTCAAGCAACGGCTTCGACAACATCGCCGATGTTCTTGGCATATCGCCCGCGCTGCTGGAACGTTACGTTTCCGCGGCGGCCAAGATCAGCCGGCTGGCGGTGGGAGATCCCGAAACCGCGCCCCTGGACGTCACCTACACGGTGCGAGGGGATCTGAGCCAAACCGAAACGCTGGATGGTCTGCCGCCAGGAACGCGCGGTGGCACCGTGGTCCGCCACAATTTCCCGCTGGATGGCGAATACCTGATCAAGCTGTCACTGATGAAGCTCAGCTTCGGCCAGGTATTCGGTGAAGGCGCCGAGGGACAGGAGCTCGAAGTGACCCTGAATGGCGAGCGCGTGAAATTGTACAAGCTGGATGAAGTGCCCATGTTTTTCATGAAAGCGAAACCGGGGTCTACCCAGCCTCCCGCGCCGCTCACAAACCCGACGGAAGAGCGCGTCAAGATGACGCCGGACATTCACCTGGAATTCAAGTTGAACGTCAAAGCCGGTCCACGAACCATTGGCGTGGCGTTTTTACAGAAGGGCTACGCGGCTAATGAGGATCTGGTTCATCGGCCCGGAGCCAGCACCTTCGATCCGAACATCGGCATGCAGTACGGATACGACACCGTTCCGCACTTGGCTCGGGTCGACATCACAGGCCCCTACCATGCCACTGGTCCCGGCGACACGCCCAGCCGACGACGCATCTTTGTGTGTCATCCCAATGCGCCGACGGATGAGATTTCGTGCGCCCGCAAGATTTTATCCAACCTTGTCCGCCGGGCTTTTCGAAGAGCTCCGTCTGACAATGACATTGAGTCTTTGCTGAGCTTCTATCAGCAGGAACGGAACAAAGGCGCGAGTTTTGAAGCCGGCATTGAAATAGCCCTGCGCCGCATCCTGGCCGACCCTGAATTTGTCTTCCGCTTCGAACCACCGCCCGCGAATGTCGCTCCCGGCGAGCCATATCGAATCAGCGATACCGAGCTGGCCTCGCGCTTGTCGTTTTTCCTGTGGTCCAGCATTCCCGACGACGAATTGTTGAGCCTGGCGATTCAAGGCAAGCTGCATGAACCGTTAGTCCTGGAGCGCGAGACTCGGCGGATGCTGGCCGATGAGCGGTCGAGCGCGCTGGCCACCAACTTCGCCGGCCAGTGGCTCTATCTTCGCGATTTGAAAAGTTCCAATCCCGATGGGCGCGAGTTTCCGGACTTCGACGATAATCTCCGCCAGGCATTCCAGCGGGAAACGGAAATGCTGTTTGAAAGCGTCCTGCACGAGGACCGGTCCGTCTTGGACCTTCTCGACGCCGACTATACTTTCGTGAACGAGCGTCTGGCCAAGCATTACGGCATTGCCAATATCTACGGTCCCGACTTCCGGCGCGTTCCCGTTCCAAGTGATGCCCGGCGTGGTTTGCTGGGACAGGGAAGCATGTTGTTGGTTACGTCCAACGCCAATCGCACTTCTCCGGTGCAGCGCGGCAAGTGGATCCTGGAAAATCTGTTGGGCAGTCCGCCGCCTTTGCCGCCGCCCAATGTTCCGCCGCTCAAGGAAAACTCGGGCGAGGCCGCGGCCACGTCCGTCCGCGAACGCATGGAGCAACACCGCGCCAATCCGGTTTGCGCCGGATGCCATAAGATTATGGATCCCATCGGTCTGGCGCTCGAAAATTTCGATGGGGTGGGCCAGTGGCGCACCCTGGATTCAGGATTTAAGATAGACGCCGCCGGTCAGCTGGTGGATGGTACCCGGGTAGACGGACCGGCCAGCTTGCGCAAAGCACTGCTAGCCCGTCCTGAAGCCTTCGTCGGCGCCATGACGGAAAAACTGCTGATGTACGGAGTCGGCCGCGAAACGAAATATTACGACATGCCGGTGGTTCGCGCCATTATGCGGGGCGCGGCTCCTTCCGGCGAGGCTCCCGGCGATCGCTACCGTTTTTCCGAGCTGGTGTTAGGGATCGTGAAGAGTGCGCCGTTTCAGATGAGAATGAAAGAGGCGGCCCCGACGGAGACGACGGCCCGAAAAGCCGATTGAGAGGCGACCGATGATGTTCATCACGAAAAAACATTTACCGCGGCGAACGTTTTTAAGAGGCATGGGCGTCACGCTTGCGCTGCCCCTGCTGGACTCAATGATTCCCGCGCAGACGCCGCTGGCTAAGACCGCCGCGGTTTCTAAGACCAGATTCTGCGGTATCTATGTCCCGCACGGCGCCACGATGGACAAATGGACTCCCGCGCAGGAAGGCTCCGGGTTCGAATTCACCGAAACGCTCAAGCCCCTCGAAAAATTGCGCGACCGCATCTGCGTGGTGAGCAACCTGGCGCATCCGGCAGCCAGCGGCGTCGGCTCCGACGCCGGCGCGGATCACGCCCGGTCCGCCGCGGTATTTCTCAGTGGCGCGCATCCAGAGAAAGGTTCCGTGCACGCCGGGATGACTGTCGACCAAGTGCTGGCGCAGCACATCGGTCAGGACACGCCGCTGCCATCGCTGGAACTAGGCATCGAAGAAGTCGGCTTGAATTGCGGATCAGGCTACGGTTGCGCTTATTTCAACACGATTGCGTGGCGCACGCCGACGCTTCCGTTGCCGATGGAGAACAGTCCGCAGGTAGTGTTCGAGCGGCTATTCGGCGATGGAACCAATTCGGAGCAGCGCCTTTCGCGGAAAAAGCAGGACCGCAGCATCCTCGATTCGGTGACCGACAAGGTGGCGCGGCTTCAGGGCAAGCTGGATCCGAGCGATCGCGTCCGCCTGGGCGAGTATCTCGACGACATTCGGGAAATCGAGCGCCGCATTCAGAAGGCGGAAGAGCAGTCCGCCAACGAAGTGAACCTTCCGGAAGCGCCCGTCGGAATTCCCGAGGCCTTCGAGGATCACATCAAGCTCATGTTCGACTTACTGGTGCTGGCCTATCGCGCCGAGATCACCCGTATCTCGACCATGATGTACGCGCGCGATACCAGCGGCGCCACGTACCCAGCCAGCGGCGTGCGCGACGGGTTCCACGGTGCGTCGCATCACTCCAACGTACGCGCCAACATGGACCGCTTTGCGCTGATCAACAAATATCACGTGCAGATGCTGGCCTATTTTCTGGAAAAGCTGCGTGCGACTCCCGATGGCGACGGCAATCTGCTGGATCATTCTGCCATCCTCTACGGCAGCAGCATGAGCAACGGCAATCAGCACGATCACGACCCGTTGCCCATCGTGGTGGCGGGCGGCGCTTCCGGCACTTTGAAAGGCGGCCGGCACGTGACGTTCCCTGCTCACACGCCCATGTCGAATTTGATGCTGGCGTTGCTCGATAAACTGGGTGTCCATCAAGATAGCTTCGGCGACAGCACCGCGAAGCTCGAAATCTGACGGGGCATTTTTCCGCTGGTCGCAGAGCGAAACCTGGACGGCTTCGACAACAACGCAGCAACGGGTGCGCCATTTTTTGATCCGAATCGATGAAGTCCGCTAGACCAAGCATACTGGCTTTACTTCCTTGAGCGGCGCTTCACCGGACTGATTCACAATTGCGGGGGAAAAGGCTGCGCTCGCTGTGGGTAAACCCTTGAAGACAAGGTAGGACCGATATGACAGTTCTGAGGCAAGTCCTGCAAGTTACTGAGCCTTGCTTTGGCTGCGATCCGTTAGTTGGCATCAACGATGATTCCGCGATGCCAGTGGTAGTTCAGGCGTTCCACGTAGAAAATGGAGCCCAGTTTCGCCTCACACGGTCCAAAGAGGACACCGGACTTCATGGCCTCGTATGAGCCGACTCGATCTCGAACGGCCATGCTACGCCAGTCGTTGCGTTGGATGCGCACCGCATCGACTGTGCCGTCGCGACGTTTCGTCCCGAAAGCGACCTAGAGTTCGATCAAGAAGTACGGTGCCCGATCTAGTGTCGCAAATCGCGACGTTGCAGGCATCTGATCCTTCGCGTCAGCCAAGTCATACTCCGCGTCGATCCCAGCGGCTTCGCCGCCTCTCGGTCGGAGCGAAAACCGAGTTGTGCCCGCGGAAAACGACCACGTGGCGTCCGCGCGATGGAATCGAAAGAACGTCAGAGCGTTTCCAGCCAGGTCCATCAGCGCGTTGTCGGCATCACTACGAACGAAGTACGACCGCGCGATAGACGACTTGACAGCACGTGATTCCGAGAGCACGCGGCAGAAAGGCGGGGCGCATCCTCTCCATCTCCGCGATGACAATCGACAAGTATGACCAGCCATCGTGCACGTCAGGTCGTACGTGGTCCGGTAACCGCAAAGCGAGCACATCTGGCCTGACCGCGAAGTTCATGAGAAAGCAGTGATGGAACACGGTGCGCATTGGCAACGGATGAACCAAAATGAACCCGCCGTGG
>JBEKRO010000098.1:0-39424 GCA_049518655.1 Bryobacteraceae bacterium | reverse complement strand
GCCCAGGAGTGGCCACAATCTCGCTCGACGCCACCCAAAGACCCTGCTGCTTCTCCCGATCCTTCTTGCGCCCCATGCCCATACCGCAATGACGTATCAAACAGATTCGAGGTCACATGTTTGGGCGTGTTTTTGCCACGGCCTGCTAGTGTTGTCTTGTATGATCAGCCCGTTCTCAATCAAACTGATCGCGGAGCATTTAGTGAACTGAGCGGACAGCAAATCGCTGACCAGTTTACGATAAATTCCGCGGCGAACATTACGGGTGTCAGCTGGTCCGGGTCCTACTTCAATTTCGATCTTGACCCCAGTGTGTCAAGCATCGACTTCGTAATCCGTTTCTTCGCGGACACGAGCGGTCTTCCTGCGGCTAATCCATTCTACAGCGCAAACGTTTCGGCGACGGCTGTGGACTCGGGCGTGGTCTTTCAAGGCAGGGAGATCTACACCTATTCCGTTGACTCCTTGCCAACATCCGTGCCGATTCTGGGAGGCTCGCAGACCTGGATTTCAATCTTAGAGTCAGACCCGTCCATTCCTCCGGGCAGCTTTGAGTGGGCAAACAGTACTGTCGGACCCGACGACTATGACGCGTACCGTGTCGGTGATGGAACGGTTTGGAATCAGATAGGACCAGGTGCGATTCAAGATTACCGTGAAAATCAAGCATTCACGCTCACGGGCACGGCTGTTCCAGAACCTTCACCTCTTATACTCCTCGGTATAGCTTTGGCAGTAATTTTCGTTAAGAAGACCCGAATTCGCGCACGCACTGACATCGCATAGAGACAATTCCCTCGCGTACGAGGACCCTATCGCTCGATGTGCGCATTAGGAGAAATGATTAACGCGCTAGGATTCGACGTCCCGGTCGGCGTTCCGTCCATCTGTCGCTAGGTGCCGAATCGGTGTTACGGGAACTTATAGCTGGGCGACATACGGAGCGTAATCCAGACTCGCGGAGCAATTCGCGACATGGCAAGAGGCCGACATCTACGCCCCTCGAGTATGTGGAGGGTCAGCACCTAAAGTATGGGATTCGGCGGCCAATACCACCGTACCAAGCCCATGGTGACTACTCCTGACTCTAGAGCAAGCAGCAGGCCGGTTCGCGCTCCATCCGATCGAGATGGCCGGCGGTGTTGCCGCCTGGATGCGGCACAACTGCCGGTGGCTTTGCAAGGCTAACTTCGATCTCGCACCGCCGTCCTTGCGCTATACTGAGCGTTTCCGAATCATCGAACCCACTTTTTCAGGAGATCACCATGAGCTTGCGCATCAATGACGAGGCCCCGAATTTTTCCGCCGAGACAACCCAAGGCAATATCAAGTTCCACGAATGGATCGGAGATGGTTGGGCCGTCCTATTTTCGCATCCCAAAGACTTTACTCCCGTCTGCACCACGGAACTGGGCTACATGGCCGGGCTGGAACCGGAATTCGCCAAACGAAACTGCAAGATTATCGGCCTGAGCGTGGATCCGGTGGGCAGCCACAGCAAATGGAAAGCGGACATCGAGGAGACGCAGGGCCATGCGGTGAACTACCCGATGATCGGGGACCCGGAGCTGAAAGTCGCCAAGCTCTATGACATGCTGCCGGCCGACGCGGGGGATACATCCGAGGGCCGTACCGCGGCAACCAATGCCACCGTGCGCACGGTATTTGTGGTCGGGCCGGACAAAAAAGTTAAACTGATGCTCAGCTACCCCATGAGCACGGGACGCAATTTCGACGAGGTGCTGCGCGTACTGGATTCCATCCAGCTCACGGCCAAGCACAAAGTTGCCACGCCGGTGAACTGGAAGCACGGCGACGACGTGATTATCCTCCCCTCGGTGACGGAAGACGAAGCGAAGCAGAAGTACCCGGGCGGGTGGAAATCGCCGAAGCCGTATCTCCGGATCGTCCCACAACCGAAGTAAGGCGGGCGATCCAGCTCGCGCAGCATTCGCGACCTAGCATTAGCGCGCCGTAGTCTGTCCCCGAGCACCGTCTCAGGCGTAGTAAAATTTTGGACGCAGTAAGAACCAGAGCGGAACGCGGCCGAAGCGCCCATGGATATACGTTCTCAGGAGATTTACAGGTGAAGTCAAAGCTATGTCTGCTGGTGTTTTGTGGAGGTCTGCTGGCTTCGACGCCTGTAATGGCTCACCACTCTTTCGCCGCCGAGTATGATCGCGCCAAAGTGGTGAAGGTCAGTGGCACGGTGACCAAATTCGATCTTTCCAATCCGCATTCGTGGATTTACATCGACGTCAAAGACGCCAATGGAGCTATTGTGAACTGGGCGTTCGAAACCGGGGCTGCAGGTCAGTTGTACAAGCGAGGGATCCGCAAAGATACCTTGCAGCCCGGTATGATGATCACCATTACCGGCTATGGGGCCAAGGACAATTCGAATACAGCGGACGCGCAGCAGTTGACCATGCCGGATGGAACCGTAATGACCCTCGGGACGGAAAACAATCCCGGCTAGTTGAGGAGATGTAGCCAGGTGAACGTTCGTCTTTTTTCCGTGGCAATGGCCTTGCTGCTTTTGCCGTTTGCCTTGACTTCCGCATTTGCCCAGACGGGTTCCTCAAACATCGCCGATGCCGGTAAGGTGCCGCGCACGCCTGAGGGCAAGCCTGATTTGCAAGGAATATGGGAAACGCGCAATGCGGCTTCCTTCGACGTCGGCGAGATAGCCGAAGGGCATGAGATCCCTTATTTACCGGCGGCTCTGGAGAAGGAACAAAAGGGCCCGCGCGTAGATCCCATCATCCATTGCATGATGCCGGGAGTGCCGCGCATTAGTTATATGCCGTTCCCCATACAGATTCTGCAGCATCCCGGCGTAGTGATTTTCATGTACGAGTATCTGCATGACATCCGATATGTGACCACAAACTCCCGCCCGCATCTGGACGGAATCGATTTTGCCATGGGCGATTCGGTGGGCCATTGGGACGGCGATACGCTGGTGGTGGATGTGACCGATTTCAACGACAAAACCTGGCTGGATTCGGCGCGGCACACGCATAGCGATTTGCTGCATGTGGTGGAGCGCTACACACGCGTGGGCCCCAACACCATCAGCTACGAGGCCACCATCGAAGATCCGAAGACCTACAGCCGGCCGTGGAAAATCAGCATGCCGTTGCATCGCAATACCGAGCCGGACTTTGAGCTCAGGGACCAGGAATGCACGGAAGGCGACAATGGGCGCGCTATCCATCCTCCTTATCGTGAGAGGCCCGAAGGTGACATTTTTGAATTGGTGCGACCGTACCCCGTGACCAAGGTGGCCAAATAAGGAATGCTTCCATGAGACCGTTCGTCTGGATCGCGATCAGCTTGCTAACCACGGCGATGGCTGCTTTCGGCCAGAGCACTTATACGCCGGCGCGCACCGCCGACGGCCAGCCGAGTATCGAAGGCAGTTGGCAGCCCCGGGCCGGCGGCGCCGCATATTCCGTTCTTCCACACGCGGGCGGTTTCTTCCTGGGCTCCGAATCGAAGACGGGAATTGTGGAGGGAGGCGAGTTGCCTTACCAGCCTTGGGCTGCCGCAGAAGTCCAGCGTCTCACCGAACATATGGAGCTGGATCCCACGGGTCATTGCCATTTCGAGGGCATTCCGCACGCCCTGTACTTCGGCTTCGAGATTATTCAAACGCCCAAGTTCATTGCTTTTCTCCACGACAACATGCATGCGCGGCGTCTGGTTTATCTGGATGGGAAACCGCATCCGCAGGGATATTCGGCATGGATGGGCGATTCGCGTGGCCACTGGGAAGGAAACACCCTGGTGGTGGATGTGGCCGACAACAACGACAAGTCGGTCTTTGACATGGCCGGGCACTTTCACAGTGACGCTCTGCACGTAGTGGAACGATTTACCCTGGTCGACAAAGACACCATGGACTACGAAGCGACGTTCGACGATTCCAAAGTGTTCACGCGGCCGTTCAAGATGAAATTTCAAATGAAGAAATCAGCCAATCCTCAGGAGCCCTTCGAATCGGACTGTTTCGGCGGCGAGCGGGATCAAGAGCATATCGTCAATGGCCTCGCTAATCTGAAAGATCATTACTACTCTAAGTAAGCTGTACCGTGAAAACCCTTCTGCATTTTGGTTTTGCGATCGGGCTCTTGATCCTAATCAGTGTGCCGGTGGAGGCGCACCATTCCACCGCTGGCTATGATCTGATCCACGGAACCATCATTAGTGGCATGGTGACCAGGTTCGATTGGGAGAATCCACACGCACGGTTATTCCTGGACGTGGTGACGGAGGGGGAAACCGAGCACTGGAAGATCGAGATGGAGAGCCCCGAGATCCTAAGCCGACTGGGCTGGACCAAAGATTCGCTGAAGCCCGGCGACAGCATTTCGGTTGTCGGCAGCCGTGCCAAAGATCTGAGTTTCAGAATGCGCGCGGGGTATGTTCAATGGCCGGACGGACGCAAATTGCCAAGCCTTCCTCCCGAAAGCTGAACCAGCGCTTAAAATAGAAAGTGAAGATGGGCGATACGCAGATCCTGACCATCGCTTTGGCCTCCGTGCCGACTATGCTCGCAGTCCTGGTGGGCATCCTGATCAACAACTCTAGACTGAGCGACACCAATGCGAGAATTGGTGACACGAACGCGCGCATCGCCGAATTGCGCGGCCACATGGATATTCGCTTCGATGAAATGCGCGATCTCTGGCGTTCGGAGCTTTATCGTGTCGAGCAGGCCATAGACGCGCGGCTGAAGCATCTGGAAGAGCGCGGCTGATGAGATGGCCTACTTGATGGCTTCGAACTCGAATTCCATCACCTTCCCGCGCACCACGTAGCACAGATAGTACTCCCAAAACTTTCGATAGCGCGGGAAACGATTCACCAGAAACTCAAAGCCGAGCCAGCGCCAGAATGCCAGCAACCGCACGTGTACCTTCACTTGGCGGAATCGTGCGGAGCTGTAGTAACCGAAGCCACCGTGGTTCTCCCCAAAATAGCGAAACGAGAAGCTGTTCAAGTGCCAGCGATGCGTGGGATCGCAGAATGAGCTGAAGTCGGTGTAATGCGGCGTGGCGATGAACAAGCGCCCGCCGGGCTTGAGCACGCGATGAAACTCCTCCATCGCGCGGATCACATCGGACACATGCTCGATCACATGGATTGCGCGCAACTCGGCAAATGAGCTGTCGCGAAAGGGGTACGGGAAACGGTCCAGATCGCAGAGCACGTCGGCGCGGGTGTTCGCGTTGCGATCCACGCCGATGGCCCCAGGGTACTTATTGATGCCGCAGCCGACATCGAGAATCCGCTGGGTGGCGATTACGCCACCGTTTTCAGACATTCCTCAAGTGTATCCGCAGCGAAATCCGCTTGATCGCGCGTGATCACCAGCGGCGGGCACAGCCGGATGGTATTGCGGCCGGCGCCCAGCACCAAGAGTCCGCGCTCGAACGCCATCTCCTGGATGCGGTCGCGGAACTCCGGCGCACGCTCCTTCGTCTTCTGATCGCGCACCAGCTCGAAGCCGATCATCAGCCCCAGCCCCCGGACGTCTCCGACATGCTTGAACCGCTTCGGCCAATCCCGCAGCCGATTCATAAGGTGGCCACCAATTCGCGCTGCGTTCGCGACCAATTCACTTTCGAGCAGTTCAATAGTTGCTAGCGCCGCCGCCACCGCCACGGGATTCCCTCCGAATGTGGACGCGTGTGCGCCAGGCGGCCAGTCCATGATCTCGGCGCGGGCGATCATCGCGCTCAACGGCAGTCCGCTGGCAATGCCTTTCGCAGTGGTGAAGATGTCCGGCGCGACGCCAAAATGTTCGGCCGCCCACATCTTGCCGGTTCGTCCCATGCCGCACTGCACTTCGTCAAAGATCAGGAGGATGCCGTGGCGATCGGCCAGACGCCGCAGCTCCTCAAGAAAACCCTTGGGTGGAACTACATATCCGCCCTCGCCCTGGATCGGCTCCACGACGATCGCCGCCACTTCCTCGGCCGGGACGATCGTGCGGAACAGCTCGTCCTCAATGAAGCGCACGCAACTCAGCGCGTAGTCGTCCGCCGAGACGCCGTCAGGCCGGCGATAAGGATCGGGGAAGTGCGCGTGGTAAACGCCCGGAACCAGCGGTCCAAAGCCTTTGCGCTGCACCACCTTGCTTCCAGTGAGCGAAAGCGCGCCTAGCGTCCGCCCGTGAAATGCCCCTGTGAAAGCGATGAATTTATCCCGGCCCGTGTGATAACGAGCCAGCTTCATCGCGGCCTCCGTTGCCTCGGTCCCTGAGTTTCCGAAATACACGCGATGCGGCCCGCCGCCCGGCGCGATCGCCGCCAGCTTCTCCGCCAACTGCACCATGTTCTCGTAGTAAAAATCGGTGCCCGACATGTGAATCAGGCGCTTGGATTGCTCTGCTATGGCTTGGACGACCTTGGAATGGCAATGGCCAGTGGAAGCGACCGCGATCCCGGCGTTGAAATCGAGAAATCGATTCCCGTCGACGTCCTCGATCATTGCGCCTTCGCCGCGCGCCGCTACCAGTGGATAGGAGCGCGTGTAAGAGGGCGAAAGAACCTGGCTGTCGCGCTGAATCAGTTCGGTAGCGCGCGGGCCGGGCAGCGCTGTCAAAAGATGCGGTAGGTCAAGACGGACCATCTCTTTGGTAAGCATTACAGTCTCCTTCTACAGCTCTTTGGTTGGAAGTTGGTAAGCGTAGGGAGGAAGGAAACTAGTCCGATCCGAAGAGGTTAGGACGGGATGTTGCCGGTCGCGACATGCTATCTAGTTTAATTGTAGCAATTTAATATCCAAGCCAAAGCTAAAAAGCCACTCAGTTGCGTCCAACTCATCGGAAGCGTTTTCCAAGACATTCCAGTGGAGGAACAAGATTTATGAAGAAGACACTGATTGCGTTGACGATAGGAAGTTTGATGGGCTTCGCTGCGTATTCCCAAGAAGGTGCCAAGAGCGAGGCCAAAGATACGGGCTCGGATATAAAGCAGGCTGGCAAAGACACTGGACACGCCGCGAAGCATACAGGCAAGAGCGTGGCAAAGGGTACAAAGAAGGGTGTCCATAAAACTGCAAAAGTGACGGAGAAGGGCGCCAAGAAAGTAAAAGAGAAGAGCGAGTAGCCCTGTAGATTCGGCCTCGCCTGGGCGGTCGCGGTACAATTGAAGTTCCCCGCCCATGCTGAAGGCGCTCCCGGACATCCTGGCCACAATTGTCGAGCGGAAGAAGCTCGAACTGGAAGTCCGTGAGCCCAATGTGGAAGAGCGAGCGGAGCGCTCCATCGCACAGCGCAGGGATTTTTTGGCGGCGGTAACCGCCCGCACGCCTGCAGTCATTGCAGAGATCAAAAAAGCGTCGCCGAGTAAGGGCGTGTTGGCTTGGGAGTTCCATCCAGCCACCATTGCGCGCTCTTACGAACAAGGCGGCGCTGCCGCGCTGTCGGTTCTAACTGACGAAAAGCATTTCCAGGGAAGCCTGTCGGATCTTGAATCGGCACGGGCTGCGGTGATGCTTCCAGCCTTAAGGAAAGACTTCACAATTGACACGTATCATGTTCATCAGGCAGCGGCTCACGGCGCAGATGCCATCCTGCTGATCGCCGCCATTCTTTCCGAACGCCAGATGCGCGACTTCCGGGAATTGGCAGACCATTACCGCATGGCGGCTCTGGTGGAAGTGCACGATGAGGAAGAGTTGGAGCCAGCCATTGCATCCGGCGCGCAGATTATTGGAGTCAACAATCGAAATCTGCGCACCTTCGAGGTCGCCCTCCACACTTCTATTCGGTTGGCGGAAAAAATCCCGGCCGGCGTGGTGCGGGTGGCCGAAAGCGGGATTCACTCTTCTGCCGACGTCCAGTGTCTTCGCGCGGCGGGTTATCAAGCGTTCCTGGTGGGCGAGCACCTGATGAAATCGGGCGATCCGTCGGCGGCATTGCGGGCACTCCTCTCATGATGGTGAAAATCTGCGGGATCACCAATTGGGAAGATGCGCTCGCGGCGGTGGAAGCCGGGGCCTCGGCCATCGGATTCAATTTCTATCGGGAAAGCCCTCGATACATTTCACATACGGGCGCGGCGCTCATCACCGAAAGGATTCCGTCCCATGTCTGGAAGGTCGGCGTGTTCGTCAATGAATTGCCCGAGACCATTGCAAAAATTATGATTGACGCGGGGCTCGATGTGGCGCAGCTTCATGGGCTTTCGGTCGCGCGTGGAGTTCGCGTGTGGCGCGCACTCTCGGCGTTCGATCCCCGGCTGAGCGACTTCTCCGAGCCAGTTGAGGCGCTGCTTCTGGACTCATCCGCGGATAGCGCGACCGGTGGGACGGGCGAGTCTTGGCGCTGGAGACCAATGCCCTGGATGAAACCGAAAGTCATCGTTGCCGGCGGCCTAGATGCCGACAACGTCCGTACCGCCATCGAACAAGCGCAGCCTTGGGGCGTGGACGCCTGTTCCCGCATCGAAAAATCCCCCGGTTTAAAGGACCACGACAAGATGCGACGATTTATCCAAGCCGCGCTCAACACTTCAACCCATGCCACCAGCCACTAGCCACCAGTCACAGACCCCCGACGCCGGCGGTCACTTCGGCCCCTATGGCGGCCGTTACGTCCCGGAAGTTCTCATGGCTCCGCTCGAACAGTTGGAGCAAGCGTACTTGGAAGCGCGGCTCGATCCGGCGTTTCAGGCCGAGCTCAAGGACCTTCTTGCCAACTACGCGGGACGACCAACGCCGCTGTATCATGCCAAGCGCCTGAGCGAAATGCACGGCGCGAAGATCTACATCAAGCGCGAAGATCTGCTCCACACCGGCGCGCACAAGATCAACAATTGCCTGGGACAGGCCCTGCTCGCGCGCCGCATGGGCAAGAAGCGCATCATCGCCGAAACCGGCGCGGGCCAGCATGGCGTGGCAACTGCCACTGTATGCGCGCTCTTTGGACTGGAATGCATCGTTTACATGGGTGAAGAAGACATGCGGCGGCAGCGCCTCAACGTCTTTCGCATGCGATTGCTGGGCGCGAAAGTGGTGGGCGTCTCCAGCGGCAGCCGGACTTTAAAGGACGCCATCAGCGAGGCCATGCGCGACTGGGTGACCAACGTTCATTCCACGCATTACCTCCTCGGGTCGGCACTGGGCGCGCATCCTTATCCCATGATGGTCCGCGATTTTCACCGGGTCATTGGCGATGAGACACGCCGCCAGATTTTGGAGCGCGAGCGGCGGCTGCCTGATTCGATCTTCGCGTGCGTGGGCGGCGGCAGCAACGCGATCGGAATGTTTACGGCCTTCATCGGTGACGAAGGCGTGCGCTTGATCGGAGTAGAGGCGGGCGGAAGCGGCGCGGAACTGGGAGCGCACGCAGCGCGCTTTTCCGGGGGATCGCCCGGCGTGCTGCACGGCGCGCACAGTTATCTGTTGCAAGACGCCGATGGCCAGATTGCATTGACGCATTCCATCTCGGCCGGCTTGGATTACGCGCTGGTGGGCCCCGAACATGCCCTGCTCCACGATCAAAAGCGCGCCGAATACTGCTCCGTTACCGACAGCCAGGCGCTGGAAGCCGCGCAGACGTTAGCGCGCATCGAAGGAATTATTCCCGCCCTGGAATCCGCGCACGCAGTGGCCGAAGCGCTGCGCCGTGCGCCGTCGGCCCAAGGTGAGTTGTTCGTGATCAATCTTTCCGGACGAGGCGACAAGGACACCGATATCTATCGCGAAAACCTCAGGGAGTTGGATGATCCAGATCAGAAATGACGCCCCAGACCAGAATCACCCGGCTCTTTGATCGTTTGCGGGCGGAAAAGCGGCCCGCGCTCATTGCATACATCGTCGGCGGCGACCCATCACCCGCCGCAACCCTGGACATCGTCGCCGCTCTTGAGCGCGGCGGCGCCGACTTGATCGAACTCGGCGTTCCCTTCTCCGATCCCATTGCCGACGGTCCCGTCATCCAGCGCGGCAGCGATCGCGCGTTGAAGGCCGGAACCAAGCTCTCCACTGTGCTCGATATTGCGTCGCAGATTCGCAAGCGATCCGAAATCCCGCTCCTGTTATTCACCTACATAAACCCGGTGTTGCGCTTCGGCCTGGAACCGCTAGCCCGCGCCGCGGTAGCAAGCGGCATCGATGGCTGCCTGCTGACGGACCTGAGTGTTGAAGAGGCCGAGCCGTACATCCACGTGATGCGAGAAGCTGGCTTGGACACCGTATTCCTGGCAGCGCCCACCAGTAGCCGGCGGCGTCTGGAACTGGTGGCGAAATATTCCACAGGCTTCGTCTATCTGGTTTCCCGGACCGGCGTCACGGGCGAGCGTTCCAGTGTCTCCGATAGCGTCGGACCATTAGTCACCGCGATGCGCGGCGTCACCACTCTCCCGCTCGCGGTGGGATTCGGCATTTCGACCGCGGGCCATGTGCGATCGGTTGGCGCAATCGCCGACGGTGTCGTGGTCGGTAGCGCTTTCGAACGCGTGATCGAAGAGAACGCGGCAGCCGGGGCAAGCAGTCCCCAACTTTCAGCCAGGGTGGAGGCCCTGGCCCGGGAACTGGCCAGTGGTTTACTATCGAAGAGCGAATGAGCCCGCAGAAACAATGAGCACTGACAAGCTCGCGGATTGCCGCCGGCAAATCGACTCGCTGGATGTGAAGATCGTTGAGTTGCTGAACGAGCGGACCGAGATCGTGCACGAAATCGGCCGCATCAAACAGCAATTCGCACTACCGATTTACGAACCCAAGCGCGAAAACCAGGTGTTTGAAAACGTCACTAGCAACAATCCCGGCCCGCTGACCGCCGACGCTCTGAAGCGCATCTTCGAACGAATCATCGATGAGATGCGGACCATTCAGCAAAAAAAAATGAGCTAAGGCTCCGCGCCGCCTTCGCTCCTGCACAGACCGCAGTCTAATTCAAAAGCGGGCTGAGAGGATGCGGCCCCGCAATGTACAATAGAGGCATCGATGAGTAACGTTCAGATCTATCTCACGATCGGCATCCCGACGTTGGCCGTACTGATCGGGATCTTGATGAACGTGGTTCATTTCAACTCTATCAACGCCCGATTCAGCAGCATGGACGCCCGATTCAGCAGCCAGGATAGTCGATTCAATAGCATCGAGGCGCGGTTTAACAGCATCGACGCGCGGTTTAACACCCTCGAGGTAAAGTTTGACACCCTGATCGGCAAAGTCATCGACCTCGATAACCGCGTCACCCGCATCGAAGCCAAGCTCGACATCCGATAAATCCCCGCGCCCCGCCGGTACGCATGGTAAAACTGTGTCTAGGTAGCCTGACTCTGAGACTATCGAACGCGAGAACCCGAGCAATCCGCCGCCAGTTCTTGTATAAGAAAAATTGGACCCTGGAGGAATCGAGATGGTCAACTGTCCAAACTGCGACGCCGTTATCGACGTGGACGAGGATGAACTGGACGAGGGTGACACTCTAACTTGCGATGAGTGCGGCGCCGATCTCAGCGTAACCGGGTTGGATCCCTTGGAACTGGAAACGGAAGAAGACGAGGACGAAGACGAGGAGGAAGAGGAGGACTTCGACTACGACGAGGACGAAGACGAGGATGAAGAAGAAGAGGAAGCCGAAGAAGAGGATTGGCACTAGCCTGCTGTTGGTTCCCGCGCTACTTCTGGTTGCTCTTCTTCCTTTCGCGGCGGCAAAAAAGAAGCCGGCCCTGGATACCTACGCCATCGTGAGTGGCAGCGTTTTCGACGGCAACGGCTACGCGCTTGCCGACGCCGACGTCACACTGGCTCCGGAGACGGAGGCTGCCACGTCCCACGAGAAAATAAAGCCGATGGAGACCGTTTCCAGCGCCCGCGGCGAATTCGTATTTCGCGTCCCTCCCGGCCCCATGAGTTACGCTGTGGCGGTGGCCGCCAAGGGCTACCAAAGCCAGCGGAAGAACGTTAGCGTTCAAGATCAGGAGCGGGTGGAAGTAACCTTCCAGTTGGACCGAGAGTCGAAATAAGTGGTGAAGACAAAACTGGTCCGCGCCGCGCGTCTCGCGATTGTTTTGTGCTGGGCTGCTCTCTTATATAGCCCCCTTCCTGCACAGCAAAAGAATGAAGACAACACCACGCGCACAGTGGAAGGCATGGTCACAGACGCGGCAAATCAGCCGGTGTCCAAGGCCGTGGTGCAGTTGAAGAGCACCAAGACCTTGCAGATCCGTTCGTTCATCACGCAGGACGATGGCAACTATCATTTTGCAGGCCTTGGAACTGACGTGGAATACCAACTCAAAGCGGACCATGACGGCGCAAGTACTTCCTGGAAAACTCTGAGCGTGTTTAATTCGAAGAAGACCGCGATCATCAACCTTAAGCTGAACAAGTGAAACGTATCTTCGCCTTTCTATTTTCCCTGCCGCTCCTCGGGACTGGTCCCCTCGTGCCAATTAACGAAGCCGGCTTCCAGAAGCTAGTGGACTCGCACAAAGGGAACGTAGTCCTGTACGATTTCTGGGCCACCTGGTGTGGTTCCTGCCGCGCCGAGCTACCCCAACTGGTCCTGCTCGAACGCAGGCTGCGCGCTCGGGGCGTGGAGGTGGTTACCATCTCCGCCGACGATCGTCAGCATCAGGCGGCAGCCGAAAAGTTCATCCAGATGTTCGACGTGCAAGGTCCCGCCTATTTGAAGCAGGCCAACGACGACGACCGTTTCATTAGCGCCATTGATCCCCAGTGGAGCGGCGCTCTCCCTGCGCTTTTCCTCTATGACAAGTCTGGCCGCAAGGTACGCTCCTTCATCGGCGAAACGGACCTGGGCGCGCTGGAGCGCGCCATTCACAAGCTTTTGTAGCGTCCCCTTGTCAGGTCAGGCGAATTTCCAAAGTAGGCATCCTGGGTCTAAAAGTGCTAATTCTTACTTCTGCGTATCGGCACGGATTCCGGATTGCCCAGGACGCCTTGTTTTATCTTGACAATATCGATCCTTGCGTGATAACTTCCCGAGTGGTATATCAGTCGTTTCTATATCTTGTGGGGGTAGCCATGACAGCTCGACTGATCTGGGAGTGGATGCAACCCCATATGCACTTCTATCTCGATGTAAAAGATGATGCCGGAGTGTAACAAATTGGGACTGTCAACTCGCCAGTCCAAATATACGGTTGATGCAAGGTTGCCTTTCCCGGCGACAGGCAAGTTTTCGCGGGATCCACGGCCAATGGCGAGCCGACCAAGTAATCGCACTATAATCATTTGAGAGGTGTAACGATGAGAGCTAAGTTCTACGTACTTGTGGCCGGCCTTGGTTTGCTCGCCACTGCCGCGCCAATGATGGCACACCATTCCTTCACGGCGGAATACGACGCCGCTAAACCTATTACGCTCACTGGAACGGTGACCAAAGTAGAGTGGATGAATCCGCACGCGCGGTTTTACATCGACGTGAAGGACGACTCCGGTACGGTCACCAACTGGGAGCTGGAGCTGGGCAGTCCGAACGCTTTGATGCGCCTGGGCTGGACTCGCAATTCGCTGAAGCCTGGCGAAGTAGTCAGCGTGGAAGGCTCGCTCGCCAAAGACGGCTCCAAGCTCGCCAACGCGCGCAAGGTGACGCTAGCGGATGGGCGCAAAGTATTCGCCGGTTCAGCGGCCGACAGCGAGAACAAGCAATAGCTGGCGGGAAGTGACATCATGCGATCCTCACTAGCCGTCTTTCTGACTGGCGCCGGGCTCTTGATTACGGCGTCTCTCCCGCTTGCGGCCCATCACTCGTTCGCGGCAGAGTTCGACGCCACCAAGTCCGTCTCACTACAGGGTACCGTTACGAAACTGGACTGGATGAATCCGCATATCTGGATTTATCTGGACACCAAGGACGACAGCGGTACCGTGGCGCATTGGCAATGCGAGGGCGGTCCGCCCAATACTCTGACCCGCAATGGCTGGAGCCGGGAGTCGCTGAAGGTAGGCGATCAGGCAACCATCGAGGGCTTTCGCTCCAAGGACGGGACCAACACCTGCAATGCCCGTTCAGTAAAGCTGCCCAACGGCAAGAGCGTATTTGCCGGTTCGGCCGACGATGGCGCCCCCAAGCGCCCAGCGCAGTAACAGACGCTCTTGCGGACTGCGACCGCCGGTTACTGAATCGCGATCGTGAGTGACCGGCCCTATAAATAGGAGATCCTCGTGCGTATTCGTTTTCTATCCGCCGCATTCCCTATGCTCGCGTTGGCGCCCCTGCTTTTCTCTGGACAGACATCGGGCTTGGTGGGAGATTTAACTCCCAAGCCCCCGCCTGCAGCACCGGTCGGGCCCGCACCGCGTACCGTGGACGGCAAGCCGGACATGAGTGGCCTGTGGCAGCGTCCTTATGTCTCCGACATGACCAGAAGCAGCAAAGATGGAACCCAGATGGGCACGGCCGAACTACCGTTTACCGAGGCCGGCCTGAAGGCTTGGAAGAGCTACGATGCGGCTGAGGGCGATTATACGGGAAGCTGTCTGCCGTTCGGCCTACTGCGCTCCATGAACTCGCCGGACCCCATCCAGATCATGCAGAACCCCGGCTACGTCGCTCTGCTCTATGAGCAGAACACCTGGTTCCACATCATCCCGATCGGTAAGCAGCATCATGTGGGCGCAAGTCCCACTTGGTTTGGCGATTCGGTCGGACATTGGGAGGGCGACACGCTGGTGGTGGATACCAACAACTTCAACGGCCGCACGCGCCTGGATACCATCGGCCATCCGCACAGCGATGCATTGCACGTCATCGAGCGCTTCACCCGCACCGACTCCAAGCACATGAATTATGAAGTGACTATTGACGATCCTAAGATCTTCACCAAGCCTTGGACCAACAAGCGCATCTTCACGCTTCGGCCGGATTGGGAACGGCATCCAAGTCGGTAAGTAGTACGGTCACGCTTCAGAGGCTACAAAACTTACCGGCACATTTTCCTCAGTATTCCTCGTGCTTTCTAAGGTCCAGGCCTTAGCCTGCGTAGCTCCTTCCAGGGAGCATCCACAGATCTCAAGCAGGTGTTTTGGAGAGAACCAGTCGCGATTCCACAGCGACGCGGCATCCAAAGCGATGATGACGAACCAGCCTAAAGTTGCATCATACAGGTTGCCTTTGATGACGCCGAACAGATCGCGGTTCTTTATAGACAAGGAGATAGACGAGCCCAACCTCGGCTTCTCTTCGAGCAACACCACGGCGCAGGTGGTTGAGATCTCTTCCAGATTCGCTGTCGCTTGACGGATCTCACCAGGCTGCTCTTCGTAGGTCACTGTTACAAGTTCAGAGCACAAAAACTGGCATGAATGGGCCATGCCCGGAGTATTGCATCCGGCCTACCATTTTTCCTCGGCCGTTCTATCCGGCCTCTTGTTGGGCGACCACGAGAACACTCGCGCCCGCTCCAACTGCCAGCGCCTCCCTGCCGAGTATTCGCCGATGCATGCGCCCCACAATGTAGATGCAGACGGCAAGCACCGCCGGGCATACCGCCAGCACCGCAAAGATATCGCGCACCGGAAGGCTGGTCGACAAGATGACCCCACCAAGAATCGGTCCGGCCACCGAGCCGATCTTCGCAATGGAAGTGGCCCACCCCGCACCGTTGGCGCGATAGGCGCTGGGATAGAAAATCCCGCAAATGCTGTGCATTCCAAAATGGCCGCCGATCAGGAAGCCGCCCGTGATCGCGCTCAGCACCAGGAACTCGATGTGGCCCATGCCGACGAAAGTCGCCGTCAGCAGTAAGATCACGGTCATCACCGGCATAATCGTGATCGCAATCGCACCGCGCTTGTCGGTGAAGCGCATCAGCAACAATCCGCCCACCGCGCCCATCGCCGAGTAGAGCGATGCCGCCGTGGCTGCCTCCTTGCGGCTGTATTTGAGCGCTTCAAAAACCACCGGCGTCCAGTTGACGATGAAAAAAACGGCCAGAGAGCTCGCGATGTAGCCCAACCAGACCAGCGGCGTGATCCAGCGTAGTTCGCCCCGGAACAATAGCGATGGCTTGAAGTCCTTGTTCTGTTGATTCTCGTCGCTCACGACGAAGGTGGCCCCGGCGGGAATCAACCGACCGGGCGCGATGCGCCGTAGGATCGGAGCAATGCGATCCGCACCCAGCCCCTTGCTTGCCAGAAATCGGATCGACTCCGGCAGAATCACAAACAGCACGCCCGCGCAGAATAGAGAGAAGGCGCCGCCGAAAACAAACACCGATTTCCAGCCGAACTTCGGGATCAGCCAGATCGCGATGGGCCCGCCCAGCGCGGTTCCGAGCGAATAGCCCATCATGATGACGGTCACGATGGTCGCGCGATAGCGTTTCGGCGCATATTCGATGTTCAGCGCCCAGGCCAGCGGCAGCATTCCACCGAGCGGCAGTCCGTCGATGAAACGCAACGAAAACAGCGACCCATAACTGTTGGCCAGCGCGAAGCACATGGTGAGGATTCCGAACAGGGCGGTCGCAAAAACCACCACCGGACGCCGGCCGATGCGATCGCCCAGATAGCCCAACGCGAAACCGCCCACCATGGTCCCGAACAGTCCCATGCTGAAGATGTTGCCGAGCTGGATTTTGCTCAGATGATACTGGGCGCCGAAGTAAGGCGCCGCGAAGCTGATGAGGTTGCTGTCCAGGCCATCGAAGAAGGTGATGATCCACGAGATGAGCACCAGGCTGATGAGGAACCGGCCCAGCTTCTGCTGCTCGATAATCTCGGAGACGTCGACGATGTTACGTTCAGTCAACCGTACTACGATATCAAACCAGCCCGAGTTCCCCCCGGATCCGAAAACAGCACAGTAATTCTGCTACTACGGGTGGTGGGACGAGTGTGACAATTTGTCAGCCGTCTTTGGCCCAAGCGTGAGGCCCCTCATCTCGCCAACCCCGGTGCACGGCTTTGCGATAAACTCAGCCATAGAAGCACGAACCCATCCACCGTTATGCATAGGCTTGTTGAAATTCTTGCGCTTGCCGCCATCTTCAGTGGCGCATTCTTCTTCAGCGCCTCCACCAGCGACGCCAGGCCCGAGTACTCACGGCGCACCCAAAAGGAATGCAACTTTTGCCACCCTGCCGATTCCTGGAACTTGAACGACGCCGGCAAATATTTTCGCGACCACCATTACTCGCTCCAGGGCTATACTCCGCCCGCCAAGCCCAATAGTAAGTCCGGCAAGAATTAGGGAGAGCTGTGGCCTCCGCACTTCAAGACCCCAAGATAGACGGTCCAGGGACCGACGGCCTCCCGGTATTGGTGCGCCATAATCCGCGAGATTTGGTGCAGATGAGTTAAGTCATGAGCTGCCCAGGTAGCCAGTAACTGTGACAGAGTAACCACTCCCAGGGCAGGATGGCGTCCACGCAGATTGAAGTCCTGTTGCCGCAGATTCAACGCACGCAACTCGCCCACGTTTTCGGATCGCAAACGAGCAAATTCATCCAATAGCCGCGCCAGCGACTGGCCTTGAGTCTCTCGCGCCTGTGCCCAGCGATCGAAGGGTTCAAACGCCTGAGTCTCGCCAAACTGCAGCACCATCCTGGCCCGCGGCATCCAATCGGCGCGTTCGCCGTGGATCAGATGACCGACAACATCGAACGCGCTCCAGGTGTTTTCACCTTCATTTCGCAACGTCCACATTTCCGGCAGATCACGCAGAAGTGCATTGAGAGCAGCCGGCGTTCGAGAAAGAAGCGCTATGGTGTGATCCAAGTTATGTTCCATGATGCCAATGGTTCCCTTCTTAGTTACATTATGGAATGGACGAATTCCGTTCTCGCCAGCTCTGTAGACGCGTCAACATAGGAATGATCCTTTACGACATACCGGAGATCGGCTACTGGAGACCGCCCGGCGCATGAAAATCCTGGTGCTGAATGGCGGCTCTAGCAGTATTAAATGCTGGTTTCAGGATGTTCCCGACGGAAGACGCTGGACAGCGCGCGCGGACTGGAAAACCTCGGGGACTCCGGAGAGCCTTCTCGGCCCGCTTCTTCAATCTCTTTGGCAGGGCGAGAAGAAAGCGATCGATTCTCCCGCTGAGATCGACGTGGTTGGCCATCGCATCGTACACGGTGGGCCTCAATATCGCGATAGCGTTTTGGTAACTCCGGAAGTTCGCGCGGCGATCGCCGAGCAGGCCGAGTTCGCGCCCGCTCACAACAAGCTGGAGCTTACGGCCATTGAAACGGTGGATCGCATCATCGGAGCGAAGGTGCCGCAGGTGGCGGTCTTCGATACAGCATTCCACGCCACGCTGGCCCCCGCGGCTTATGTTTATCCGGGACCCTACCAGTGGCTGGAGCAAGGAATCCGGCGCTACGGATTTCATGGCATCAGCGTTCAATACTCCACGCGGCGAGCGGCCGAGCTTTTGCGTGTTGCTCCGAACTCGTCGCGGCTCATCGTCTGCCATCTCGGTAACGGCGCTTCCGTGACCGCGGTTGCCAATGGCAAGAGCGTGGACACCAGCATGGGATTCACTCCGCTGGAAGGCATCATGATGGGCACCCGCTCGGGCTCCATCGATCCCAGCATCCTGGTGTATTTGATCCGGCACCAAGGTTATTCCGGGGATCAAATCGATGAAATCCTGAACCGGAAGTCTGGATTGCTGGGTGTTTCCGGTCTCTCGGGCGACATGCGCGAGATCCTGGAGGCTATGAACAAAGGAAACGATCGGGCGCGCCTGGCGTACCAGATCTACGCGCATCGCTTGACGCGCGAGATCGGTGCGATGGTGGCCGTTCTGGGCGGCGTCGATGCAATCGTCTTCACGGCCGGCATAGGAGAGAGCTGCGCGCCGTTACGCGAGGTAGTCTGTGGGCAGCTCTCCTTCCTCGGACTGAAGTTGAACTTGGCGAAGAACGCGCAACCGGATCTGGATCAAAACATCGCGGCTGCCAATTCAGCTGTGCAAGTTCTCGTCATTCGTGCTGACGAAGACTCGGAAATTGCTCGTGAATGTCTGCGTCTCCGTTCAACGCTGCCGGCTCGTGCGTGACGGTGGTTCGGTTCTTCGGCAGCCGCAGCCAAAAGACCGCGCCGCCGTTGTCCTGGGCGTCGTCCGCCCAGATGTCGCCACTGTGATCGAGCAACGTTTGACGCGACAAGGCCAACCCGAGTCCGAGCCCGTTCTTTTTGCCGGCCGTCACAAAAGGCTGAAACAATCGGCCCCGCAGCGACGCGTTGATGCCTGGCCCGGAATCCTCCACGCGAACCATGATGTTGTCGCCGTCCGCTTCCCCTTGAATCGAAATGTTTCCGCCTGAACGCATGGCCTCAATCGCGTTCTCAAAAAGATTCGCGAATACGCGCTCCATGCGAGCGCGTTCCATGGGACAGCCCAGATCGTCCGCCACCCTTACATCCAGGGCAACCCCGCAGGCATCGGCGGACGGCGCCACGGTGTTCCAAGCCGCTGTGATCACCTCCCGCAAGCTGCACAACTCGCTGCCGCTGGATTTGCCGCGCACTACATCCAGCAACTGCTGCAGCATGTCCTGGATACCACGCGAAGCCCGGTAAATGTTTCGAGCCAGCCGGCGGGTCATCTCCTGCGGCAGGTCGCTATCCATCATCATTTCGGCGCCTGCGTAGATGGCCGCCAGCGGATTGCGCAGGTCGTGCACAATGGAGGTGGAAAGCTGCCCGATGGTGGAGATGCGCTCCTGCCGGATCAGCTCCTGCCGCGCCTGCCGGATCGATTCGCACATGCTCTGGAAGGTGCCCGCCAGCCGGCCTAACTCATCCTGGCTGCGGACGTTGATCTGGTAATCGTAATTCTGCTTCGCGATTTCGGCCGCCGCCCGGTCCAACTCCGCCACTGGCTGCATGATCTTTCGCGCTACCAGGTAAGTAGTCACCAGCGCGGCTATCAAGGCCAGCAGCCACAGCGCGACGATTTCTCGGCGCAACTCGGCCAGCCGCTGCCGCGCTCCGGCGAGCGATCGCAAAATGTAGAGCTGCCCCACCTCGTCGCCATTGATGTCTCGGAGCGGCGTTGGAACCGTGAGGTAGTCGGGGATCTCGGTGGAGCTGTTCAGCAAGCGGGGCGCGATGGCGGCCATGATTTCCGGCGCTAGGGTGGAAGTGACCACGCGATTCCGCGAAACGAACACGTACTCGCTGCCTCCGGTGGAGTTCTTCAACGTCCGCGCGACGCCCGCATCCACCCGGTAGCCCGCCACCAGGGCGTTCAACAACGCCGGACCCGCCGGCGATTGCACGTATACGGGTGTTACCACCACCTGGAACAATTCATCGCCCTTTTGTACAAAGCCCGAAGCCTGTTTGGGGAACTGCGCACGCGCGGCGCGGACCATGGGCAGATCGTCGTTGGGTGCGAAGGAACCAGGCTGCCCCAGGCTGGCCACCACGCGTCCCTGCCCGTCCGCAACCAGGAAAAATGCATCTTCCTTGGAGACTCTGGACCACAGCTCGTCGGCCGTGTCGCGGATAGTAGCTGCATCCGCAGTCCCGAACGCAGCCCGCACGTCGGACATGGTGCTCAGAATTTCACTGACCGCACCCAACCGGTTCGCACGCGCTTTCCACAGGGATTCGTAGGCCTGAAAGCTAGCCTTGGCTTCTTCTTCCACGCTGGCGTAGCTGGCTCGGACGACATCGCGCTGCACCAGCCATCCGGTGATGGCGAAGGACAGCGTCATTACCAGAGAAGTGGGAATCAGGATTTTCCATAACAAGGAAAGTCGCGAAAATCTCATGGCTTGGTACCCACATAGCCTCCGGAGTCGGCCGTTGGCGGATAGTCCTTCCCAAACTTGTTTTTGTGCGGGACCTCGAGATAGCCGCTCTCCGATACCTCAATCGGCGCCAATTCCAGGGGGCCATCCCCCACTTCAATGGTGCGCGTCAGCGACGCCAAAGTTTGTTCCGCGGCGCGCTCGTGAAACACATGCATGCGATACGATCCCACTGGAAGATTCGCGATTTGAAACGCGCCATTCCTGGCCGAGGTCGCAAAATAAGGCGACTTCAGCACCACGATCACCGCGCTCATGGCCGGATGAATATTACAAAACACTCGCACCACCCCTTCGCGGCGGAACGCCAAGGACTTCGTGGTGCCAGGCGGGTACAAGCCAATGTCGAAGATCTGCCCATTATAGTTGGAAAATGCGTTATGGAAGATCGGGTCGAAATTGGGGAAGTCCACGACGGTGCCCACCGAAATAGCGAGGACATGAGGAGTGAACGTTTTGTTCTTCTGCGCCATTTGCGCTCGCCCCACGCTGGCGGGAAGCACAGGCGTGCCCGACGCAGTCTCCAGCCACACCACCACACCGGAGTAATCGGTATGTTTGCGCACGTTGGGATCGTGAGACGATACCAGCTCGACGCGGCCGCTGACCGTGGCCGCTCCCATCGCACCGACAAAAGCCAGCGCCAGCGTGGCGATCCTACGACAGAGCCTAGAACAAATATGCAACTGCCAAATCATAATGGTCGTTCAAACGGTTTCCCATGCCGAGATATGTCGTCCGCACTTGGCCGCCCTCCAGGCTCACGATCACATTGGGCGCGATGCGGTACATGAGGTTGCTGAAATAGCCCTGATTCTTGCCGATGTATCCATAGGCCAAGTCCGCATTCCGATCGTCCTGCTGGCCTCCATAGAGGTCCCACGCCAGCCGCGTTGTAATCGGCACGCGGATCTGCGCCCAGCCTCCGGTGCTATGCACCGCATTCACTTCGCCATAAGACTGCACGAGGAAGCCTTGCGGGAGCGCGCCTAGCGGGGCCACATTCTGGCCGTGGAAAAACATACCGGAAAACTCCAGCTTCGAAATCGGCCGCAGGAACCAGTCCGCCGAGTAGACCTCCGAAGGGAGGATCGTTTCTATGACGCGATTTTCGTTGAAGTGATAGCCGCCGGCGAGCTCAATGCGTTGGGTGTCGTTCCAGCGATGCCACAATTCCAATCGTCCTTCCGCGCCAGGCCGGGAGTATTCCTGCTGCGACGAAGCCCCGGGATAGACGGTGGATCCGTTATAGAGGCTGGAATCCGAGGGGTAGTCGAGCGAACTAGTGACAAAAATGGCCGCCTGCGCGCGCAGCCCGCTATTTTCGCCTAAGGAGAATCGCTGCTCCACGCGGGCCTGAGGTTGCCAAAGCCACAAGTTCCCCGCCCCGGTGAGTGGCGCATAACCGACCTGCGCCAACGAATCGGGATCGCGCGGTGAAATGATCGGCTTGTCCTGTCCGAACATCACGCTCGTATTCTTCCAATCGATATTGATGGCAGCCGTGCGCAGCCGCACCACGTGATCCAGCGACCCTGTACTCCCGGCAAAGAAATCCATGTACACCGATCCGCTCAGTTTGCCGTTCAGGAAGGTTTGGGGCCCGTTGAACAAAAGGCCCAGCGTGCTTTGCCGCAGCGTGCCGTCGCCCGTCATTTCGCCGGGCGTTGACGACGCCACCAGGGGATTCTCCGCGTCGCCGTTGAAGCGGCCGTTCACGGAAGCGTTGAACAACGCCATACCCGTGATGCGGATGGGGAATTTTTGCGAAGCTTCCACTTTGGTTTGAGCCAGCTCATCCATCCGGCTTTCCTCAACTGCCCGGCTTTCCTGCACTGCTTGCCGATCGTCATTGTTTTCCGCCTGGGCTTGGTTTTGCGCCTGGGCTTGCGATTGCGTCGCGTCGGGAGAAGGCGCATGCAGTCCCGAGACTTGCTGCCGCAGCGCGCGCACTTCTTCCAGCAACGCCTGATTGTCTTTCTCCAACTGATCCAAGCGATCCAGGATCTGTTGCACTTGCGGCGCACTCTGGCCATAACCGGCCAGAGTGGTCCCCAGCATCAGCGCCGCCACCTTAATTGCCCAACGAAGGTTCATCCAATTGCGTTGCATTTCCAAGAAGCTGCTCCAGTTTCTCCCGCACCAATGCGGGTGAATAGGGTTTGGCGAAGACCGCGTTGACGTCGCGCTGGCGCAAGCGATCGGAAACATGCGGGTCCGTGGAGCCGGTGATCACGACGATCGGCATGCCGGCGTGCAGTGTGTTCGCCCGCACCCGGTCGATCAATTCGAAGCCATCCATGCCGGGCATGTTCAAGTCGGTCACCAGCGCGCGAATATCTTCGTGCCGGCTCCCCAACAACTCCCAGGCCAGCTCGGCGCTCGACGCCATCAATATCTTCAGACCGGGGATAGAGCTGAAAATGATTTCTAACGTGGACGCACACGTCTCGGCATCTTCGACAATCAGCACCGCTCCCGAATCAATTCCGTTCTTCACGGGAGAAACCGGTATCCCACTCCGTGGACCGTCAGGAAATGGCGCGGCGAGTTGGCATCGGGCTCCAGTTTTTGACGAAGCCGCACCACGTGCGCGTCCACGGTCCGCGTGTTCGGAAACGATTCGTAGCCCCACACCGAATTCAAGATCATATCGCGCGTCAATGCACGGTCCGGATTCTGCAGAAAATACGTGAGCAGGTTGTATTCTGCGGGCGTCATTTTCAGCGAATCGCCCTTCTTGGACACAATCCGCCGCTCGAAATCCACCTCGATGGCGCCGAACTTGGCCACCTTACGGGCATCGGGCGACGTCCTTCTGAGCACCGCCCGGATGCGTGCCAGCAGTTCCCTGGCGCCAAACGGCTTGACGATGTAATCGTCGGCCCCAATCTCGAGCAGCAATACTTTGTCGACCTCCTCGCCGATAGCGCTCAGAACAATCATCGGCGTCTTCAGATTCGCGGCGCGCACCTGCTTGCAAATCTCGGTGCCGTTCATTCCGGGCAAGCGCAAGTCCACCAGCATCAAATCCGGCTTTACCGCCAGGGCGCGCTCGAAACCAGCCTTTCCATCCGCGACGAGAATGGGCGAGAAACCCTCCTGTTCGAGCATGATGCCAATGGTGTCGCGCAGGCTCTCATCGTCGTCGATGACAAGGATGGTCGTCATGATGTGTGCGGGCTCTCTTAAATCCTATCGCGATGCGGCGCGGACGCCTGCATGCAACTGCCTATAAATCGGCGCTTTTACTAAACATTTACATATCGGCTACGACTGCCGCAGCGCGCTCCGCCGATCATGGAAGCGTTGAGGATTGAGCGCACAGGACGCCGAGCGTACCGTCGTGCGCGTGTAATAGAAGAGGAGCCAGGGTGGACGTCTCGGGAGAAACACTGCACCTGCGCACGGTGGGACCATTTACGCTCACAGAGAATCTCTATGCCAGCGGGTTAGTGCTGCCCAAGCACTCCCATCCGCACGCCTACATCACTTTCGTCATTGAAGGCGCTTTTCGCGAGCGATATGCCACTCGCTCCATCCACTGCCGAACCGGAACAATTCGCTACCTTCCCGCCGAAGAAATTCACGAGAACGAAATTCAATCGCGATCGCGATGCCTCCACGTTAGTATCGATCCGTCATCGTTCGAGCAGCTTCGCCGGCACCCCGCCGTCCCTCGCAGACCGGTTGAGATGAGCGGACTCACCACCACTTGGCTTGCCAATCGGCTGTACGCCGAGTTTTCGCGCCAGGATAAGGCATCCGCGATGGCGATTGAGGGACTGGTGCTGGAGATTCTGGCCGAGATTGCGCGATCGGAGGAATCCGATAGTTCGCTATTCGCTCCGAGCTGGCTGAAGCAGGCGACGGAGATTGTGGAGTCGCGATTCCTGGAGCGGCTGAGCCTGGCCGAAATTGCCTCCGAAGTGGGCGTGCATTACGTCCACCTCTCGCGCCAATTTCACAAGTACAACCGCTGTACCGTGGGCGAGCTCATCCGGCGGCGTAGGGTGCAGCACGCATCGCACTTGTTGGCGCACTCGCGAACGTCTTTGGCTGAAATCGCGCTGGTTTGTGGATTTTCGGACCAGAGCCATTTGTCGTTTCTCTTCAAGCGGCACATGGGGATGAGCCCGTCGAAATTCCGCAGTCTTGCGGGGTTGGATTCCGCATCCGGCTCGCCGCGGGAATTGGCGTCGACACGCGGGCCGGCATTGCGGGCCAGTGCTTCGGGCAAGTGATCAAACCAGGCGGGTGTGTATCTTTATTCCACGCGTGAGCGTGCGATGCACCGGGCATTTGTCGGCGATTTCCAGCAGCTTGGCCCGCTGATCGCCGGTCAAGTCGCCGGTAAGTTCAATGTCGCGTTCGATCCGATCTAACGCAGCGTCTTTGGTGTCGCAATCGACGCAATCGTTCGCGTGGATTTTGGAATGCCGCAGCCGGACGATGACGCTGGCGAGTGGCCACTGCTTGCTGCGCGCATACATGCCGAGCGTCATCGAGGTACATGCGCCCAGAGCGGCCGCTAGAAGCTCATAGGGCGACGGCCCGGCATTCTCGCCGCCGGCGTCCTTCGGTTCATCCGAAAAGAATCGGTGCGGCCCAGCCGTAATCTCCTGCGCGAATCCAGCAACGCTTCCGCGCACCACAACTTCGGGAGCCCCCGCGGCCATCAGTTCTCCACTTCGCCTGCCGCAAGCTCATCGACGTAGCACCAGATCCAGCGTTCGCCCGGCTCAATGGACCGTATCAGTGGATGTTTCGAGGAGTGAAAATGCTTGGTGGCATGCTTGTTCTTCGAGGAATCGCAGCAGCCCACATGGCCGCACTCCAAGCACATACGCAGGTGCACCCACGAATCCCCGGTCTTGATGCATTCCTCGCAAACATGCTTCGAGGGCTGAGTGACGCTGATTTCTTTTAGATGCGTGCAGTGTTTTGCCATATCAGGCTCCCGTTGTCGCTCCAGTTTCGCCCGGTCTTTCGAGTGCGGCTCGATCCCACTTCGCCAGGTTCGCTCCGGCGTCGTAGGTGGTCTGCAAAAAGTCCATCAGTGGAACGTCCGGCGCCGCGGAGGCGCGGATGTCGTCGTACATCAGAAGGAACTCGCCCATTCCCTGGTGATAGAACGCCGGCTTTGGATCAACTGCATAGGTCTTGAATCCCGCGGGCTCGGGCGTGGTGTAGGAATAGAATGCGGGCCCTTTGATCTCACCGCCGCCTGGCCAGAATCCGGCGCTGCTCACTTCGTGCGAGTAGGCTTCCTGCATCATTGGCTCCGGCCTGGGCGGAGCGAGCCGGCCCGAGAAGCGCGTCACCGCGATATCGAAGCTGCCCCAGAAGAAATGCACTGGGCTGCACTTGCCGATGAAGCGGGTGCGGAAGTTCTTTAGTACTTTATCTACTGAAATCAGGAGTCGCCGGAAGCGATCGACAGATTCGCGATCGTAAGACTTGTGGGTGCGGTCGTCGGCGAAGGGAATTGGATTTGCCACTTCATCCGGGCGCGCATGAATCCTCACGTCGATCTGGAGCGCGGCCAGAGTGCTCATTACGTCGGCATAGAAGTCGGCTACCGTGCGCGGCGCAAGATCCAGTGTTCGCACGTCGCCCTCGCTGGTTTGGATCACCAGTTTGTGGCCGATGAAATCGAATTCCATTTCAAAGACTCCGCGCGGATAAGGAATGGCCGAGGTGGTGAGCCCGCGCGCGCTGACATACAAGGTCGCGTTCCAATAGTGATTGATCAGCGGTGTCAGGGTCATGCGGATCTTTCCGACAATCTGCGTCCACATGTGCAACGTGTCGTAAGTGTCCTGCCAGGCTGCCAGGGGAAGTTCCGGCCAGGCGTCGAGGTTAGGGGTCATTGCGGGCCTCAGTCCCATTCTACGCGCCGCCGTTCGCGCAGATAAAGGCCGCGCTGCTAAGTTAGGAAGGACCTATGCGAACCCAAGTCGGTATTGTGGGCGCCGGCCCGGCCGGTCTGATGCTCTCTCATCTCTTGCACTTATACGGCATCGAATCGGTAGTGCTCGAGTGCCGCAGCCGCGAGTACATTGAAAATCGCGTCCGCGCGGGCGTGCTGGAGCAAGGCACGGTGGACCTGATGATCGAAACCGGCGTGGGCGAACGGCTGCAGCGCGAGGGATTGCGGCACGACGGGGTGTGGTTCAGTTTCGGTGGCCATCGTCACCGGATCGATCTGTCCGAGATGACGGGCGGCCGAGCGATCACGGTTTATGCGCAGCAGGAAGTGGTGAAGGATCTTGTCCAGGCCCGTCTCGCCGCCCGAGGGCAGATCCTCTTTGAGATCGACGATCTCTCGGTTCACGATCCCGATTCGGCGCTGCCGAAGATTCGCTATCGGAAAGATGGCGTCGCGCAGGAACTGGCCTGCGACTTCATCGCAGGCTGCGACGGTTTTCATGGGATCTGCCGGCCATCTGCGCCCGAAGGCGTAATCGCTGTATACGAGCGAGTTTATCCGTTCGCGTGGCTAGGCATTCTGGCGGAGGCAGCGCCCACGTCCGAGGAGCTGGTTTACACCTATCATCCTCGCGGATTCGCCCTCTTCAGCATGCGTTCGCCGCAGATTACGCGGCTGTATCTGCAATGCACGCCCGATGAAGATCTCACGCAATGGCCGGATGATCGCGTGTGGGAGGAGCTGTGCGCGCGCATGCGTACCGACGATGGCTGGGCGCCAGCGGTAGGTCCCGTGATTCAGAAAGGCGTAACCGGGATGCGCAGCTTCGTGATTGAACCGATGCAATACGGACGGTTGTTTCTGGCGGGCGACGCCGCGCACATCGTACCGCCTACGGGCGCCAAGGGGCTGAACCTCGCGGTCTCGGACGTGAACGTTTTTGCCCAGGCATTGGAAGCGTTCTATAAATCCGGACGGCAAGATCTTCTCGATCAATATTCCGCGAAGTGTCTCCGCCGTATATGGAAAGTGCAGCGCTTCTCCTGGTGGATGACATCCATGCTGCATCTGTTTCCGGGCCACGACGGCTTCGATCATCGGCGGCAAATCGCGGAGCTGGATTACGTCACCAGTTCGCGCGCTGCGATGACCTCGCTGGCGGAGAATTACGTCGGGCTACCGCTCGATTATTAGATATAATCGCCGGAATCTTGAAACCGGGGCCGCGCCCTTCATTCCTACGGGCGTGTTCCGAATCAACGCGACCATTCCGTCCGGCATCACTCCCGGCGATGTGCCGATCACTGTCTCTATTGCAGGGATCGGCACTACGCGGACGGTCACGCTCGGGTAGTCCGCTAAATGTGGGGAAAACCACTGGGCCGCAGTCGTGCTCTGGTACACGTGGTATAACTTCGGGCGGACTCACAAGACCTACGCTGCACGCCAGTAATGGCCGCTGGCAACGCGGATCACGTCTGGTCCGTGCGCGAACTTCTGGAGGTGGCGTAGAATTGAATCCGTCCAATGGTCTACTCACAGTGGCCGCGATGGGTTCAGGCTGCGGTCATAGTTCCACACGTCATTTTGGCAATGGTCGCTACTTTGCTCTGGTGGCCGAAAACCAGAAGAGACCAGCTTCGGTTCTTTGTCGTGGCTCTTTATCTCCTCTTGTTCTATTTCGTCATGCGCTATGTTTTCAAGGCCTAAGGAGCTTCCCGCTATGGCCCAGACCACCGTCAATCGATCAACCAGGATTTAGCGGACTACCCACAGTCGCTGTCCGATAGCTTGCCGCCGTATAATTCGGAGAGGTGGCTCTCATGAAGTACGTTGTTCTCTTTTGCCTTTCTTTAGGGATACTCGGCGCCGCCGATAAGAAGCTGCCGATCGACGAGACGTCCAACGAGCTTCTCGCCATCTCGGTATCGGCCCCCCTCGACAAAGATCAGATCAAGCAAGAGCTGGGATCGGACTTGGGCGATGACATTGTTGTGATCCGGCTGACCGCGCGTCCGGTGAGCGATAAGCCAGTGCAGCTTAGCCTGGACGATTTCCTGTTGGTCTCGGCCAAGGATGGCCAGCGCTCCGAGCCTTATGCACCCGGGCAGTTGGCGGGATCGGATAGTTTAGCCGTGACGCCGAATGGAATGCGCAAGGGCGGACTGGGGGACCATTCACGCCGGCCTTCTATCGGTTTCGGCGGCATCGGAATCGGCGGTGGCGGGGCCGGCACTTCGGGCGCCACTCCAACACCCGACGTGAAGCTGGAGGAAACGCGCGATGACAAAGAGAACCCGTTGCTCGCTGCGATCACTGCCAAGATCCTGCCTGAAAAGGAAATCACGGAGCCAACCTCAGGCCTTCTGTTTTTTCAAGTGGTCGGCAAAGTGAAGCAGAAGGATTTGGAACTCCACTACAAAGGGCCAGCCGGTAAAATGGCCCTCCGATTTAGGCCGGAGAAGTAAAAGGGAGGGCTGGCGCGAGGATTAGTCACGCCAGCGTGGAGACAACGGTTCTACTCTTTGGCAGCTTTGGCTGAGGCGATCTCGATGGTGTCGCCGTCCATTTTTCCCATCAGGGTTACTTTCTTGCCGAGCAGTGGCAACACTTTGGATTGGGAATCCGCCGCGATTTGATAGACTTTGCCATCGGAAATGAACACGGCCGATGCCCCGCCCTTGACGCACTTCTTCACGCAAGCCGCGTCACTGGCCGAGGCGGCCTCGTGCTTGGCGCCGCACATGGAATCTGAAACAGTCCCTGACCAGGTCTCGGCGAAGGCAGCCGCCGTGAACAACGAGCCAAGGCAAACAATTAACGAGAGCTTTTTCATGAGGCCTCCTTTCAGAGGTTATGAGTGGTAGACTCTGGTGGCGCAAAAGGATTTCATCGTTTGTGGTGGTGTATTCTGTATCTGATTGAGAGCCCCACTGTATAAAGCAAAGATAACCGCGCTCGGCTGCTATACGCCGCCGGGATTGTTGACGAATCAAGACTTAGAGAAGATGGTGGACACCAACAACGAGTGGATTGTCCAACGCGTAGGCATTCTGCAGCGCCATATCGCGCCGCCGGGTATGGCCACTTCCGACATGGCCGTGGAGGCAGCCAAAGTGGCGTTAGAGCAGCGTGGGATTGATGCCGCCGAGGTGGATGCCATCCTGGTATGCACAGTCACGCCGGACATGCTGTTTCCATCCACGGCTTGCCTGGTGCAGGACCGGCTTGGCGCAAAACATGCCTGGGGATTTGATCTGGTAGCAGCCTGTTCGGGATTTATTTACGGGCTGACGACGGCCGCGCACCTGGTCTCCGCCGGATCGCACAAGAAGGTGCTGGTGATCGGCTCCGACACCATGTCCCGGATCATCGATTATACGGACCGCTCTACGTGCATCCTGTTCGGCGACGGCGCCGGAGCGATGCTCATCGAGCCGACCGAGGAGGGCGAGACCGGGTTCATCGATTTCGTCAACCAGATCGATGGCTCAGGTGGCGACTATTTGAAGCAACCCGCTGGGGGCAGCCGCATGCCGGCCAGCGCCGAGACCGTCGCTCAACGGCTGCATTACGTCAAGCAGGACGGGCAGCAGGTTTTCAAATACGCAGTCCGCAAGATGGAAGAATGCTCGCGCGCTCTGTTGGAGCGCAACGGTCTGAAAGTGGACGATGTCGCGGTGATGATTCCGCACCAGGCCAACCGCCGGATTATCACGGCTGCCGCTGAGCGCCTGGGTATCAACTGCGATCGGGTGGTGATCAACATCGATCAGTATGGAAATACGACGGGCGCCACCATCCCCTTGGCCACACGCGATGCTTTGCGTTTGGGAAAGCTCAAGAAGGGCGATCTGGTGCTGTTCGCCGCCGTGGGCGCGGGCTACACCGTGGGCGCGAACTTGTGGCGCTGGCAAATGTAGCGCGCTTCGACTTCGTCTCGCAATATGGAAACGCGAAAAGTGGTGGTGTTCGGATGCCGCGGGCAGCTTGGCATCGAAGTGGTAACGGTCCTCAGGGAGCGCGGATATTCGGTCACGGGATTCGATCGCACGCAGGTGGACATTGGCGATAGCGCGCAAGTGGACCAGACATTCGCACGAGAAGATCCCGCCATCGTGATCAACGCGGCCGCGTACAATCAGGTGGATATCGCCGAAAAGGAACCGGCGCCCGCGATGATCGCCAACGGCTTGGCGGTTCGCAATCTGGCGATGTGCTGCCGCCAGCATGACGCGCGGTTCGTGCATTTTTCCACCGATTATGTATTCGACGGCACGGCCGGCCGTGCCTACACCGAAGAAGACGCCACGCATCCATTGGGAGCGTACGCCGTCTCCAAGCTGGCTGGGGAATTGTACGCGCAGGCCTACCTGGATCATCCGCTGATCATTCGCACCTCGGGCGTCTTCGGTCCGGGGGGACTGAAAACGGCGCGCGGTAATTTCATCGAGCTGATGCTGCGTCTGGCGGCGAATCGGCAGCCAATTCGGGTGGTGGACGATCATCTGGCGTCGCCCACCTACGCGCCATTGTTGGCGGCCCGTTCGGTCGATCTGCTGGATCGCGGGCTAACGGGCGTTTTCCATATCGGCGGAGGAGAGGCGATCTCGTGGTTCGATTACGCCACCATGATTTTCCGAATCGCCGGCCTGCACCCTGAATTGAAGCCTACCAACGAGCGCGAATTCCGCACTGCGGCGCGACGCCCCAAGTATTCGGCGCTCTCAAACGCCAAGATGGAGCGCTGCGGCATCGAACCGTTCCCTCCCCTGGAGGCTGCCGTGCGGATGTATATGGACGCACGTACGCGTGCGACGATGAATCCAGGAGCTTGAATGCCTGCAAAGAAGTTACTGATGCTGGTGGGCGACTACGTAGAAGACTACGAAGTGATGGTGCCCTTCCAGGCGCTGCTGATGGTGGGGCACACGGTTCACGCGGTTTGTCCCAACAAGCGGGCCGGCGATTCCGTACGCACCGCGATTCACGATTTTGAGGGCGACCAAACCTACAGCGAGAAGCGCGGCCACAATTTCACTTTGAACGCCACCTTCGACGATGTCCGCCCTGAGAACTATGACGGTTTGGTGATTCCGGGAGGACGCGCGCCGGAGTATATCCGGTTGAACGCGCGGGTGCTCGAAATCGTGCGCCACTTCACCACTGCGGACAAACCGATCGCGGCTATCTGTCACGCGGCGCAAGTGCTGGCCGCCGCGGATGTGCTGAAGGGTAAGACCTGCAGTTGTTATCCAGCCGTAGCGCCGGATGTAACGCGGGCTGGCGGAACGTTCGTGGATATTGCGATGGACCAGGCCCACACCTGCGGGAAACTGGTAACGGCGCCTGCCTGGCCCGCTCACCCGGCATGGCTAGCTCAGTTCCTAAAAGTTCTGGGCACGCAGATCGAGTTGTAAGGCCGCTTGCGGACGCGTCCTTTCCTATAGGTGTGGCGTCCACTCAATCAAATGCCGTAACGAAAAGGCGTCAAAAAGGGTCTACCAATTTCGAGTTACGTCGGAACGTCTTAGGGAAGGAAAATCCGAGCATGCCACGTCCGCTTGCAAAACTCCTTAGGTTTCTGGAACGACGCCGCACACAGCGCCCGAAGGCTAAATATTCGTTCCATATCCCATTCAAACAAGAAGTGACGAATGAGGTATCCGAGCTGGATGGAATCCTACTGGTGCGCTTGGGCGGCTGCTCAGCGATGCAAGTGCGCCTGGAGCCGGACGGCGACAGCGTCTTGATTCGAATTGTACCTCTGGCGAAAGCGATGAACCTTCAAGGGGACTCTCCGTGGCAGCCTGTTCACGATTCCCAACTGCACGCCTGGATTCAATCGGACTTCGCGATCTGGCGATGGCTGTTAGCCAAGGGCATCGATCGCGACAAAATAGAGCAGAGGCTGGCAGCCAGCGCCTTGCCGATGCAGCGCCCATCCTTTTTGGGGTCGCCGATTCAAGAGCGCCACTTTGAGATCTAAGCCTTCCCTATCTCTGCGGCGGAACGCGGTCGGCTGAATTGACCCTGCCGGGTGCTTTCGGCGTCATTTCGGAATCGGCTCCAAAGGTATCGCTGCTGCGGGAAGCACGTTGACGCTAGGACCCTCTAAAGTGGAGAGACGTGCCGCCCTCCACTCCACCTGCCAGTCAACTTTCACGGGACGTGTTGGCCGCGGACTGGTCAAAATCTCAGGCGCGCGCCGGATTAGTGCTGGTAATCGCGATTGGCGGAGCGCTCGCGGCGGGAATACTCACTGGAAACCCGCGCAGCGGCGTTCTGATTGCGGCCGGTGCTTTTTCGGTAGGCTTTGGATCGTTTCAACAACTCTGCCGCTCACGAATAGTTCCCATGCTGCTTGCCGCTGCTGGCATGTGTGTTTCAAGCTGGGTGGGGACGCTGGCCGGCCTTTCGTCGATCACGGCGGTGATCGCGTCCGCCGCGGCGGCATTCTTATACGCTGAAATTTCGCGTCGCAGCCAAGCCGCATCCTGGGTGGCGTTGCAATGCGCGATATGGCTGGTTATTTCGACTGCGTATCCCGTGCATGGCCTGCCAGCGCTGAACCGCGGGTGGCTGATTCTGACGGGCGGACTGCTGCAAGCGACAGTGACCGCGCTCGTGCGCCGGATTGCAGGCGCGCGCATCCCGGAGTGGAGCGGCATCCAACCCGGAGCACCGACGCAGCGAATCTCCGCCATCCACGCAACACTCGCCATAGCGATCGCCGCCGCGTTGTGCCAGTCGTTATCGGCAGGGGCGGGGTCACAGAACGCCTACTGGATGCCGATGACAACCCTCATCGTCCTGCGGTCGAAACTTGGCCAGACTGTACAGCGGGGCGTAGCGCGGACTTTGGGAACGATGGTTGGGGCGTCGTTGACGACCGTGATTGTTACGGCGGCCCCACCGGGCCAATGGGTTCTCGCCCTCGCGTTGTTTTGTTTGCGTGGGCAAGTTACACGCTGCTGAACGTCAACTATGCCTACTTTGCCGTGTTCTTGACAGCGTACGTCGTGTTTTTGCTTTCACTCGCGGGAGTGAGCCAGCAGCCGCTGGTAATGCACCATGTACTCTTCACCGCTATGGGCGGAGCGTTGGCGCTGGGAATGCACGCGCTTTCGGCTCATCGGGAGCAACTTGCCGGCTTATCGTACAGCGAGAGTGACAGCCGGCGATGAATTGGCAGATCCAATGCGAACCTGGATGGGCACCGCTGCGCCTGGCGACAGCCCGGTGGGGACTTGCGCATTAACCTGCAGAACGCCCGAAACCAAACCGGGCGCCGATCCTACGAAGTTGAGCGGGCAAGGAAGGCCGCCCATAGTGACCGAGACCTGGGCGTTAGGTACAGGCAATGGAGCGGATGAGACCAGTCCATCCACGCTGGCGGGAGTGGTTATTCCGGCGCCAGTGGCGAAGATGCTCACCCAGTCGCCCCGTGCAGCGGGATTCAAAGCTGAGTTCACGCTTCCATCGCGGGCATTCAAGATGGCGCCCGGGCCGCGGCCAGAGCCCGCGATGCTGAAGACACCCGGTGCGGTAGCCGCAACCTGCAACACCACGGGATTCGACAACAGACCCAGGTATTCCAATTGAAGCTCGACTGTGGATTCCCCAGCGACGGAGTACGGAACCACCACATTCACTTGTCCGGCGGAGGCGTAAAGCAAAGGTGCAGGCACACCGTTAAAATAGACCCGCACGCTTTCGAGCGAATTGGCCACCAGGCGGGGATTCGTCAAGGCAAGAAACGCTGGCGCAGGAGGACCGATAGCCGACCCGAACAGCGACACAATCTCGCCAGGAGCCACTGGGCCCGATTGAAAACTCGCGCCGTTCACCACGCCCGCGGCAGTCAGGTTGGGAGTGGCGTTAGCGAGACGCAACAATGCGGCGCCATATCCGGGAAGAGTCACCTCCATTTGCGCGGAAGGCGCCAGCGATTGAAGCTGGGGGCCGATCGACGGTGTTGCACCGTCCAGCGTGACTAATGTGGCGGAGCTGAAAGTCCCAAGAGCCGACAGATCCAGCGCAAAGGTCCGCGAGACCCCCGTGCCGTTGTTGTCGGTGTATATCTTCTGGACCGCGTGATTGGACATGAGGATCACAACCGATCCGTCTGAATTCCGTAGCGCGAGCGTGTGGGTATCGAGCCCGTACATCGCGCCCGTGTGATCGATCCACAGGCAACAGCCCGACGCCGAGGTTTGAAGAATGTCCTGTCCCGGCGGCGATGGCAGCCAATGGGAGAGATAATAGTCGACCCAATAGCTCAGGTTGGGATTGCCTGCGGAATCGGTTTCCCCGTACTGCGCGTTGGACGAAAAATCCCAGTGATAGAGAGCCTGTGCGCCGGCTTGGCCCAGCAGCTCAAACACCAGCGATCGCCAGGCGGCGAAGAACGGACTGGTGCCGCGCGGATCCAGGACAAATGGCGTGCCATTGCAATTGCTCAGGCCGTCGCTGAGGGCGTAGTCGGCATTGACATTGTTTTCGGTGACCCAAACCGGTACCGAAGCCAGCTTGGGCTGCGTAGCCAGCTGCGAGTAGATATAGCTGACCTCGTTCGCAAAATTAATGACCGATGGGAACACCGCATCGTCGGTGCTTTGTTGGTTGCAGGTGGAATAGAAATGCGTGGCGAGCACGTCCACCGGAGCGGTGACATTTGAAACGAACGTGGGCAGAAAGCTCTCGGCATCTTGTCCCCAATCGGAAAGTTCAACGGCCGCAAATTTGATGGTTGGGTCCGCCTGAGCCATGACCGGCACCATCGTGTTGTAGAGGTCCACGTAATCCTGCGGCGTGAGACCGTTGCCATTCGGCTCGTTGAAAATGCCCCACCACGTGATCGGGTACGGACTCAGGCTCTGAAAATGAGTGCCGCTCGCATTGAAGCCGCCGGTATTGTAATAGCGCACGAGATTGGCGCTCATAGCGGCGAAGGCATTGACGCTGGTAGGAAGAAGAGTGCCGTGCGCGTCGTTCATATAAGTGGGCGCGCCGGCGATCTGGAATTCGGGGCTGTGGTCGCCGGAACTCTGAATGGGCGCGAGCAGCGGGTCAATCTGCGAGAAATCCCAGACTTCCGGGCTCGTGAGCGGGTCGCTGGCCGGCACTAACTGGACGCGGGTGTGTTGTGGCTGAAGCGCGCCCAGAGTGGCCAGAGCTTGCGGTGTTTGGTCGAAGAATTGATAGCTCCAACTAGCCAGTTGAAACGAGGTCGACATTGCAACCTGCAGGCGGCCATTCACGCCCGCCGCGAGATTGATTTGATTGCTCACTTGCACATTGACTGTGGACGATTGGGCCGCAGCAGTGACGGCGCACAGCAGCAACGTGGCGGGGAGGGTCGACAGAAGCGTGCGCCGGTACATCCTCAATTTCCTTTTTAGACGTGCTTTGCGGGTTTTCGTTGCACGCAGGGTGAGTCTGCTACCGTGAGCTCATGGATCCGATGAGCTCCACTAAGGAGATGAGCTCCACCAAGCGACTGCTGCCCTGGCTGGTTGCAGTCGCGTTCTTCATGGAGTCGCTCGACACCACGATTCTGAACACCGCTGTCCCCACCATCGCTGCGGCTCTCAAGGTAGCCCCACTGAGCATGAAGGCGGTGCTTTCCAGCTACACGCTGAGCCTGGCCGTTTTCATTCCGATCAGCGGCTGGATGGCGGATCGGTTCGGGACGCGCCGCGTGTTCGCATCGGCGATCGGGCTGTTTACGTTGGGATCGCTGCTGTGCGGTATATCGAACAACATCCATGTGCTAGTGGCCGATCGCGTCTTGCAAGGCTGCGGCGGAGCCATGATGGTGCCCGTCGGACGTCTCACGCTGGTACGGACCTTTGCCAAATCCGAGCTGATTCGCGCCATGAGCTTCGTCGCGATTCCAGCTCTGGTTGGTCCCATGCTCGGACCCATCGCCGGCGGACTGATCGTCGGATATTTTCATTGGCGCGTTATCTTTTTCTTGAACCTTCCAATCGGCATCGCCGGTTTGTGCCTGGTTTATCTGCACCTGCCCGACTATCGCGAAAAGTCGAATCCCCTGGATATCGTCGGCCTCATCTTGTTTGGCGCCGGCATTGCGTTACTGTCCTACGTGCTGGAGGTGTTCGGCGAGCATACCTTGAGTTTGCGCGAAATCCTGGCGGTGCTGGCGATCTCTATCGCGCTGCTGGCCGGCTATGGACTCCACGCCTCAAAATTTGCCTTCCCATTACTGGCTCTCGGCCTTTTTCGGATTCGCACCTTCCGAGCGGCCGTGAGCGGCAGCTTCTTCACGCGGCTTGGCCTGGGCGGAATCCCGTTCATCCTTCCACTCCTCTATCAGGTTGGGCTGGGGTTCACACCCATTCAATCCGGTCTGTTGATTATGCCGCAGGCCATCGCCGCCATGAGCCTGAAGATGACCATGCCACGCATTCTGAGCCTCTTTGGGTACCGCGGCGTACTCATCTCCAACACTGTGATTCTGGGCTTGCTCATTCTGCTGTTTTCAACCATCGGAGTGGGTACGCCAGTCTGGTTCATCGTGATGCTGGCGTTCTGCTACGGCTTCTTCAGCTCGCTGCAATATACCAGCATGAACACTCTGGTCTACGCCGACGTTAACGAGGAACAGACCAGCGGCGCAAGCTCGATCGCCAGCACCACGCAACAGATGTCAATCAGCTTCGGGGTTGCAACCGCATCCCTGCTGACCGCGCTTTTCATTCCGGATCGCTTTCATACCAGCGCACCAGAAATGATTCACGGCATTCACTATGCCTTCTTCGTCCTGGGCGGAATCACGGTCTTGTCCACCATCGTTTTTCAGGAACTGAGAAGCAAGGACGGCGCCAGCACCAGCCAGCACAAAGTTCTGGAACATGCCGCGTGAAGATTATTGCTGCGAGATCAAGGGCTGCATATTGAAGTATTGGATCAGCATCATGAATTCGTGCGATTGCGGCGTGGCTCCTGTGTCGGGCTGCTGGCCGAGCATTCCACCCTGCCATTGCGTAGCGAATGCGAGCGCGGACTCGTTGAGCGAAGGATCGGAAGACGCCACCATTTCGAGATCGGAAACTTTTCCGTTCGGCGCTTGCATCCCATGCAGCACGACAACAGGTGCGGTGGTCTGCGCGACTGCGGCTTGAGGGCCGCCCGGTAACGGCATGCGCGTGCGGGATCGCCATGTTCCCGACATCACGGCTCCGACGCCGATCTGGTTCAACCCGGCAGGCTGGAAGGCCGCGGGATTGTTGGCCGGGGCCGTCACGCTCTCCGTCTGCGCTTCGACGATGGTTTGTCCGGCTTGTGTAATGGTGAAGCCGTTGGGGATCAGCTTGCCGTGAAACGGCACCGCTTTCGAATAATCGTAGACGATGTAGGAGCCGGGCGCCGGCGAGTAGGTGACCAGAGTGCCCGCTTTTGAATCCACGCAATATTCTTCCTCTTCCCAGAGGCGGCCGCCCGTGCCAGCAGGCGACATGGCATTGTGAGCGATCAACGCGCAAAGCAAATCCGCGCCATTCAGGCTTGCATTCGCGGTGCGAAGCGTGGCGCGTGGACCCACGAGAGGTTTGGCATAGAAGATCGCCTCTCGCGCCTGAACCAATCGCAAGGGGAGACCCGTCGCGGGCTGGCTGCTGTAGAAGATGTGATTGGCGCTCAAGTTTACGGCCGAATAACTGGGACCCTGCACGGTCCAACGATAGAGGTTCGCTCCAGGGGACGTATCTTCCATCTGCCACACGCCGGGGGACAAAGAGCCTGTGACGGTGAACGTGGTCTTCAGATCGTAGGGCTGCGCCCGCACATTCGAATGCTTGTGAGCATTCTCCAGCAGAGTGATGATTTCGGCCCTCTGATTCACGTCCTGCGCCGGTTGCGCGTTGCCCGTGACGAGTTCGAGCGGATCGGATGGTACTGGCGGCTCGGCAAGTTCCTGGAGAGCTCGCACGCGAGCCGGCACCTGGGCCGTTGCGGGAACCTGCAACAGAACCGCCCCTATTACAATTGCGTGAAGGTAAGTAAACACGGCAACCTCCAATAGACTTACTTATAACCCAAAAGAAGGCGCTACGGTTCCACCATTTGTTGCGAATATTTCCGGGATTTGTTACTGAATGGTTGCCACCGCGCCATTCCCAATAAAGGCCGTGAAGAAGCCCTCATCAAGCCCAGGCGTACCCGTCACGGTAAAGCGATTCGAGGCGACTCCACCCACTTCAATGCTCACTCCGGCGGTGGTTGGCGTTCCAAAGCCATCGGCGGGAAGCAGGCCCAGAAATGCGGCGGGTATAGTGAAGGTCCCCGCGGAACCAGCAGCAGTGCAAATGATGTCGACGTAAGATTTTAGCGTCGACGTGGCTTTTACGCCGTTGTATAAGTAGATACTCACCACCGGGAATGCCGATCCGCCCGTCCATGTCAGCGTTAGATCCTGGGTGCGATCGATGCTCGCCGGGATGTTGGGGACAACCGATGGAGGAAGCGTCAAGTCCCAATTGAACGCAGCCACATTGGAACCGCGGCTCCCGTTTGACGCCGTGTAGTTTCCGGGCGCAATATAGAACGGCGAAGCGGTGGCAAGCGTGCTGAAATAGTAACCCGTGGAAGTTGCATTCACGGTTTTGGCGCCGCCGGGACCGGTAATCATCAACTGCGAGCCGGCATCCAGGAAGGAGGGCTTAATAGGATCTGTGAGTACCAAAGAGCTGCCCTCAAT
>JBEKRO010000097.1:0-24749 GCA_049518655.1 Bryobacteraceae bacterium | reverse complement strand
GTTGAATGGGCAGAACAACAAGCGAAGCGCTGGGCATTCACGCTGTCGAATGCGGGAGCCTGCTATTTTGAGAGTCGATGCGAACTCGAACAGCTGAACGAGATCAATTGGGACGCGGTAGGTGCGAGTCAATGGTCTGGTCGTGGTGTGCCCGCGGCCGTTAAAGAGGGTAAGCAGGCTGAGTTCCTGATCGAGTACTGCTTTCCGTGGGAGCTAGTGGAACGGATCGGCATCCGCTCTAGCGCCATTGTCAATCGCGTGGATCAGGCGTTGACGGCAAGCGCGCATCGCCCAGTGATCGAGGTTCGAACGGACTGGTATTACCTGCATTAAACTATGGGTTCCTCTGTGATCGAATTCAAACAAGGCGACATTCTAGAGTCAAATGCTGAGGCGCTCGTCAACACCGTCAACTGCGTCGGTGTGATGGGTCGTGGAATCGCTCTTCAATTCAAAGAAGCATTCCCAGACAATTTTAAGGCTTATGTCGTCGCATGCAAGCGTGAAGAGTTGCAGCCGGGAAAGATGTTTGTCTTCGAGAGGCACCAGCTTCGTAACCCCAAGTTCATCATCAATTTTCCGACGAAGCGACACTGGCGAGGGCAGAGTCGCATAGGGGATATCGAGGCAGGCCTCCAATCCCTCGTCAAGGAAATTCGGGAGCGCCAAATTAAATCAATCGCCATCCCGCCATTGGGAAGCGGTCTCGGCGGTCTCGATTGGCGGCAGGTACGCCCACGTATCGAGAAGGCACTCGCACCTCTTGGAGACGTGTCAGTCGTAGTTTTCGAGCCGCTTCAGGCTGCAAGAGAACCGAGCAAAGCAGCCCGCGTTCCAGATATGACCGCAGGACGAGCTGCTCTGGTCGGATTGATGAGTCGTTATCTTGCCGGGCTACTCGACCCTTCTCTAACTCTTCTTGAAGTTCACAAGCTGATGTACTTTATGCAGGAAGCGGGTGAGCCGCTCAGGTTGAGGTACGTCGCGGCTCCCTATGGCCCTTACGCAGACAATTTGCGTCATGTGCTAAGGCGAATCGATGGATACTTCGTCTCGGGTTACGCAGACAGCGGAGATGCTCCCGATAAGGAGTTGAGCTTAGTACCCGGTGCCATTGAAGACGCCGACAAATTTCTGCTTGATCACCCCAGCACCCGAGCCCGCTTCGGAAGGGTGGCAGAACTGGTGGACGGTTTCGAGACACCATTCGGATTGGAACTGCTTTCGACCGTCCACTGGGTTTGCATTCGCGACAAACCTCCAGACGCGGCGCACCTGGTATCGGAAGTGTACGCTTGGAATGAGCGTAAGCGGCAATTCTCGCCACGCCAAATTCTGCTTGCCCGCGATTTTGCTCGCAAAAAAGGGCTGGATATCCATCGCGGATTCTCAGGATACGCGCAAAGTCATTCCCGGTTAACGCGAGACCGCCGACAGCCCGGTAGCCCGATTTGGGCTGCCACCTGCGCTCTCATACAATCACGCCACATCCCCATCAATCCTCCCCTCCCACTCAACAACATCCCGCTCGCCGCCCGCGAAAACACCATCCGCCCATGGCAAAACCGCATTGGAGGTCTTCTTGACAAACCCAATCCCTAATCCTCAACCCCTACCCCGCTAACCGCGCCGCCGTAAGTCGGGCAAACGCGCACCTCTTCACCGGACCCCGCACCGCCGCTGGCAAACAGCGCTCTTCCCTGAATGCCCTCACCCATGGCCTCACCAAACCGACAGATTCCGATGGGACGTTTCCGGGAACAGAGATACAAGAGCGGAGGAAAGGAGTGCCGGCCACCAGCCAATCTCCCGTCCTCGCCACGGAGGACCCCGCCGCCTACCAGCGCCACCGCCGCCAGTTCCTCGACGAATACCAACCGGCCACCCCCACCGAAACTCAGCTCACCCAGGAACTCATCGACACCGCTTGGCGTCTCAACCGCGTCCCTGTGCTCGAAGCCGCCCTGCTCGACCGCGCCGCCAACCCACCCACCGAGCAAGCTGCCATCGACTTCGACATCGTCGACGCCCACCGCGCCCTCGCCACCCTCGGCATGCACGGCCAGCGACTCTCCCGCCAGTTCCAAAAAACCCTGGACCAGCTCCGCGAAATCCAATCCGACCGCCGCCACAAGCAGGAGCGCGACCTCAAGCGCGCCGCCGCCCTCCTGGAACTCCATAAACACAAAGGGATCCCGTATGATCCTGCCGAGCTTTTTTCAGAAGATGGGTTCGTTTTTTCAAAAGACCAAATCGAAGCCTACGCCCAACGCCTGATGCGCCTCAACGAGTCGCGCCACATCGAACATGTGCTTTTCCACATGCAGCCGCCCGCTCGTCCGGCCAGCGCGGCATGACGAAATCAGCTGATCGCCTGTCTCAGAACCGCTACCGGCAGGGAGTTCAGGCCCGCAATGATTGCGATTCAACTGACCACTGCCAACTCCGGTATACTGAAGAGGCGAGGTGTTGATGCCGCGTTGGTTACGGTCTATCCTTTTTGCCGCTTTCGTCATCGTTCTTGGCTCGGTCCTGGGTGGGGTGTTTGGACCGGGTGTGACTGGCGTTTCTGCGGCCTCCAGCGGTCCTGAGGAGGATCTCAAGACCAACATCAAAAGTTTCACTAAGGTGTACGAGTTGGTGGAGAACAATTTCGCCGACAAGGTCACCTCCGACAAGGGCATCTACAAGGGTGCGATCCCTGGCATGTTGCGGACCCTCGATCCGCACTCCAATTTCTTCGATCCCAAAGATTTTCAGTCGCTCCGTGACGATCAAAGCGGCCACTACTATGGCGTGGGAATGCAGGTTGCTCCTCGCAACGGCAAGACCATCGTGGTAGCTCCGTTTGGCGGTTCGCCCGCCTACAAAGCCGGCCTTCGGCCAGGCGATGTGATCCTTGCGGTGAACGACAAGAAGACGGACTCGCTGAGCACCACCGAAGTGGCCGATCTGTTAAAGGGTCCGCGTGCGACGCACGTGCAAGTTACCGTGGGTCGTGAAGGTTCCGACAAGCCAATCGTGTTCGACATCGTGCGTGATGAGATTTCCCGCAACAGCGTGGAAGATGCATTCTGGGTTCGCCCCGGAATCATGTACATGAAGATCACCCAGTTCAACGAGAACACCAGCCAGGAAATGGAAGACAACTTCAAGCGCCTGGGCGAGGCTAACGTCAAAGGCTTGGTGCTGGACTTGAGAGAAAATCCGGGCGGCCTTTTGAACGAAGGCGTGGCAGTAGCCGGGCATTACTTGCGCAAGGGTGAAGTGGTGGTTTCGCATCGTGGGCGGGCATCCGCTGAGAAGCCGTACCTGGCGCGCGGCAGTTCCGCTGGTCAGAACTACCCCATCGTGGTCTTAGTGAATCGCTACTCGGCCTCGGCGGCGGAGATCGTTGCCGGCGCGCTGCAGGATCATGATCGCGGATGGATCCTGGGTGAGACAACTTTCGGCAAAGGCTTGGTTCAAACCGTTTATCCGCTGGAAGACAACACCGGCTTGGCGCTCACGACGGCCCACTACTACACGCCGAGCGGCCGTTTGATCCAGCGCGACTATTCCAACATTTCGTTCCTTGATTACTATTACGGCAAGCGTACCGAAACCAAGAACATGCAGGATGTGAAGAGCACCGATAGCGGGAGAACGGTGTACGGCGGCGGGGGCATTACGCCCGATCAAAAGTACGAGCCGCCGAAGTACAACAAGTTTCAAACCGACCTGCTGACCAAATACGAGTTCTTCAATTTCACAGCGAAGTGGTTTGGCTCGCATCCGCAAGCCCATTTAGTAAAAGGATGGGAACCGGACGCCGCCGTAGTCGGAGAGTTTCGCCAGTACATCACGCAACAGAATCTGCCGTTTACCGAGGCGGAGTGGAACGACAATCACACCTGGATTCAGCAGCAGCTCAAACGCGAAATGTACGCTACGGCATTCAGCTATGAGGATTCGCAGAAGGTGGCCATTGAGACCGATCCGATGGTGTTGAAAGCCATTGATGAGATGCACGATGCGAAGGCCTTGCTCGACAAGTCGAAGAAGCTGATTGTTGAACGCATTCAGAGGGATCCGCTCCGCTAGGGCCGTTGACGACAGTTTGAGCACGCCACAGATCACCGTCCTGGACGCAGGCGGCCAATATTGTCATCTCATCGCCCGGAAGATTCGCGATCTCGGCGTGTACGCCGATGTCAAACCGAGCGAAACTCCGGCTTCCGAGCTGGCAGGCCGCAAGGGCATTATCATCTCGGGTGGCCCCGATAGCGTCTACGAACCGGGTAGTCCGCGAATTGATCCACACATTCTTGCCACCGGCACGGCCGTGCTCGGGATCTGTTACGGCCAGCAGCTCATGACGCACGTGCTGGGCGGTGGCGTCCGAAAGGGCGATAAGGGCGAGTATGGATTGGCACGTTTGCACACCGAGCGGCCACACCGGCTGTTCGCCAATCTGAACGGCGAGTTGCAAGTTTGGATGAACCATCGCGATCAGGTGCAGTCTGTCCCAGAGGGTTTTGAAGTCCTGGGTGGTACGTCCACTTGCGCCGTGGCCGCGATGGCGCATCGGACGCGTCCGTTGATGGCGGTGCAATTCCATCCTGAAGTGGCGCACACCGAACAGGGCCACCAGATCCTTTCGAACTTCGTGTTTGGCGTCTGCGGCTGCGTGAAAGATTGGGATCCCAAGGATCGCATCGGACCCATCGAGAAAGAGATTCACGCCATTGCCGCCGACCGCAATGTGTTCTTTTTCGTCAGTGGCGGGGTGGATTCTACCGTCGCCTATACGCTATGCCTGCGGGCGCTGGGGCCGCATCGAGTCTTCGGCATCTATGTCGACACCGGCTTGATGCGCGAGGGCGAGACCGCTTACGTGCGGCGCCTATTCCAGGAACTGGGCGCCACCGATTTTCGCGTGGAAGAAGCAGAGGCGGAATTCCTGAAAGCGCTCGAAGGCGTCACCGATCCGGAGACCAAACGCCACATCATCGGCGAGCAGTTCGTCGTCGTCCAAGAGCGCATCCTGAGCACGGGACAATTTCTCGACGGAAATTGGATACTGGGGCAGGGCACCATCTATCCCGACACCATCGAATCGGGCGGCACGGCGAAGGCCGACGTGATCAAGACGCATCACAATCGGGTCGCGGGCATTCAAAAGCTCATTGAAACCGGCCGCATCATTGAACCGCTGGCCTCGTTCTATAAAGATGAGGTACGCGAGATCGGCGAAGAGCTGGGAATTCCGGGCGAGTTCCTGCATCGTCATCCTTTTCCGGGGCCGGGCTTAGCGATTCGCTGCCTGTGTTCAGAGACGGTTGCTCCGGTAACGCGCAGCGATCCGGGCTGGCTGCTGCCGATCCGATCAGTTGGCGTCAAGGGCGATTCGCGCAGCTATCATTCGGTGCTTGCGCTCGAGAACTTGCCGGACGACGAGATCGCGACCGAGCTGGTGAATCGTATGATGGACATCAACCGCGTCGTCGGGTTAGTGCACGCGCGGGTTGGAATCGCGGACATGCAATCGAGCTTCGCGACGCTCACTCACGAGCGCCTGGAACGCCTGCGCCACGCAGACGCCATCGTTCGGCAATGGTCGGAAGAAAGCGGCTTCGAGCGCGAAGTCTGGCAATTCCCAGTGGTGCTGATACCGATCGGCGCCGGTGACGAGCCGGATTCCGTGGTGCTGCGGCCTATCCATTCCGTGGATGGCATGACCGCGCAAGTGGTCCGCATGCCGCATGAGCTATTGCACCGCATGACCCACGAACTGATGTCGGTGAACGGCGTGTGCGGCGTATTCTACGATCTGACGCACAAGCCGCCCGGCACCATCGAATGGGAGTAGCTAAATCCGGTGAAAACTTTTTAGAATGTCGCGCGTCGAATAGCGCAGCGCGATGGGACGGCCGTGCGGGCAACTCATCGGACAATCGGTGGCGGCGAGTTCGTTGAGCAGCCACTCCATTTTCGTATGATCCAACCGCATGTTGATCTTGATAGCTGCACGGCAGGCGATGCTTGCCGCCATCCCACGCCGCAGATCGTCCAAGGAAGCTTTGCTGTGCTCGCCCTCGGCCATCTCGAGAATCTCAAACACCAGCTTTTCGATTTCGGCGGGACTTACGCCGCCGGGCGCCCCTTTGATGGCGATGGTGCGGTTGCCGAAAGGCTCCGAATCGAAACCGGAACGATCGAGTTCATCACCGATGCGCGCATATTCGATTTGTTGTGCCGCCGTCAGATCCAGCAGAATCGGCATTAAGAGCTGCTGCCGTTCCACGCGGCCCTGAGCTTGTTGCCGCAGTACTTTCTCGAAGAGAATGCGCTCATGGGCGACGTGCTGATCGATAATCCAAAGTCCATCGCGACCCGCCGCGATGATAAAGCTGTCGTGAATCTGTCCGAGTGGGCGTAGATCGGACAGCGCGGTGAGACTTTGTGGACCTTCCGTCATTTGACTTGCGAGCGGGCCATGGGTGTCGGGCACTGAAGACCGGATCGGTTCGAAGTCGAACCTCGGCTCAGGCGCCGCAGTCTTGTTCAGCGTAAAGACCGGCAGATCTTCGATCCGTTCGGAGAAGGTTTCACCGCTTGGCGCCGGTTCGAAGCGCTGATTCTCAATCCGCTGCGTGAAATCGGAGAACGGCAAACCGGCGGCGGGCTGCGGCTGCTGTGAAACCGGAATGCTGGACGCCGGGCGAGACGCGATCAACCGCTCGCGAATGGCATCGCGCACGAAATCGTGCACGAAGCTGCCATGCCGGAACCGCACTTCCGTTTTTGACGGATGAACGTTCACGTCCACTTCCTCGCAATCGCAATCCACAAACAAGAGCGCGAAAGGATAGCAGGCCGGCGGCATCAGGTTGTGATACGCCGAAGACAGCGCGTGCAGCAGCAGGCGATCCCGAATCAGGCGGCCATTGACGAACAGAAAAACCGAATTGCGGTTCATCTTTTGCACTTGCGGGCCGGAGACAAAGCCGCGCAGTGCAAAGACGCGTGTCGCCCGGTCGTCGGCTTCGACAACGTCCAGCTCGCGCTCGACGTAATCCAGATCGATCAAGTCTTCGAGTGTCTGGTTGCCGAAAACCTGATAAACGCGCTCTTGTAGCGTTTCCACCGGCGTGACGTCCAGCAATTGCGACGCGCCATGATTCAATTGAAACGATTTCTTGGGATGCGCCAGGCTGTAGTGCGTCGCAAGCGACGCGATGTGCGCCAGCTCGGTTTGATCGGAACGCAGAAACTTCTTGCGCGCCGGGACGTTGTAGAACAAATCCCGGACTGAAATGGTGGTCCCCGCGGGACGCGAGAATTCATCGCATCGCAGGATCTTGCCGCCCGCAATTTCGACCGCCGCTCCGGTGGTCTCTTCGGCAGCGCGCGTTTCCAGCAGCAGCCGCGACACCGAAGCGATGGAGGGCAACGCTTCGCCCCGGAATCCCAGCGTCGCGATAGAGAGCAGATCCTTGACGTCGCTCAGTTTGCTGGTCGCGTGGCGTTCAAAGGCCAGCAGGGCATCGTCGCGCAACATGCCGCTGCCATTGTCGGCGACTCGGATTAGGCGGCGGCCGCCGCTATCGACGTCAATGCGGAGATCGGTGGCCCCGGCGTCGAGCGAGTTTTCGAGCAGCTCCTTGACCACCGACGCGGGCCGCTCAACCACCTCCCCAGCCGCGATCTTATTGGCGACGTTATCGGAGAGGACTCGGATTTTTCCCATTGAGGAACCGCGGCGCGCGAACTAGGTGCTCATGGAGGATAGGAATTCGCCGTTGCTCTTGCTCTTGCCGAGCCGATCGAGCAGCAATTCCATGCTTTCTACCGGCGATAGCGGATTCAACACCCGGCGCAGCACGAAGATCCGATTGAGCTCGTCCCGGGGAACCAGCAACTCCTCTTTGCGCGTGCCGCTTTTGGTGATATCGATGGCGGGGAAAACTCGTTTGTCCATCAGTTTGCGATCCAGATGGATTTCCATGTTGCCGGTACCTTTGAATTCCTCAAAGATCACGTCGTCCATGCGACTTCCGGTATCGATCAACGCGGACGCTACGATAGTCAGCGAGCCGCCCTCTTCAATATTCCGGGCCGCGCCAAAGAAGCGCTTGGGGCGTTGGAGGGCGTTCGAATCCACGCCGCCCGAGAGCACCTTGCCGGATGGCGGGACCACGGTGTTGTACGCCCGCGCCAGGCGCGTAATGGAATCGAGCAGTATTACAACGTCGCGTTTGTGTTCCACTAACCGCTTGGCTTTTTCGATCACCATTTCGGCCACTTGGACGTGACGCGATGCGGGTTCATCGAATGTGGAACTGATGACTTCGCCCTTCACCGAGCGCTGCATGTCGGTGACTTCTTCGGGACGCTCATCGATCAGCAGCACGATCAGCGAAACTTCCGGATGATTGGCGGTGATCGAATTGGCGATGGACTGCAGCAACATGGTCTTGCCGGTGCGGGGCGCGGCGACAATCAGCCCGCGCTGGCCTTTGCCGATCGGCGTGAGCAGATCCATCACCCGGCCCGAGTAACTGTCGCGCGTGGTTTCCAGCTTCAGACGTTCGTCGGGATAGAGCGGTGTCAGGTTGTCAAAGAAGATCTTGTTGCGCGCTTCCTCCGGGGGCTCGAAGTTGATCGCGTCCACTTTGATGAGCGCGAAGTAACGCTCGCCTTCTTTGGGCGGCCGGATTTGCCCCGAGATGGTATCGCCGGTGCGCAGATCGAAGCGGCGGATCTGCGAGGGCGAGACGTAGACGTCGTCCGGGCCGGGCAAATAGTTGTACTCCGGCGCGCGCAGGAAACCGAAACCGTCGGGCAGACATTCCAGCACGCCCTCGGAGAAGATCAATCCGCTCTTTTCGGCTTGCGTCTGCAGGATCTTGAAGATCAGTTCCTGTTTCCGCAGCCCGGCGGTGCCCGTGACATTCAGATCCTTGGCGATCTGGTTGAGCTTTTGAATGCTCATGTCCTTGAGCTCCACCAGGTCGAGCGTGCCGTTTTTCTGATTGGCTTGAGGCGCACCTCCGCCATGGCGTTTGCGTCCGGTTGGCGGGCCGGCGGGCGTCTCCGCCTGGCCGTTGGGGTCTCCTGCTTTTGCCTCAGCGGATTTCGCGTCAGCTTTGTCGGCCGAGGGTTGCGGATCACCTGACTTCGGATCGGCGGACTTGGCGTCGGGGGATTTGGGGTCCGCTGCTTTGCCGTCGCTTTTGTCTGCTCTTGAGTCGCCTTTGGCGACTGCCTTGCCGTCCGTTTTCTTGTCGGATTCCTCGGGGGTGGGAGCGGCTACTGCCGCTGGGTCTTGATTTTCGAGATCGCTTGCCAAATTTCCCTCGCTCCTCGGCAGCTTACGGCCGAGAACGGCAGAGGCTCGGACTCCGGAGACTGGCTTCGGATGGCCGCTAAGCCTTGCCGCTGATCGTTGTGACTTTTCAACTTGTCCGTCTTCGTGGCGATCACCATGTATCGCCGGTTATGGAACTCCAACCACTGTTTGAGTTCCAGATCCTTATCCATCCAGCCCCGACGCGCGTCGAGGATCAAGAAGCAGAGCTGCAACGAACTTCGCTGCAACAGGTATTGTTCAATGAGCTGTTTCCACTGGCCTACGATGTCCTTCGGGACACGTGCGTATCCATATCCCGGCAGATCGACGAAGTGGTATTGGCCATCGACCCGATAAAAATTCACTAGCTGCGTGCATCCGGGTTTCGCGCTCGTAAACGCCAATCCCTTTTGGCCCGTGAGGCAATTCAGCAAACTCGACTTGCCGACGTTGCTACGCCCCAGAAACGCAATCTCCGGGAGCGTTTCTGCTGGAAACTGTTCCGGCCGCGCTGCACTGATTACAAATTGAGCGTCCATGCGGTCGGCGGCGCAACCATTACTGACGCCTTATATCGAAATTCGTTCTTCTGCCGATCCGCCCCGCACCAGTTCCACCGGCGGCGTAGTGGCCGCCAGCGGCAGCGCGACGAGTTCCCGTTCCAGCGCGATCTTCAGCACCTCATCCATGGAGGTCACAAACCTCAGTTTCATCTCCTTGCGGATGTTTTCTGGAATATCGGGAAGATCTTTTTCGTTGTCCTTCGGCAGCACCAGCTCGTAGATTCCTTGCCGATGCGCCGCCATAACTTTCTCTTTCAAGCCGCCGATGGGCAGCACCCGGCCGCGCACCGTAATCTCGCCGGTCATGGCGAGATCGCAACGAACCGGAATATTGGTGAGCGCGCTACAGATGCTGGTGGCGATCGTGATGCCAGCCGAAGGGCCGTCCTTGGGAATAGCGCCTTCCGGTACGTGCACGTGAATATCGACGTTGCGATAAAAATCGCGCGGCAGACCCAGCAGGTGGGCTCGCGATCGCACGTAGCTCATGGCCGCATGCGCCGATTCCTGCATCACGTCGCCGAGCTTGCCGGTGGTTTGCAGCTTGCCTTTGCCTTCCATTACGGCAGCTTCGGTGGTGAGAATGGTGCCTCCCACTTCGGTCCAAGCTAATCCCACCGTCGCGCCTACTTCGTTCTTCTTGTCGGCTTGCAAATCGCGGAACTTGTACGGCCCCAGAAATTCCGATACCGTTTCGCTATTGAGGACGCCCTTTTCAAGCTTCTTGGAATCGGTCCGCTTTCCGCCATTCTGCGAATTGACCACTTTGCGGGCCACTTTGCGGCTGACGTTGCCGATCTCGCGCTCGAGATTCCGCACACCCGCCTCGCGCGTATAGTTCTGGATCAAGCTTTGCAGGCCGTCATCGGTGAATTCCAGGTCGCCACCTTTGAGTCCCGTTTGCTTCATTTGCTTGGGGACCAAAAAGCGCTTGGCGATCTCCAGCTTTTCAAGTTCGGTATAGCCGGAGAGCCGGATCACTTCCATGCGGTCTTGCAGCGCCGGCGGAACGGTGTGCAGCACGTTCGCCGTGGCGATAAAAAACACCTGGCTCAGATCGTATTCCACGTCCAGATAATGATCCATGAACATGTAGTTTTGTTCCGGATCTAAAACCTCAAGCAGCGCGGCCGATGGATCGCCGCGGAAGTCCATCGACATCTTGTCGATCTCATCCAGCATGAACACCGGATTCTTTGTCCCGGCCTTCTTCATCATCTGCAGCACCTGGCCGGGAAGCGCTCCGATGTAGGTCCTGCGATGGCCGCGGATTTCGGCTTCATCGCGCACACCGCCGAGCGAAAGACGAATGAATTTGCGGCCGGTTGCCTTGGCAATCGACATCCCGAGCGAAGTTTTACCAACTCCGGGAGGTCCGACAAAACACAGGATGGACCCCTTGGGGCTCTGCACCAGGCGGCGCACAGCCAGGAATTCGAGAATGCGTTCCTTGATCTTCTCCAAGCCGTAATGATCGGATTCCAGAACCTCTTGTGCGTGATTGAGGTCGCGAATCTCTTTGGACTTCTTCTTCCACGGCACGGCCAGCAGCCAATCCAGATAATTACGCGACACGGTGGATTCGGCCGACATCGGCGGCATATTTTCCAGGCGCCGCAGCTCCGCGATCGCTTTCTCGTGAGCATCCTTCGTCATGCCCGCGGTGTCGATCTTGCGTTTCAACTCATCGAACTCGCTCTTCTCGCCGCGCCCGAGCTCTTTCTGGATCGCTTTGATCTTCTCGTTGAGGTAATACTCTTTTTGCGCCTTTTCCATCTGGCGCTTCACGCGGCCCTGGATGGTGCGATCGACATTGAGCTTCTCGATCTCGATGTCCAGCATTTCCGCCACGCGCGTCAGCCGGTCCACCGGATCGAAGATTTCGAGCAGCTCCTGCTTTTCTTCGATGGTCAACTGCAGATTCGCGCCCACCGTGTCCGCCAGTTTGCCTGGCTCGTCCACGCGAATGGCCGCAATCATGGTCTCGTAGTTCAGGTTCTGGCTCAGCTTGACGTACTGTTCGAACAGGCCTGTGACGCGCGCCACTAGCGCTTCCAATTGCGCGCCGGTGTCCACTTTGAAGTTGAAAGTTTTAACCACCGAACGGAAATAACCTTCATCCTCGCTAACCGAAATGATCTTGCCGCGCTCCACACCCTCCACCAGGACCTTGATGTTGCCATCCGGCAGTTTCAGGCTTTGAACGATGTTGGCAACCGTGCCCACGCTGTAGATTTCATCGGGCCGAGGCTCGTCGACTGAGGCATCATGCTGGGTGGCCAGAAAAATCTTCTTATCCGACGCCAAGGCTTCTTCCAGAGCCCGAACGCTAGAATCGCGCCCCACCACAAAGGGGGTCATCATGTACGGAAAAATAACGACGTCCCGGATGGGCATCATGGGAAGGCGTCGTGTGTCGGATTTGTCTTTAGAAGTTAGCATCTGAGATTAGCGTCTGGGAGTCGGTAAGCATATGAGGTCGGTAATCATCTGGGAGCCGGTAATCATGAGGATGAGTTGTGAGGGCGGCTTGGTTCCTCGCTCCTGACTTGAACCAAAAAAACGGCTCGAACCAAAAAACCAGCGGCGAACGGGGACTTAGCCAGCCTTTTCCAACAAGGCCATATTGATCTTCTGCGTCATGACCATCTCCTTGGTCACCAGGAACTCGCGGACCTTTTTGTAGGACGGAAGATAATACATGAGGTCCAACATCAGATCCTCAAGGATCATCCTTAGGCCGCGCGCGCCAACCTTTCGCTCCATTGCCAGGGCAGCGATGGCTTCCAGGGCGTCGTCGCTAAACTTCAGTCTAACATTTTCGAATTCAAAAAGCTTCTGGTACTGGCGAACGATGGCGTTCTTGGGCTTGGTGAGAATCTGGACCAAAGCTTCCTTGCTCAGATCTTCCAGGACCGCCACTACCGGCATACGTCCAATGAATTCAGGAATGAAGCCAAACTTGATGAGGTCTACCGGCTGGACGTTTTCGAGCAGATCGACGTCGCGGCGGTTTGACGCCGTACGCGCTGGCGCGCCTTCCGGGCGGTGCTCTTCCTGTTGAACGAAGCCCATCGACTTGGTGCCGACACGCTTGGAGATCACCTTCTCCAAACCGACGAACGCGCCGCCGCAGATGAACAGGATGTTGGTGGTGTCAACCGGCGTGAATTCCTGATGCGGATGCTTGCGCCCGCCCTGGGGTGGAACGTTGGCAACGGTGCCCTCCAGGATTTTGAGGAGCGCTTGTTGCACACCTTCGCCGGAGACATCGCGGGTAATGGATGGATTCTCGTCCTTCCGCCCAATCTTATCGATTTCGTCGATATAGATGATGCCCGTCTGGCAGCGCTGCACATCCCAGTCAGCGTTCTGGAGAAGCCGCAGGATGATGTTCTCCACGTCTTCGCCGACGTAGCCAGCTTCGGTAAGCGTGGTGGCATCCACGATGGCGAACGGGACATCCAGGATCCGCGCCAGGGTTTGAGCCAGGAGCGTTTTCCCAGTACCGGTAGGCCCGATCAGCAGAATGTTGGATTTTGATAGCTCCACTTCCGCGCCGCGCTGCTTGTTCATTTGGATGCGTTTGTAGTGGTTGTAGACCGCTACCGCAAGTTTCTTTTTCGTACCGTCCTGACCAATCACGTATTGATCGAGATATTCTTTTAGTTCCAATGGTTTGGGAAGCTTATGAGGCGCCCCATAAGGTTGATCGTGGCGATCGTCTTCCAGGATCGAATTGCATACGGCGATGCACTCGTCGCAGATGTAAGCTCGGGGGTAATCGTTGGGGGAGGAGATTAACTTGCCGACTACGTCCTGACTTTTATGGCAGAAGGAACAACGCAACGCGTCATCAGAACCAGCACGTTTCACAGGGAATCTCCCGTCGACTAAGACTGTACACTACCAGCGTTCTGACCTACTTCTCTGAAACACCATTATAACAGAAGGGCTCGAAATCCGCCCCTGTCAAAAAGACACTAAAAAGTCGGTCCTTGATACAGGACCGGCCGCTAGCCTTCTCACCAGAAGTAACTTAGTACCATGGTGGCCGACTTGTAGGGGTCAGGCCTCGCCGGTTACTACCTGCCCAGTGGGCCGAGGAGAGGAAGTATGGTCTTGGCCCAATAGCTCCCGGAGCTCTCGCCGCTCAGCGGGAGTAAGGGAGTTGATCTCCGCTAGTATCGTCTCGACGGCAGGGCTCATAGAAAGTCCTCGCTACCTGCATCTTACACCGCCGAACTTTCGGATATTCAGCTCTGTCGGCGTTCAATGCGGACAAGAGTTCTTTCAAGTCTGGGAGCATCCTCCACCGTACCCTTGATCCCATACATGGCTAGGCTGAGTTCAGAAACCGCATGCATCCGCTCATGCACAGGCCGACTTTGCCAGTACCGAGATTCGCCCGCTTTGATCTCGTCGAGATCGGCGACGCTGGCATATTTGCGGATCGTCTTGGCCATGCGTCTCGGTTTTAACATGCAAAGCTCACTTTTGCCATGGACATTTGAGACATAAAAAATCTGAGTAAACCGGCCGTCCGTCGTTCGCAAAAACTTACCCTGCCCGACAGACGCGACGGTTGGCATCTGTCCCTCAATGACCGATGATAGAATTTGCGAACGCCCTCTTCAAATCATTCTTACGACGGCGCCATCCGTCGCCTCGAATGGATGCAGAGTTTCCATCGGTTTTATCTTCAGTACGGCATTGGCGTATCTTCAGTGCTCATTTTTCTTGCTGTGGTTATGGCTGTCAAGTTGGATGAGCACGGCTGGGCGAGAAGTGCCAACGCCTTCATTGAGGCCATCCTGGTGATTTGCCTCATAGCTCCTGTTTGTTTCGTAGCAAACCTGTTTCTCATACGTGAGTTTCGATGCCCACGCTGTAAGGCAGAGACTGTCGGCTGGGTAACGAAAGAAGCGCAATGCTTTACTTGCGGCCTAGAGTTCGGTGCTCAGAAACCGGCATCCCCCTAGAGTGCCGCAGCTGGAGGAGCGGCCGATATTGACGCCTGTCGCGCAAAAGGAAAAGCCGGTCTCATGAAGAGACCGGCTCCGTTTCCGACTGAAGCTACTTAGTACCGATAGTGATCCGGCTTGTATGGACCTTCCAGCGCCACGCCCAAGTACTCCGCCTGCTGCTTCGTGAGTGTGGTCAGCTTCACGCCAATCTTTTCCAGGTGCAGCCGGGCCACTTCCTCGTCCAGCTTCTTCGGCAGCGTGTAAACGCCCACTTTGTAGGTGTCCTTGTTTTTCCACAGGTCGAGCTGCGCGAGCGTCTGATTCGAAAAGCTGTTGCTCATCACGAAGCTCGGATGGCCGGTGGCGCATCCCAGGTTCACCAGGCGTCCCTCGGCTAGCATGAAGATGGCATGCCCGTCAGGGAAGTTGTACATGTCCACCTGAGGCTTGATGTTGGTTCGCTTTACGCCAGGCGCGGCATTCAACGCGTCCACCTGGATCTCGTTGTCGAAGTGGCCGATGTTGCAGACGATGGCCTGGTCCTTCATGTGCTGCATGTGTTCCAGGGTGATGATGTCGAGGTTGCCGGTGCAGGTGACGTAGATATCGCCCCGGCCGAGCGTTTCTTCCACGGTGGTTACTTCGAAGCCTTCCATCGCGGCTTGTAATGCGTTGATGGGATCGATCTCGGTGACGATCACGCGTGCGCCCATGCCGCGCAACGAATGCGCCGAGCCCTTGCCAACGTCACCGTAACCGCAGATGACGCAGACTTTGCCCGCGACCATTACGTCGGTGGCGCGCTTGATGCCGTCGGCCAACGATTCGCGGCAGCCGTACAGATTGTCGAACTTCGACTTGGTCACCGAGTCATTCACGTTGATGGCGGGAACCAGCAGCTTGCCCTGTTCCTGCATCTTGTAGAGCCGGTGGACGCCAGTGGTGGTCTCCTCAGAGACGCCGCGCCAATCTTTCACAATGTTGTGCCAATGCTTGGGATTTTCTGCGTGAACCTTCTTCAGCAGGTTCTTGATCACCATTTCTTCGTGGCCCGAAGAAGGCGAGTTCACCCAGCCGTCGCCATTTTCCAGCTCGAAGCCTTTGTGAAGCAGCAGCGTGACGTCGCCGCCGTCGTCCACAACCAACTCGGGACCCTTGCCGCCCGGATGGCTGATCGCTTTGTACGTGCATTCCCAGTATTCCTCGAGCGACTCGCCTTTCCAGGCGAATACCGGTACTCCGGCGGCAGCGATGGCAGCCGCAGCGTGATCCTGCGTTGAGAAAATGTTGCAGCTCGCCCAGCGGACGCTGGCGCCGAGGTCGACCAGGGTCTCGATGAGCACCGCGGTCTGAATAGTCATGTGCAGCGAGCCGGTGACTCGGACGCCCTTCAGCGGCTTGCCCGGTGCGTACTTCTTCCGGATCGACATCAAGCCGGGCATCTCAAACTCGGCGATGGAAATTTCCTTGCGGCCCCACTCGGCCAGGCTCATGTCCGCCACTTTGTACTCGGTGGCGACGTTGTTGATGGTTGCTGTGCTCATTCGATCTCCGTGCGGGAATTTATATCTACCGATCTAGATATGTTGATATAATAGTACAGCTAGACCCATGGCGTCAATCCTCAAAAACCTGCGTCTGCTGGCCGATCCCAGCCGGCTCCGTATGTTGTTGCTGGTAGAGCGCGAAGAGCTGTCCGTCGCCGAATTGCAGGAGATCCTGGGCATGGGCCAAAGTCGTATTTCGACCCACCTGGCCCAGCTCAAACAGGCCGGGCTGGTAGAGGATCGGCGCAACGGCAAGAGTATTCTTTATCGGCTGAAACATGGAGTTCAGTCGAACGGTTTTTCAGAAATGCTGAGCGTTCTCCGGCAGGCGGCGGCTGAGATTCCCGAAGCTGAGCAGGATTCCGAGGCCCTGCGGCTCGCGCTGCGCCGCCGGCAAGACAAAATGCGATCGTACTTCGATGAGCTGGCAGGTAAGTTTGGACGAAACTACGTTCCCGGACGATCCTGGCAAGGCCTCGCAGAGACGCTTTTGACCTTGATGCCCCCCATGGTAATCGCCGATCTGGGTGCGGGCGAAGGAACGTTCTCGCAGTTGCTGGCCCGCCGCTCGAAAAAAGTGATTGCCGTCGACAACTCGGAAAAGATGGTGGAGTACGGCCGCGAGTTGGCGCGCAAACACGGCGTCAAGAATCTCGAATACCGCAAAGGCGATCTGGAAGAAGTGCCCATCCGCGATGGGACGGTGGATCTGGCGTTCTTCAGCCAGGCGCTGCATCATGCGCAGCATCCGGAGCGCGCGGTGGCGGAGGCGTGGCGCATTTTGAAGCCCGGCGGCCGGATCGTGGTGCTGGATCTGCTACGGCACAGCTATGAAGAAGCGCGCGAACTCTACGCCGACTTATGGCTCGGCTTTACCGAAGTGGAAGTGACACGCTTTTTGAGACAAGCCGGGTTCAAGAATATTGAGACGTCGATCGTGCATAGCGAGGAAGACGCGCCGCACTTCGAGACGCTGCTCGCGGTCGGCGACAAGTAATTCCGGGTTATCAGCGTTGACGAGGCTGCCAGCGGGTGTGAACATCAGGCTCGCCGAAGCCGGCCCACACCAGGCGTCACGGAAATCTTTCTTGGTAAGATCAACCGCCCTTTCGCTCGGCGGAAAGAGCAACTCTATCCGGCGTTCCGTCTCAGGAGTGAGTGGAGCGTCAGCGATGCCATATTGTCCGTTTTTCGAATGCCCGGCGACAATTCCAGCAGCGCGAGGAGGCGCTCCTGGTGGAATCCCGCGCTGCTACTCGGCTGCTTTTTCTTCCGCCGGCTCGGGTTCGCCCGCAACTTTCCGCGCGTGCTCGAACAGGAAGTTCATGGTCTTGTTGCTGCGGATCTGATAGGCAATCCGGCTCAAGACGCCATCTTTCTGCAGCTTTTTGCGCACGGCCGCCACCGGCTCGCGCTGCTGCTTGGCGATGCGCTGGACTTCGGTATCCACTTCGTCGTTGGTTGGCGCAATGGCCTCTCGCTCGGCCACCTTGTCCACTAATAGCGACGCCTTCACATCGTGCAATGCTTTCGGACGCTGTGCTTCTTTGAGCTTGGTCCAGTCGATCTTCAGTTTCGCTGGATCGATGCCGCGCTCGGCCAGTTCCCGGAATTGGTTTTCAAGCTGCGATTCAATCTGCCGCTCGATGTACGCTTCGGGCACCGGAAACTCGTGCGTCTCGATCAACTTGTCAATGAGCTCGTCTTTGGCCTTTTGCTGCGCGCCGTATTCGCGCTCCTGAAAGATGGCTTTTCGCACGGCGTCGCGTAGATCGTCCAGCGTCGGATAATCGCCCAGATCCTGCGCGAACTCGTCGTTCAGCTCCGGCAATTCTTTGGTGCGGATGGTGGTGAGCTTCGCGCGGAAGTGCACCGTTTTGCCGGCCAGCCGTTTCTGTCCGAAGTCTTCCGGATAGGTGACATCGAACTCCTTCTCTTCGTCTGGCGACATGTCACGCAACGCCTCTGAAAATCCGGTCATTGTATCGGGATCGCCCACGTGCAGAACCACTTCATCCTGATGAATGGGCTGATCGACGCCCGACAGGCTGTCGAGCGTAACCACTGCGTAGTCGCCATCCACCACCGCGCGCGGCTCAGCATTTACGAACTGCGCCTTTTGTTCCTGGATCTCTTCCAGGCGCTTCGCGATGTCCTCGTCGGAGACTTGCGGTTCGCTGTAGTGAATCGTGACGCCGCGATAATCCTTCAGCTCGATCTCCGGCGCCACTTCGAACTCGGCCTTGAAGCGCAGCGGCTCGCCTTCATGGAAGTGCACATCCTTCACGTTCGGACGCCCCACCACTTCGAGATGCTCTTCTTCTACCTTTTGCCTGAAGTACTTCGGGAGCAGGTTTTCAAGAACATCGTCGCGCACCTGCTTGGAGAACTTGGTGCGGATCAGGCTGGCTGGCGCTTTGCCTGGACGGAAACCTGGCAGCTTGGCCTTCTGCTGGATGTCCGCGACAACGCGCTCGGTCTCGCGGGCAATGTCGTCCACGGGAACGGTAATTTCGATTTCGTGCTTGCAACCTTCGACTAGCATTTAGGAGTGAAAAAACGAGGCATAGGGGCCCGTGCTTCCATTGAAACACCGAGCCCCCGGTAGAGGCAATTATTACTTGTCGCCTTTACTTAGCAACAGCCGTGAGCTTGGCGCCTTCCTTGAGGGCTTCCGCTTTGTCGGTCGATTCCCAGGTGAAGGTTTCTTCCGTGCGGCCGAAGTGGCCATAGTACGACGTCTTACGATACACCGGGCGGCGCAGCTTCAGGGTCTCGATCATCGCTTTCGGCGTGAGTTTGAAGTTCTGGCGAACCAGTTCCACCAGGTGCTGTTGGTCCACCTTGCCGGTTCCAAACGTATCCACCATGATGGAAACCGGTTCGGCCACGCCGATGGCGTACGCGAGCTGCACTTCACAACGTGAAGCCAGGCCGGCAGCGACAATATTCTTGGCAACGTAGCGCGCCATGTAGCAGGCGGAGCGATCCACCTTCGTCGGATCTTTGCCCGAGAACGCGCCGCCGCCGTGACGGCCCATTCCACCGTAGGTGTCCACGATGATCTTACGGCCGGTGAGGCCGGTGTCACCGTGCGGTCCGCCGATGACGAAACGGCCAGTGGGGTTCACATGATACTTGGTCTGCGAATCCACCAGATTTCCGCCAACCACCGGGTCGATGATGAACTTCTTCACATCGGCGCGGAGTTGGTCGGTGGTCACATCGTCGTCATGCTGCGTGGAGAGAACCACGGCATCGATGCGGACCGGCTTATTGCCTACGTACTCCACGGAAACCTGGCTCTTGGCATCGGGACGCAAATACGTGAGCTTACCTGTCCGGCGGATCTCGCTCTGCTGGCGAACCAGCTTATGGGCGAGCATGATGGGCAGGGGCATCAACTCGGGTGTTTCATCGGTGGCATAACCGAACATTAAGCCCTGGTCGCCGGCGCCGCCGGTATCCACGCCCATGGCGATGTCGGGAGATTGCGTCTGGACTACATTCAGGATGCCGCAAGTCTTGGCATCGAAGCCCATTTTGGCGTCCGTAAACCCGATATCCGCGATCACTTCGCGCGCCAGCTTCGGAATGTCCAAAATTGCCTTGGTCGTGATTTCGCCCGCCACCACGCAAATGCCCGTGGTGACCAGGGTTTCACAAGCCACACGGCTCATGGGATCCACAGCTAAGCAGGCGTCCAGCACCGCATCGGAAACCTGGTCCGCCATCTTGTCGGGATGTCCCTCACTAACGGATTCCGACGTAAAAATATGCCGCATCTTCTCTGACACCGATTAAGCCTCCTCAAGGTCTTCTAAAAAATTGGAGGGTCGTGATTTACCGACCGAGAACCAAGAGGAAAGTCTATCGCTTTTGAAGCATCCCGGTCAACGAACCGGGGGTCCATCCCTGAAGCCCCTTCGTAACTTTGGTTCTAATAAGTCATTGTAATTGGGCGTTGCATGCAATGCAAATGCGGCGGTCCTCAGCCTTTGGGAAGGTGAGGCGGCGGGCTAGGCGAAGCTGATGAAGACGCTGGGAGAGACGTTGAAGCGCTTTCCGAGCAAACCGGCTTGACGATTGCTGACCTTCCGCTTGCCACTCAGTATTTCCGAGGTGTGACTTTTCCCTCCCAGCAATACCCATAGGTCTTTCTGTGACAGCCTGTTTTGCTGCACGAGGAAGCGGAGCATCTCGTGTGGCGGGGGATCGCGGCGCAGTCCACGACGCTTTTTGCTTTCGAACTTCTCAATCAGGTCGGTGAGAACGTCGAGCAGCGCATCCTCCTCTGGAGTCCGTTGGCGGCACATCAAATCTTGAACCGTGGCAAGAGCACGTTCATTGTCGGCTTCGTTTCGGACCACCAAATCGGCCACAGAAACGAAACCAGCACGGGTTAGCCGGATCGGATCAGCTTGAGTCGCCATCGCTATTTCCACCTTTCTTTGTCGTACTCGGCGTGCGGCATCACACCGGCCACCTGGACAAGCTGCTTGTTGTAATCTATCAAGGCGATCAGCCTTAAGTTATTCCCGGCGATATTGAAGATGGTCTTTGGGTAGTCATAATCCACGCTATTGAACGTGCGCTTCATTTCTTCAGAATTCTTCCACGCGGCCGCCCTAACTACCTTCTCCCAATTCGCTAAGGACTTTCTGGCTTTTGCGTGTCGCCGGGCGAATTCATCGAGCTTGGCAGTGCCGATAATTCGCACCCGCGTTCATGTTCCCATATCCGGGAACTCGAGGTCAAGTGCAAGCTTGGGGTTGGCTCTTCGCTAACTCTCGTCGGGGCCTAGTTAATCTGGCAACTCCACGTGCTCGCCCAGCGCTCGATGCGCTTCATAACAGCGGTGGCAAAATAGCTTGATCCGAAGATGGGCCTCGTTATTTTCGTTCCACAGGCCCTCGCTCCGATAAGCATCATGGCAGATCGAACACCACGCGTCAGGCCATGGATCTTCTTCGGTTCGCGCGGACGAAAACCAGGCTTGCACGGGATTGGCGGCCAAGTGTTCACAGATATAAGTCTCAAACGCAGAGCCGTGAGCATCACATTCGATTGTCGCTCTATCCATCGCCTCAACCGATAAAATCACGCATCCCGATGCACGGTCCCAGGGTCGAATGCGGCCAGGCACACCGCGATGTACTCAGCCCCATCCGGTCCAGGAGTACTGTAGCGTACCCATTCGCCGCGCGGCGCGATGACGGCCTGCCCGGCTTTCACTTCCAGCACACCGCTCTTCGATTCCACCCGCAGTGCGCCCTTCAAGACGACGGTGTATTCATCGAACTCGGGCTGCTGGCCGGGCTCGCTCCAACCCGAAGGGCTGTGCATGTGAGCGATGCTGACGGCGGTATCCTTCGTGTTTACGCGACCGATGTACTCTTCGATCTGCTTGTTGCCGGGCACAGGGATGCGCGTGGCGCTGGGAACGAGTCGGGGCATTGGCTACCTCTAGTAGTTAGTGATCGCGATCGGTGACCAGTTCGGTGAGCGCGTACATCGCTCGCTGATTGGGTGAATCGGGAAATTCGGCCATGATGACTCGCGCGCGCTCGGTGAAGGATTGCGCACGTTCGCGCACGCGATCGAATCCATGGCGGACCTGGACCATGCGCAGGATTTTCTGGAACGGCGCTTGGTCGTAATTGCCGTCCTTGAGCACCGTGGCGACCAACTGCCGTTCTTCGGGCGTTGCTTCTTCCAGCGCGTAGATCAGGGGCAGCGTGACCTTGCCCTCGCGCAGATCGCTGCCCACCGGCTTGCCGAGAACCTTCTCGTGCGAGGTGAAGTCGAGCATGTCGTCCACTAACTGAAACGCGATCCCCAGGTTCCAGGCAAATTCGCCCAGCCGCGTCTCGGTGGCCTCGCTAGCGCCTCCCATCATCGCACCGAGACGCGCGCAGGCCGAGAACAGGCTGGCGGTCTTGCGATCCACCAATTCCATGTAGTCGGCTTCGGAGATGTCGATCTTGCCGATGCGCTCCAACTGGAGCAGCTCGCCCTCCACCATCATCTGCGTCAGCGCGATCAGCAGATCCAGCACGTGGAAGTTGCGTTCGCGCAAAGCCACCTGGAAGGCCTGCATGTAAAGCCAGTCGCCTGCCAGCACGCAGGTGTGATTGCCCCAGATGGCGTTCGATGACGGCCGGCCGCGGCGCGTTTTAGCGATGTCGATGACATCGTCGTGCACCAGCGTCGCCGCGTGGATCATTTCCACCACCGCGGCCATGCGAACTGTACCGTCGCTCACTCCGCCCACGAGCTGCGATGCCAGCAACACCAGAATGGGCCGCAGACGCTTGCCGCCGCCGTCTTGCAGATACCGGGAAATGGTGGTGACCGCATCAACACTGGCCACCGATTCCAGGCTGATCTCGCGCTCCACGCGTTCGAGGTCCTTCTTGACCAGCTCGAAGATCTCCCGCGCGGTTAAAGTTTGCCCGAGCCTGCCAAGTCCCATGGGAATCTCTCAGTTTAGCTCAGTAGCAGCCTGCGGAAGTTTTCCGTCGTAGCATTGCAAAGTTCTTCGTAGGATTCGCCGCGCAGTTCGGCCAGCTTCCGAGCGGTATGTACTATCAGCGCCGGCTCGTTGCGCTTGCCTCGGTTGGGCACGGGGGCGAGGTAGGGCGCATCTGTTTCGATGAGGATGCGATCGCGCGGCGTCGACTTCGCCGATTCCTGCACCGTGAGCGCCTTGGGAAACGTTACGATGCCACCGAAGCTGAGGTAAAAGCCGAGGTCCAGCGCGCGCCGTGCTTCTTGTGGGCCGCCCGAAAAACAATGCATGATCCCGCCGATGCCATGCGGCGTCCAATGCTGCTCGATGATCGCGAGCGTGTCCTCCCAGGCCTCGCGGGTGTGAATGACAATCGGCTTCTTCGAGGAAGCCGCGATTCCCATCTGCTCGATGAATGCCGATTTCTGTACATCGCGGGGTGAAAAATCGTAGTGATAGTCGAGACCGATTTCACCGACAGCCAGCACCTTAGGATGCGCCAGCAGGCCGGCGAGGCGCTTGAAATCGTCCGGGCTCGCTTTGGCGGCGTCGTGTGGATGAATGCCAACGGTCGCGTAGAATGCCGAGTGCTTATCGGCCATCCGTAGACCCGCTTCGAGATCGGGTGGGCCCTCGCCGGTGCCGATCGCCATCATGTGCTCAACGCCGGCCGCGAGCGCTCGGTCAATCACGGCATCGCGATCTTCATTGAAGTCCGCACTGTCCAGATGGCAGTGGGAATCAATCATGCTGAAGACTCACTTGAGACGGGCTCCAATGGGCACATCTTCGAGGAAGCCCGCGAGTACCGGCTTGCCGCCATCGTGTGATGCGGCCACAATCATGCCGTTCGATTCGATGCCACGCAGCTTTCGCGGCTGCAGATTGGCGACGATCACCACCTTGCGGCCGAGCATCCCTTCGGGTGGGTAGGATTCGGCGATGCCGGCCACAATGGTTCGCGGCTGCTCTTCGCCGATGTCCACCTTCATATGCAGAAGTTTGTCGGCGCCCTTCACGCGCTCGGCGCTCACCACCTGGCCCACGCGCAAGTCCACTTTCATAAAATCATCGATAGCGATTTTGGCGGCATCCGGCACAGGAGCGGAATGTGCCACCGGCTTCGCAGCACCGAACAGGGCGGCCTGACGCGCTTTCTCCTGCACCTCAAGTTGTTCCATCTTGAGGATGGCGCTGGCGTCCAAGCGCGGAAAAACAGCGGCCACTGAGCCGATCTTTTGTCCGGCCGGCAATTTGCCCCAGTGCAGATCGGCGAAAGTGACGGATTCAATCGGCGCCTTCATGCCGAGTTGGATCCAAATGTTGCGAGCCGAGTTCGGCATCACGGGATACACCCACGCGCAGATGATGCGGAGTGCTTCCGCGGCGGTGTACAGCGTCTCATCCAGCATGTTCTGAGCGAAAGCGGAGGTATCCTTGGCAAGTTTCCAGGGCGCGCGCTCGACGATAAATTTGTCGATCACCGAAATGAAACTCCACAGCGTTTCCAGGCCGCGCGAAAAATTGAAATCGCAGAACGCGTCCATGGTCATTTCGGTGGTCCGGCGCGCAGCTTCGGCGATGTCGGGCGCTCCGGGGGAATCCGGGATCAGGCCGCTCCGATTTTGCTGGATCAAGGTCAGCGTGCGGCTGGCCAGGTTGCCGAGGCCGTTGGCTAGATCCGCATTGTAGCGCTGGATCAGCGCATCATAGCTGAAGCTGCCATCCTGTCCGAAGGTGATCTCGCGCAGCAGGAAGTAGCGGAGCGCGTCGGCACCCACCACGTCCACGATGGGGCCGGGGCGCACCACGTTGCCGCGCGACTTG
>JBEKRO010000096.1:0-25238 GCA_049518655.1 Bryobacteraceae bacterium | reverse complement strand
TTCATCAATGCGTTTGATGGTGGCAAGAGGATCGGTTCCGCTCACAAGTGCACCCCCGAGTTTTTCAAATTTTCTGAAGTCGCGTCGCGAGCACTGAAGCACGGTAGGAATATAGGCCTTCCGGTACTCGAAGAGTTGAACTTTCGCAAGCCCGTTTCCCTGATTTCGAGCCGTAGAAAGAATCTCGATGCAACTGGCAGTGGAGTTCAATACCGCTAACCACGCCGGCACTGGTATCCCTTCGCGTGGTGTGAGGCCATAGAAGTTGTCGGAATAGGCGTGGCTCAGGTTCAAGATGTGCTTCGGGCGCCGCCGAATGTAGTAGTTGAACACGATGCCTGCGTAGGGAGCAGGTCGATGTAGCATCCACGATTCCGGTCTCTCGCTGAACCATGTCAGGATTGACACGTTGTCTTCGGGGGCCTGAAGAGCTTGTTTGAGCCGCCGCCGGAGTTCTGCAGTTACAGCTGGGTTGCGGTCGACAGGGCCTACCAGGAGTGCGGCCTCTGGGTGATCCTCAGGCACCTCATACCCGCTGAGTTTGGTCACTTTCTTGACGAATGGGGTCGCTCCGCACTTGGCTGCTGTTTTGGAATCACAAAGGAAGAAGTCAGCTTGTTTGAGTCGCAAGCCACGCCGAGTTTGAAACGCATCGGTGATCAGGCAGAATCCTGGCACCGAGGACAAGGGTCCCGTGCGCACGCGTCCACCCGTGGACGCGCATAGTGTGCCACTCTTGCGTCGACCGCACTTTTCGGCATATATGACCGTCGCGTCGATCAGGTGTCCGTTGAACGGTTGGTTGGGCTCCGCCTCTATCGCCACCCACGCGCACTCCTGTTCTAGGATGTCCGCAAGCCAAGCCCCAAAACGCGTTGATTGCCAAGAATCATAGACGATGCACGCCAGTCGGCCTCCCGGCCGGAGTTCCTTCAAGACCTTGGCGACGAAATACACGTACTGGTTGGATGTGCCGGGAACTCGAAGCCCGTACCGTTCGCGGAACCAGGTGCCATATTCTTCCTTGCGCTCAAGCCACTCCTGCCGAACGTACGGTGGGTTCAGAATCGCATAGTCGTACTCTCCTAGCAACTTCGTCTCAATGTAATCGCCACATTCGGCAGAGAATGTGATGCCCTGTTCCTGGAGCCATGCCGCCGATTGCGTGAGCATCGAATGGTCGATGTCCATGAGCATCAGTTCGTCATTTGTGCGGAGGACCCCGGCGCGCACAAGTGCCTTGGGAAACGTGGTGGGTCCGACGCAGGGGTCGAGAATTCGAACAGTATCCGCAACACGGTCGCGAAGCAAGCGATGCGCCATTTTGAGGGCGATCGGCTCCGGCGTCGGCACCTGCCCCCATCGGGCGGCGACGGTGACGGGCTTCCTTGCTTCAGATCTAGGATCGGTGGAGAGAGCCATGCGCGGTGTAGCCATTATTGTTCCACCTGTTGTTTCATCATTAAGATTCGGCGAATGCGAGAGAGCACCCGCCGTTCATTGATCTCATCGGCCCAAAATCGAAGAACCGAGAAGCCTTTCTTACGCAATTGACGGCGCTGGCGCTCGTCTCTGCGTCTGTTCCGCAACAGCCTCGCTTTCCAGTATGGCGATAGCCTCTCAAGTTGCTCGTCATCACGAAGGTGCCAGAACGGCGAGTCGATAAAGACGAGCACGAAATTGTTGATCCTTGCATCGGCTTCCATTCGGCCGAGTCGAGCGTGCGGCTCAAACGGGATCGCAGCCGCCCGCAAAATCGAGAACAGCGAGAGTTCCGGTTTGGTGTTCTTGCCCCTAATCAGCCGCATCCGGGCCGAAACTTCAGCAGGGTCGCTAGTGAACGGCTTGGCTTTCGCCATATTGCACTAGAGTCTGCAATTGTACTTCCGGATCGCCAGCGAGCGATCTCCCCCTCCACAAGTCCGGATCGCCCAAAAACAAATCGGTTGATTCATGTTTCATGTCAAGTATTATACGTTGCTTCAATGGAAGCAATACGGTGACATAGCTGACGTACTCACCGCCCCGATCGCTTGGCTCGCGTCTTGCCTTTCTTCGGCGGCCCTACCTTTACTCCCGCGCGCCGCGCCTTCGAGAGCCCGATCGCGATCGCCTGCTTCGGCGAACTTGCGCCGTGCTTGCCCTCCCGGATGTGCTCCATCTCCTCTCGCACAAATTCGCCCGCCTGCGTGCTTGCCGCCTTGCCTTCTGTCGCGTCTTTGCGCGCCCGCTCGATCGTCCGTTTTTCCGGCATGATGCCTCCCTGTTGTAGACCAGCCTCGGGAGGAATTCGTTTCGGATTGAACTAGTTTGAACGCTCGACTTTAAACGCTCGTCGCCGCCGCGCCCTCGGTGTCCAAACGCGCCAGAAGCGCTCGTAGCCGGGCAAATTCGATCACTTGTCCTACCATGATCGCCATCTGCCGAGCCGATTGCTCCGCGATCCCGGCGCCTTTTTCGTCGAAATGCTCAACTAGCGTGTTGATCGCGACTCCCATGGGAGTGGGCCATCCCCTCAGCGCGTGTACAATCGATCGGAACGCCGACAACACCACTCCCGTCGATTGCCAACCGTGCCCGCAGACAATGAGGCCCACCGCGCGCCCATCCAGATACGGCTCCGGATCGCGGCACATGTCTTCGGTGTAGTCGAGCGCATTCTTCACCAGTCCCGAGACCGACCCGTGATAGCACGGAGTGGAAAGAATCACTCCGTTCGCCCGCCGCAGCGCGGCAATCATCTTCTGAGCGGCCTCCGATCTGACGGTGGACTCCGGTGTGTACATCGGCAAATTGATGCTGGCACCGTCGAACAACTCCACATCAACGCCTTGCGCCTCAGCCAGTGCGAGCGCATAGCGCAGGGCCTTCTCCGAAGACGACCCCGGACGCGTGGTACCGCCGATGCCCACAATGAGGGGACGAAAGCTGGCCATTCAGTCTCTCTGCTTGGATACTCCGTTACAATAATAACTTTGAAAGCGGCATAGGTCACCAACTCATGAAATTTGGCGGTTTTTATGAACATCAGCTTCCCCGGCCCTGGGCCAGCGAGTCCGAGCACACGCTCCTGAAGAACGCGCTCGAACAGGCTGTCCTGTCCGATCAATGCGGATACGACTACGTGTGGGCCACCGAGCATCACTTCCTCGAAGAATATGCGCACTCCTCTGCGCCCGAAGTATTTCTCGCCGCGGTGAGCCAGCGCACCAAAAACGTTCGAATCGGCCACGGCATCGTGCAAACGCCGCCGTACATCAATCACCCCGCTCGCATCGCCGAGCGCATTGCGACGCTGGATCTGCTGAGCGATGGCCGGGTGGAATTCGGCACCGGCGCAGGCGCAACTGAAACCGAACTGGGTGGATTCAATGTCCCGCAGGCCGAGAAGAAGAACATGCAACTGGAAGGCATGCGCGTGGCAGTCCGGATGTTGGTGGAAGATCCGTTCACCGGTTACGAAGGCCAGTTCGTCAAAATACCCGCGCGCAATGTGGTGCCGAAACCTTTGCAAAAGCCCCATCCGCCGCTTTGGATGGCCTGCTCGCGCCGCGAGTCGATTATTCAGGCCGCGAAACTCGGCATGGGTGCGCTCACTTTTTCGTTTGTATCGCCGGAAGAAGCGCGCCAATGGGTGAAGGATTATTACGAGGTGATCGAAAACGAGTGTGAGCCGCTCGGCTACGCCGTCAATCCCAACTTTGCGGTGGCAGCTCCGTTTCTCTGCGATCGCGATCAAACGCGCGTGGAACAGATCGGCGCCGAGAGCTACGGCTTCTTCCTCTACGGACTCGGGCATTACAGTTTCTTCGGGGAGCACCGTCCTTCGAAGACCGACATTTGGGATGAGTATAAGAACAATCCCAAACAGTTCGCGCCTCCGGAGGGCCGGACGCAGGATTGTGTGGGAACCCCCGCCATGCTGCGCGAGCGACTACGCGATTTCGAGCAGGCGGGCATCGATCAAGTGCTTTGCATTTCGCAAGCCGGAAAAATCCCGCACGATCTGCTGTGCTCTTCCATCCAGCTGTTCTCTAGAGAAGTGCTGCCGGAGTTTAAAGACCGCGATCTCGCGAGTGCATCGAAACAGGCCGAGCGCCGCGCGCGCATCAACGAAAAAGCCTTGTCCCGCAAACCGAAAGTGGAAGCGCCCAACGCCGAAATCATCATCCGCGCCGCCGGCCACCACTAGTTGTATTTGCCATTCCGCTCGCCAGTACCTGTGTCAGGTAGTCCGCGAATTGCAAGGTTTGCTTGGAGTTGAACCGAAGTTGTCCGCCAATTGCTAGCTTCGCCAAGCCATGTACGCCGGACCAAGCTACAACGGCGAACCGCTGCGGGTCGCCTTTGGGCAGTGCACCTTCCTCTTGCGCCGCCGCGATGGCATCGAGCAGCGTTTGAAATGCACGCCGCGCCGACTCGGCATGAGCGGGGCGCGGTTCAGCCGGTTTCGGGCCCTCGAACATCACCAAAACATGCTGGGGCCACTGTAGGGCAAATTGCACGTATCCGCGCCCAGCGAGACTCAATCGCTCCGCCGCGCTGCGGCCTTTGGCCATAGCCTTTTGCATGGCCTCCGTTAGCCGGTCGAAACCCTGCGCCGCCACTGCCGCGAGCAGATCGTCCTTGTCGCGAAAATGGCGATAGGGCGCATTGTGCGATACGCCGGCCCGGCGCGCAACCTCCCGTAACGTAAATGTTTGCGGCCCCACCTCTCCGATCAGACCCACCGCGGAATCCAAAAGACTTTGCTTCAGATTCGTGCGATGATACGGCCGTTTCGCTGCCATGGTTCTCTTTATAGCAGAACGATGTTGACACGCGCAACATATCGGCCTAATATGAATGTAGACAGTGTCAACATGAGGAGCTGGACATGGTCTCTTACAAACAACATTCTTTGGACGATCGCTGGGATGCCATCGTCATCGGTTCCGGCATCGGCGGCCTCACCGCCGCCGCTCTCTTGTCCAAACAGGCCGGCAGGAAAATTCTGGTGCTCGAGCGCCATTACACCGCCGGCGGTTACACTCACAGCTTCAATCGTCCCGGTTACTCCTGGGATGTAGGAGTGCATTACGTCGGCGAACTGCAAGATCCGGCGTCTCCGCTCCGCGCCGCGTTCGATTATCTTACCGGCGGCCAACTCGAGTGGGCGCCCATGCCCGACATCTACGATCGCATCGTCCTGGGCGGGCGCACCTTCGAATTCCCCACCGGCCTGGAGCGCCTGCGCGCTCGCTTGAAGGATTACTTTCCCAACGAGGCCAGCGCCATTGACAGCTATCTTGCCGCTGTTCAGTCGGCCCAAAAAGCCAGCCGCCTTTACTTCGCGGAAAAAGCTGTCCCCCGGCCGATCGCGCGTCTAGCTGGCGGCCTGATGCGCGCGCCCTTTCTCCGCTGGGCAACTCAATCCACACTCGACGTGCTGCGCCGATTCACGCAAAATGAGGAACTGATCGCCGTTCTCACCGCGCAGTGGGGCGATTACGGCCTGCCTCCCGCGCAAAGCAGCTTCGGCATCCACGCCATTGTTGCCGCGCACTATTTCAATGGTGCAAGCTACCCGGTCGGGGGCGCATCCCGCATCGCCGAAACCATCGCGCCCGCCATCGAACGCAACGGCGGAAAGATCGTCGTCAGCGCCAACGTCGAGGAAGTTCTTGTCCAGAATGGCCGGGCCACGGGAGTCAGAATGGCGGACGGCCGTGAATTCCGCGCCGATCTCGTCATCAGCGATGCAGGCGCGCGCAACACCTTCCAACACCTGGTCCGCGAGTCGCAGCCCATTCTCAACGATCTGAAACGCGTCCCAGGCTCGATCGCGCATTTGAGCCTGTATATTGGCGTGAAACAAAGCGCGCGCGACCTCGGCCTGAACGGCACGAATCTTTGGATTTATCCTTCCCCAGATCGACGCGCATCGGATGTTGGGCCGCCCAATCACGACGCCAATCTCGCGCGCTTCATCGAAGATCCATCCGCGCCGTTCCCAGCGCTGTACATATCATTTCCGTCCGCGAAGGACCCCGAATTCGAGCACAAGCACCCCGGCCGCGCGACGCTCGAAGCCGTTGTGTTTGCGCCTTACGAATGGTTCACGCGCTGGGAAGACTCGCGCTGGAAGCGCCGCGACACTGAATACGACGCGTTCAAGCAAACGCTGGCCGATCGGATCCAGAGCGAAGTGGAGCGCAACGTTCCCGCCGTCGCCGGCAAAATCGATCATGCCGAGCTATCCACTCCACTCACTACCCGCCACTTCATGAACTACCAGCAAGGCGAGGCCTACGGACTGGCGGCCACGCCCGAACGTTTTCGCCTGCGCTCCCTCACTCCCCACACGTCCATCCGAAATCTCTATCTCACCGGACAGGACGTCGCTTCACTCGGTGTCGCCGGCGCACTCTTCGGTGGTGTCATCACGGCGTCTGCTGTGTTGGGCCGCAACCTGATGTCCGCCGTCACCAAGCCCATGCGGGCATCTGCCGTCGCAGTTTAGATACAATTTGGCCCTGGGTGTCACCTTAAAACATCGGGTCAAAGATTGGATCGCATGGTCAGCAGCGTTCCTCATCGTTGGCGCTTTTTATTTCTGGATCATCGGCATCGGCGCGGAATCGAACCGATTCGCCTGGAATAGCGGCTTAGACAAATACTACGGCCTGCCAGGCCCCGTGGTCGCCAAAGGAAGCTGGGACGTCAACGGGTATTACGACCTGCTCGGCCGTGCGTTCGCAGGTGGGCATCTGTACCTGCCGATCAATCCGCAGCCCGAGCTGCTGGCCCTTTCCAATCCACAAGACAATCGCGTGAATGGACCCTACAAGCTGCTGGATACGGTCCTCTATCAGCGGCGCTATTACCTCTATCACGGCGCCGCACCCGCCCTCGCTTTGTTCGCGCCTTGGTATCTGCTCACCGCGCACGATCTGCCGGAGAACTTTGCTGCCTTTCTATTCGCGCTCGGCGGCTATTTCTTTTTGTCGATATTGTTCCTGCAGATAATAGCATTTCTTTCCCGCCCTGTTCCAGTGGTTCTGGTGACCCTTTGCTTGCTCGCTCTTGGCCTTGGCCAGTCAGTGCCGTTCTTGCTGCACCGGGTGAAGGTCTATGAGGTCGCCATCGCATCGGGATATTGCTGTTTGAGCGCGGGCTTTTACTTTCTCTTCCGATCGCTGACGACCTCCCGCGGGCCCGTGCTATGGTCCGCGCTTTCTGGCTTGGCTTTCGGTTTGGCGATCGGCTCCCGTCCGCATTTGGGACTGGCAGCCGCGTGCGCGTTTGTCCTTCTTTTCCTGTTGGCAGATCCTGGCAAGCATTTCCTCCAGCGATTCGCTGGAAAGGATGTGCGGGCCTTCGCCCTCCCGGTGATCGCGTGTTGCCTGGCCCTCGCCGCCTATAACTACGCAAGGTTCGGCGGTCCTCTGGAGTTCGGGCTGCGCTATCAACTGGCCGACACGCCCTATCAAGACATCCGGCTGTCCCCGTCGAATGTCATACCCGGCCTCTACTATCTGCTCCTCTGTCCGCCGGATCTTGTTCCGGAGTTTCCTTTTTTCCGGCTCGCATGGCGTGAGCCGTTTGACTCATCGGTGCACCTGCTTCCGCCGCGCTACTTCCTGGAACCCACGGGCGGCCTGCTCGGCCTCTGTCCCCTGGCATGGATCGCCATCCTCACGCCCTTCTGCCGGAAACGATTTGGCGGCAGGCGCGAGGTCTTTGCCTTCGTCTCCACCATGCTTGTCTTCGTCGTGGCCTGTGTTTTATTCGTAGCCACCACCGGATTAATGTCGCAGCGCTTTGAAGTCGATTACCAACCCTTCCTGGTGTTCGTAGCGTGCGTAGTGGCGTGCGAGCTGCTCGGAGTTCTCCGAGCGCGAACACGAATGTTTGCTACTGCGGCATTGGCGGTTCTGCTGATTTACACCGTCGGCGCGAATGCGGCTTTGGCATTGCAGGGCCCATACGATCAGTTCGTGCAAGCCAGCCCAGGCACTTACATCCAGCTGTCCAAATGGTTCAGCCCTTTCGCGCGGTTCCGGCTGGTCGAGAATCCAGCCCTGAGCCTCGAGGCTTCATTCGATTTTTCCGCGCCATGCAAGCCTGAACGGGAGCCACTGATATCGGCGGGTGAGTTCGGTTCTCGCTACTTATTGTCGGAAGAGTGCTGGGGCGATGGCAGGATGCAGTTGAATTCGGAAACTTCCGTTCAGTCGTCCGAACGGCAAACCGTGGACGTGGCCTACACCCCCGGATTGAACCTCGTCGGAGTCCGATTCACCCCCGAAGATCGCACCATGACCGTGAGTTGGAACGGCAAGGTGGTGCTCCGGCACCGCCTGCGCTTTCTGATTACGGCGCCCTCTCAGATCCATTTTGGCTGGGACCCCACTTGGGGCAACAAGACAATGTTTCCCCGCAAGATCGTCGTATTTGAGGAGCAGCTATCGTTGCCCAGAGCGAGCGTGTTACTGCCATAGCAGTTTTGCAAGTAATTCTGCGACTCGTTCCCAACACTAGGAGCAATAGGGAGCCGTTGCATTCGTATCAAAATCTGTGATATCTTTGCCTGCCAAAGGGACCAGGAGGTTCTATGAGGACTATCGCCACTCTGATCGTGTGCGTCATGAGTCTCAGCGTAACGTGGGCACAGTCGCAAAACACGGCTCAGATCCAAGGAACAATTCAAGACGCGTCGGGCGCACCCGTACCCGGCGCCCAAGTAAAAGCTACTCAAACCGACACCGGCGTCAGCCGCGTGGTCAGCTCCGAAACCGACGGCGTCTACGTGCTGCCGAATCTGCCTATCGGACCTTATCGCTTGGAAGTGACTAAGTCTGGTTTTAGCACTTACGTTCAGACCGGCATCGTCTTGCAAGTTGCCACCAACCCCACCGTCGATGTGTCGTTGAAGGTTGGCGCCGTCAGTGAGCAGGTGCAGGTGGAAGCCAATGCCGCGCTGGTGGAAACGCAGGCTACCGGCGTTGGGAACGTGATGGAGACCCAGCGCATCGTGGAATTGCCTCTCAATGGCCGCCAAGCTACCGACTTAATCCAATATACCGGCGCGGCGGTTGTACTCGGCACCGCCGGCAACGGTGGTTACCCCGGAACGGTGCAGTTCTCCATCGCCGGCGGACAGGCCTTCGGTGTGGCGTTCTGGCTGGATGGCAGCGTCTACAACAATCCATGGGACCTGGCGAACATGCCCCTTCCTTTTCCGGATGCGCTGGCGGAGTTTAAGGTCGAAACCAGTTCTCTGACGGCGCAAAACGGCGTACACGCCGGCGGCACCGTTACAGGAGTTACCAGATCCGGCAGTAACGCCTTCCATGGCGATGCGTTTGAGTTCTTGCGCAACGGCGATCTGAACGCGCGCAATTTCTTCGCCCCAACGCGCGACACCCTCAAGCGGAACCAGTTTGGCGGCACCATTGGCGGTCCCGTAATCAAGAACAAACTATTCTTCTTCTTCGGCTATCAGGACACCATAACCCGTCAGGATCCAGCCGCGAACACCGCCGCTACCTTTGTTCCCACGGCCGCGATGATTCAAGGTAATTTCAGCGCCTGCCCGCAGGATCTGAGCGCCTCTGTTCTGGCTGGCATTCCCGCTGCAATCTCCAGCCAGATTCACAACAATATAATCCCCGCCTCCTTGTTTGACCCAGCGTCGCTGAAGCTGGCGGCCCTGCTGCCGCCCACCACCGGCGCTTGCGGCAACACCGGTTTCGGACTGGTTACCCAGATCAACGAGAACCAGTATGTCGGCCGTGGGGATTGGCAGACCAGCTCGAAGAACACCCTGTTTGGCCGCTATATCCGCACGCATTTCTATCGGCCTCCCTCCTACAATTTCACGCCGACCAACATCCTCACTACCTCGCAAGGTGGGTTGGACGACGCGGACCAGTCCTGGGTGGTTGGCGATACCTATTTGTTCGGTCCCACATTGGTGAATCAGTTCCGCGCTTCCGTGGACCGCATCGCCGTTCATCGCTTTGCGGACAACTATGTTTCGGCTTGCGATCTGGGCGTGCCGGTTTATTGCGGATACACGCCCCACCAAAGTGGATTCACGGTTACCGGCGCTTTTACTGTTGGCCCCGGTACCGGCGGTCAGGCGCAAGCTCATAGCACGCCGCTTCAGCTGAACGACGACATCAGCTGGGTTCACGGCAACCATCAGATCAACTTTGGCGGCGGCGGAGAAGTCTCCAAGATGCTTTTCTATGGGAACGTCTACGCTCAAACTAACTGGACGTTCAATAACATTCCCACTTTCCTGCTCGGAGAATTCAGCACGAATTCGATGTCGCTGCCAAACGATCTCCTGGAGCAAAAGTGGTTCGTGAATGCTTATGTGCAGGACACCTGGAAGGTGAGTCCGCACTTCACTGTCAATCTGGGTATCCGCTGGGAGCCGTTCCTTCCGCCTTCGGAGATCAACGGCTCCGTCTACAACTTCAGCCTGGCGAATCTGATCGCGGGAGTAAAGAGCACGCAGTTTGTGAACGCGCCTCCCGGCCTCAGCTATCCGGGGGATCCCGGCTTCATCGGCAAATCCGGCGAACAAAGTCAATGGAATCTCTGGGCGCCGCGCGTAGCGCTCGCTTGGGATCCCAAGGGCGACGGCAAGATGGTTATCCGCGCGGGCTGGGGAATCTCTTATGACTACGTGGCTGGCGAGTTGATGGTGAACTCGGCCGACGCCGCTCCCTATGGCGGTACTGAGATCTGGTCCGGCCAGTTCAGCAATCCGTTCGCCACCAATCCGGGCGGCAATATCTATCCTTATGCGGTCAACAAAAATGCGCCCTTTGCTCCAGGCGGAACCTACATCTTCCTGCCGCCTAACCTGAAAACGCCCGAAACGGAGCAATGGAACCTGGTGATCCAGAGGCAATTCGGTTCCAACTGGCTGGCATCGGCTAGCTACATCGGAAGCGAGAGTTATCACCTCTGGGATTCCTACCAGGTAAATCCGGCGGTCTATATTCCCGGAACCTGCGCGGCGGGACAATATGGCCTCGCCAAAGCCGGCCCGTGCTCCAGCACCGCCAACCAGAACTACCGTCGCGTCTTCGTGCTGAATAACTATCCTGGCGCGCTGTTTGCCTCCGGTGCGCCGGCCTTCGGCTATGTGGATTCCTTCGACAGCGGCGCCACCTCCAGCTACAACGGCTTGCTACTGCGGCTTGCGAAACGTTTCAGCAAGGGCCTCAGCATGGATGCCAACTACACCTGGTCCCACTGTATCGGCGACCTATCCATCGGCGATAGCACCGGCAACGCCGGGCAGGGCTTGGCCATTCCCAACAACCGGAACTACGATCGCAGCAACTGCCAGTCCAACGAAATCGGCGGAACTTTCTCCGTCGACCGCCGGCAGATCTTCAATTTGACCGTGGTATATCAAAGTCCGAAGTTGTCGAACGCGTGGGCCAACAGGCTGCTGTCGGACTGGAAAATTGCGCCGATTTACAGCTTCAAGTCGGCGTACTGGATTTCGGCCTACCTCTCCACCGATGTGGCGTTGAATGGCGATACCGGGAACGAGCGGCCGGTGCAGGTATTGTCGAATCCATTGTGCGCCAACCCCAGACCGAGTTGCTGGATTAATCCGGCCGCGTTCACCACCCCCGCGCCGGGCACGCTGAGCGCTTTGGGCCGCAACAACATTCCCGGCCCGCATTATTTCGGAATCGATATGGAAGTCTCCAGGGAGTTCCCGATCCGCGAGGGCTACAGATTCGAAGTCCGTGCCGAGGCTTTCAATCTGACCAACAGCTTCCGTGCAGGGATTTCGCTTCCCAGTTTGCTGGCCGGTGCCTCGGGGGTCAACACCACTTTCGGAACGCCCACTTTCGGTCAGATCACCAGCGCGGACGATCCCAGGATCATGCAATTGGCGATGAAGTTTTCGTTCTGACGTCTCCTGAACGGACCGTGCGCGGCTCGTGAAACCGAGCCGCGCACGCAATAAACGGTCAGTTTCCTATAAACAACGACAGCGTCTGTGTCCCTGGCGTTCCATTGAGCGTAAAAGTCAATGGCGTCGTATCGCTGGCAGGGATGTTCGGCACCACGACGTTGAATTGATAAAGCCCCACGAAGGATGGGGTTAATCCCGCGTACTTCACTTGAGACGCCATGCCGCCAATGGAGATATTCAAGGAATTGGTCAGGTTGTTTTGGCCCTGATCGATGACGCCCCCGAGAGTGCCATCCGAAACCGGCCCAAACCCGATGCCGTACAGAATGATCGTATCTCCCGGCACCGCGCGCTTGGCAGCCACGCCGGCCGTACCCGGCGGCAAATCGTAAAACCCATCGACAAACTCCGCTACTGCGTATTGTGTGTTGTTGATTTTGAATGCCGGCGGAGCCAGCAGTCCCGGCTCTGTCGCACTTACATTGGTAGTAAACGGAGCGCTAGCTCCAGCCGCCGTGCTAACAACCACCGGCTGCGATCCCGTGGCCACGTTGGACGCAACTTGCACATCCACTTGTCCAGGACTCACGTAGTACACAAACGCAGATTGGCCGCCCACGGTGACCATCGTTCCGCCCACTGAAGTTGGCGCGTTGTTGCCCTGAAAGTTCGCTCCGCCCCACTGCGCAGTGGTCGTCGCCAGGTTTTGTCCGTAGATTTCGATCCATGTGGCGGGTGCTATCGAACTGAACCCTCCGTAATCACTCGCCGAGATCGCGGCTTGGATGGCCGGAGTTACATTGAGAGTGCCGCTTACCGGTCCGGTTTCTGTGGCGCCCGGCGTCTGTCCCACCGTCCCCGGGTCGCAACTCGACAGAGTTCCCGTACACGAAAACAAGCCTTGCACGTAAAATAGCGAGCCAGAATGGTCATACGTTACCGATGTCCCATTGCTCTCATTGAACACAAAAGAGAGGCCTCCCGCAGTCAATGAAATGGTGAACAAATCGCTTCCCGGCGCCGTAATGGCGTCCAGTGGCGACGGCCCGTTGCCGGGATAAGTGAGCGTGTAGACCCAGGTGCCACCTGGCCCAAGCCCCGTAAATGGCCCCGACAGCGTGCAGGTGGTTTTAGTGCCGTCGTAAACACAGTTGCCCCACGTTACCCGCGATACGCCATCACCCATGGCGTTCGGCCCAAGACCAGTTAAGGTCAGATTCTGACTGCTTTGCCCTAGGTTTATTTGAGCCAAAGCTTGCTGCCCAGCTCCTACGAGAAGACAGAAAAGTCCTGTTACGATTGCACGTTTCAAAATGGATTTTCCCCCGATCCGCGTTTTGCGGCGTCAGTCGATGGTAGCACTGCGAACAATTTGCGGCCGCGCTGTCACAATCCGGCTTCGGGCGGCGTTATTGTGTTGTGAACGCATTACGCGAGGCAGCGGCGGGCCAAATTGCCACACCTGCAAAAGCCGAAAACGGCGATTTCGACCTGGAAGCCCTTTTTCGCGCCCAATATGAACGCATTGCGGCCGTCATCGCGAGGGTGGTCCGCGACCCTGCCCGCGCGGAGGAACTCGCCGTCGAGGTGTTCCTCAAATTATCCCGGAACCCCAAGGCGCAAGGTGGGAGCGCGCCCGGCCAGAGCATAGAAGCCTGGCTCTATCGCGCGGCTGTTCGAATCGGGCTGGACGAGCTTCGTCGTCAAACCCGGCGTCTTCACTACGAAAGCCTGCTGGAATTCGTCCGGGGCGCGGCCACTCCCACGCCGAACCCGGAAGAGCTTCACGCCGCCTCCGAAGAGCGTGAAAGAGTTCGCCGAGTCTTAAGTGGTATTGCGCGACGTCAGGCTGAGTTGCTGGTCCTGCGCAGCCACGGACTGAGTTACGAAGAATTGGCGTCAGCCCTGCATTTAAATCCGGCCTCGGTTGGAACTCTTCTCAGCCGGGCGCAGCAAGCGTTTCGAAAGGAGTACATGCAGCGATATGGAAAATAACAAGTGGATCGATGATCGTCTTGGAGCGCTCAACCCCGATCAGGAATGGATGCCCGACATCCACCGGGCTCTCGCGCGACTCCGCGAACGTCGCAACAACCGAACAACTCGTGCGCGCGTTTGGACTTGGTCGGCCGCCACGGCCACTGCCGGCTTGTGTCTTCTGGCATTCCCCGCACCACGCGCAGCCGCTGAATACTGCCTCAATTGTTCAGTCGTGCTTTGGCAGGATCTCGCGTCGTCCAAGGTGGTCCACACCAGCCTGATACCGGAAAACGCTCGCAAGCCTGCGTCCGACTTCATCTTGAACGACGCTTCGGGCCGGCCCGTTCAGCTGTCCGCATTTAAAGGAAAAGTTGTACTCCTCAACTTCTGGGCCACCTGGTGCGGTGGGTGCAAAGTGGAGATCCCCTGGTTTATCGATTTTCAGCAGGCCTACGCAGGCCGCGGCTTCCAGGTCCTGGGAGCCTCCTTCGATGACGATGGCTGGAAATTGGTGAAGCCGTATATCGCCGCGAAGCGCATCAACTACCCCGTCGTGATCGGTGACTCGCACCTCGCTGCGCTCTACGGCGGGGTCCAAGCGTTGCCAGTCAGCTATATCATCGACAAATCGGGCCGCATTGCCGCCACGCATCTCGGCGTGGTAAGCAAGAGCGACTACCAGGCCGAGATCGAAAAACTTCTGACAGAATAGTCGGCTTAGGAACCCGGCGTGAACGAAACGCCTCGCAAAACTTCGGCGAATCCGGCCGTTCGCACCGGGAAGAAGATTTCGAAGGCCGCGAACTTGGGATTGGTATTGTTCAGCCAATCCGTGATCGCCACCAGTTGATTCGGATCGGCGCCAGTATCTCCGTTTCCGCTTACCGTGGATGTGATGGCCCAAATGGTTACCAGTCCAAATCCATCCACTTTGCCCGCAATATTGCGCAACCCATCAGTGGCCGGAGCCCAGGGCAGGCCCGTGGCCTCGTTGGTTCCGGTCGGAAAGCCTTGAATATTATACGGCGTCCCAAGCCTCAAACCATTCTGCAAGGTATAGGCGAGGTTCCACATTTTCGTCGAGGAATCGAAGACCCACTTCTGCAGGCCAGCGGTGGTTTGCGCGGCTGCGTGTGTATACAGATCGGTGCCGCCCGTATAGCCGTCACCCTCGTCCGCGACGTATAACGTGTTCGCGTTGGCAAACCATAGACCGAATGGATACAAGGTTGTCGTCGCGGTGCTGTTCGGTATGGATGGAAAACCAGACAGTATACACATGTTGCTCGGCAGGCCAGTGGTTTGTAGCGTCGCGGGGTTGTAGCTGAGCGGCGTCGTGGGCAAAGCCGCGCCCGGCGCTGGAAGTCCCACGCCATTCGGGCAGGCCGTTCCCGTGGTGTCGACAAAGTAAACGGTGTTGACGCCGTTGCCGCCGCTGCCCTTCACGTAATACAGAACGTTGTTGTAGATCGTTAGGCCGCGGAAGTTGTCGTCCTTGCCGATTTTGTCCGCGGGGGCGCCAAGCTCTGTTACTGAAAAACTCGCGACCGGCGTAGGACTGCCGGGCATCTGTGAGACCTCGGATTCATTGGCCGGCTGAATCAGTTGTGCTCCCGCACCAAGAATCACTCCGGCCGGTTGCTTCTTGCTCCCGTTACCGGCGTTCCCGCCCGTGTAGTAAAGGTTGGCCCCGTTGCTGTTATTCAGAATCGCCGCGCGGCCGTTGTCGCCGCTGTAGGCGTTGGTCTCGGTGAATTGAAAGTTTCCGTGCTGATCTACCTGCGCCACGGCGCGTAGAAACTTCTGTCCGTCGGGATTCGTGGGGTCCACGGCCCCCGGCGTATTCGAGTTCGAGACATCGAGCGCATTGACCGGCGCCACGTAGCCTAGGAACGTCAGGTACTTTCCGTCGGTGGAGAGATGCAGCGACAGCTCCGATTTCGAGCTGAAGCTGGTCACCAGTTGATCGCTGGTGGCGCCGATATTGTTCATCGAGCTATTGGGCACTTCGAGCGAGTTGAGCGTGAAACCAAACGGGCTAATTTGATCCAGGTAGATTTTTGACGTAATGCCAAAACTGCCGTCGTAACTGTCGTTGTTAAAAATGAAGGGATACGTTCCATCATAGGGCGCCGGCGTAGTCGGACAAGCGACCTGAGTTTCCGCACAATCCGGCGGCAAGATGGTGCCCGGCGGAATGTTGTTTGGATTGTTGTCGTATACGCTCCGGCTCACCACCAGATTGCCGGGAAAGAAGTAAAAGCCGCCGAAATCATCGTCGGCGGCCGCTGAGAAGCTGGCGATCAGAACACAGAACGAAAGGATTCCTAAGCGCGATTTCATCAACAGAGTCTCCTTCAGACATTTGGTAAAAGTTGAACTTACCATCCGTCTGTTAAAGACGAATTACCGTTGGATGAATCCTTCGCGACCCGTGGTCAAGAGCGATGTTACTTGCGGTTTACAGTCGGCAGATCAACAGTTCCCGCTCGTAAATCATCTCCGGCGGCAAATGATCGTGCAGCGTGATGAACAGTTCTTCGTGCGCCATCACTTCGGACTTCCAGGCTGTCCGGTCGAAGGCCTGCAGCTCATCGAACTGTTGTTTCGAGAACTTCAATCCGGTCCAATCGATGTCCTCATAGCGCGGCATCCAGCCGATGGGCGTCTCCTTGCCAAGAGCGCGGCCATGTGCGCGATCCACGATCCACTTCAGCACGCGCATGTTTTCGCTGAACCCCGGCCACAGGAACTTGCCGTTGGCATCTTTGCGGAACCAGTTCACGTGGAAGATGCGCGGAGTCTCGCTGAGCGACCGTTGCATCTTGATCCAGTGCCGGAAATAATCGCCCATGTGATACCCGCAGAAGGGCAGCATCGCCATCGGATCCCGCCGCACTTGCCCCACGCCGCCGGTCGCCGCCGCCGTGGTTTCCGAGCCCATGGTCGCGCCCACGTATACACCCGCGCTCCAATTGAACGCCTGGTACACCAGCGGCATGGTTGTCGCGCGCCGCCCGCCAAAAATCAGCGCGCTGATCGGCACGCCATGAGGATCTTCCCACGCCGCGTCGATGGTGGGACACTGCGAAGCCGGCGCGGTGAAGCGCGAATTGGGATGCGCCGCTTTGGCGCCGGTCTCCTTCGCGATTTGTGGCGTCCACCGGTTGCCGCGCCAATCCAGGCACTCGGCCGGCGGCTCGTCCGTCATGCCTTCCCACCACACGCCCCCCTCGGGCGTCAGCGCGACGTTGGTGAAAATCGTGTTGCTGGCCAGCGTCGCCATCGCGTTCGGATTGGTTTTCACGGACGTCCCAGGGGCCACTCCGAAAAATCCCGCTTCCGGATTGATCGCGCGCAGCCGCCCGTTCTCGTCCGGCCTGATCCAGGCGATATCGTCGCCCACCGTCCACACTTTCCAGCCGTCGAATGCCTTGGGTGGTACCAGCATCGAGAAATTCGTTTTGCCGCAAGCGCTCGGAAACGCGCCCGCAACATAGGTCTTCTCACCCTGGGGATCTTCCACGCCCAGGATCAGCATGTGCTCCGCCATCCAGCCTTCATCGCGCGCGATGTTCGACGCGATCCGCAGCGCGAAGCATTTCTTACCCAGCAGCGCATTGCCGCCGTAGCCCGATCCAAACGACATGATCTCGCGCGTCTCCGGGAAATGAACAATGTACTTCTGTTCGTTGCATGGCCACGGCACGTCGTGATCCCCCGGCCCCAGCGGCATTCCCACGCTGTGCAGGCACGGCACCACTCGTTTCTCGTCCTTGTCGATTTCTTTGAATACCCGCAGACCGATGCGCGCCATGATGCGCATGTTCACCACTACGTACGGCGAATCGGTGAGCTGCACTCCGATCTGCGACATGGGCGATCCAATCGGACCCATGCTGAACGCCAGCACGTACATCGTGCGCCCGCGCATGCATCCGCTGAACAGTCCCTTCAGCGTCTTGCGCATCTCAAAGGGATTCACCCAGTTGTTGGTCGGGCCCGCGTTGTCTTTCGACAGCGAGCAGATGAACGTCCGGTCCTCCACCCGAGCCACGTCGCTGGCATCCGACCGCGCGTAATAGCAGCCCGGCCAAAGTTCCTCGTTCAGCTTGATAAACGTCCCGCTCCCCACCATCTGGGCGCAGAGCGCATCGTTCTCTTCTTTCGAGCCATCCACCCAATGGATGCTGTCCGGCTTGGTGAGCTCGGCCATTTTCTCCACCCACCGGAGCAGGTGCTTGTTGCTGCTCAAGGCTTGTGAAATGTCCCGAGCATAGTTTGTCGTTGCGGTGCTCATATGCTCTACTATTATGACCAACTTGCAGGGAATGTGCGAAAGCACTCCGGGTCGCCAAGGGTGTAGAATCAAACGCCATGAAAATCGCCAAGCTCTTCTTGATCGCGCTCTCTGCTCTGGGTACCGTCCGCGCTGCCACTACCTCCTGCGATCGTGAATGCCTGCGTGGATTCATCACCCAATATCTGGACGCTTTAGTCGCGCATAAACCGAGCGCTCTGCCGCTCGCTGACAAAGCGCGCTTTACCGAAGACAGCGTAGAGATGCATCTCGGCGACGGTCTATGGAAAGACGCTTCCCGAATTCGCGAGTATCGTCAAGATGTTCTCGATACCCGGCAAGGCGTCGCGGCTACGCAAGTGGTGGTGGAGGCAGCGGGTTCGCCCGCGCTCCTGATGTTGCGCTTGAAAGTTGCCAATAAGAAAATCACCGAGATCGAGACCATGGTCACGCGGACCCAGAAAGAAGGCGCGCTCTTCAAAGTGGATGCTCTGCAAGCCGCGGATAAGAACATGGAGTCCATGCCGGACAAATCACAACTTCCATCGCGCGACGAGGCCATCCGGATTGCCGAGTTCTACCCTGCGGGCCTCAAGATCGGCAGTTTCGTCACCGTGGATGCGCCTTTTGCCTCCGACGCCTATCGCATCGAGAACGGTGTCACCACGGCTGGTCCCGGCTGCTCGCGCCCAGGCTGCGAAAACATTAAGACGCAGAAGATCATGGAGCATCCTTTCATCACCACGCGCGTGGTGGCGGTCGACGAACAACTTGGCATTGCGCTTCTGCGGATGAATTTCGGCCAGACCAATTCGTACGGGCAGGGCAACGCGCTGATCGTGTGGGAGGAGTTTAAGGTGTACGGCGGCCAGATCCATGCGGTGGAAGCGTTCATGAAGATTATGCCCGCGAGCATGGGCTCCGGCTGGGATTAGTTCTTCACTGGCGCCGTGCGCTGCGACAGCTTCTTCACCACCCCGGTCCGGCTCACGCGATAGCGAAAATCAAACTGCACCACCGGCGGTTCGTCGGTATGCCCCGAGAAGCGCACGGCGACATCTTGCGTGCCGTCCCAACGCTCGATCGCAAAGTAGGTGTGACCAGCCGCGAACGGACGGGTTTCGGGATCCTCCGCCAGAATACGATCGGCGATGTCCAGAAGCTGGAGCGTGGCGGCATCGCAAATGTAAGCGCGCTCGCGATCGCTCGCCCAATGATCGTTCACGTAAAACGCCGTGCCGTCCGCCGACCATGCCGCGGACAATGTACCGCCGACGTCGAACAGCTTCGTTTTACGGTGGGTGCGTTTATCCTCAATCCACAACTGCGTCCCGTTGTTGCTTTTCTGGCTGTAGAGAATTTGGGAGGCGTCCGGCGATGCCAGCCGCGTCACCGGCCCCTGCGGCAGATATAGTTCTTGCGCGCTTGCAAGCACAGTTGCGAAACCGACGAGCCCAAAAATAGCGACCCGCATCGTTATTTATGAGTATATTCCCGGCGCTTCGTGCCCGGTTTTTTGCACATACTCGACGTAGGAACCCAGATACACATGTGGATTGCGATCCCGCCCGGTGTCGCCGCCCAGCTCCAGCACACGCGAGCTCAGCCCGCGCAGGAAGGCGCGATCGTGCGACACGAAGATCATGGTTCCTTCAAAATTCTTCAGCGCCTCCACTAGCATTTCTTTGGTCGCCAGGTCCAAGTGATTGGTCGGCTCATCCAACACCAGAAAATTCGGCGGATTGTAGAGCATCCGCGCCATCGCCAATCGCGATTTCTCGCCGCCCGATAACGCCCGGATACTCTTGTCCACGTCGTCGCCCGAAAACTGGAAGGCTCCCGCCAGCGAGCGTAGAGAACCGAGGCCGTCCTGCGGAAAATCCTTCTGGAGTTGGTCAATGACGGTCAGGTCGGGATCCAGCACGTCCAGCGACTGCTGGGCGAAATATCCCATGCTCAAGCTTGCTCCCAAATTTACCGCCCCCGCATCGGGCGCCATCGCTCCCGCGATCATTTTGAGCAGCGTGCTCTTGCCCGCGCCGTTCTTGCCCATTACCGCCCAGCGCTCACCCCGGCGCACCGTGAGGCTGAATCCGTCGTAAATCACGCGCGAGCCAAAACGTTTGTGCAGATCCTCGATCACTGCTACCTGATCGCCCGAGCGCGGCGGCACCCGAAACTCAAACTTCACCACGTGGCGCTTCTTTGGCAACTCCACTTTCTCGATCTTGTCCAGCGCCTTGATGCGGCTCTGCACTTGCGCGGCTTTGGCCGCGTGCGTCCGGAAGCGGTCAATGAAGCGCTGCTCCTTCGCAAGCATGGCCTGCTGCCGCGCGAACGCAGCCTGCAGGTTCGTCTCGCGAATGGCCCGCTCGCGCTCGTAAAACTCATAATCGCCCGAGTACGTCACAATCTCGCCCGCATCGATCTCCGCGATCTTCGTTACGATGCGGTTCATAAATTCGCGATCGTGCGACGTCATCAGCAGCGCGCCCTGGTACGACTTCAGGAACTGTTCCAGCCAAATGATCGATTCAAGATCCAAGTGATTGGTCGGCTCATCCATGAGCAGCACGTCCGGCCGGCCCAGTAATACCCGCGCCAGGGCCACACGCATCTTCCAGCCACCGGATAACGCGCCGACGTCGCCATCGATCTGATCGTCTTCAAACCCAAGCCCGTGCAGTACCTCGCGAGCCTGCGCTTCGAGCGCATAACCGTCCAGGTGCTCGTATTCTTCCTGCACCTCGCCGAAGCGCTCTAATACGCGATCCATCTCGTCCGCGCGCTCGGGATCTTCCATGGCGCGCTGCAACTCTTCGAGCTCATGGTGGAGATCTCCAGCGCGCCCGCTGCCCGCGATGGCTTCATCTAGAACCGAGCGCCCTTTCATTTCCTCGACGTCCTGCCGGAAGTAGCCGATATGAAGCCGCTTGGGGACCGTGACTGTGCCTTCGTCCGGCTCCTCCTCGCCGACGATCATGCGGAACAGCGTCGTCTTGCCCGCGCCGTTCGGGCCCACCAGCCCGACCTTCTCGCCGGGATTCAACTGAAACGAAGCGTCGACAAAAATCAACTGCTTGCCGTACTGCTTATTGATAGTAGAAAAGGAGATCACGCATCACTAAGCTAACATCCGTCGTGTTACTCGGTCCGCAACGCGTGCAGTGGATCGGCGGTGGCTGCGCTCCATGCCGGGCGCATACTCGCGACAATTCCGACAGCGAGGAGCAAACCTGCCGCTCCGAAGTAAGTGACTGGATCGGTGTGGCTCGTTTCATAGAGCAGGCTCGAAAGAAGGCGGCTCAGGATCAATGCTGCCACTAAGCCGGCAACCAGGCCGGCGGTCAAAGGAACCATCGCTCCACGTAGCACCACATCCATGATGTTTCGCGGCCTGGCGCCCAACGCCACGCGAATTCCAACCTCCTTCGACCTCAGCGCCGTGGTGTATGCTACCACTCCGTAGATTCCCGCGGAGGTCAGCAGCAATGCCAGGCCGCCGAGCGCGGCGAAAATCCAAGCGGAAAAGCGCGGCCGCCAGATGGAATCGGAGATGACGTCATCCATGGTTTCCACCTTGAGCACAGGTTCATTCGGATCCAAGGTCCAGATTTGCTTGCGTAACGTCTCGGCCAGCGCGAGCGGATCTCCCGATGTCCGAACGACAATCGTCGATAAAAATGTTCCAAACATGTATTGACGATACGGAATGTAGATTTCACCCGCCGCCGGTTGGTCGTATCTCGACTGCCAGGCATTCGCGACGATGCCGACGACCATGGTTTTCTTTGCACCATCGGACGGTAAGAATTGTCCGATTGGATTTCGTTCCGGAAAGAAGAGATGCGCCAGGGATTCATTGATGATTGCAACCAGCGGCGCACCAGATTGATCGGCCTCGGAGAAACCCCGGCCCTGGAGCAGACGAATTCCCATGACCGCAAAATATTGCGAACTGATGGTGCGCGTCATCACTGGCAGCAGCGCTCCATCGGGTCCGCGATACTCGGTAACGGTGTTTGCCTCGGACAGGGGCCGGTTGTTCACCACCGCGACCGCGCGAACGCCCGGTACAACTTGCAGCCGGTCCAGCACTCCGGCGTAAAATTCGATCTGTCGCGCCCGCGTATCATATTTCCCGGCTGGGTTGGACTGTATTTGCGTGCCGATGGGAACTCGCATCGTGAGCACGTGATCGGCGTGAAACCCTGTGTCTGCGTTTTGCAACCGGATCAAGCTTCGCATGAAAAGGCCCGAACCAGCCAAAAGCAGGAAGGCGAAGGCGGCTTCGGAGGCGATGAGCAGGGAAAAAAGTCGCGTGGAGCGTCTCCCTGTATCTGCCTGGCCGCCACGCAGAACGGTTTGGACGTCAGTACGCGATACAAATACCAACGGCGCCAGGCTGCAAAGGGACGCCAGAATGGCGCAAACGACGGCGTCGAATAGCAACACGCGTCCGTTCAGGGCCACGCGCTGGAGATGCGGAAGCACGAAGGGAAGCGCCGCCAATTGCCGCAGTATGAGTCGCAGCAAAACTCGCCCGATGGCCAACCCAGCAATACTTCCCATGAGTGCCAGGATCAGACTTTCAGTAAGCAACTGCCGTGTGACGCGCCAGAAACCCGCGCCTAGCGACGCGCGTATCGCGATCTCTCTTTGCCGTTGAACAGCCCGGCTGAGCAGCAGGCTGCTGACGTTGGCGCAGGCAATCAGCAATACCAAGCCGACCGCGGCCAGGATCAACACGGCGGATAACTCATAATTCCGGCTCAGCTCCTCCCGCCAATGGGAGACCGAAATGCGCAACCCCGCTTTCTTTCGTGGATCGCGCTGCTCGAGCTGCCGAGCCACGGCCTGCATCGCGCTTTGAGACTGAGCGGCGGTGACGCCCGTTCGCAACCGCGCCACCACCTCCACGGCCCCAGTGGAACCGGCATTCAAGTGCAGTGGAATCCACATTTCTTCCTGCGATAAGGGAAACTCGAATTCCGGCGGCATCACGCCCACAATGGTGAAAGCTTCATCGGAGAACGTGATGGTGCGGCCGATCACGCGCGGGTCGGCGTCGAAGGTGCGCCTCCACAACCGGTCGCTGATCACGGCCGAATGAGCCGAATTCGGGCGATCGTCGGCATCCACCAGCGTGCGGCCCAGGCTGGGCCGCACTCCCAGAAGAGAAAACAGTTGAGCCGAAGTTCGCACTGCGAAAACCTGATCCGGTACACCCGCGTTCATCAACGTCGCGATGTCACGGCGATAAGGCACGGCTTTATCGAAAAGATCGCGCCGGTCTTCCCAAAATCTGAAGTCGTCCGTTGCGATGACGCTCATCACCTGGTTCGGAGTTTTTTCTTCGATACGGACCAGGCGTTCGGAAGATCGATACGGAGGCGGACGGAGCAGGACCGCGTCGGCGACGCTGAATACCGCGGTGTTTGCGCCAATCCCCAGTCCAAGAATTACGATGACGGCAACCGGGAACCAGGGATTCTTGGACAGCCATCTTAGCGCCCACAGAAAATCTCGCGTCATAGGCCGAGATCTTAGACACCGTGTGGCGCTTCTTTGTTCCAGCGCTGTCAGCTGGCCTGCATTATCTCCGCGAGTTTCAGAACGGTAGACCAGTTCCGCGCGGTGCATACCGTGGAGAGCTTCGAATCAAAGTACCCGTTGGTTAATTTGGTGCGCGCCATGCCGTTGGGAAGATGCAGATAGATCTCTTGTCCGCGCACGTGAAAAGCGTCGGGTGCGGACCGCCCGCGATCCAAGCCGGCAATCGCGCGGGCGTTCGGCGCGGCGGCGAGGAAGTAGACGTGCAGCGCTTTCTGATCCGCTTCCGCCGTGAGAAATGGATTATCGCCGATGGTTTTGCGCAACTGTTCGGACGTTCGAAGAATCACAGGAATTCGAAACCCAAATCGCTTCTGGACGTTGGCCGTGATTGCGTCCGCTAAACGCAGCGTATCCGCCTTCTTGAAAATCACGTTGCCGCTCTGGATGTAAGTGCGCACATCCGTGCATCCGGCGTCGGCGAACATCTGGGCCAGATCCTTCATCGGCAGAATGTTCTTGCCACCGACATTAATCCCTCGGAGTAGCGCAACGTGCGTCACGTCAATCCAATTAAGGCGCCGATCTTCGCCCGCACATGACCTGATCCACCAGCACGACGCTGCGACGGTCTCCTTCCAATGGCACCTCGAATGGGTAGCTCGGGGGACCGGTTCGATGATGGTCGATTTCCACCTGAGCGGCTTGCCGTCGGAATCCGTACCGCAGTGCGGTTTCCCGATTTCTTGACCGCGACCCTCATTGCGTAGCTCCTGTATACACTATGTATCTACCGCATGGCATCGGCTGGCTCGCGTGTCATCCCGTTGGAAAATCCCGTTAGAAAATCCCCTCTGCAGCGACTACCTTCATTGTGGAGGAACTGAGTCCATCTCAGGCGAAGGGGTGAACCAAGGTGATGTGAACCAAGACGATCTGTACCGGCAGGTGGCCGATGCCTACGGTCCCTCGCTCCAGCGGCTCGCGCGTGCCTATGAAGCCGATCCCGAGGCTCGTCGCGACTTGCTCCAGGATATGCACGTCCAGTTGTGGCGCAGTTTCGCGCATTTCGACCGCCGCTGCTCGCTGCGTACTTGGGTTTACCGCGTCGCGCATAACGTAGCCACACGGCACGTAGTCCGGCAGCGTCGGATCAGGAAGGCACTCGTCAGCATCGAGGAGATAGAAACTATGCCCTCCGATGATCGGAGTGAACTCGTTGCCAGTCAGAACCAAGCCCTCGATCGCCTGTCTGTTCTGATCCAGAAGTTAAAGCCGCTCGATCGCCAGATCATCGTTTCCTATCTCGAGGGCATGGATGCGAGTTCGACCGCGGAAATTACCGGACTTTCGGCGGCAAACGTCGCCATGAAGGTTCATCGGATCAAGACCATCTTGAAGCGCTGGTTCCACCAAGGAGAATTCCATGCAGGATGGATTCCCCCTCAACGACCCGAAAAAGATCTG
>JBEKRO010000095.1:0-25518 GCA_049518655.1 Bryobacteraceae bacterium | reverse complement strand
ATTGACGAAGCGCTGGATGCGCTTACTGAGATTGACCCACGCAAAGCGAAGCTCATCGAGCTCCGATTCTTTGGAGGGCTGAGCGTTGAGGAGACTGCCGAGGTGCTGGCTATTTCCCCTCAAAGCGTCATGCGCGATTGGAAAATGGCAAGCGCGTGGCTTCTGGCCGAACTCGCGGGGTGATTTACCCCGGAAGCAACTGAAGAGCTGCCGTAGGATTCTCTTCATCCCGACGGGCCCGAACAAAATGACCAAGGGGATTCATCGAATTGCCTAGCCGATCTCCGGCAGTCCAGAGGAACTGTCGCTGAGGATGTCGAGTTCGTTTGTTTGGGAGATTGGGTCGGGCGATATGGGATAGGCCCGACCAGACGCGAAACAAAATCGTGGGCTCGTTAGCTCGGGCCATCGGGAAACGTTGGTAACCCGAGGCGCGGCCGCTTCCTAGAGATTCGGCGGTTGGTCACAGCCGATGGCCGGTGAGCAAGCAGTCCTCGAAATCTGAAACTTTGCACCGTCAGCGGACGGCCCTCGCGGGGCCCTCGCGCCGATTGGATCGCACAAAGCCTTCTGGCCGCCGCGCCGCAGATGCCATAGCTTACACTCGAACTACATGCTTAACCGGGGCTATGGCTACACCACAATCATCAGCAGCAAATCCCATGGACAAACCCTGCTCTCCCACTTGGCAAGCCTTTACCCCCACTCAACCCCACAAGCCTGGCAACAAAAACTAAACAACGGCGAAGTCACCCTCAACGGCGTCACCGCCAGCGGACGCGAATCGGTCACTTTAGGCCAAACCCTTGTTTGGAACCGTCCACCCTGGATTGAACCAGACTCCCCTCAGCACTTCGAAGTGCTGTTTGAAGACCCCCATCTGTTGGCCGTAAACAAACCCAGCGGGCTCCCCACGCTCCCCGGCGGCGGCTTCATGGAAAACACCCTCCTGCGCTTCGTGCAAAGGCGAACCCCCACCGCAAACCCTGTCCACCGGTTGGGCCGAGTCACCACCGGCATCGTCCTCTTCGCCAAAACATCGCAGGCGGCGTCTAATCTATTCGCAAACTGGAACACACCCAAAATCCAAAAAATCTACCGGGCGCTCGGTCAAAACATTGCACAGCACGACGCCTACGAAATCCTCACACCCATCGGCCTCGTACCGCACCCGCTCATCGGTTCCGTGTGGGCCGCAAACCCAAGTGGCAAACCGTCAAAGTCATTGGCAAAAGTGATCTCACGCACCACCAGCACCACAACATTTGAAGTAAGCCTAAATTCGGGCCGCCCTCATCAAATCAGAATCCATCTGGCATCCATCGGCCATCCCCTGTTAGGCGATCCTCTGTACGGATTAACCGGCCAGCCTCTTGAAAATCTGCCCGGCCTCCCCGGCGATGGAGGATATTTCCTGCACGCCCAATATCTGAAATTCCACCACCCCATTACCGGAGAACAAATCAATCTTGAGGCAGCTTTGCCGTCTGGATTCCAATTGCATCAGTAAATTCACGGCGGGAATAACGGGATGCGAAAAGGGTTTACGAGAAAACCGAAAGCGGACGAGCCCGCGACGCCAGGCAAGAACTACATAACTCCGAGCGGGCTCGAGCGTCTCCAAGATGAGCTCCGGTTTCTGCTCACCAGGGAACGCCCGGCCGTGACGGCGGTGGTGGCGTGGGCTGCCAGTAACGGCGATCGCAGTGAAAACGCCGACTATCAGTACGGCAAGCGGCGGCTGCGGCAGATCGATGGGCGGATTCGCTTTCTCAGGAAACGGATCGAAGCCGCGGAAGTCGTGGACCCGGAAACTCCGAGAACGGGGCAAGCGGCCACGAGGGTATTCTTCGGCGCAACCGTGCGCTATGCCAATGCCGCGGGAGTGGAGCGAGTGGTGAGCATCGTGGGCACCGACGAAGTCGATCTCGACCGTAACCACATCAGTTGGATGTCGCCTCTGGGACGCGCGTTGTTGAAGTCGGCAGCAGGCGACAGCGTTGTACTCCAAGCGCCGGGCGGTACAGAATACCTGGACGTGCTGGAAGTGTGTTACGTGCGCATTTCAATGGAACCGTTCCGTGAGCCGCCTGGATCCGAGTCCTCGTCAAAGGGACCCCAGTGATGATCGCCCGCGTGTAACGCGCAGTGCTCATACAACCTGTGCTCGTATGATTTCAGCAAGTCCAGCGAAGCGGTGTTTCCGGAAGTGGAGGCCTGAGCCTCGGGCGAGTCGTCGGCCACTCGGAGAATCCACGAGCAGCGGAAGGATCGGTCCTGTGAAGTCACGTCAGTTTGCCGGCAAAGGCCCGACGATGATCTTTGCCAAACGAGTCGATGGGGTATGTTTCGATCCGAACAGGGCGACGAGAGGAGTCTCGACGCGGCAGACACGAGTATTCGCCCCACACTGTTCGTGAGTCTTACAGACGGATTGCGGGTACAGTACCTTTCCGTGCACGCCAAGAGCGCCAGACGGATACAATTGAATTGAATGGGAAATAGCCCCTCAACACCCCATGTTCGCGTGCTCGTGGCGGACGATGAAGAGAACCAACGCGCCGGCCTTGCCAAGATGATCCAATCCTGGGGGTTCATGGTGGATACCGCTTTCGACGGCCAGGATGCCTTCGAAAAACTGGCGCAGACACCGACCCATGTTTTGGTAACCGATCTCATGATGCCCCGCATGGATGGCTTCGAGCTTTTGAAGCGTCTGGGATCGCAGAACACGCTGCCTCCCACTATCGTCTTGACGGCTTTTGGAAACATCGAGACCGCTGTTCAAACCATGCACGATCTGGGGGCCTTCTGGTTTTTGGAAAAGCCTATCCAGCCCAGCGCTTTGAAGGTTCTGCTGGAGCGCGCCGCCACGCAGAGCAGACTGGCCGAAGAAGCCGAACGTCTGCAGCGGCAATTGTTGTATCAGGGCGTGCTGGTGGATTTGGTGGGAACGTGTCCGGCCATGCAGCAGGTATTTTCGCTGATCCGGCAAGTGGCGCCCTCCCGAGCCGCGGTTTTGGTGACTGGAGAAAGTGGAACAGGGAAAGAATTGGTGGCCCGGGCGGTGCATCATTTGAGTCCCCGGCGCGACGGACCGTTTGTCGCCATCAATTGCGCGGCCCTGCCCGAAACCTTGATGGAGAGCGAACTGTTCGGCCACGAGAAAGGCGCGTTCACCGGCGCCGTGGAGCGCCGTGCGGGATGCTTTGAGCTCGCGCAGCACGGCACCTTGCTATTGGATGAGCTCGCCGAAATGCCGGTGGGGACACAAGCCAAGCTCCTGCGAGTGCTGGAAGATTCCTACGTCCGGCGGTTGGGTGGAAAAAGCGAAATCGCCGTGGATGTACGCGTAATCGCTTCCACCAATAAGGTGCTCGAAGACGCGCTACGCAAAGGCGAACTGCGCGAGGACCTGTATTATCGGCTGAACGTTTTTCAAATTCCACTGCCGCCGCTGCGCCAGCGCGAAGGCGATCTTCCGCTTCTCACGGAGACGCTGATTGAGATGCTGAACCGCAAGCATGAAACGCGCATCGTGGACGTAAATGCGGAAGTCCGTGAGCTGCTCCGGCGATACTCCTGGCCCGGCAACGTGCGCGAACTGCGGAATGTACTGGAGCGGGCGGTGATCCTGGCGGGCGAAGGCACCATCACCAAGCATCATCTGCCGCGCGATTTTGGCGTGCCCGCCGGAGCGCGTCCCGTGCAGCAGGAATTGGAACCGGACGCCGTGCGGCTGCCGGTTGGCACTACGGTGGGCGAGGCCGAAAAGGCCCTCATCCAGCTCACGCTGAAACATACTCGCAACAACAAGACGCGAGCCGCGGAAATTCTCGGCATCAGCCTCAAAACCCTGTTCAATAAGCTCAAAGAGTACGGCGCGGCCGAGATGGAGGCGGGTACCGACGCATAGATGTCTTTGAAGGCACGGCTGCGGGGCGCAATCGTGGCATTGGTCACGGCAGTCGTGGTCGTGATGTCGTTGTTGTACTTGTCGGACTTCACCAAGGCATCCTTCAGCGCCGCGTCGGACCGCGCCGACCTGATCGCCGACCAGTTCCACATCTATCTCGAAAATCATCTGAAAGCGGAGACCACCAGGCTCGGAATTCACCCCGCGTCCGCCGTGCAATGGGAAGATACCTGGACGGGAATTATCCGCCAGGATCCCGACATCACCGATCTGCTGAAAGCAACTCTGGCCAAAGAGGACTTGGCGCTTGCCATTCTGATCACCGACGAGCAGGGCAACGTTCTGGCAGCTTCCCCGCCCCTGACCCGCAATAACCTCTTTGCCGGGGCCGAAGACATCCACGAAATTCAACAGCGCTGGTGGGCGGTGAATCTCTGGGATCTCATGGCCCGGCGTGAAAACTACGTGTCGACGCGGCCTATCGGAATCCAAGGCAGCAAGCATGTGCTGTTCAACATTACGGTGGTTATCCGGTCGGTACTCTTGAAGCATTCCGTTGAGCCCGCCCTGAAAAACCTGCTGCTGGCGTTCGCCTTAGCGCTGGGCGTCGCCATTTTTCTGGGAGCGGTGCTGCCCAATGTCGTTCTGGGCCCGCTGCAGCGCGTGAGTCAAAGTATCGATCTGATTCGCACCGGCCAGTTCGGAGAAGGCGCTCAACCAGACCGCCGCGAATCCAGGGAATTCGCCGACGTGCATTCCAAGCTATCCCTGCTGGACGAACAGTATCGGGGCGCGAAACAAGACGCCAGCGAACTGCGGACCAACATCGAGCAGCTGCTCCAGCGCCTGGAAGAAGGCGTTTTGCTTTTCGACGATACCGGCCGCTTGCTCATGGCCGGAGAACCTGCCGGGCGGATGCTCGGCAAGACGCATGAGCAGATGGCCGGGCGCAGCACCGAAGAGCTGTTTCCTCGATCCACGATTCTGGGAGAGATCATCGGCAGCGCTTTAAGAAGCGGCAGGTCCATTGAAGAACAGCCGGTCGCCATTCCGCGCGCGGGAGCCGCTCCGTTGCGGCTGGTGGTCAGCGTCCAGCTTCTTAAGAATCGGTTCGGCCAGGACGACATGGGCACCTTGGTTACGCTACGCGACGTAGAAAGCCGGCGGCAGCTCGAACAACAACTCGACTTCTCTTCGCGCCTGGCAGCCATCAGCCGGCTCACCGGCGGCGTGGCGCATGAGATCAAGAATCCGCTCAATGCCATGGCCCTGCATTTAGAAGTATTGAAAGGCAAGCTGGAGGGGCAGCAGCCGGAAATCGAAGTCATCGGACGTGAAATCAAGCGCCTGGATTCGGTGGTGAAGACTTTCTTGAATTTCAACCGGCCTGTGGATCTGAATTACAAGCCCATCGATTTGAATGAACTTGTCAAACAAGTGCTGGCGTTAGTCTCGGTGGACGCCAACGCCAAGAATGTCGCATTGAAGACGGTCCTGCAAGCGGACAAGCTCTGGATCCAAGGCGATCCGGATCTGCTGCAGCAGGCCATTCTGAATGTGATTAACAACGGGCTGGAAGCCATGACGGAAGGCGGAACGCTGACCACCAGAACCGCCCACGACGGCGGCCAGTGTCAGCTCACTGTCAGCGATGCGGGCCCTGGAATCGCGCTCGAGATCCAGCCCCGAGTGTTCCAACTTTACTTCACCACCAAAGAGAGCGGCTCAGGGATTGGTCTCGCCACCACATTCCGGGTGGTGCAACTTCACAATGGTACAATCGACTTTACCAGCGAGCCCGGAAAGGGTACGACATTCCGGCTGCGGTTTCCAAGAATGGTCGATTACCAGGGTGAAGTGTTTACTTCAGCAACAACTGGTTCCTAACCCGGCTCTTCTGAACCAGGCTGGTCGGTGATCCAATGCCCCGCTTTCCGCGCTTACAGGCGAGCTTCGTACTGTTGCTGGTTTTGGAATCGGCCTGCGAAAGCAGGCGGGTGTCGGTACCGGTTCCCTCGCCTCCAACCAATAACGCACCTGCGGAACAACCACCGCCACCCGCGGCTAACAATTCCCAGCCTCCTAGCCCGGCGCCCACAACCACGCACGCTCAGGAATCGGTTCCGTATCAGGTGAACAAACCGCCCCAGCCTGCCCCAGCGGCGAAGAAGCCCGCTCGTTCGGCTACTCCTCCAACGGCCCCCGCACAAACGGCCGCAACTCCGTCGGCTCCCCCCGCTCCACCCCCCAAGCTCGGCGACGTCCTTACGGCCGACGAACAGCGGCAGTACACCACGGCCATCGACCAAAGCCTTTCTCGCGCCCAGACCAGCTTGAATGCCGTTGGAGCGCGTCAGTTGAGTACGGATCAGCAAGCCGAAGTGGAACAGATCCGAAACTTCATCAAACAGGCGCAGGGCACGCGCAGTTCGGATCCACCCGGCGCCAAGAGTTTGGCCGAACGGGCCGAGGTTCTGGCGCGCGATCTGGCCGCCAGCTTCCACTAGGCGTCAAGCTGCTATAGTCATACGGACCCAAAATGCAGCCACTCAGGCAGGACCGCAGGGGCTTTCTCATCGCCGCCGCGACGGCAGCCGCAGGGATCGCCTTAAAGCCCGCTCTTGGACAATCGCAAGACTTGGCCGCCTTGACGCTGAAGCAAGCTTCGGAGTTGCTTCGTAGCAAAGGCGCGTCGCCCGTCGACCTCACCCGAGCGTGCCTCCAGCGAATCGAAAAATACAATCCCGCGCTAAACGCCTTCATCACCGTAACCGGCCAGCAGGCTTTGGCAACCGCGCGTGACATGGAGGCCGAGCAACGGCGAGGCAAGTGGCGTGGACCGCTGCACGGCATTCCCATCGCCTTGAAAGACAATATCGACACGGCGGGAATCCGCACCACCGCGGCCAGCGGAGTGTTCAAAGACAGAGTGCCGTCCGAAGACGCAGAAGTTGTCCGCAGATTGAAGGACGCCGGCGCCGTTCTCCTCGGCAAATTGAATCTCCACGAATTCGCTTACGGTGGAACTTCGGATGTCAGTTACTTCGGCGCGGTGCATAATCCTTGGGCGCTCGATCACATTACCGGCGGATCTTCGGGCGGTTCCGCCGCTGCGACCGCCGCCGATCTTTGCTTTGGCTCCCTGGGCACTGATACCGCGGGATCCGTGAGGATTCCGTCTTCCTATTGCGGCGTGGTCGGATTCAAGCCCACGTACGGCCGCGTGAGTCTTCGCGGTGTCATCCCGCTCTCCTGGACGCTCGATCACGTAGGCCCGATCTGCAGGACCGTAGAGGACGCAAGTTTGATGTTGTCTGTAATTGCCGGCTATGACCAAATGGACCCGGCATCCGTCGACGTGCCGGTTCCCGATTACACCCGCGCGTTCAAAATGGAGACATCGAGACTTCGCTTAGGGATTCCGCGCTCGCCCTTTTTTGAAAACCTCGATCCGGAAGTCGCCAAAGCCGTGCAGACCGCGATTGGCGTGCTCACCAAACTCGCCAAGAGCGTGAACGAAACCAGGCTCCCGCCCGTCGCGCAACTTCTTTTGCCGATTACCGGGGTTGAAGCGTACGCATATCACTCCAAGTGGATCGCCGAATCTCCCAACAAATACCAGCCCTTCACTCGCGACCGGATCATTCAACTCGCCGCCGGTGTTACGGCGTCCGCGTATGCGGGGGCCCTGCGTCAGACCTACTTGCTCCGCCGGGAAATTACGAAGGTATTTTCGACCGTGGACCTGCTCCTCACACCCACCATGCCCCACCCCGCTGAAACGTTTGCAGAGAGCAAAAACTTCGATAAGGTCGGCCTTCAGAACACTTCGCCCTTCGATATCTTCGGTCTACCCACCATCTCCGTTCTCTGTGGATTCACCGCTTCCGGATTACCGATCGGCCTGCAGATCAGCGGCGCGCCGTTCGCCGAATCGACCGTGTTGTCGTTAGCGCAAGCCTACGAGCGGGAAACAGAGTGGCATAAGAAGCGTCCGGCGTTGACACCGGCCTAGTCAGCCGACGCCGAGCGACGCGCCGAAACCGCCAGCAGCTCTCTAGTAAGTTCCTCTGGCAGATCGAGCATCACGTCATGGCCGCACTCCATGCTCACCGTCCTCCAGCCCTTTGCTTTTGCCTGATCGCAAAAAGATGAAAACGGTGACGGCGTCCATCCGTTCGCCAGGATGAAGGTGACGTTCTCGATCTTGCCGATTTCTCCAGTCAGATCGAGACATTCCTGAAAGGTGGCCAGCGGCTGCATGGTGCACTGCCGGTTTACCCAATCGAGATCTCGGGCATTCACGTGGAAGGCTTCGGCGGGAATGGGGGGCACCTTCCAACCTTCTCCACTGTCCCGTGCCTGTTCCAGTTGCGCGTCTCTCATCGGAGGTGGGAGCACGTCGTGAAGACTTTGGCCGTTCTCCAGTACGAAAGCATCCAAATACACCAGCGCGCCAACTCGATCCGGAATGCGATCTGCCACGCCACTAATCACACAGCCGCCATAGGAATGGCCGCAAAGAATCACATCCGAGAGTTCCTCCCAACGGATGAGATTCACTACGTCGGTAATGTGCGTCTCGAGGTTTACCTCAGGGGACAAAAGATGGGCTCGATCTGCGGCGCCAGTCAACGTCGGTGTGAAGACGTCATGCCCCAGCGCCTGCAGTGGCCGGCGGACGCGCTTCCAGCACCAGCCTCCGTGCCACGCCCCATGAACCAGAACATATGTGCTCATAATCGGCCTCCGGTCCACCGATTATATGCCCACAACTAAAAAGCGCGACTGGACGACTCACCAAGGCCGTCCAGCCGCGCTAAATTGCTTCCGGGTCTATGTTTAAATCCGTCTTCGCTTAGATTGACGTATTACTGTGCCGATGCGTTGGCTGGCACTGTGTTAGCAGCCTGCGCTTGGCCAGTGACATCCAGCATGTAGATCTTCACATCGACGCGGCGATTCTCCTTGCGGTCGTCGCGGGTCTTATTGTTCGCGTCCGGAAAATCGCTGCCGACGCCCAGTTCACGAATCGAGCGCAACGGGATGTTGTGTTCCACCGCTAAGTAGTGCACCACGGCGTCCGCACGCTTGCGGCTAAGGTCGCGATTAAAAGCTACGTTGCCGGTTCGGTCTGCAAACCCTTCCACCTCAACGACATAACCCTTCATGCTGGAAAGTTTTTGAACGGCATCATCCAGCTTCGCTTGCTCATCCTTGCTCAAAATGCTCTTTCCAAAGCCGAAGTAGATAGGCGCCGTGCTGATCAACTTGTAGTTATCCAAGTTCTGAATAGTGGTATCCAGCTTGGTTCCCGTCTGTTGAGCCAAGGTAGTCGCGGCTTGGGCCTGCTGTGCGGCCGCAGCGGCAGCAGTGTTGGCTTGCGCGGCACTGGCGGCAGCTTCGGCTGCCTTCTTGCCGGCGTCGGTGGCCTTCTCATCGGCTGTCGCTACCTGCCGGTCCAAATCCCCGATGGACTGGTCGGTTTTAGCTTTGTAGTCGTCAGTCTGCTTTTGCAAAGTACCTAACTGGGCCTGGGTCTGATTAGCCTGGTTCTGAACAGGCGCGATGGCTTCTCGGACGTGCTTCTTTGTCGCGCATCCTACGCTCCCCAACGCCAAGATCGACAAGGCTCCCACAAGGACAGGTGTATTGCGAAGTGACATGAGTCGTTCTCCTTCTCTGGCTACGATAGCACGTCTCCGGCCAAATGCAAACTAATAGTACTTAAGATCCATACGTTCCATCTAGAACGGGCCGAAAGCACTGATTCGTGTAAAATTTTCCTTTCCCTATCCCGTTTTGACACGATTGACAACGGATCGTGATTCGGCTGTCGTGCGTCCTGGACTCCTCGTGCGTTAAATTGGTTCCACGGTGCAAACCTACGATCTGATCGTTATCGGCTCCGGGCCGGCCGGGCAACGCGCGGCCATCCAAGGCTCGAAAATGGGTAAACGCGTGGCTCTGGTGGAGCGCCGCGAAGTGGTTGGCGGCGTCTGCGTCAACACCGGCACCATTCCGAGTAAGACTTTTCGCGAGGCCGTGCTCCACCTCTCCGGCTATTACTACCAGAACATCTATGGCGTGAACTATCGCGTCAAAGACAAGATCACCATGGCGGATCTGGCATTCCGCGTCCAGCACGTGATCAAGACCGAAGTGGACGTGATCCAGGCCCAGTTGTCGCGCAATAACGTCGAGCTCATCCAGGGGATCGCAGGCTTTATCGATCCGCACACTCTACGTGTCACCAATTCACGCCAGGAACAGACCTACTGTTCCGAATTCTTCGTTATCGCGACCGGCACCAAACCCGCGGAAACACCCAAAGTGCCGATCAATGGCCGCAACATCATCGACAGCGACCAGGTGTTGGACATGCCCGAGATCCCCAAATCGCTGATTGTGGTGGGCGGCGGCGTTATCGGCGTCGAGTACACCTGCATGTTCGCGGCTCTGGGTGTGCGCGTCATCCTGGTAGAGAAACGGCCCAGGCTGCTCGAGTTCGCCGACGCGGAGATGGTGGAGGCGCTGTCCTATAACTTGCGCGACCATCGCGTCACCCTGCGGCTGAATGAAGAAGTGGACAGCGTGGAGGAAACGGCCGAAGGCGCCGTGGTGGCCAGGCTGGAGAGTCAGAAGAAGCTCTCGGGCGATGCCCTGTTATATGCGGTGGGCCGGCAAGGGAACATCGATGAGCTCAACCTGACGGCGGCGGGCGTGGAGTCCGATTCGCGCGGGCGCATCAAAGTCGATTGCGAATACCGGACCGCGCAGCCGCACATTTTCGCTGTCGGCGACGTGATCGGATTTCCGAGCCTGGCATCGGTTTCGATGGAACAGGGGCGGATCGCCGCAGCCGGGGCTTTCGGCAAGAAGCTGATCTCCAACCCCGCCAGTTATCCCTACGGGATTTACACCATTCCGGAGATTTCGTTCATCGGTAAGACTGAAGAGCAGCTCACCGACGAAGACGTTCCCTACGAAGTGGGTGTGGCGTATTATCGCGAGATCGCGCGAGGCCAGATCCGGGGCGACACCACCGGACGTCTGAAGATCTGTTTTCATCGCGAGACCAAACAGGTGCTGGGCGTGCACGTCATTGGTGAAGGCGCTTCCGAGTTGCTTCACATCGGCCAGGCAGTTATGATTCTGGGCGGAACCGTGGAGTATTTCGTCGATACCGTTTTCAACTACCCGACATTGGCCGAGTGCTATAAAGCCGCGGCATTCAACGGGCTCAATAAACTGGCGAAGTGGTCGCAATAAAACATGGCTCGGACAATTGGAATTACCACCGCCGAGGAGATCGCCACCGGGCTGGTGGAAGGGCACCAACTGGTCGGCAAACTGCGTGTCTATCAGCAGGGCCCCGAGGACGAACCGCTGCTCAGTCTGCCTCCCGATGGAATTGCGAAGCGTTTCGCCGAGGAGATTCAGGCCGTGGCCGCCGGACAAACGGTGGATGCCATCGGCGTCGGGCTGCCCGGCATCATCAATTGCGGTTTCATTGAAGAGTCGCCCAACCTGCGCCAGCTGAAGGGCGCTCACATGCAGAACCTGGTACGGGATGCGCTGCGCAATTGCGGCATCACTGCTCCCGTTTACGTCTACAACGACGCCGACGTATTGGCGGCTGGCTTGGCAGCAACGCACGGAGTTCTGGATCGCTTCATTCGAGTGTGGACGCTCGGCAACGGCATCGGCTTTGGAGTTTATCCGCGACGCGAAGGAGTCTGGGAAGGCGGCCACGTAGTGGTGTCGCTCGATCCGCGCGAACGCTATTGCGGCTGCGGCGGCGTCGGCCACTTAGAGGGCATCATGGGGCAGCGAGCCATGCGTCTGCGTTTTCTGGATATGGAACCGGATGAAGTGTTCGAGAATGCGCAGAAGCGCGACCAGCGTTGTGTCGAGTTCGTCAAATTGTGGCATCGTGCACTGGCAGCCGCAACGGCCAATTCGATTCACTTGGCCGGCCCGGGAAAATTTTTCATTTCCGGATTCAACGCCAGGCACCTGGATCTCAATCTCCTGCATCAATACGTGCACGAGATGGTAAAGATGAGCCCGCTGCAAAGCTACGGCTTTGAGGTGGTTCCGAGCAGCGACGTCAATGGCGTGATCGGTGCGGCAGTCAGCGCGGGACAAAACGCGACGGCCTAAGTACCAACAGAGGTACGCTACACTCTAATTTCGATGCGCAAGCAAATCTCTCCTGCCACCAGCGTGAGTGGCGCGGTCCAGCTGCCCGGCGACAAATCCATCTCCCACCGCTATGCCATGCTGGCGTCCATCGCCGAAGGCGCGACCAAAATATCGAACTATTCGACCGGCGCCGATTGCCAATCGACGCTCGCGTGTATGCGAGCTCTGGGCGCGGAAAACGAAACGCACGACGGGATCCTGTGCATCCATGGCCGCGGTTTGGACGGATTGCACCAGCCCGCCGCTGCGCTCGACGCGGGCAACTCGGGCTCCACCATCCGAATGCTCTCCGGCATCCTCGCCGCGCAACCATTTGCAACCACCATCGGCGGCGACGAATCTTTGTCTAGGCGTCCCATGGAGCGGATTATGAAGCCGCTGTCGCAGATGGGAGCGCGCATCGAAGCGCGCGAGAATCGTTTTCCACCGTTGACGATTCATGGAGGCAAGCTCCATCCGATCGAATACACGCTGCCGGTGGCGAGCGCGCAAGTGAAGAGTTGCGTTCTTCTTGCGGGACTGTACGCCAACGGGCGAACTACCGTCCATGAGCCGCTGCGCACCCGCGACCACACCGAGCTGGCATTGCGCGAATTCGGCGCGGACGTGGATGTCGACCGGCTCTCCATCAGCGTAACTGGCCGCCCGCGACTGGAAGGTCGCGAGCTTCGCGTTCCCGGCGATCTTTCGTCCGCCGCGTTTTTTCTGGTTGCCGCGCTGATTGTTCGCGAGTCCAACCTCACCATTCACGGCGTTGGACTGAACCCCACCCGCTCCGCGCTGCTCGATTTCCTGGCCGAGATGGGCGCGCAAATTAGAATCCTGGACGTGAGTTCGTCCGGTGGCGAGTTAATCGGCGACGTACTGATCCGCAAGTCGCGCATTCAAGGCGGAGTGCTCGAAAAAGCCCGCACTGCCGCGCTGATCGACGAAATTCCAGTGCTGGCCGTATTGGGCGCCGCCAGCGAGCAAGGTCTGATCGTGCGCGATGCTTCCGAATTGCGCGTGAAAGAGACAGACCGGATCGCGACCATCGCCGAAAACTTCCGGCGCATGGGTCTCAAGATCGAGCTTTCCAAGGACGGCTTCGAAGTTCCCGGCCGCCAGCAATTTCATGCCGCGGAAGTGGACTCGTTTGGCGATCACCGCATCGCGATGGCCTTCTCCATCGCCGCGCTTGCCGCCGACGGGCCTTGCACCGTTTTGGGCGCGGATGCCGCCTCCGTGTCTTTCCCCGAATTTTTCGATACACTACAGCGAGTCGCGGAGTAAATATCCGAATGGCTGTCGCCGATCTAACGCTGGAAGGTTTGGTTCATGATCTGAACAACGTGTTTCAGACCATCGCGGAAAGCGCGGAGCTGTTGGAAGAGGATCCTCGCTGGGAGAAGCTGGCCCACACGCTGCAGCGCAGCGCCGGACGCGGCCATCGCATCGCCCACAGCATTCTCGAAACCAATCGCACCGCCATCGAACTCGCCCCAATTATCGAAAATGCATCTCTATTCTGTCAGGATTATCTGGAATGCGCTAACCGTCCGAAGATGGACTTTTCGTCCGAGATCGACGCTGACTTTCGCCTGAAAGGCGATGGAGCCGGATGGGAGCGCGTTTTTGTGAATCTCTTCCTGAATTCGGCACAGGCCGGCGCGAAGAACATTCGCATTCGCGCGCACAGCACGGAAATCGTGGTCAGCGACGATGGTCCGGGCATTTCGCTGGAATTGCTCCCCACAATCTTTAACCCGCGCGTGTCCACCAAGTCGATCATTTCGGGCCTGGGGCTCTACGTGGTGCAATCCATCGTCGAGCAGAATGGCGGCTCGGTGATGGCTGCGAATGGCCTTTCCGGTGGCGCGATCTTCACTTTAAGTCTCTAACGTTCGCTCGTTCGCCTTCGCCAGCCCGGTAAGCCTCGTCCAAGATCTCCACCACGTGCGCCACGCGCTGACCTTTGCCAAACCTTCGCACGCCCTCCCTGAGTTGCAGCATGCATCCTGGATTCGAGGCCGCAATCACCGGTGCGCCCGTCGCATTCACGCTGTCCATCTTTTTCTTCAACAGCGCCATCGCCATCCCCGTATGAACCACGTTGTAGATTCCCGCGCTGCCGCAGCACAGATCCGAGAGTTGCATCTCACGAAGCTCCAACCCCGGAATGGACGCCAGTAGTTTCCTGGGTGCGGACCGAATCTTTTGGCCATGCGCCAAGTGACAGGAATCCTGATAGGTGACCGTGAGTGGAACCACACGCATCGGCGGATTCAGCTCGATGGAAGCCAGAAACTCATTCACGTCCTTCACCGACGCCGAAAACCGCCGGGCCTTCTCGGCATAGTCCGGATCATGCTCCAGCAGCTCCCCGTATTCCTTCAGTGTCGACCCACAGCCGCCCGCGTTGGTGATGATCGCGTCATACCCTCCATCCACCAGCGCATCGATGTTCCGCCGAGCCAGCTTGCGCGCTTCGTCCCGGATCCCCGCGTGCACGTGTAGCGCGCCGCAACAACCCTGGCTTGCCGGGATCGTGATTTCACATCCATTCTTCTGCAACACGCGCACCGTCGCTTCATTCAGACGCGCGAAACTGAGATTCGCAATACAGCCGCCGAGAAAGGCCACGCGATGCCGCTGTTCTCCTTCAGCCTGCAGCGTCTTGCCGTAGTAAGCGAAGAAAAACGGCGTTTCGATCTCCGGCGCCAAAGCCTCCACCTCGCGAAGCCGCGCCGGAAGAAATCCGGGCAGCGCCGCCAGCCGCTTCAAACCGCTCGCCTGATAAAGTTTCAACAACGCTCCGGCGATTTCGAGATTCCGCCTCGACGGAAGCAGCTTGCGAAAAACCATCCAGCGCAGTAGTCGTTCCCGCCACGGACGCCGGATCTTGTCTTCTATTTCTGCGCGCGCTGCTTCCACCAACCGTCCATATTCCACGCCCGACGGACAGGCTGTCTCGCATCCCCGGCACGCCAGACAAAGGTCGATGTGCTCGATGTAAGACGGGCTGATCGGAGCGCCGCCCGCAACTTGCACCATTTGATAGATGCGGCCGCGCGGCGAATCCATTTCTACGTGCAGTTCGCGATACGTGGGGCAGGCGTTCAGGCACAGTCCGCAATGCACGCAGCGGTCGAGATCGGATTGTTGCGGTTTATCGAATGCGGTAATGTCAGATGCGGCCATACAACCTGCCGCGATTCAAAAGACCTTGCGGATCGAACATTTCCTTGATCTTCTTCATCATCGCAAAATCGCTTCCTTGCCGAGGCCACAGAGGGGTATTGTGGAGCCCGGCTTTTTCGCGGAACTCGGGGGGCGCGAACTCAACCACGCTCGTGCCTACCTGCGGATGACGCAGTGCATCGTTTAGATCGGTGGCCTGCTCGAAGTACCCATAGCAAACCCCTGACCCGGCGCGCGCCGAGGCCTGTGCCGGCAATGATTCCAGTACCCTTCCCACATCGCTGAGCACACACGAAACGCGCAATACGGCGCCATTCTCGTGCGTCCTTAGAAACTGCGGCGTCGCTTCGCGAATACCTCGCCACAGCGTTTCCTCCTCGGCGCCTTCCAACACTCGCATGCGCGACAGCTCGCGCGAATAGCGATCCAGAACCGTAGCACTTCCGCCCGCCTGAATCGCAAGCTGATAGCTTCCACCGTTCTTCACGATATCGATCGCCGCCGGCTGCAGCCTGCCCTTCAGCACCTCATCACGCGCAGCCATCACGTCCGCGATTTTGTTGAAGTCCTGAACGAACGTGCGCGTTCCCGCTGGCATTGGATAGAGACGAAAATTCAACGTCGCAATCGCGGCCAGTGTCCCGAACGATCCGATCATCAGCTTGCCCATGTCCAGCCCCGCGACATTTTTCACCACCATGCCCCCAGTCCGGACCAGCTTGCCTTCCAGCGTGGCAAAGGTCATGCCGATCACCATATCGCGCGCGCTGCCATACAGCCGCCTGCGCGGCCCGCAAGTATTGGCCGCCACGATGCCCGCCATCGTTGCTCTGCTGGAAAGCGTGGTGCGATCGGAAAACGGAGGATCCAGTGGGATCATCTGCCGGTGCTCCGCCAAAATGCGGCTCAGTTCGCAATACAAAATGCCCGCCCCAACGCTGATCGTCAGATCGCGGGGTTCGTATTCGAGAACTTTGTTGAGCCCCGCCGTGGAGATAGTGACGTCGGACGGCGCGATAGGGCCGCCCATTCGTCCCTTGGTGCAATGTCCCAGCAGCGTGATCCGCTGGTTTCGCGAGCCCGCCTCGGCCAGAGACTCCGCAAGTTCCTCTGGGCTGCCCGGAACAATGGTCATGAACTAGCTATCGTATCAGCCGCTATCGCCTCTGCGAGAATAGACCTTCGTGCCGCTCCAGAATCCGATTGGCTTTGGCGTGAGCGATTTTGTCGAACTCGCGCTGGCCGCCTTCCTGTTTGTGCTGGTGCTCGTTTCGCGCCCCTGGATTGAACCTTTCGCACGCAGGCTGGCGCCGAAGACTGGCTGGTGCATGTTGCTGCTGGCGTTGCTTCCCGTCGTGCTTCGCCTGGCGATGTTGCCTCATCATCCGGTTCCCTCGCCCGATGTTTACGACGAATTCGGCCACTTATTGGTCGCCGATACGCTGCTGCACTTGCGCCTCGCCAATCCGCCGCACCCGCTGCATCAATTCTTCGAGACATTTTTTGTTTTGCAAACGCCCGCATACGCATCCATTTATCCCATCGGCCCAGGCCTTGTGTTAGCCATCGGCCGCGCGATCTTTGGCATCTCTTGGGCCGGCGTGCTGCTGTCCACCGCAGCGATGTGTGCGCTCTGTTATTGGATGTTGCGCGGCTGGACGACACCCGGCTGGGCGCTCGCGGGGGGCGTGCTCGCGGTCATGGAATTCGGGCCGCTCAATCAATGGATGAACAGCTATTGGGGCGGCTCGTTCGCGGCGATAGCGGGATGCCTGGTGTTTGGCGCGCTGCCCCGTCTGCGGGCGGAAGCGAGCGCGCGCTACGGTGTATTGCTGGGTTTAGGCATTAGTTTGCACTGGCTCACTCGGCCATACGAAACCATCTTCCTGGCGCTGAGCGTGCTGTTATTTCTCCTGCCAGTTTGGCGGTCGCTCGCAAAGCCTGCATTGGCCGCCGCGATCGTCTTACTCCCGGCCATCGCGCTCTCCCTGCTCCAAAATAAGCAGGTCACCGGCAGTTGGACCACTCTTCCTTACTCGCTGAGCCGCTACCAATATGGCGTTCCCGCGGCATTCACCTGGCAGACGAATCCACAGCCTCATCAGGAACTCACGCGCGAGCAGCAGATGCAGTACAAAATGCAGAATTCCTTCCGGTCCAGCGGACCCGAAACCATCCAGAGTTACCTATTCCGCCTCGAATATCGCGTGCGATTCTACCGCTTCTTTTTTCTTGCACCGCTGTACGTCGCACTCCCGTTCTTCTTCGCAAGCCTTCGCCAGTTTCGCTTTCTCTGGCTTGCGCTGACCCTCTTGATCTTCGCGCTCGGCGTCAATTTCTATCCGTTCTTCGAAGTGCATTACCTCGGCGCGCTGACGTGTCTCTTCGTACTCGTCAGCGTAACTGCGCTCCATCGGCTCAATCCAGATGCCGCCCGCCTGATCCTTTTCCTGTGCCTCGCCCACTTCTTGTTCTTTTATGGACGCAGCTTCCTCGAACGCTCCGGTCCTGACGGCCGTGCGGCCATCAACCAACAACTCGCGCAATCGCCCGGCAAGCAATTGGTGTTCGTACGTTACCGGCCGCAACACATTTTCCAGAACGAATGGGTGTACAACGCCGCGGATATCGACCATGCGCGCGTTGTGTGGGCGCGCGATCTCGGCTCTTCGGAGGACCAAAAGCTTTTGCATTATTATCCGGACCGCACGGCCTGGCTGCTGGAGCCGGACGCTCTTCCGCCCACGCTGAGCCCCTACCAAGCCGAAGCGGAGCCGCCGAAACCAACGCCCCCTCCGGCCCCTACCAAGACCCCACCCCTGCGCTTCGAACAGGTTCACTAACCCATGGACGTCTTTCACGTGTTGCGGTTGGGCTTCAGCGCGAGCGATTTTATCGAACTCTTCGTGACGCTTGTCTTGGTGATCCTCGCTCTGGCGTGTCGGCCTTGGGTCGAGCCTTATGGCCTGCGTCTCGCCCAGAAGGCCGGGTGGTGCATGGCGCTTCTTGCCTTGCTTCCCGTCGCGCTCCGCCTTGCGCTGCTTCCTCAATATCCAATTCCATCGGCCAACGTTTCAGACGATTTCAGCTATCTCCTGATCGCCGACACCCTGCGCCATTTGCGGCTGGCGAATTCCATGCACCCGCTGCACCAGTTCTTCGAGACGTTCTTCGTGTTACAGCAACCCACGTACGCTTCCATCTTTCCGCTCGGCCAAGGCCTGATTCTCGCTATCGGCTGGACGCTGTTCGGCCACCCTTGGGCGGGAGTGGCTCTGAGCATCGGCGGACTCTGCGCGCTGTGCTACTGGATGTTGCGCGCCTGGACCACTCCCGGATGGGCGCTCGTTGGTGGATTGCTAGCCGTCATCGAGTTTGGCCCGCTCAGCCAATGGATGAATAGCTATTGGGGCGGCGCTGTCTCAGCCTGCGCCGGATGCCTGGTGTTTGGATCGCTGCCTCGTTTGCGCGATTCGGCACATCGGCGCGATGCGGTCTTCTTGGGACTCGGCCTGGCGCTGCAACTACTCACCCGGCCCTATGAGTCGATCTTCTTGCTCTTGAGCGTGGTTCTATTTTTCTTGACGGATTTGCGAACGCTGGCACGTGCCTCCGCCGTCGCGGCGCTGGTCGTTGCTCCCGCCATCGGGCTCATGCTGCTCCAGAACAAACAGCTCACGGGCCAGTGGACGACGCTTCCGTACACCCTGAGCCAGTATCAATACGGCGTCCCCACCTCATTTACCGTGCAGCCCATCCCCACGCCGCACCAGCCGTTGACGCGCGAGCAACAGCTCGACTACGACACGCAATCGGAAGTGCACGGCCCCGGCACGGACTCATTCGCCGGTTATTGGCAGCGTTGGGCCAGCCGACTCCGCTTCTACCGTTTCTTCCTTCTCGCGCCACTTTATCTGGCTTTGCCGACGTTTCTGCTGAGGTTGCGCGAATACCGGTTCGCGTGGGTTATCCTGACGATCGTCACTTTCAGCCTGGGAACAAACTTCTATCCCTACTTCTACACCCACTACATTGCGGTCTTGACTTGTTTGTTCGTATTGCTCGGTGTTGCTGGATTAGATCGCCTCAGCGGTTGGAATGAACAAGCCGCGCACGTTCTGCTATTTCTCTGCGCAGCCCATTTCCTCTTCTGGTACGGACTCCACGCCTCGCGCGACAGCGATCTCTACACTGCCATGACGCCATTCGAAACCTGGGACGCCATCAATCATGGAGATCCCCAGGGTCGCATCGCCATCCGCCGGCAACTCGACACCGTTCCCGGCCAACAATTGGTTTTTGTGCGCTATTGGCCGCAGCACCAGTTTCAGGAATGGGTTCACAACGGCGCCGACATCGATCATGCACGTATTGTCTGGGCTCGCGACCTCGGCGCCGAAGAAAATCAAAAGCTGCTGCGCTATTATCCGGCTCGCACTGCCTGGTTGCTGGAGCCGGACGCGCATCCCCCGCGACTGCGATCGTATCCGCGCTGATCGATGCAAATCGAGTTACCAGCCGGTCTGCGCCATACGGTCCAGGATGATACCGCTGTATTCGTTCATTCGCTCGGGTTTTCGCTTGAGAGGCGCGGGAATGATGGCGGCCAACCGCGCCGATTGTTCGCGCGTCAAATTCGACGCCTTGGTGTGATAGTAGTGTTCCGACGCAGCCTCCGCTCCGTAGATTCCCGGCCCCCACTCGATGACATTGAGGTACAACTCCAGAATTCTGTCTTTCGTCAAAAGCGCCTCCACCACCGGCACCAGGGAAGACTCCACGCCCTTGCGAACAAAAGAGCGCTCGGTTGTTAAAAACAGATTCTTGACCAATTGTTGCGTAATCGTCGAACCTCCCCGCCCCATGCGCTCCCGCTTGACGTCGTCTTCTATAACTTTTTGCATCTCGATCCAGTCGAATCCGTGGTGCTGGCGAAAGCGCCCGTCCTCTGCCGCCACCACCGCATGTTGCAAGTTGGGGGAAAGGTCCGCCAGCGGAACGAATTCGTAGCGCTTCTTGTAAACGCGATGTTCGCGAAGCGCCTGGGCGCGGCGCTCCATCTGCACGGTAGTAGTCCAAGGATCAATCCAGCGCAGCAAAACGATACCGATGCAGCATAAGCCATATAGCCCGACAAACAACGATACGGTTCCAACGACAACTTTCCGCAGCCACTTCCGCCTCGATTTCATTTCCCTACCAATCTCGCACGAAGCACATTGTTATGATCGGACTTCCTTATGTCTACCGTGTCCCATTTAGAGTGCAGCGTTTGCGGACGGCGTCGTAAAGCTGGCGCCATTCATACCCTCTGCGAATGCGGCGGACCGCTTCTCGCCCGCTACGATCTCGAAAAAGCCAAATCGAATTGGACACGCGAGTCGCTTGCAAACGCTCCCGCATCCATGTGGCGCTATGCTCCTCTGCTCCCTGTCTCCGATCCGAAACACATCGTCTCGCTAGGCGAAGGCATGACGCCGTTGTTGAAAACGTCCCGTCTCGGCTCAACGCTGGGAGCGAACGATCTTTGGGTAAAGGATGAAGGCATCAACCCCACCGGCTCCTTCAAGGCACGCGGCCTATCGTGCGCCATTTCGATGTGCGTGGAACTCGGCATCTCCAAGGTCGCCATCGCGTCCGCCGGTAACGCCGGGAGCGCGCTCGCGGGCTATGCCGCCGCAGCCGGGTTGGAAGCGCACATCTTCATGCCACGCGACATCCCGCAATCCAACTACACCGAGTGCCGCGCCTACGGAGCGCACGTCACGCTGGTCGATGGACTCATCAGCGATTGCGCACGTATCATCGCCGAGCGGAAGGACGCCGAAGGATGGTTCGATATCAGCACGCTCAAAGAACCGTATCGCATCGAAGGCAAGAAGACCATGGGTTACGAAGTGGCCGAGCAGTTCGCCTGGACCTTGCCCGGCGCCATCTTCTATCCCACCGGCGGCGGCGTTGGCTTGATCGGTATGTGGAAGGCTTTCGACGAATTGGAAGCGCTGGGTTGGATCTCAAACGCGCGCCCTAAAATGATCGCCGTGCAGGCCGCCGGTTGCCAGCCCGTGGTGCGAGCGTTCGAGAGCGGTGAATCGAAGAGTACGTTCTGGGAAAACGCGCACACCGTCGCGGCAGGGTTGCGGGTGCCAAAACCGCTGGGCGACGCGCTCTCGCTAACCGCCATCCGCGCGAGCCATGGAACCGCTATCGCAGTCAGTGATGAAGAACTTCTCGACGCCAGCCTCCAACTCGCCACTGCTACCGGCATTTTCCCCGCGCCCGAAGGAGGCGCATGCGTGGCCGCGCTGAAAAAGCTTCTTTCCAACGGTTTTCTTAAGCCGGAAGAGCGTATTGTCCTTTACAACACCGGAACCGGTTTGAAATACCTGGAGGCATTTTCCACTCGATTTCCCCGAACTTCGCGCTCCGAGCAGGACAAACTTGGAGGCTTGATCACGCCTCGATAGCCCACAGAATCGCGGGCGCACCTGATTACACAAGCTCGCCTGCGGCTTCGTTGTGGGCGACTGAACTGTCGTATAGTGGCCCTTTCGGGCCATTTGCTTTTGACACTGCCGCTTGACTTTTGGCACACTAAAGGGTGTTATGGGAGTCAGCCCTTCCTCCCGGCTTCGGCCCTGCTGGTGTTTCGAGTCCGTGGTCGCGAACCTGCCTCTACAGATGCCTCTCAATAAATGATGTCAAGGAGTCTGGTCAATGAAACTATTTGTGGGGAATCTACCCTATGCGGCTACTGAAGCCGACTTAACGGATTTCTTCTCCCAAGCGGGTGTCGCCGTGGATAGCGTGAACGTGATGCGTGATCGTTTTACCGGCGAGGCTCGCGGGTTCGGCTTCGTTGAGATAAACGACGATACCGCTGCTAACCGTGCCGTGGAAGCGTGCAATGGCCGCGACCTGATGGGCCGTGCACTCGTTGTCAACGAAGCCCGTCCCATGGTTCCCCGCGAAGGCGGCGGTGGTGGACGTGGTCCTGGTGGTGGCGGCGGACGCGAGCGCCGCGGTGGCCGGCCCGGCCGGTAGCGCCTCGATCAACCTTCCAGCATTTTCGCGATGGCGTCCGCGTCGTTCGGTACGACTATGGGACGATTACCCAGTTTTGCGTCGATCTTCCTGCCATTGGGATCTTCCAACTGGCCCGTGTGATAGCGGTAGATGTAGTCCGGATCTTTCAGAACGTTTCCCGTCAGAACCGCAACCACGTCTTCGTCCGCCCGGATCGTTCCCGCCTCGGTGAGCTTGCGAATCCCCGCCAGTGTTGCGGCGGAAGCCGGTTCACAACCGATTCCACATTGTCCGATCACCGCCTTCGCGTCCGCGATTTCCTGCTCGCTCACTTTCTCTACCGTGCCGTTGGTGACCGTCACCTCGTGCAGCGCTTTGGGCCAGGAAACCGGATCGCCGATCTTGATTGCAGTAGCCAAGGTTTGGGGGTCGCGAACCGCGTGGAATTCACCCTTCGTCTTCATAAACTCATAAAACGGAGCGGCGCCTTCCGCCTGGATCACAGCCAGTCGCGGGATCTTCCGGATGAAGCCGAACTGGCACAATTCGCGCAGCGCTTTTCCGAACGCCGACGTATTGCCGAGATTGCCGCCGGGCAACACAATCCAGTCCGGCGGATTCCAATCGCGCTGGTCCAGCATTTCGAAGACGATCGTCTTCTGGCCTTCAATACGAAACGGATTAATGGAATTGAGCAGATAAATCCCCAGCCGGTCGGCAAGCACGCGCACCAGAGCCAGGATCTGATCGAAATTAGCCTCCACCTGGAAAGTGCGCGCGCCGTACTCCAAAGCCTGCGCCAGCTTGCCGTAGGAAATATTGCCGTGCGGAATGAAGACGATCGAATCCAGCCCCGCTGCGCTCGCGTATGCGGCCATCGACGCGGACGTGTTGCCGGTGGAGACGCACGCCACACGTTGACGGTCTAGCCGAATGGCTTGCGTTACGCCGCACGTCATGCCGTTGTCTTTGAACGATCCGGTCGGGTTGAATCCCTGATGCTTGAACGTCAGGTGATCCAATCCTCCGTATCGCGCCGCGCGCGGCGCCTCCAGTAACGGCGTGTTACCCTCCCGAAGCGACACCACTTGATGGTGATGGCCATCGAAGGGCAGCAGTTCGCGGTAGCGCCACACTCCGCTCTGCTCCAGCAAGTCGTTCGATGTACGTCGCGTGCGCCAAACCTTTTTCAACATCTCCGTTTCCGCACGCCCTTCGGTGAAAACCACTTCCAGCAGGCCTCCACAATCCGGGCAATTGTAGATGGCTTCATCAATCGGAAAGCGCGCGCGGCAATGCTGCTCGAAACACCCCAACTCAGCTAGCATGATTAAAGTATCCCCAATATGGTCTCGGTTTGTCTTGAGAATGGCAAGGTCCTTGTGCGCAGCCAGTCGCGGTCGCGCCGTCCCGAAGGATTCGCACTAATCCGCTTGCTCTATGGGGGAATCTGCAACACCGACATTGAACTGCAGCGTGGCTACTACGGCTTCCACGGGACACCCGGACATGAATTTGTAGGCGAAGTGGTGGAGTCCGACGATCGCCGCTGGGTGGGCCAGCGCGTGGTGGGCGAGATCAATCTGGCCTGCGGAAAGTGCGAGTGGTGCGCGCGCGGCCTGGGTCGCCATTGTCCCAAGCGAACGGTGCTCGGCATCGTGAAACAGCCCGGCGCGTTTCGCGAATTCCTGACGCTGCCCGAGAAAAATCTGCGGCGGGTGCCGCGCGAGATTCCGTCCCAGGAAGCCGTGTTCGTTGAGCCGTTAGCCGCGGCCTGCGAAATGTTGGACCAGGTTCGCATCCCTCACGGCGCGCCCGTTGCTGTGCTCGGCGATGGCAAGCTCGGATTGCTGGCCAGCCAGGTTCTGCAGGCGCATGGCGCTCAAGTACACCAATATGGCCGCCACAAGGAAAAACTGCGAATAGCCGAGTGGTCTGGTGTCAGCACCGAAATCGCGAAGAAGTTGCCGGTGGCCAGATACGAATTCGTGGTGGAAGCGACGGGATCGGCCGAAGGCCTCAAGCAGGCTGTCCAAATGACGCAGCCGCGCGGTACCGTGGTAATGAAATCCACTGTTCACGGATTGGTATCCATTGACTCGGCGCCTGTGATCGTCAATGAAATCACACTGATCGGCTCGCGCTGCGGCCGCTTCGAGCCGGCTCTACGGCTGCTCGCTCAGCGGAAGGTCCGCGTGGATGCGATGATATCGGAGGTGCTTCCCTTGAAGAGTGCGGCGAAAGCATTCAGAGATGCGGCCAAAACAGGAGTTTTAAAGGTTCTCCTTCATGATTAAATTTCTAATCCTATGCGGCCTCGTGCCCGCTGTTCTTAGCGCTGCCGAGCAAACTCCGGAATACGGCTATGAGGTAATCCACACATACCCGCACGATTCCACCGCCTTCACTCAGGGCTTGGAATACCATGGCGGATATTTGTACGAAGGTACGGGACTGAACGGCCGCTCCACGGTGCGGAAAGTGAAACTCGAGACTGGACAGGTTGTACAGCGGGTCGAAGTGGATCCGTTCTATTTCGGTCAAGGCATCACCGTCCTGAACCAGCAGATCTTTGAGCTCACCTGGAAAACGCAGACCGGCTTCGTTTATAGCCAAGCCACATTCCGCAAGAAGCAAACCTTCAACTACCCTGGCGAAGGCTGGGGGCTTGCCAATGACGGCCGGAACATTTACATGAGCGACGGAACCGATCAAATCCGCGTTTGGGATCCGCTCACGTTGCAGGAAAAGCGGCGCATCATGGTTCGAGATCATGACGAGCCGGTGATGAATCTGAACGAGCTGGAATGGGTGCGGGGCGAGATTTACGCCAATGTCTGGTTAACGGAACGCGTCGCGCGTATTTCGCCTATGGACGGGCGTGTGCTCGGATGGATCGATCTCACAAACATTTTGCCGGCCGCCGATCACAAGAAGGATACCGACATTTTGAACGGAATCGCGTATGACGCTTTAGGCAAGCGGCTGTTTGTTACAGGAAAACTCTGGCCCAAGCTGTTCGAGATCAAAGTGGTTCCGAAGACGCCCCCCCAATGAAGAAGACGCGACCCCAATGAATAGATTTCGAATCGTATGTGGACTCCTGGTCACCGTACTCAGCGCTGCCGCTCAGACGCCCGAATACGGCTATCGAGTGATCCACTCGTACCCGCACGATCCGAATGCGT
>JBEKRO010000094.1:0-25944 GCA_049518655.1 Bryobacteraceae bacterium | reverse complement strand
TGGCCTTCAGGCTGGGTGGGTGACTCTTGCGGGTTTTGGGCATTGACTCTCCTCTATTTTCAATGCCGCCCACCATCTAAGAAAAGGCCGTTTTCGTGTCCAAGAAATGGGGTCCACTACAAACGACAGTCACGCTGACGAGCCGCGACTCTAACTCTTTGAGTCGGTCTTCTGGCCAGCTGCCTTTGTTAATCATCCTTTCGTATCCTGCGTACAGTTCTCCGACTGTGATAAATGACAACGCTATGAGATTTCCCTCAAGGTGGCGCTTGTAAGGAGTTCCGCGTCTCGGATTCGTGGCAATAGCGTACGAGTAGACATCCGTATCGACCATGAGCGTAGCCAATGCTGTCTCCTACGCTGTACGGTCCCGATAGATATTGGCGATGAAATCATCAATGTCTTCGTCGGGGATTGCCCCCGATAGGGATTCTAGCTTTTTAAGGGGCTGCGTCCCTTGCTCTGTGATTAGTTGATCGATTGTTTTCGACGCAAAAAAGTCGCTCTTTCCGAAGAGGCTCGATACCTCAATATCACGAAGCTTATGTGTCTTCTTGTGGAGTGTAGCTTTTACTGACTTTTGGGTTGCTTCAAGAACAGCGGTGGCCTGCTCCGATCCAAAGATAAACTGCGTCGGAGGGCCTACTGCCGGAACGATCTGGCCCTTACCTTCAGTTAGCTCTAATGTGCCCTCAAAAGAATCGAAAGGCAGCGTCCCTGGTGACTGCTGGGCCAGCGGGAGCGTCGGCTGTAATTGAGCTTTTAGCTTAGGTAGCACTTCGGCGTCGAACTTAGCACTAACCTTTCTGGTCCCGTTATGAGCGGGAACAATCCATTCTAGTTTCTCAACACCATGGGAAAACACCTCTCCCAAGCTAGATAGGGAGTCGAGAACAGCATTATCTGGTCGGGGTGCCTTTCTCCGCTTACTGGTAACGAACTTAAGGGCCCCGCTGACGCCGCTAACAGCGTCCTGGCCGATCAGCAGCATGGATTGCTGGTCAGCGGCGGGAACGAAGTCTAGCGTTGTGGAGCCTTTCTTTAATCCAACTAAATCAAGATTGCACTCTTGAACCACTTCCTTTGTGTGGCGTCCTGGTCCTAACGGCTTGCCTGCGAGCGCTTTTGCTTGACGGTTGATGGCTTTTTGGGCTTCGGTGCAGATTGTAAGCAGAAGAGGAATCGGAATGTGTCCCGGCCTTAGGGCCGGGCCAGTGACTTTGATCTTCAGGAGCGGCTTTTCTTTCGGCATGGGGGAGGGACAAAAGTATATCCCATCCACATAGCCGCGAACAACTAGCCGGATCTGGCCGTCGGTAGCCACTACGACGTAACCCCGCTACCGCTATTCTCGGGTTGAAACTCTGTTACGATCCTCCAGCAGCTTCGCCAGCGCCAAGGCCGTCTTGAGATTCTCCCGTGCGCTCTCCTGTCCTCCAGGCGGCATCGGATCGCTAGAAACGACCAGATAGGCCTGCTCGATGAGATTGCATAGGGCATGGAGATCCGCTTGGCTTGCCATGCTTCAAGCGTGACAGAATCGCCGGATTTCATCAATCTCAAAACGTCCTTGACAACTCGTGCTCATGTTGATCTAATCTTTGTAAAGCACTGATACTACAGGCTGAATACTTATTCATCGAAGTCAGCAACGCATGGCAGGACACCACCAGGTGCTCGGTAGTGTCACGCGCTGCGTTGCTGGCTAACAGCAAGCGCTTGAACAATGCTCGGATCGCTGTTACCGTTGAAACATGCCAAAGCGCTCTGATGCCCGCGCCCTCAAAAACCTGATTGACCAGGCCTATCGAATCGTCTCCTCAAAGCCGGTCTCGCCTGGCGGCATCGAGAGCCTGGAAGAAATTCTCTACTCAGCACGGATGCTCGCCAAAGAACTGCTCAGTAGCCCTACATCCGTTCCGGCGGCGACGTTAGGCAAGTTAGGCGGTGAGAAAACCGCAGAACGCGGGCCGGAGTATTTCCGCCAGATCGCGGCGATGAGAAAGACCCGAGCTGGCGGAAAGCCGCGCCGAGAAGAGCAGTAACCCCCCCTACACTACGAGGTTTCGCTTTCTTGGGGGTCGCTCTCCGATTCCGATTGTGCGATCAAGAAGCCGAGGGGATCAACGGTCTTGCCCTCGCTCGAAAACAGATATTCCCTCCACTGATCGCGGTGTGTAATTGCGTCCCTGGCGTCGTTCCTAGCGTGCGTAATGTGATCTTGCAGCTTCTTGATGGCATCCTCGAAATGATCTTGGTCCATATGCAGATTAGCGGCGTCGAGAATCATTTCTCCGGCTTGCCGGTCAATCAATTCGAGCAGTTGGGTGATAGCCTCCACGCGTGCCTGATCGATTCGGCCACTCTCGCCCGTGTTCCTCAACACGGCTATATGGCTTGCGCCCCCACAGCCATCGACATGCTCTTTCGCCTGGAGAAGAATATACGCCGCAAGGATGACACATTGATGCACGTCCAGTGTTCCGTCATACATTCTGGAGGCAAGGAAATCGGCCATGTAGTGTCCTTGGCCGCCAGAGTAGTAGTCATCAACGGGGTTGACCATCGGACCCACAGCGGAGAAGAGATGGCTTTCCCATTGCATCTTCACCCCGTACAGCAGTTCTGCCTGCAAATAGGTAGCTGCCTGGGCCTGATAAATGTCTTGGTACTCGCTATAGGTGTCTTTGATGCTTTTCTCGATGCAGTCACACGCCTCCTGGAGCGTTTCTGAGGATTTCGCTGCTTTCCATGCCTTCCGTGTTAGAAGATCGATGAAGGGGCCATAACCAGCTCCGCAAAACGCAACCGCAAGATCGGCTTCTTTGACGACTTTAGAGACGCTGGTCTGCCGTGGGTATACCTTCAGTTTCGCCACGTGACGCTTGGCAAACTCAATTGTCTCCTGTGTATCTGAACAAAGAACGACGCCCAGTGTAGACCGAAATCCGGCGATGATAGTCACAGTTCTCCTTTCGGGAAGCCGCACGCAGTTCTTATCGTGCGGCTTCGATAGCCCAATCATAATTACGCCTCTCCACACGTGATTGCGGCCTTCCGCACATTCTATTGAAAATCATCGCAGGTTTGAAGAAAGTTCTTGACGACAGCAAGCGCTTGCTGTAAGATTAAAGTATGACGGTGACCGTAGAAAACACTCCCGCGATTATCTGCCCCAAGTGCGGCTCTGAGTCCAGCAAATGCTTTGGCCGTCACCGGAACGGATTGCAGCGCTATCGCTGCCTTGCTTGCCGCGCGACGTTCACTGAAGATCATGCGCCGTCCTTCCGCACCGAAGACTACCTGAAAGAGAAACGTGGTCTCGCCGCACTTCGCATGCTACTCGAAGGTTGCTCTGTTCGCTCCGTTGAGCGCATGACCGGCATCCGGCGCGATACGATCATCGACCTGCTTTTGATCGCTGGTGAGCGCTGCGAGAAACTCATGGACCGCCTTGTACGCGACGTTCCGGCAACCGAAGTTCAAACGGACGAAATCTGGGGCTATTGCCGGAAGAAAGAAGGGCACAAGCGCCCGGACGAATATCAGGACGATACTATCGGCGACGTGTGGACCTGGGTAGCCCTGGAACGCAATACTAAGCTCATCTTGGCCTTTGCGGTGGGTCGGAGGACTCTGGAGAAAGCCTTTGAGCTAACCTTCAAGTTGCGCCGCGCAACAAATCCGAATGTGCGGTTTCAGCTAACCAGCGACGGCCTCCGGGCTTACCGTACTGCCGTTGATGAGATGCTGGCGGATCGCTGCGATTTCGCGCAGCTTATAAAGTTCTATTCCATGCCGCAGATGAACGAAATCCGCTATTCTCCGGCCCGCATGATTGAAGCCATGCCGGTGCCGATGAGCGGTGATCCTGATCCTGCGAGAATATGCACTTCGCATGTCGAGCGCCAAAACCTTACGATGCGGATGCAAATCCGTCGCCTTACCCGGCTCACCAATGGTTTCTCAAAGAAGCTAGAGAGCCACAAAGCGGCAATCGCGCTGCACGTGGCCTACTACAACTTCTGCCGGTTACATGGCTCGATCCGCGTGACGCCCGCAATGGAAGCGGGAATAGCGGATCATATGTGGAATTTGCGGGAGTTACTTGACGCCGCCTAGCTCCGAGCCGAGTGGCTTTTCGATGGCGTCCGTGAGCAGCCGAATATCAAGCTTGGATCTGACCACTTCCTTGTAGAGCGATTGGTACGCCTCAAGAACCTGTGCCAGTGGGTAGAGGTTACTTCCACAGCTCGGGCAAGCGGCACCCTTGAAGGCTGCGGTTTTCACGTCGAAGAGTAGCTCCGTCTTGCACTGGGAACATCGACAGCTTAGCCGGTTTAATTCAGTGATTCGGAATAGCTCCTGGATCTCCGACATGCCAGTTTCTTTGAGCTTACCATTCGATTTTGGACGGTGTATGATGTTCGGATGCTGAAGCGCGTATCCTGCCTCGTGCTTCTGATTGCGCTGGCGTCCTGCCAATCGAGACCCGGTGAATCCAAGAAAGAGCCAACGATGGGCGTCATGACCTCTTCCGATGACTGCCCCAGAGATGACAACGAAATCGTCAGCCTGAGACCGGGCGACCGTGTGGAGATGTATCAGAGCATCGTTCCCAGCGATCCCCAGTCTACTAACCTTCCTGCCGACAGTCCTTTGAGCAAAAAGCTGAATCTCACATACGTTAAGATTATGAGCGGTTCGCACATCGGGGAATACTGCTGGGCTTCGACCGCGAACATCGGCCAAGATCGGTAATGTCAGGGACATCCCTTTAGCCTGGCGCGTTCCCGAATTTCCTTGACAACCGCCCCTACTTTTGATCTACACGCGGCAATCTGCTCATTCCACTCGCAGAATAGTTATTCATGAAATCCAGCAACGCAGCGCGTGACACTACCAGGTGCTCGGTAGTGTTGACAACCGGCGCCCCGATGTGTAATTATTCATTAGAGTGAATAAACATTCACTCACGACACTGAAGGGAGCCTCACCAAAACCATGTCGTCCGTTGGAACGCTTAAACCGGTCAAGAGAATGCCAGCGCCCAGAACGCTTCCCAAGATTGCTGCCAACGACTTTACGCGTGACCTGGATATCTCTCAGGATGAGCTGCTTGCGCTCGTGGACCTCACTCAACAGTTGAAGGCGAGTCCTGCTCGTTTTGCCAAGGCTTTGGCTGGCCGATACATCACGTTGCTGTTTGAAAAGCCCTCCCTCCGGACCCGGTTCACCTTTGAGCTGGCCATCAAGCAACTGGGTGGCGACGCCGTTCTGAGCGTCGGACCCATCGGCGATCGCGAGCCCTTGAAGGATGTAGCGCGCAATTTTGACCGCTGGACCAATGCGATTGTGGCGCGCACTTTTTCGCAAAACACCATCGACGACTTGGCGCACTGGTCGAGCGTGCCGGTGATCAACGCGCTCAGCGATCGCTTCCATCCTTGCCAAGCGCTGGCCGATGTCTTCACGTTGCAGGAACGATTCGGCGACGTGCGCGGCCTGAAGCTCGCGTTTGTCGGCGATGGAAACAATGTCGCCCATTCGCTGATGCTGGCTTCGCTGCGGTTGGGCATGAACTTTTCGCTCGCTACGCCGGTTGGCTATGAGCCCGATGCAGAGATCGTGGCGCAGGCAGAAGCGCTCGCTGCGGTGGCGGGCGGCCAGCTGGTCATCACCAACGATGCTTCCGAGGCGGTGGCCGGGGCGCAGGCAATCTACACCGACGTGTGGGCCAGCATGGGCCAGGAGCACGAGAAGGAAAAACGGCTCGCCGACTTCGCGCCTTACCAAGTGAACGCGGCGCTGTTCGAGCAGGCCGCTCCCGAAGCCATCTTCCTGCACTGCTTGCCAGCCAAGCGCGGCGAAGAGGTGGTTGACGAAGTCATCGAATCTTCACAATCGGCCGTCTTCGATCAAGCGGAAAATCGCCTGCACGTACAGAAGGCGTTACTATTGATGCTCCTCGGCTAATCCCAAATCCCAAATGACCAAACCCAAAAAGGTAGCCTTGGCCTACTCGGGAGGCCTTGATACGTCCATCATTATTCCCTGGCTCAAGGAGCATTACCAATGCGAAGTGGTCGCGGTGTGCGGCGACATCGGCCAGGGGGAAGATGAGTTGAAAGGCCTGGAAGAGAAGGCGCTGAAGACGGGCGCGTCGGAAGTCCATGTGGCCGACATGCGCGAGGAGTTCGTCACCGAATACTTGTGGCGCATGGTGCGCGCGGGCGGCGTCTACGAGCACAAATATTTGCTCGGTACTTCCATCGCGCGTCCGTTGCTCGCCAAGCGGCAAGTGGAAGTCGCGCTCGCCACCGGATGCGACGGTTTGGCGCACGGCTGCACGGGGAAGGGAAACGACCAGGTCCGTTTTGAGCTGACCTACAAAGCGCTGGCGCCGCAACTCGCCGTGATCGCGCCCTGGCGCGAGTGGGATATCGTTTCGCGCGAGGACGCCATCCAGTACGCGGCCAAGCACAATGTGCCCATTTCGCAGACCACCACGAAAATATACAGCCGCGATCGCAATATCTGGCACATTTCGCACGAAGGCGGCGCGCTCGAAGATCCGGCCAACTCAGCGCCGGACGAAATATGGATGCTGACGCGCAGCCCCAAAGACGCGCCCGACAAGCCGGTGGAAGTAACCATTGGCTTTGAGAAGGGCCGCCCGGTTTCCGTGAACGGCCAGCGCGGATCGGCGGTAAGCCTGCTTGAAACGCTGAACAAAATTGGCGGCGAGTACGGCATCGGCCGCATCGATCTGGTGGAGAACCGCTTCGTCGGCATGAAATCGCGCGGCTGCTATGAAACACCGGGCGGCACGCTGATCATGTACGCGCATCGCGAGTTGGAATCGCTCACGCTCGACAAAAACACGCTGCACTACAAGCAAAAGCTGGCACTCGATTACGCCGAGATGGTGTACAACGGCCTGTGGTTCGTGCCGCTGCGCGAGGCGCTGGACGCATTCTTTGAAAAGACCAGCGAGACCACAACCGGCGAAGTGACGCTACGTCTCTACAAAGGCAATATCGAGCCCGTCAGCCGCAAGTCGCCGTATTCGCTTTATTCGCTCAACATCGCGAGCTTCACCATGGGCGCCGAGTACAACCAGAAGGACGCGCTGGGCTTCATCAATCTGATCGGTCTGCCGATCAAGGTGCGCGCCCAGGCTGCGGCCGCCGCGAAACAATCGTAGGTCGCCGTGGCTGAGCTAAAACTCTGGGGTGGTCGATTCGAGGGCGGACCCTCGGAGGTCTTCGAGCGCTTCTCCGGTTCGCTGCATTTTGACAAAAGACTGCTGGACGCCGATTGCCGCGGATCGCAGGCTTTTGCCCGTGCCTTGGAGCGCGCCGGCATCCTGACCGCCGACGATCGCGAGCGCTTGGTGGCTGCGTTCGAACAGATCCGCAACGAAGCGAAACTGCCATCATTCTTGGAAGGCGCCACGGACGAAGATATCCACACCTTCGTCATTCGCAAACTAAAAGACAAAGTCGGCGGCCTGGCCGACAAGATTCATACCGGCCGCAGCCGGAATGAACAGGTATCGTTGGACGTCCGGCTGTGGCTGCGCGAGCAGATCGACGTGCATCTCGCGCTGCTCGTAAACTTGATGGCCATGCTCGTCGGCATGGCTCGCAAGTATCCGCATGCCATTGTTCCCGGCTACACCCATCTTCGGCGTGCTCAAGCGGTGCCGTGGGCGCATTACCTGTTGGCTTATTTCGAAATGTTCGCGCGCGATCATGAACGGCTGAGCCAGGCCCGCGTGCGGGTGGACGTAATGCCGCTCGGATCGGGCGCGCTGGCAGGCAGCGGCTTTCCTTTCGATCGCGAGCAAATCGCGCGGGATCTGGGCTTCGCGGCCATCACACGCAACAGCATGGATGTTTCGGGCGATCGCGATTTCGCCCTGGATTTTCTCTACGCGGCGTCAATCACCATGCTGCACTTGAGCCGCCTGGCCGAGGACTGGATTCTCTATTCGAGCGAGGAGTTCGGCTGGCTGGAATTGGGGGATGGCGTCACCAGTGGTTCCAGTCTGATGCCGCAAAAGAAAAATCCCGATTCGCTCGAGCTGGTGCGCGGCAAGAGCGGCCGGGTGTTCGGCGACTTCACGTCTCTGTTTGTCACCATGAAGGGTCTTCCGATGACCTACAATCGCGACATGCAGGAAGACAAAGAGCCGCTGTTCGATGCTGCCGCGCAGTTGGCTGCGTCGCTCGAGATGATGGCAGCCGTAGTGGAATCCACGCGCCTGCATCAGGGCAAGCCGGCCGAAGCCGCTCGCGAGAGCTGGGTAGTGGCCACCGATCTGGCGGAAGCCTTGGCGCGAGCCGGAACGCCGTTTCATCGCGCCCATCAAATTGTTGGCAAACTCGTGCTGGAGAGCATCCAGCAAGGAAAACAACCATCCGATTGGACCGCCGATCAGTTAACCGCCTTCGCGCCGGAATTCGCCGCCGATATGGTGCGCTTGCTCGATCCCGCTGAAGGGATGAAGACCCGCGAACTGCCGGGCGGCGCTGGACCCGCGGCCGTCGCCAAGGCGCTCGACGACGCCGAAGTGCGGCTCCGTAACTGGCGGCACTAATGTTCAGATCATGAATAAATCCTTCCGCCAAGGTCAGATTCTCAAGCTGATTCGCAGTAAACGAATCCCCACGCAGGACGACTTGGCGCGCGAGCTCAAGGACGGCTATGGCATCGAAACCACGCAGGTGACGCTGTCGCGCGATGTTCGCGAGCTTGGATTGCTGAAGACGCCCGAAGGGTATCGTCAGATGGAAGCCGGGTCATCGTCGGGATCCGAGCTCGCCGCGGTGGCGGCTGAACTGCTGCGGGACGCGCGGGTGGCGCAGAATCTTTTGGTGCTGCACACCTCACCCGGCAACGCCAACGCGCTGGCGGTCGCGCTCGATAAGCAAGACTGGCCTGACATTGTAGGAACCATCGCCGGCGACGACACCATTTTAGTGGTAGCGCCCGACGCAACCGCCGCAGGCAAGCTCCGGGCGAAGCTGCTCTCCTACGTCCAGCCCGAATAGCCTCGGCCTTCCTTCGCCGGCGCGTGCTGCGGCTCGCGCGTAGTTTGTCCAAAGAAACGCCGGTTCATATCGGTAAGCACGCCTAGACCGGGCAGCGCATGTTCCAGCCGCAAGCGAGCCTTATGGCGCGAGCGTTCTGGAACGCAATACAGCACTTCTCCCAGCATCAGCCAATTCGGGGCTTGTACCCGCACGGCCGTTCCCGCGGCTAGGTGCCGATTGAGAACCAATTCCATGTCCGTGCCAGTGAGCGTGAGAATGTGCCCGTCCATCGTCGCTGTGGCGCCCACCAGAGGCGTCACTTGAATTGGTTGAAAGGACTGGATTTGAAATCGCACCCGCTCTAGGTCCACATGGACCTTATCGGTGCGGCAGAGGACTATCTCGCGCTAAACAGCAGCCAGACGGCAACGCCAATGGCGGCGGGGAGCAGAAATTCGGCCCACTCCTGGCTCAGACGGGCCCATGCGATGGGCTGCCGCTCGGCGGGAGAGTTGTCGTCGCGTAGAGGTGTAGACAGCTTCGATCGCAGGTTGGAGGGCAAACCGCGAATGGCTCGCACGATCTCTTCCTTGCCTTTGCGATCGGCGATCAGGATGGTTGCTGAGTTGATGCCGTTGGTGGACTGCTCCAGCTTTTTACGCAGCGAAGGCGGAACATCGGCGACCGACCGGTAGACTTCCGTCTTGTTTCCGACGGAAATGAAAATCGTAGAACTCTTCAGCGTGACGCGGGACATAACGCGTTCCCTCTCCGGAGCATTTCCTAACGAGCCTCAGGAAGAGACTACCTCCGGGTGCGTGGACCGATCCGCACCGGGAATCTCATTCCCCGCATGTTCCAATATAACCTGAATGAAGCCCAGCGCGGCTTTTGAAAGCGCTTTATCTTTGCGATAGATCAAACCCACCTTGCGAAGCATCGGTTCGGGTCCCAGCGACACGGCCGATAATTTCCCGGAGGCCACCTCTTCGTGGCAGTTGGAGGCCGCCAGGAACGAATAGCCCAACCCCGCCATTACAAAGCGTTTGATCATTTCGGTGGAATCGAGTTCCATGGAAATATGAATCTGATCTTCCACCGGTTCGAGCCATGAATTCAAGCGCGTGCGCGTGGTGCCCGACTTAGGCAGCAGCAGCGGCTGGTCCATCAGGTCTCGGGCTGTCACGTAGCGTTTACTCGCCAAAGGATGCCGGCCGGGTAGCAGCAAAATAATCTCATCGGAGTGGATGCGCGCCACTTGAAGCTTTTTTTCCTGCACCGGGAGTTGCGTAATGCCGAAATCGGCCAAGTTTTCCAGCACCGCTTCCACCACGCGCGATCCGTAGGCGCGATCCACCGAAAGCTGGACATTCGGAAACTTCTTAATGTACTCGGAAAATACCGAAGGCAGCACGTAGATGCAGGTGGCTTCATTGGCCGCGATCACCAGTTCGCCGCGCGGCACCCGGTCCAGTTCGTTGATGGTGTCCTGGGCGCGCCGGCGCAGATCCAGGATCTGTTCGGCGAATTCGGCGAAGATCTTGCCCGCCGTGGTGAGGGAGATCTTGGTGCCCAGCCGCTCAAAGAGGGTGGTATTGAGATCCTGCTCGAGCTGGCGCACTTGCGCGCTGATAGCTGGCTGCGTGCGATAACACGTCTGCGCCGCTTTCGAGAAACTCTTCAAGCGGACAATTTCCAGAAACGTGTGGAGCTGATCCAAATCCATGGCGCGCTCGACCGGTACCCTTGCCCGGTCCGGTGGGGGAGTGAATCAATTGTATCAACAAAAGTTCGATTGTAATCGAGAGCATCCGGCCGGCGTCCAACAGGGCGACGGCGTGTATGAAAAGCGATAGCCTAAACCGTTGAAGGCAAAAGGGGAGATCATGAAGGTGACTGCTCTCAGAAACGTGTCTTGGGATGACGGACGAGAGCCCGCGGTCCGTTTGTGGAATCAGGCCCGGAATACCGGCGAAGATTTCCTGTATCAGCTCAACCGCAAAGTTCGGCGCCACCCCTGGAAGGCGGTGGCAGTCGCGCTGGTAGCGGGAACGATAGTGGGATGTTTGGTTTCACGAACTGGTAAGACGTGATACGTAGCTCGAAACTAAGGTCTTTCGCCGCTGGTGTGGGTCATATTCTGCGCTTAGCATGAGATGAGGGGAAATGCGATGCTACCGTTCAGAGTTGTAACACGCCTTGGAGTTATTGTTGTGCTCGGCGCGAGTTTGTCCCTGAAACATGCGGCGGCTCAGGATTCGTCTGAGGCCCCGGCGTCTGGGACGGCGCAATCAAAGGCAACCGTCTCAGGGAAGAAGCATCCCGGTAGTGCTATGGATTCGCTCTTCGAGAACGGGCCGGATAGGCCGAATGCGCTGGCGGCGGCCCGACAGGAAGCGGCAGCAAGAAAACAAAAAACAGAAACTCCGGCCGGCTCTCCGCTCCCGGTTCAACCAACTCCTGCGCCCGCGCCGCCGGTTCTTCCCACCGTTCAATGGGTTCCACCAGGCCCTCCCCAGAAAAACCTTACCGGCGAGGAATTCGGGCTCATCCGTGTTGGTTCCTCTCAAAAGGAAGTGCTCGCGACGCTTGGTCCTCCGTCGTCCCGCGTGGTAGTTCCCGACGACGACGGGCATTTACGCGAAACGCTCCAGTATCGGGTGAACGGCAACCCGATGGGAATCGTTCGCCTGGACAACGGCCGTGTAGTACAAATCGAGACTAAGCCGAAGTAATCGGCTTAGTCTCGTTAGTGTGTCCGCTCCCTAGTGGCTCAAGCGCAAAATCTGCGACGAAATCGCCAGGAACGCCTGGCCAAGCTGTGCCGAAGTAGGTGCGTAGATGAATTGGCCTTGCGGCTGGCTGGCGTAACTGATGCAAGTCGGTTCGGTAGAGCAAGCCGGGTACACGGCGGGGTTGTTGAACTGGTCCGCATTGGGATCGTTTGCCATCCGCTGTAGCAAGACGGGATCCGGAGGATTTCCATGATTGCCGCCTAACCCTATGGTAAAGATGTAGGCAGGCAGTGTGGCATTGGCACGAGCGTTGTACGCCGCATTGTCGGTGCCGTTCAAGGCCGCCGCGTGGGTGTTGGGCCAGTCGGTGTTCGCATTGTTCGTGAGTACAAGGTGGTTGCTGCCATTCAAAGTGAGTGATTGATATTCATTGGCCGGCGCAATTTGGTTCCCAAAGACATCCTGGCTCGGAAGCCATGCGAAATCGGAATAGTCCGTGGTGGTGCTTCCATTAAATGCGCAGTTATTGGCGTTGGAGATAGCGACGCTGTCACTGTTGCCGCTGCTGTCGCTCGTTTGCCTGGGATCGAACAGGACAATATGGTAGGGAACGCCGCCATTCTGAACGACTTGTGAAGGATCGGCCGCATAAAATCCCCCGATGGAACCGTTCGAGATGTCCGACATGAATCCAGTGCCGTTGGTATTCATGGAAATTCCGCCGGGAATCCAGCCGCGCATCGATGCCTGAGTTTTCCATCCACCTTGAGCGACAGTTTTGTTGTTCGCGTCCGTACAGTTACTTCCGTGGGCTCCTGCCTGGATCGCCGCGCTGCTACCATCCCAGAAGTTGTAGACCAGCGTATTGGGCAGACCGTCTGTCTCGAGCATGAGAATGTTCATCGCACCCGGCTCGGAAAGCTTGTACAGTTCGTTGTAGGCCATAGAAACTGCCGCGGCGGTGCCGGTGCCTCCCGCGCAGGTGATGTTGTCTATCGCTCCGGCGCCGGAACTGGACGCATTTGAATAGCCCAGCAGGGTCTGAAAATTTGTCGTCGGTTTCGAATCCAAGTAATAACCGTCGGCAAACGTGAGCATGCCGATCTGATCTCGCCCGGCTGCGAACGCGCCAGTAAAGTTTTTGGCCGCTGTAATCATGGAGGCGCACGGGGTTCCATCGTTTGCTCCGCAGGGGGGATTGGGGACGCCTCCGTTGATGGAGCACATCGATCCGGAACGGTCTAGCACCAGCATTGCTACCACGTCCCGGCGTGAAGCCTGGCCGGTGACGGTGAGGGCCGTGGATGTGAATCCCACGTACCTCATAAACCACGCGGGAACGTTGGTGCTGGCCGTGACCGTGACTTGACGGAGATTGGCTTGATTGGGAGAATCGACGACACTGACATGCGCATCGGATGTGTCCATCAGGGTACCGGTGGTTGACCAGTTTCCAGGCGGAAAATTGGCATAGAACCAGTTGACCGCATTCTGCTTGGCTGAAGTAGCCTGTTCCGCTGTCGTTTGGCCGAGGTTCAGGGCCCGCGCCGCCGCCAGAGCCGCGCCATCAACGGCGGCTTGCAGGCGTGCCTTCGCCGAGTAAAGAATTCCGAGATCGACGAATAGGCCCATCATCGGGATCACCACCCACACTAATCCGGCGATGGCCACAAAGAGGGAAGCACCCTTCTCACGATTTCTGCGCTTGCGGATTTGCACGAACATGCCCTCCTAAAAAAAATACCGCGAGTAAACGCCATTGCCGGACAAGGCTCCGACGCTCAGGTCTGGGGATTGGAAATATGTTTCCACAATGTACATTACCTGCTGGTCGGTGAGTGCCGTCGCGGTGCCACCTGTTACTTCAGCGCTTGTTTGCCAGAGGTTTTTCATGTTGGTCTGCGCGCTGCCAGAAAGTGCCGCGCGCGAATCGGTAATGAAGTTTTGAACAACGCCAGAGTTGTTCATAACCGCGGAAGGGCACGTTCCAACGGTGACGGTACTCGAGTTAGCGAGCGTTCCGTTGCCAAACTGAATCTGCTGGGTGTAAACGAAGCTGTCGTGGTTGGTGCAATTGGCAGCCCCCACGGCGACGCAACTGGTTGACGTTGTGGAACCGATGTACATGATCTGCGTGACCGTTACTATTCCGTTGCCGCCGTTGCCGGTGTTCGCTTGCTCATTTCCGGCGAACGAAGCCCCGATCTGGAGGTTTAAGCCTTGCGCCAATCGCTGTGCCTCTTGCTGCAGCGGGTAGGTGGAAAAATCGCCGCCATGGATGTACATGTCGTCCAGATCCCGGCACACCTGATTACATTGAATGCTGCGAATCAGATTCATTCCGACAATGAACGCACCCAAGAACATTGGCATGAACAGTACCGCCACCAAAGCGAACTCCAGGATCTCCTGGCCGCCCTGCGTCTTTTTTCTCCTCGCTGTCGCCATGTTTATTCAGTCACCGAATTCACGCCCGCCGGGAAACCGCCGAGTATATCGGACGAATAAATGTTCAGAGTAATTGGTGTCGTACTGCGGAAAAAGGGAACACTACCTCCATAGCTGCCGCTGAGTGGTGCGATCCACGACCACGAAACTCCCTGCACCGATACTTCGACGATGTTGCCCGGCACATTTCCACCTGACGCAATGGCTGTGGTCAAATTTCCGGGAGCGTAATACTTCACAAAGATATCCTGTGGATTGTCCGATGTGCTTACAATTCCCATCGCATACTGCTGCACAATTGCTTCAATGGAAGCGTCCTGTCCCTTACCGCTCGCGGTTTGAAACGTAATGGCGTATCGGCAACCCTCGCGAACGGCGTTCTGCAACGTCGCCCAACGAAATAGCAGCAAGCCGAAGTCGACGAAGGCGAAGAGTAGTGCAAAGGTCGGTAGGATCGTGAAGGCACCTTCGAGCAGAGCGTTGCCGGAACGGCGGCGATTTCTCGGGCTTAAAGGTTTTCTTTGGATTTGTTTTGCGGAATCAGCCATTTGTGTTCCCCGGCGAGGGTGGCCCAGGCCTTCTATCGAGGTTCTGAAAACGTCGCGGAATGATCTCATAGTCCCAAGTACAAGCGTGGCTTCCAACTGGAAGCCGCCCTACTTATACTTTGATAACTATGAACAAGATCGGAAATTAGGCGAAACCACTATAGGGCATCTCAAAGATGCGTAGTACGTACCCTTAGGTACCAGCCGGGAATAGAGGCCTTCCCGCCTAATCCCTCGGTAGCGCGCCTGACACAAAGAATGTGGTCCATTGTGGCGCGTGGCCACGCCCCCCAGGGCTGGGACGCGTGATGTGGAACGCCACCGCATCGCCTGGCTTCAGGGTGCTCTGGATTCTCTTGACGTCGTCCACGCTGGCGACAGCCTGCCGGTTGATGGATAGAATCACGTCCTTTTCCATCAGGCCGATGTCTTCGGCGAAAGAGTCCGCATCCACGCTCTGGACCAACAGGCCGCCTTTGGCGTCCAGCTCCATGGAGCTTCGTTCGCTGTCTGTGAGCGCGTGCAGCTTGATGCCGAACTTGTATTGAGGCGCTTCCTCGGGCTTGGCTGGCTCGGCCTCCGCCTGCGGCTCCCGCAACTCGGCAAATTCGGGCCGGTCTTTAAAGACCTCGGCGCGATCGAGCACCGTCAGATTGAAATCCATGTGCTTGCTATCGCGATCCACAGTCACGTTGATGGTCGAATTCACGGGAGTCTCGGAAACCCGCGACACCAGATCTTCGCCGTTCTTGACGGGCTTGCCTCCCATGGCAATGATGATGTCGTCTGCCTTCAGGCCGGCCTTATCGGCAGGTCCGCCCTTTTGCACCTTGCTGATCAGGACGCCCGAGCTGGTTCCCAGCGCTTTGAACAGCTCCGGCTTGTCGTCCGCCTTGGACCATTCGATACCAATCGACCCGCGCGTCACCCGGCCGGTTCGGATAATGTCGTTGTAAACTCGCGCCACCATGTTGATGGGCAGGGCGAACCCAATGCCTTGGTATCCTCCGCTTTGCGTCGCGATCATGGTGTTGACGCCGATTACCTCGCCGCGAATGTTGAGCAGCGGTCCGCCGCTGTTGCCTGGATTGATGGCGGCGTCGGTTTGAATGAAGCGCTGCAATTGGAGCGCGCCGCCGATGTCGCGGCCCAGAGCGCTTACGATGCCCGCCGTTACCGAAGCTTCCAGACCAAAGGGCGACCCGATGGCAACCGCCCAATCGCCCACCTGCACCGCGTCCGAGTTGCCGATATTTACCGGAACCAGCGGGCTGCGAGGATCGATCTTAATCACCGCCAAATCCGTTTCCGGATCGATGCCCACTACACGGGCGCGGTATTCGGTGCTGTCATCGCCATGCAGCTTCACCTTGATGTGATCCACTTTAGCGATTACGTGATGGTTGGTGATGATGTATCCGTTCTTGTCGACCACGAAGCCGGTTCCGGACTGCTCCTGTTTGAACGCCCTCTGCGGGAGTTCGGGGCCCGACGGGTTATTGCGAAAGAATCTCTTGAACAGATCCAGCCCGTCGTCGTTGCCATTGCCTTCGCCCTGGTCTTCATCGCCATGGGCGTGCGGATTCTCGGTGACCTTCGGCGTGTAGTCGGCGGTAATGTAAACCACGGACGGTTCCAGCTTCTTGGCCAGCTTGGTAAACTCGTTCCCGAGTTGGACGGCGTTCGGAACCACCAGAGGTGAAGCGTCCGGCGAGCTGGCTTGCCCGCGCGCGGCGTGGACCCCGGTGTTGACGAGCGTTCCGATGACGATCCCGATCGACAGAGTGACGAGCAGTAGACTTAAAGACAGCAGCTTCTGCTGTCGCATCACCTTATACCACCGCATGGCCTTGGTTACGCCTTTCTTTGGTCAGGTTCAGAGAACCCTGGTACCCACTATATCTGAATCGGCAGAAAGGGTGCGAGTACTTAAGTCAAAAGCGCAAAGGGCGCGGCGCCCACTACCCAACAGCAGAAACCAGCCGGCGCTACGGTCCGTTTTGCGCGAAGAACTCGCTATGACAGATGTGGCTGGAGGCGGAAGGGTTTCAATTCAACCATCAAAATGCCTGCTAAGATCAGGGCCGCTCCCACGCCGGCGCGCCGGGAAAGCACCTCGCCCAACAGGAGGAACGACGTAATCCAGGCAAATACCGGTTCCAGGGCGAAGATCAGCGCGGTGCGAGTGGGGCTGGTCCAGCGCTGCGCCCAGGTTTGGATGGAGAACGCGAGCGCGGTGGCAAACAGGCTGGTGACGGCGAGCGCGGTTATCAATGGCACGCTCCACTGGATGCGAACCGGTTCCGCCCACCAAAACGTGGCTGCACCCACGGCGGCCCCGGTCGCGATCTGCGCCACCAGGAAAACGCCTATGTTCACTTCGCTGGCAAAGCGCCCCGTAACTAAGATGTGCAGCGCATACGCAACTGCGCATCCGGAAACGATCAGATCGCCAATTCCGATCTGGAACCGGGCGCTCGGAATGGTCATCAGCGCCATGCCGAGAAATGCCACTGCGACTCCGAGCATTTCGATCATTTGCGGCGCTCTGCGGTAAACGATGCTGCTGAGCACCGCGACCATCGGAGTGGTGAACCCGGTGAGAAACGCGGCTTTCGACGCCGTGGTGTACCGCAGGCCGACGGTCTGGAACGCATAGCCGCCAAACAGGCAGAGGCCGCCCAGCGCGCCCGCGCGGAGGCTCGCGGCAATTTTGCCAGCCCGAAAGTTTTTCCTGAAAATGAGCGCCAGAACAAATGCCGCGGCCGCGAATCGGATGGTGAGGAAAAGCAGTGTCGAGGAGTCCGCCAGCGCGCGCTTCACCAGCACAAAGGTCGCGCCCCAGATGAAGGTCATCAGGACCAGGCTGCCGTCCACCAGCCAGGCGGCAGGACGCCGCTCGGTCATCCTTGGTCCAGGTCGCGGAGCAGCAGAAACAATGTCAGCAGAATCCGTTTGAGACCCTGCTCGCGGCCTTCCGGATGGAACCACTCCTGCGGAGTGTGCGCGCCGCCGCCGTGTCCGCCCGCGCCGATGGAGATGGCCGGAAGACCCATGGACAGGGGAACGTTGGCGTCGGTGGAAGCACAGTCCAGATGGGAGCGAATGCCCAAGTGCGCATCCACGGCGCGCACCGCTTGCAGGATATACGCGTCGTCGCGCAGCCGCCCGCCAGGCCGCGATCCGATCTCCTTGATCTTGGCCGTCACCTTGGCGCCGGTAGCGCGGTCATTCTCCGCCTCGAGCGCCCGCTCGACGGCGTTGGTCAACAGCGCGGCGATTTCATCCAGTTTGGCCGGGCTTTCCGAGCGAATATCCACTTTGGCGCGCGCATGCGTCGGAATGGAGTTAATGCTCGATCCGCCTTCGATGATTCCGAAGTTGTAGGACGACCGGGGGCTGCCGTTGGTCGGCAACCGCTGTTCGGTGAAAGAAGTAATGACGCGGGCCAGCGCATGCACAGGGTTGGCGAATCCGTAGTCGCTCCAGCTGTGCCCGCCCGGACCGCTGATGGTCACATCGAAGCGGCGGCTGGCGAGAGCTTGCGACGTGACGTGATCGATATTCGGCCCATCGAGAATCAGGAACGATCGAATGCGGCCACCGGTGCTCGATTGACGGCACAGGTAGCGCATGCCGCTCAAGTTGCCCTCACCCTCCTCGCCCACATTGGCGATGAACACCAGGTTGCGGAATTCGTCGGCCAAGTCGGGGAACGATTGAAGCGCGCGAGCGATGGCCAGCAGCGCCACTAAACCCGCCCCGTTATCGGCGACACCGGGCCCATGCAATCGCCCATCCGGCGCGACGTAGACTTCTTCGTCTTTGCGTGGCGCAAGCACGGTATCCAGATGCGCGGTCAGCGCGACGTAAGGGCCGGTGCGATTGTCCACCGGATGCGCGACCACGTTGCCGCCGCGATCGATACGCGCGACGCACCCCAGCGCCCGAAATTGGCCGAGCATCCACTCCGCGCGGCGCTGCTCAAAGAATGTCGAGGCCGCCACGCGGCAAAGCTGCAAATGCTGCTCGTTGATCCACTGCTTCTGCCGGACGAACCATTGCAGTGCATCTCGTAGAGGCGCGGAATCGGCCAAATTCCCCGCCACTTTTGAAAGCGGCGGGTCCGGTGGAAGCGCAACGGTTTTGATCGAGGCCGCCAAATGCCAGTTTAGCAGGGGTTTCAATGGCTCACGGTTTTTAATCTTCCGCCGCTCTCAAACTTTTGGCGGATAATCGCTGGAGGAGGATTTCATTTCATGAAAAACTTCTGCCACATCTGCTGCATCGCGATGGCCACGGTTTCCATTCTCGCCGCTGCCGATGCCCCCTTCATGGGCAAGTGGAAACTCAATCTCGCCAAAAGCCGGCTGACCGGCGAGACGCTGAGTATTGAACAGACCTCCTCGGGCGGTATGAAGTACGTTACCGCCGAGATTTCCTACGATTTTAAGCCGGAAAAGAGTACCCCACGCCTCGCGGAGCCACCACGGCTTGGAAGGAAGAAAGTCCCAATACCTGGACGATCACGAATCGGAAGAATGGACAGCTGGCCGTGACCTTCCATCTGATGGTGAACGGAGACACCTTGATGGTGATGGCCGAGCGCAAGACGCCCGACGCAGGAATTATCAAGGACAGTTCGAAATTTACGCGCGTGTCTGGCGGGCCTGGCATCGTGGGCAAGTGGAAGAGCACGGAAGTGAAGGCTGCGGCCGCCAGCATGGAACTGGCTCCCAACCGAGCCGACGGACTGACGTTAAAACATCTGGATTTTGGAGTCGATTGCGCCGCGAAATTCGATGGCAAGGACTACCCTCTTACCGGGCCCCAGGCGCCGTCAAAAACCACGCTTTCCTTCAAGAAGACTGGGCCCCACTCATTTGAGATGACCGAGAAAATTGAGGGGAAGGCAGTTTACATGGATGTCTTTACTCTTTCGCCCGACGGGAAAACGCTGACCGACGACGGCAATCCGGTCAGTGTGAAGGAGCCGACTCAAGCGGTTTACGATCGCGAGTAATTCTGGTGGCCGGCGCTGGCTGTCCAACGCCGGCCTTCCTTTCAATGGTCACTTACAGGTGTTGCGTAGCTCGTTGGGGGCGCCGGCGGGCGGCGTGCTCGTTGTGTTGTCGATGCACGGGATCGCGCTTAGATACTCGTAGATGGCCTGGATGTCATGGTCGGTCAGGTACGAAAACCCTGGCCATGGCATGATCTGGAGAAGATTACCGTCTGGCGTGTTGCCGGGGGAAGTGGGAATGCAAACGGGGAACGGAGGGGTTCCGGTTTCAATCGTTGCAATCTGTCCCGCGGTGCAGGTCGGATGGATGTGATCGAAATCGATGCCGGTCCTAAAGATCTGCATGAACTGAGCCAGCGTGTGGCCCCCTTCCGGCAACCCATCCTTGTTCGGTGTCAAATTTCGAGTGATGATGTTTGGACCTGCGTACCCGGATGGCCCGGTTGGAGTCCCCACGGTGAAGAAGTTCGTGCCCCCATCCAGGTAAGTCTTCGGGTCGACAATCTGCGGCTGGTTGAAGTATGGGTTTCTGCCGGGGAGGTAGGGGTAAACGAAGGTTGGAGGCACCCCGCTGGAGTGGCAACCATTGCAGTCGCCCGTAGTGTTGACCAGATAGCTTCCGAGTCCGACCAGGTTGATATCTCTTCCGTTGAGATTCAGAGGAACGGGCGAGATCGCGAGGCCCTGTAGAACTCTGGGGCCGGTTGGATCGGTCTGCGCGCACAACGTGGAAGTGCCAGCGATCATTGTCACAAACCCGATTGCCGCAACGGCAACGAGTCCAGCGGTCGCTTTGGAAAAATACGATCTCATTCGAGGTCTCCTTTTTTTGCTTGTTGATGGGTGCTCGGTTCCGGCAACCGAAGAAGAGAGGCGAAAAACTCTATCAAGCATTGCAGCTTTTCCCATCAAAGCAGCGGCAAAATTGTTGGGTTTAGTCCTGTGAGTACGGCATCAGGAACCCTCGAGCAGCGAACGCTCCAGCGCATCGCCCAGTGCGAGCAAGAGGTCCTCTTCCAGCGGGCGCGCGATCATTTGCAGACCGATCGGCAGCCCGGCGGGCGAAGTGCCGCATGGAATCGATAGAGCGGGGAAGCCCAGCACGTTGATGCCGCGGGCGAAGCGCGTCGTCAAAATTCGTGTGTCGAATGGCGCGCCATGGAGCGTTATCTCGGTCTGTCCAATCCGGGGCGCGGTGATCGGCGTGGCAGGCGTGAACAGACAATCGATGGCTTGGAACAGCGCATGAAATTCGTTCAGCAACTGCTTTCGTTGCCGCTGTGCATTCACGTAATCGGTAGCCGGAATGAGCGAGCCTTGGTCCAGCAGCGCCAGCACATCGGATCCGAAATCGATGCGGCGGTGGAGATTGGATTGGTGGACCGCGGCAGCTTCCGCCAGCAGAATCACCAGGCCGGCGGTGTTGAGCGTTTCAATGTCCGGTACGCGGACCGGGATCACACGAGTGCCTAATGTTTCGGCTCGCTGGGCCGCTTGGAGAACCGCCGCCTTTACCTCTGGCGCCACCGTTTCCAGATAGAAATTTTCGGGCATCCCCACTCGGATCTCCCGGATCGACGCAGGCGCCGGCTTGCGCTGCGCGGGCCCTGACATAGCCTCCAGCGCCAACCACACGTCGCCTACCGTCCGTGCGAGCGGCCCCACATGATCCAGGCTCAGGCCGAGTGGCTGGACGCCACTGCGGTCAATCAATCCGTAAGTTGGTTTCAATCCGGCCACGCCGCAAAACGATGCAGGAACACGGATGGAGCCGCCGGTGTCCGTTCCAGTTGCAATGAACGCCATCCCGGTGGCAACCGCAACTCCCGAGCCTCCACTCGATCCGCCCGGCGAATGTTCCGGATTGCGCGGATTGCGAATGGTCCCGAAATGCGGATTGTCCGATGTGATGCCGTAGGCCAGCTCGTGCAATCCCGTTTTTCCGAGCATCACTACGCCGGCTTCGTTCAGCTTCTCCACAACTGCCGCATCGCGATCGGGCACGAAATCCGCAAAGATCTTCGATCCGGATGTTGTCCGCAGGCCCTTGGTCCACATCAGGTCTTTGTGTGCGACCGGAATGCCGTGCAGCGGGCCGCGGTCGGTGCCTTGCGCCAGTTCGCCATCCAACTGCTCAGCGCGAGCCAGCGCCGAATCGGCCGTGACGGTGATGAACGCGTTCAGGACAGGATTGAGCTTTTCGATTTGATCCAGGCAATGCTTGGTCAGTTCCACCGAAGAAATTCGCCGGGAGCGCAGCGCATGAGCAGCTTCCGCGATTGTCATTCCGGCTGCGCCTCGTCGGGCCGGAACGTGAGCGCCGAATCGGCATCGGGCGAAAGTCGCTCAGTCTTGCGTCGCAGAGCCTCCAAGAGTTGATCCACCCTGGCCTGGGCGCGCTCCAGTTGATCGGCCGGAATGTCAGATTTCACCCTCTTAGCGTACGATGCCGCTTACCGTGTCTTCATCACCACGTCGAAACTGTCTTTCAACTCCACCGTCAAATTCTCGACCTCCGGATTCTCGACGCGATACATGTCTCCATGCAGGCGGTCTTTCTCGACGGTGAGCTTCACGTAGTGATAGTTCGGGAACAGTATGCTCTTGTAAAGATCTTCGGGCGTGCGCTCCACGAAATAAGGCGGCGCGCCACCACCGCCGGACACCAGATACGTGACTCCCTCCACGACATTCCGTTCGTAATTGTGGGTGTGTCCCGCGCTCACCAGAAAACTCGCGTGGCAACTTCGGGCCGCCTTCGATAGGAAATCCCGCAGCGCAATCTCATTCGGCCTCGGATTGTGATCCACCTCGATGTGCTGTTGAATGTCGGCCACTGGCGGATGGTGCAGAGTCACGATCACGAAATCGATGGAGGCTGGCAGGCCGTCGATCTGCTTCTCGATCCAGCGCGCCTGGTCGCTGCCTGGCAGTAGCGACGTATCGCTGTCCAATGCGATCAGGTAAATCCGCGAACCCACCTGCGCCGAATACCAGCGCCGGTTGCGCATCGCCGGGAAGGCGTTCCACCAGTTCTCCAGGGCCGCCTGGGGAGCGCCGCGAAATTCGTGATTCCCGAGCGTCGGGAAGACGTGCAGTTGCAAATCGCGCCAAACTTTGGTCTCAGCTTGAAACACCGTGTAATCGTTCGCCACCTCGCCCGCCAGCGGTACGTCGCCATTCATAATCACGGCGGCGGGATGCTCTTTGGCGATCTGATTCACCAGCCACTGCCGAATTCGCGGATTGGTCTGGCGCGTGTTTGCCGGATCTGTGAATCGTTGGTCGCCGTACGCGATGAGCGTCAGCGGGTTAGGCAGTTGATCATCGGCGATCCGGAACGTCGGTCCGGCTTCGCTCAGCAGCCGATCGGTAGGCAGAGTGGCTGCGGTCGGAGGCTGAGCAAATGCTAGCGGAGCGGCCAAAAGCAAAACCGCGAGTCGGGTCATCGTGATCGTCTCGGCTATCGTTTTGGCGCGTACCCCAGCGTCAGCGTCGCCATGGTGCTGCGCCCCGGCAGCAAGTTCAACTGGTCGCCCGCGTTCGGAGCATAAGCCACGGTCGCCGTCGCGGGATTCAGGGGCGTTATTCCGACCACGTTATGACTGTTCATAAGATTCGTCACCGCGAACCCGAGCTTGCTTCCTCTCATCCACGACGCATTTTTCACTGTGTAGTTTACATAGAGGTCGGTGACGTCGAACGGATTGAGAGAAATCGCCTGATCCACTGGATACGGAATCGATATTCCGTTTATCAGATAGTTCAAGGTCCCGTTGTCGTTGTACATTGTGCCAACACGCTTGTTGTCGATACCAACATCCCAATTGAGGTGTTGCCAAAATATGCCGATTGCCTCGGTGTCCCTGGGCGTGTTCGCTACCCACAGGCCTCCGTTGGGGATGTTTGCGCCTTCTTGATATTTTGCCGAACCCGCCGACCCGTTCAGATACAGGCTGAGGCCATGACCGAGCGCGATATTGCTCTCAAACTCAGCGCCCTTTGTATTGGATGGGCCCGTCGCGACAAAGACCGGTTCATTGTCGGTGGGGTCGACGTAAGAGTCGTAGCCGTTCTGAAAATGAACGTAGTAGGCGTCGAAATCCAAAGTCCAGCGGTTAAACTTCAACACTGATCCCGTCTGGTAGGTCTTAGTCAGCGTCGGTTTAGGCGGGGTGGCTACCACTGCGTTCGGAACATCGAACACGTTACTGGGCGGAATCACGCTGCCTTCGGCGAACTGACCATATACCGACCAGTTTTTCCATACTCGATAGCGGGCCGTCAGAGTTGGCAGCACGTTGTTGTAATTCACAGTGTTCAGCGCAAACGGCGGACCGCTCAGGCAGATGGGTGCACCCGTCACAGGATCCTTGCCCGCTTTTCCGCCGAGCAAACAACCTACGGTCTTGCCGTTGTCCTGGAACTGTTTCAGGTGCATGTTGTAGTAGGCATCCTTGATTCCGGCGGTGATCACCAGTTTCTGTGTCGCGTGCCATTCGTACTCGATAAACGGATGCAGCGCCTCCGTCCAGAAATGTTCATGGAAGTTGCCCAACGGCGTGTCGACGCCCGTCAAGATATTGGTTGGAATTTGATAACGGTCCGTATAAGCCCAGTCATACCAAAAGCCGGTTCGAAAGATGCCGTACTTGGATTCCTTGCTAATCGTTGTCGTGTCGCCGATATGGCGATACCCGTTTAGTTTGTCCACCCCACTGGGCTTGGCCTCGCTGAGGCTGACGGTCGGGCCGTTCTGATAGTTTTGCTTGTTCCAATAGCGGGTGGTATACAGCTTGTCGTCGACTCGCCAGCCATTACCGAGGTCGGAATTCAGGTCGATATATTCAAAATCCGTTTGCACATGGTAATAGTTGTATCCGTAGTAATAAGGGTTGGGAGCGGTAGGCGTGCCCGGATCGCTGCTCAACAAGAAGTCGTCTCCGAATGCCGCCACTTGGGCGCGCGTCGGATTCGTGGTGTTCGGCGTATTGGTCCACAGGTCCACCAAGCCGCCAAACACAGTGACGACGGTCTTCGGAGAAAACTTGTACTGATACTTGAGCGAACCTGCGTCGCGCTTCTGATAGTTGAATGTTTGGTAACCGTCCGATAACAGTTGATGTATGTCGGCCGACAGGCTGTTTCTATCGCCAGGGCCGAACTGCCCGGAGTCGATATCCAATTGAAGCAGGCGCGTATCAAAGGAGCCATAAGAGCCGGTCACCCGGAAATCGGGGCCTTGAGGTACGTCCGGCGACAACAGGTTGATGGATCCGCCGAAATTGGTGGGGCCGAAATTCGAAGCCTGGCCTGGGCTGCGGTCGAAATCTACTCCTCCAATCCACTGCGCTGGAAAATTCGCCCAGGAATGGTGCGTGGGGCTGTTAGTGTCCTCGAACGGGATGCCGTCAAAAGTGATCGTGTACTGGCCGTCCTGAAAGCCGCGGAAATACGTTTTACCTTGACCGAGGCCTATGCCGTTCGGATTGAGGCTGAATGTTCCCGGCGCGAGATTCACCAACTCCGCAAAATCCGAGACTGGCGATGTGAAGTTTCTGATGAACTCGCCGCTGATTTCCGTTTTCGCCGAAGTTGCATCTAACGTGTTTCCAGCCGGCGCAAGCTGCGCCGCAACAGAGGCTACGGCCTGTACTGTCACCGCCTGATTCAATGGCGCGACGTTCATAGAAATGGAGACTTCCTTGGTCGCCCCTGGGACCAACTGCTGGCCGGCAACGCCGCCGGGTGCGAAGCCATTGGCCGACACGTCGACGCTATAGCTGCCCGCCGGCAGACCGTCCGCCGAGAAACGTCCACCTTCATCGGTTTGGATGGTGCGCGACAATCCCGTCTGATTCTTCACCACCACCGATGCATTCTGGATGGGATTCCCGCCCGGATCTAAAATGGTTCCGGCGAGCGTTGCGTTCCCGGCACTCTGCTGCGCGAATCCAACCGCACAGGAAAGCAGAATCACGGTGAATACACGACTCCACCGACCGGCGACAGCTTGCATGTCAAGCTCCTCTAGCAGGCTGCTGAAAAGCATAGCCGAAATTGTTCCAGCGACATTTTTTGAGTTTGAGAACAGCTTTCGCGCGGCGGATGAGGGTTCCGCGAGTAGATTCACGACCTCGAAGTGGGCG
>JBEKRO010000093.1:0-26035 GCA_049518655.1 Bryobacteraceae bacterium | reverse complement strand
CGTTCTTCACTGAGAGAAAGATGCAATCTCTGGAGCCGGCGGTGCGGGCGATCACGATCCAGTTGTTAGACCCGCTGATCGAGGCCGGCGGGGGCGAGGTCTGTTCGGAATTCACGCGTAAGCTTCCCGGCCACGTATTTGCAGAGTTCTTCCACCTGTCGCCCGAGCTGGCCATGTCTATCAAAGAAACCACGGTGATCTACAACCGGGCCTTGCAGGAGGCGGACGACAATCTGGTGAAGGAGACCAGTCTGCGGCTTTATGAGCTCGCGCGGCTGATCATCGAAATGCGCAAGGCCGAGCCTTGGGATCCGGCTGAGGATCCTACCAGCGCGCTGCTCGAAGCCCGTGGCAATGACGGCGAGCTTCTGCCGGAAAACCTGGTGCTCGGGACCATCCGCCAAATGATCGTGGTCGGCATGATTGCTCCCAGCGTCATGATCGGGTGTATTCTGGTGCACTTGGCACAGCATCCGGAGATCGAACGGCAATTGCGCGAAGAACCAGATTTGATTCCAGCCGCTGTGGAAGAATATTTGCGCCTGTTTACGCCCTATCGCGGGTTTGCGCGCACCGCGAAGCACGATGTGGAATTCGGCGGTCGAGCCATTCACAAGGACGAACCGATCGCTTTGGTATACGCATCCGCGAATCGGGACGAGCAGGTTTTCGAGAATCCGGACGGGTTCGTTTTGAATCGGCCGAATATCGACAAACACATTGCCTTTGGCCTCGGTCCGCATCGTTGTGCGGGCGCCCCGTTAGCGCGAATGATGCTGCGAGTGACGCTGGAGGAGCTCCTGGGCCGCGTAAAAGTGACCGGGCTAGCGGGAGAAGTGGTAATGACGCGCTGGCCGGAATGGGGCGTGCTTTCAGCCTCCGTGCTTCTCGAGCGGTTATGAAAACGGGCAGAGGCTGGGTGGCTCCCTACGTGGCAACTCTGCTTGCCATGCTGGCGTTGCAGATGTCGAATCTCGGATTTTCTCCGCTGCTTCCCGCCATGCGCGATGCGTTCCATATGAACTTTGCTCAGATGGGTCTGTTCGCTGGAATGTATGGGCTGCTATCTGTTCTATGGAGCGTCCCGGCCGGAATGCTGGCGAAACGATTTGGCGAGAGAACGGTGCTTGCCGGGGGACTTGTCACGGTGGCTGTTGGCCTGGCGGCTTTGAGTATAGCGCCAGGCTTCGCCGCGGCGTTCGGTGCGCGGGCGATATGGCTGTCCGGATATCGATTCTCATTTGTCTCAGTGATGGTGGCCGTCGCGCTCACGTGCCCACCCGGCGTGCGGGGTGCGTCCATGGGCATCCTCGGCGCTATTTCCGCTTTCGCTTCCGTGATCGGCGCGCCTTTGGGTGGAGTGATTGGACGCGATTTCGGCTGGAGGAGCGGTATTCTCGCCTACGCCGGAGTTGCGCTCGCGGGAGCCTTAATATTTGCTGCTTTTTATCACCGTGATCCGAACGTTCTTGGGGTGCGTCCGGATCGAGGACACGGGGCTTCCGCGAGTGTGTTCCGCAGTCCTCTCGTCTGGTCCTTAGCCGCGCTCTCGGGCTTGGCCGGGATGGGCAGCTTGAGCGCGAATTTCTTCGTCCCGTCGGCGGCGCAAGCCTTGTTCCATTTGGATCAGGTAGGCGCCTCGTACCTGATCAGCACGGGATTCGCGCTAGCCATCTTCGTCAATCTGTTATTCGGATTTCTCATGGACCGCTTCCATCGCTGGAAGGTGATGGCTGCCTTGGCGGGTTTGGGAATGGTGGGTGGAATCGCGATGACATCGCACCAACTGATGGTCTTTCGCATCGGAGCGGCGCTGGTGCTGGCGCTCGGACACGCGGGCATTCAACAATCCTACACGCTGGCGGCGGACGTACTCCGTGGCCGTGAGACGGGCAACGTGATGGGGGTGGTGAGCATGGTGGCGGGGGTATTTTCGTATCTCGGACCGCAAATGCTCGGGGTGCTGCGCGACTGGAGCGGAGGATTCGCGGTGGGCTGGTACTTTATCATAGGCGCTGCCACCGTTACGCTTTTGTTGGTGCTCGCGCTGTGGAGTTATGCGTCACGCCAAACGCGGACAAGCGTCGCTGTGTTGATCGGGCTCTTGGTCGCAGTTGCGATTCCAGCTTTTCCCCAGTCACAACCTCGCTGGATCGAGCCAGGCGAGGGCGTCACATTACCCGCCGAGTTTGAATTCGCCGACGATCGCGGCCGGCTGGGGATCGTGAATGCCTCCGGCCCGGTGAACACACAAGGCCATCCATTCTTCGAGCCCCTAGGCGCGAACGGGCGTGCCTGCATCACCTGCCATCAGCCGGCCTACGCCACGACAATTTCGGCTGCCGCGATTCGTGAGCGATGGAACGCAACCCAAGGGACGGACCCGCTTTTTGCGGCCATCGACGGCTCGAACTGTCCGGATCTACCCCAGGAGAAGGAAAGTTCTCATTCACTGCTCCTCAATCGCGGACTGATCCGCCTGGCGATTCCCTGGCCGCCCGCAAAAGCAAAGCCCGAGTTTTCGATTGAAGTAGTGAGCGATCCAACCGGCTGCAATACCAGTCCAACCTACGGGCTTCACAGCGCCCATCCGGCGGTGTCCGTATTCCGGCGTCCGCGCATGGCTGCGAATTTAAAGTACGTCACCAATCCCACGCCGAAGTTCGCATTGAAGCTGGGTGGCTTGGCGGAAATCGATCCAGAGACTGGAAATCCAGTCAGCATGAACTTCATGGCGGATGCGCGTGAGCCGAGTCTCCGGTCGCAAGCGCGAACCGCCGCTCGCGAGCACGAAGAGAGACAGGCGCCGTTGTCCGATGCAGCGTTAGAACGCATCGTCGATTTCGAGAGCCAGCTATACGTGGCGCAGATTTTCGACGACAAAGCGGGCAATCTGGCAGAAGCGAGCGGTCCACCGGCGCTGGGGCCGTGGGCCATGGTCAATCATCGCACGGGCGTGCTTGGAGATAACGATTACGATCCGGTCTTTCAACTGTTCGACTCCTGGAAGCAGCCCGGACAATCCACGCAAGCTGAATTCCGGGCATCGGTGGCACGCGGCAACGACATCTTCATGTTCCGCCAATTCTGGCTGCGAGACGCCACGCACATCAACTCCATCGGCTTGGGAAATCCCCTAAAAAGGACTTGCGCCACTTGCCATAACGCGCAGATGACCGGGCAGGACCTCTCCGCGGGCTGGGTGGATGTGGGTACAACGAACTATCCCACTTGGACCGAATCGCCATTCTATAGTGAATCCCGAGAACTGCCGGTGTTCAAAATTACGTGCGACAAAGATGCGGCACCGCACCCATACCTCGGCCGTGTGATCTATACGAGCGATCCCGGGCGCGCCCTGATTTCCGGCCGATGCGGGGATGTGGGATCCATCGTCATGCAGCAATTTCGCGGGCTGGCAGCGCGAGCTCCCTACTTCTCGAACGGTTCCGCGAAGTCGCTTCGGGAGCTGGTGGATTTCTACGATCGCCGTTTTGATATGAAACTGACAGAGCCGGAAAAACAAGATCTGATCAATTTTCTGGGGGTTCTGTGATGCGGCTGTTCGTCGCGTTGGCGATGACCCTGCCAGCCCTGGCGCAACACTTAAATTTTGTGGCTTGCCCCGTGGTGCGTGACACCAAGACTGTTCCGTGTTTTCTGGCCGAGTACCAGGGAGAAACCTATTTCCTGGGAATCCAGCAAGACATCACGGCGGATTTCTATCCACCGCAATTGTTGCACGGAGCGCTGATAGAAGGGATCGTCGCGCCCGGGCCGCGCGTTTGCGGGGGGATTCCGTTGAAGCCCTTGCACGTTTCCGTGTTGGCTGAACTGAACCGCGCTTGCAACACCATTCTTCCGGCCGAGCCGGGAATTGATGCCCCGGCTGCCAAGCGCCCTGCGGGACCATCCACGCGTCAGGCTCCAGTGTCCACCGCTGCCGTACCACCCAAGAAGCCGGAGCCCCCGTTCTTAGAGCGCGAATTCGTGATCCAGTACGACTTTGACAGCGACTTTCTTTTCGCTCGTAACACCAGGCAGCTTACCGATATCGCCGAGTACGCGCGCATTTCCATAGCCCAAAGAGTCGAAGTGACCGGTCACCGCGGCTCGACGCTACTTTCCGACGGACAGGTATTGATCGAAAAATCCGATGTGGCAAGGCTGCGTGCCCAGCGCGTCGCGGATGTACTGAAAGGACTCGGCACACCAGCCTCCGACGTTCGCTGGATTTCCGAACCCGCGGCTGCCAACGGCGAAACCGACTACGAGAGCCGCCGCGTTGCGGTACGAGTTGTTCCATCCGCTGGGAGATAACAAAATGTCATTGCAAAAAATATTCTGGCTTTCGTGTCTGACGGTCTGTATGACCTCCCAACTGCCGGCTTCAGCCGCCTCCGGGCACATTCAAGGCGCCTAAGGCCCGTGTCTGTCCCCTGCCGATTCTGCCCGCGCTCCCCTCTTACGCGGACGCGGCCTTCTTTGCAAAAGCCGATGTCCCGCATGGGAAGGTGGAGCAGCCGACTTACAAAAACTACAAGAGCGCTGACAATCGAATCCACATTTACCTGCCGCCCGATTATGACAGTAACGCGGCGGCCAGATATCCGGTTCTGTACCTGAACCACGGCGGAGGCGGCGATGACGCCAACTGGACATCGGAAAATCTGAAAGGGGGCGGCAGCGCACAGTTCATCCTGGACAACCTGATCGCTGCCGGCAAGGCCAAACCGATGATCATTGTGATGCCCAACACTCACGGCTGCGCCAGTGGGACGCCATCGGCTCCCGGCAAGGATGACGCGTGCACGCAAGAGTACTTGAAGGACATTATCCCCTACGTGAACAGCCATTACCGCACATGGACATGAACCATCAGCAGATTCTTCGCTTGGCTGAGCAGCACGGCTACGTTCTGGCCTCGCCGCTCGGCTATAGCCCGCTGGGCCGCCTCTCAGGCTGCCCGCAGTCTTCGGACAACCGGAGATCGCCGCAAAGCAGAGAGCAACGGTCACGCCCGAAGCGGAGCACACGATCGAGCTCAGCGAAAAGGATGTGATCAATGTCCTTGAAATCGTGATGAATGAATACCCCCATCAACCGGTCTTCGATATTCCTAGCGGGCCATTCCATGGGCGCCGGTGGAACGTGGTCCCTGGGCGCGAAGTATTCGAAGTATTGGCGCTCCATCGCTCCCATGTCCGGGCCATTCGTTGACCAAGCGAATTATCCCTGGGACCGAATTCGTTCCATGCCGGTGATGATGAGTGAGGGCACTCGGGCCCTTCCATCCGTCCAAGGCAGCCGCCTGATGCGAGACTGGAAGTTCCAGCAGGACTTTCATTTCGAATACTATGAGGTCAAAGCCGACCACGGCGGCATGGTGCCATTAGAGTGCTGCCCGCCGTTTTCGACTTCTTTGACCGATACCGGGATAAATAATCAGCTCGCAACCCTTCACTTTGGTCGTACTCACGCAGTTCGCATTCAAGCTGCCGGATCACGCTTTCCTAGCTTCTGCGGATTGCTGCCGAGCGTTTGCCGGGCTTCTCCTGCTACGCCTTCGCGAGTGCTCGCCGGAAGCCTTCGATCTGATCCCCTGTTCGATCTTGTTGAGCATCACTCTTGATCATGGTCGTGCCGCCTTCCCAAGACCAACACCGATACGGTGATAGGCCTTCGAACTCGTCGTTGTCGGGCAACCAGTACTTTGTTGTTCTCTAGCAGCGGCAGGCGAATCCTGGCCTCAACCTGGCTGATTCAAGTTGGACGAAGTAATGAACGAGACTTAGTTTGAGAATTCGAACGCATCGGCGGACGGTGTAGACACCATGACGCCCGTTCCCGACGACTGTACGTCTCCACTGATCGCGTAAAAACGACTTCCCACCACCCCGCCCGCGACTCCATGCCGGCCGATCGCCATCGGAGGAAGAATGCTCCAGGTGTTGGTGGCCGGATCGTACGCTTCGAAAGCATGATAGGCAGTGTGCTGAAAGAAATCTTGATTCTCGCCTCCGGCGACGTAGATCCGTCCGTTGTAAACGCCAACATCGAGCCCGCTCCGCGCCGTCGGCATCTTCGCTAGCGGCCCACCCCAAGTGTCGGTGACCGGGTCGTAAGCCTCTACGTTGCCTAGGTCCGAGGAAGCCGCGATGAATGCGGCGCCGATTCGGCCGCCGATGACGTAGATCTTGCCGTTGACCACGCCGGCGGCAGTATGGTTGCGAGGCGTCGGCATGGTGGCGCGCTCGCGCCAGGTATTCGTTTCGGGATCGTATTCCTGAACTGTGCCGAGAACTCGCTGCGGCGTGGGCGGACGGATGGCTGGATTTGTGGCGCCCGGGGCCGTCGTTACGCCACCGATGACGTACATCTTGTCTCCCACCGTAGCCGCGACCGCAGCGCCGCGTTTCACAGGCATAGGTGCGAGGGCCCTCCACGAATCATTGGTGGGGTCGTATTCAAATGCGTTGTTGATGGGTGTCCATGCAGAGAGGCCGTCCACGGTACCCGCCGTGAAGCCGCCAAACACATAGATCTTGCCCTTGTACTCGGTGAGGGCCAAATGGTGAGCGGGCAAGGCCATCGGCTTCTTCTTGTGCCACTGGTTGGTGGCCGGATCGAACTCGTACACCATGCCGACGGGCAACCAGACCGGCGCCGACACGAGACCGGCAAACACATACATCTTGCCGTTCGCGCCCTGACCGATAACCTCCTCGTGCGGTTCGGGGAATGGAGGCAGACTCACCCACTTCCCCTGCGCGCTCGCCCTGGGAGCCGCAAACGTGAGATAAGCCGCCGCCATTGCCAGAAGCGCGAAGCCTCCCGGCAAAACGGCTTTCGCAATCGAATGGCCAAGAACAGATGGGAACATGCTATGCATTAGCCTCAACAATCGAATTGTCCGGATCGATCAGGAAGATCCAGATCAGCGCACCGAGCGCCATCACACCGGCACTGACAAAAAATGGAGTCACCCAGAGGCCCCGGTCGAACAGAGTTCCGTAGACGATGGCGGCAAGAGACCCGCCAATGGCTCCGACCATGTTCATCACGCCTGTCACTGTTCCACTAAACTTGCCTCCGATGTCCATCGGAACCGCCCAGGCTGGACCAATCACCCACTCCAGAAAGAAAAAGGATGCTGCGAGATAAAGAATCGACGTCACAGGGTCGGAGGTTAGCGCCGCGGGAATCACGAACAGCGCTGCAAAAAGAAACCCCGGAGCGGCGACGACACGGCGGGCGACACGCGCATTCTTGGTGCGTCTGAAAATCAAATCCGACAATGTTCCTCCGGTGATGTCGCCGATCATGCCGGCAAACAGAGGCACCGAGCCCCAGAAGCCCAGGGCGGTCAGGGACAAATGCCGATGCTCCCGCAGATACGTCGGATACCACGTGAGATAGAAGTTCGATCCAAAAAAAAAGCAGGCGTAGCCGATGGCTACGAACCACATGTTGGCGGAGAGCAGAATTCGCCGCCAGGGCGCCGGCTGACGGTCGAACGCAAACGTCCTGGGCAGCCCCCGCTCGTCCACGCCGCGGATCTGGCCCAGTTCAGCTGCATTCACGGCCGGGTGGTCTTCGGGCCGATCCTGATAAAGCGCGCTGAAAGCGATCGCCCACAGAATGCCCAACGATCCGAAGATGTAGAAGATCGCCCGCCATCCGAACGCGATGATGATGCTTCCGGCGACAAACGGGGTGACGGCGACCGCAAAACGGCTGAAGAAGTGAGTAATGCCCTGGATGCGCCCGCGCTCGGAGCGCGGAAACCACAGCAGCATACCGCGGCTGGCCACCGGAAAAGCCCCAGCCTCGCCTACGCCCAGCAAGAATCGCGCGCCGAACAAAGACCCGAGGCCGATGGCCGCGCCGGTCATCATCGCCGCCGCGGACCACCAGCTCATGATGATCGTAAGAACCCTCTTAGCCCCGAAATGGTCGCCCAGCCAACCGGCGGGAACTTGTCCGAGGGCGTATGCCCAGGTGAAGGCCGCCAGTACCAGGCTCATCGTGCTTTTGCTTAAGTGGAACTGCCTGGCTATTTCCGGCTGCGCTACGGAGATGTTGCTCCGATCCATGTAGCAGATGAGGTACATCAAACTGATAAGGATGAGAATCCACCAGCGCGTTCGAGTCGGCTCCTGGCGAATACCACTGGAGCCGAGGGGAGTCTCTGACTCTTTCACCGCCTCATCAGGAGCAGCCAAGATTCTCTCCGGTTCACCAACTAGGCCAAGGCCGGTTGGATAGAAAGCGCATCTTTGCCGGCCAAACTCACCGGCGCATTGGTCTCGGCCGAAAGGTCCGCTGCCTGATAAACCTGCATCGCTAGCCGTGCCTGTTCCGGCGTTACGAGAGGCTGTCTGCCGAGCGCCACGCATTCCAGAAAATGCAGCGTTTCGGCTTGCATGGGGCCCGCATAGACGTGGTTGACTTTCTCGCCCGGCATGGATGACATGGGGAACTGGATGCCGCTCTGCATCGTCGTGACGTAAACGTCGCGGTGGGTGTCGTCAACCATGGCCGCGCCCTCGGTCCCGACAAATTCAATCCAGGTCGATGAGAAGTTCGGATACGCAGGCGGCAGCACCCAGCCGGCGCCGATCGTAAACACAACTCCATCGTCCATGGTCACAACCACCCAAACGCAGTCTGGGACGTTGTATTGTGCGCCCATGATTTTCTTGACTTCCTGGGCATATACACGGATGGGCTTGCGCGGTGCGAGGCACCACAGCACGAAATCGATGTCGTGCGTGGCTTCCATGGCGGCCGGCGACAGCTTGACGCGTCCGCCGATTTTCTTGCCCAGATTGCGGGTGATGTGCCGGCTTACCAGCGCGCTTACAGGCTGTCCGATCGTCCCATCTTCGATGGAACGCTTCACATAGGCGAACTTCGGATTGAACCGCTGCGAATAACCAATGGTGAATAAAAGACTCTTTTCCTTCGCCAGAGCGATCAGTTCATCGGCTTCGGCGAGTTCAAGCGCGATTGGTTTTTCAAGAAAGACGTGCTTGCCCGCCAGCATGCTCTCTTTGGCGATGGGGTAGTGAGTGGGTTCAGGCGTGGTTGAAATCATTACCGCGTCAATCGAGGGATCCTTCAGCAGATCGCGGTAATCCATGGTTGCGGTTGCGGGGTTGGCGAGAGCCGCGACCTCCTTCAACCGTTCCTCGCGGATCTCGGCAATGTGAAGTTCGTTGACCCACGGACTGCTGGAGCATGCCACCGCGCGGATCCCTCCGCACCAGCCCGTACCAATAATAGCTATGTTGATTTTTCTCATTTCCCTCATTGCTTCGTCATAACAATAGCATCGCCGCCCGGGAACATCTCCTGACTTATTCGACGCGTCGGGCCATTGCCGCCTTCATGCATTCGGATTGTACATCCAAGAATTTGGCGTAGCTCGCCGGCCCTACTACGAAGGGGTTCGGCGTTCCCGATTTGCGTTCCTTGAGCGCAGCTAGCTTCTCGGGCATTCCGTCATAAAGTGGATGATTCTGAATTTCCACGTCCACCTTCATTTTCCGGGCAACCTGCTTGTAATGTTCGATCGACTCCAAGTACTTGTGAAGGTCGGCGTCGGAAATTCTTCCGGATAGGAGGATCGTCCCGCCAAATAGTCCCGCGACATGCATCTTTCCGCCATCCTTAACCTGAAAAATTAACGCCATGGACCCAGGAGTGTGCCCCGGCACCATGACCGGCGTGACTTTTTCGTCGGCAAGCGTGATCGGAGATCCCTCAACCGCCACGAAGTCTTTTCGAGGCGGCTTGACCGGAGCCGGAGGCGGCCCTTTCCCGGCTGGATTGAAGCCCGGGGGCGGAGGCGGAGGGTTCTCCATCAATTCCCAGTCGGCGGCCGATTCAACAATGCGTGTACCGTAGTGATCCTGAAAGTACGCCGCGCCGCCGAAATGGTCCCCGTGGCCGTGAGTGAGAATGATGGTCTTCACCTGCGCGGGATCCAAACCCAAGGATTTCATCTGGGCGATCAACACCGTCTCCACTTCGTTGACGTAACCGGAATCGATCAGAATAATTCCCGCCGAGGTTGTGAGCGCATAGACCACGGTGCCTGATCGGCCGAAGGCGTACAGATTATCAAAAAGTTTTGCCGGCTCGATGAGAGGATCGGTTGGCAGGTTCGCTCTCGGTGCAGTGCAGAAAAAAGTCGCCTCGCTCGCCCATTCGGTTCCCGCAATTTTCTTCGCCTTCTCGATATGCGCCAATACTGCCGGAGAATCAGGCTTGGCTGGAGCGGCCTGAGGAGGTTGCGCTCTGAGCCACGTTGCCAGTGCAGCCGCGGCACAAGGGAATAGCACAAGGGTTCGCATGCATTTCATCTTCAGATCGGCTGCTCCTCTACGGTTGTGCGGCTGGGGACCGCCTTTGGAATTCTATCGCCACGCGGAAGGAGCCGCAGCTTCTAATCGTAAAGATATGTTAAGCCATTGTGGACAGCATGAGTTTCTGAATAGAAACTTGTTACATGCTCCGTTGTAATCGCTCTCGCGCTCTGCTGCAGGCGAAGAGAAATAGCGCATTCTGGTTTCGATGCTTGATCTTGAGCTTAGCCACGGCGGTGATCGCAGCGGCGCAATTTCCGGGCATCGGACCGCCCCCGGGCCCGCCACCTCCTCCTCGCGCCGCCGCCCCAGTGGATCTGACCGGATACTGGGTATCGTTAGTTACGGAAGATTGGCGCCAGCGGATGACAACCGCGCCGAAGGGCGACATGGAGTCGATTCCCCTGAACGCCGAGGGCCGGAAGGCCGCGCTTGCTTGGGATCCGGCCAAGGATGAAGCCTCCGGTGAGCAGTGCCGGGCGTACGGCGCCGGCGGGATCGTGCGGCTGCCGGGCCGGATTCACATCACTTGGCAGGACGACAATACGCTCAAGGCCGAGTTCGACGCAGGCACACAAATGCGCATTCTACGTTTCGGAGCTCCGGCGGGCCCCGGCGGGGACTGGCAGGGTGTTTCGGTGGCGGGTTGGGACATACCTGGCACCATCATGACGCGCGGTGGATTCACTCTTGGCATGCCTCCGGGCCCGGAAAGAGGCGGCGCCTTGAAAGTAGTGACAACCAAAATGAAAGCCGGGTATCTGCGCAAGAACGGAATCCCCTACAGCCAAGACGCTGTGATTACCGAGTATTATGACCGCTTTGACATACCGGGCGGGGATTCTCTGCTGCTGGTAACAACCGAGGTTGTCGATCCGAAGTATCTCAGCGCACCCTTCTGGACCAGTACGCATTTCAAAAGGCAGAATGATTCGGCGGGTTGGAATCCAACGCCGTGCTCGGCGAAATAGAGGGACATGATGAAAGCGAATCTGCTCAATATCACCTGGATTCTTGTAGCTTTCTCAGCCACACTGTGGGCGCCGGTCAATGCTTTAGGACAAGGTGCACCGCCATCGGGCCCCGGCGGACCAGCCCGCCCCGCTTCGCCCATTGACCTTTCAGGCTACTGGTCGCCTGCCGTCAACGAGGACGGCCTCGAGCGCGGCGCGGGCTCCGAACTCGGAGACTATGCCGGGTTCGCGATCAACGAGGCGGGACGTCTTTGGGCACTTTCCTACGACCCCTCGCGCTTAACTCTGAAGCATCATCAATGCGATGGATACGTCGCGCCCTATCAGATGCGCGCGATCGGCAACTTCCGCATCTGGGAGGACCGCGATCCGCACACAATGCAACTCGTCGCCATTCACATTTGGGCGCAAACCACGGAAGGATTTCGCACCATCTGGATGGATGGCCGGCCGCATCCGCCCGCCTATGCGCCGCACACTTATCAGGGATTCTCAACGGGCCGTTACGTGGGGGACGCGCTGGTTGTAAATACCACACACCTGAAACAGGGCTGGCTGCGGCGCAATGGACTCCCGGAAAGCGATCAGGCCACGATGGTGGAGTTCTTTGTCCGCCATGGCGATCACTTGGTGGATACAACCGTTGTGACCGATCCCGTATTCTTGACCGAACCGGAAGTGCGCAGCAACGACTTTTTCCGTCAGCCCACCGATCCCGGCGCCTGGCTCTACGCTTGCGACGATGGCGAAGAGATCATTGGGCGACCGCCAGATGCAGTACCAAATTATCTGTTTGGCGCGCAGCCGTTTGCGAAAGAATATTCGAAAAAATACAAGATTCCAATGTTGTCCGGCATCGCCGGGGCTGCTTCGATCTATCCGGAATTTGCGGCGAGGCTCCAAACCGCGACCGATGCCGAAGCAATCGCCTTGCTGCGGCCCGCACCCGGTCCCTCCCCGGAAAGCCGCGCGGAGGATCCTGAACCGCACGATGGCGAGATTCACGTACTGCCGGTTTCCGGCAATGTCTATATGCTGGCCGGCGATGGCGGGAACATTGTTGTGGAGACCGGCGACGAGGGTCCGTTTGTCGTCGACACTGGGTCCGGCAAGCTTTCGGACAAGGTGATTGAGACCATTCACAAGCTCAGCGACAAGCCGATCCAATTCATTGTCAATACCAGTTATCTTCCCGACCGGGCGGGAGGCAACGTGCAGCTTCGCGCCGCTGGCCAAGACCCGAGCCTGGTGGGGTCCTTCTTCTCGCTGCAGTTCCGGGATGCCGGCGTTGGCGCGACGATCATCGCTCAGCAGAACACGGAGACGCATATGGTGAATGCCAAGCTACCTGCGCAGGGCTGGCCGACCGATACGTTCCTGGAAGATCGCAGGCGTAAATACCATAACGGAAACGCCATAGAGATTTTCCACGAGCCGCACGCGATTACCGATGGCGATAGCATCGTTCATTTCCGTCAATCCGACGTCATCGTTGCCGGCGATATCTTCAATACAATCCAGTTTCCGTTCATCGATATCAAGGACGGCGGTAGCGTTCAGGGCGAAATCAACGCGCTCAACGACATCCTCAATCGCACCGTTTTTCGGCACGAGGGCCAGGGAGGCACCCTCATTGTTCCGGGGCACGGATACTTGTCCGATGAACATGAAGTGGTGGAATATCGCGACATGCTGGCGATCATCCGAGACCGTGTTCGGGCGATGATCAAGGACGGCGCCAGCCTGGATCAGGTAAAGGCCGCCAGAGTTACGGCCGATTACGATACGCGATACGGGGCCAATACGGGTCCTTGGACAACGGACATGTTCGTAGAGGCGGTCTATGACAGTCTTAAGCAACCGGCCAAATAGACAGTGGCTGCGATCGAATCTCGATCTCCAGGTCTAACGCACGGCGGCTTTCGTGACTACCGCGGGAGCCGGTTTTGACAGCTTTGAGCTCTCAATCTGGACGTTGGGCTGAACTTCGTTTAACTGAAAGGTCGACTGGCCGTCAGTCCACGTCACGACCCAGTGAAAGGGCAACTTCACGCCATCGACGTCGCGATAATCCGAGTAGTCGATTTGCAGTGGAACGGTGCCGACCACGGTTTTCGTGTAGCGCACTTGCCGCACCAGCAGCCCAGTCTGGCTATCGAAGTAGAGCTTCATGCGAGACCCGCCACCAGCGATACCTTGGACAATGCGCACTTCTTTGTCGTCGATGGACGCCACTGGGAAGCCCGTTTTCCATTGACTCAGGGCCTGCTTGATCCCGGCGGGAAAGCACAGATCCGCATCCAGTTTGGCACCGTCCAGTTCCGATCCTGGCAGTAGCGGCAGCAAATGCACTGGCTTGTCTACGGCGGCCACCCAGCCCGCGCTGCCGTCGAAGGTTGTCGTGCTGTCGCCGTTTTGCGTATGGACAACTAAAGTGCGTTGCCCAGGAGCCCTCGCGTAAATCTCCATGGGGACTTTTTCGTGGTAGCTGTCGTAGCCTTCATACGTTCCCTTCCCGATGAAGCTGTTCAGTGCTGCCAGCTTTTCTGTTCCACCGATGGACTGGATGTATTTGTCCAGCATCTGATCCGCCGAAGGTCCTGGCTGGGCGTCCTTCACGATTTCGACCTCGTTGGGGTCCTCTTGAGGAACGCTGTATTGGTCGGCCAGGCTCGGAATCACCTTAGGATGTTCGGCGCCCCGGTGACAGGAATAACAGGTCAGAGCCGCGCGTCCTCCGAAATTGTTCTTGTTGATGGCGTTGACCATCAGTATCATTTGACGCGCTACATTCTTGCGAGGAACATCCTCTGCAAACTTGTCCCAATTCTCAAGGCTTTCGGAAACATGGCAATAAACGCAATTTAATCCCAAAGATGCGGCGAAGAAGCCCATGGTATCCATGAACTCCCCAACAGGGATTCCCTTCAAGACCTTGACGTTCTTGAACACTTGCTCTGCCATCAAGGTTTTGTCCCCAGGCGCGTCCTGACCTGGGGCGGTGACAGCAAAGAGGAAACAAACGACCAGAACGGTCAGGCACTTCCTGCCACGAATCATACGGTGATGCAATTTCTCGGCGCCCAAGCTTCGACCAATCTCTACAGCAATCAGCGATGATCCTACACTCCAAAGCAGCAGCGCTCCCCCCTTAACATATCTTTACGATTACGCTCGCATACTCTCGCGAGAGCGGGTTAGAATTCTACTGAAATAGCGGCCTTACGTTGCGTACCGAGCTGTAGCGCCGGACGCCCTACTGGAGTGACCCGCACGAAAGATTATCGATGACCAAAGCGCAGTTTTCCCTCTTACTGACAAGCGCTCTACTATTTGCAGCGCTTCCAGTCGCCGCCCATCACGGCACTGCCGTGTCTTACGATGCGAGTCACCCCGTCACGATGAAAGCGGTGGTCACGGAATTCCACTATGCGAACCCGCATCCTCAATTGTTCTTCGACGTCACCGATGAAAAGGGCAATGTCGTACATTGGGGTGGCGAATTTTACCCCAATCCTTCGCAGTTAATTCAAGAGGGATGGGGCAAGAAGCGTTCAGAAGCCGCGCTACCGCCCGGGGCTCACATTACGATAACCGTTGCGCCCTCCAGAGCGGGAACGCCGGTTGGTGCTATTCTCAAGCTCCTCAACGACCAAGGCGAAGTAATTATGGGCGTGGCTGGAGGAGGTCCAGGTGGCCCCCCGCCAGAACCGGCGCCTCATCCGAACGAACAAAAACAACCGTAAACATGGCTCGGAAATGATGAAAGTCCTAGCTGGCCTCCTCGCCGCAAGTTGCCTGTTGTGCGTGTCTCCCGCTCTGGCGCAGGGCGGCCGCGGCATCATGGCCGCCGATCCCAAGAATGCGAATCGGGTGTACGATAAGCACGACTTATCGGGAATCTGGAGCCGTAATGGCTCCCCCGGCGGGTACGGCGGAGGCGGGACATGCAGGGACTGCGGCGATCGCGGGTTCAGCAATGATGTTCCTCCCTTAACTCCACTTGGGCAAAAAATGTTCGACTCCAATAAGCCCTCGTACGGGCGGCTCCTAGGCAGCGCCGATGCCGCGGCGCACCCGGAAGAGGCCATTGGGCGGCGCAGATCCGTGCCTCCAGCCAACGGGACCGATCCCTATCAAAGCTGTAACCCCATGGGCCCTTCGCGCGCCCTGATTTACCCGGATCCGCTGGAGATGAATGTCCTCCCTGATAAAATTCTTCAGCAGTTCGAGTGGGGCAACGGCGTGCGCACCATTTGGACCGATGGGCGCGAGACGCTCAAGGATCCTGACATACCACGCTGGTGGGGTTATTCGGTTGGAAAATGGGACGGCAACACATTCGTTGTGACAACTACCGGCATGGACGAAAGAACCTGGGTGGATCAATTTGGTTATCCACACAGCGACGCTATGGTTCTGGAGGAACGCTACCAGCGGATCGCTTATGACGTGCTGGAACTGAACATGACAATTACAGACCCGAAGGTCTACACCAGCCCCTGGAAAAGCCAAACTAAGAAATTTAGGAAGTTGACCAAGGAGGGCATCAAGACGGTTGATGGCTGGGCAGGTATCTTGGAGGACATTTGTGCGCCGGCCGATGATGTCGAAGAGTTTAACCGCAGAATAAGGGACCCTGCGGGAGGTGTGGTTCACCAATGAAGTGAGTTATCGGATTCGTATCCCCCGGAGCGAGACATGGACCTCGGCGGTCTGGACCTCAATTTATTAGTTGTAATGGACGCTCTCTTCACCGAGAAGAATGTCTCTCGCGCGGGACAGCGTCTTCATCTGAGTCAATCTGCCACCAGCGGAGCACTCGCACGCCTGCGACACACGTTCAACGATCCGCTATTAATCCAGGTTGGACGCAAAATGACTCTCACCGCGCGTGCGGAAGGTCTGGTCGAACCCGTGCGCGATGTTCTTCTGAAGGCTGAAGCGATTCACTCGAAGAACCCAGTCTTCCATCCCGCGACTTCCAGGCGCAGGTTTCGGCTCATCATGTCGGATTACGCGGAGACCGTCCTGATGGCCGAAGCCGTCCCACTGATCCAAAAAGTCGCTCCCGGGGTGACACTGGAACTCTTTTCCAACGTCGATGGCTGCACGGAAGTTTTGGATCGAGGTGAAATCGATTTGGCGATTACACCCAGCAATTATGTATCCGCCAAACATTCTTCAGAACGCCTCTTTGATGATGATTTCGTCTGTTTAGTGTGGTCGGGGAATCAGTTGGTTCATGATCGCATCTCTCGCGAGTTGTACCTTGAACTAGGCCATGTCGTTGTTCGATTCGGCAAGCATCGCCAACTGCCTACCTTCGACGAATGGTTCCTCGAACGCAGCGGGCAACAAAGGCGAATCGAAGTAATTACGACTGCTTTCAGCCTCGTTCCGAAGCTTCTCATCGGCACCACGCGGATTGCGACCCTCCACCGAAAACTTTCGGCGTTTTACGCGCAGTACTTGCCACTGCGATTATTGCGTCCGCCGTTTGAAATGCCTCGATTGGAGGAGTGCTTGCAGTGGCACAAATCTCGTGACAACGATCCGGGCATTCTGTGGATGCGGAGCATCCTGAAGAAGGCCATGCAGAATAGCGCATCCCGGCGGCGCGCCGATCGCGTACCTGCCTGAGCGCGTCGGGCTGCGCCATTAAAATATGTATTTCATGGCGAACTGCACCACTCTTCCACCATCACCCGGCGCAGAACCCGTGGTGGGTTGGTCGCTGGTTATTGTGCCAAATGTCCCACCTAACGTTTGATTGGGCGTCCCCAGCCGGACCGAGTTCGTAACATTGAAAGCTTCTGCCCTGATCTCCAGATGGGTTTTCTCGGTGATTGGGAATTGTCGGGAAATAGTCTGATCCCATTCCCAAAATCCCGGGGCCCTCAGAGCGCCAATTCCCATGTCCCCGTATGTACCGGCGGCCGGTGTGGAAAACGCAGCAGGGTTGAGATAACTAACGCATGGAGCGGGAGAACAAGACTGTCCCTGGTTGCTCGCATACACATTGGGAAGCACTTGATTGGGGCGCTGCGGCACCGGGTTGTTCCCAGCTGGATTAAAGCCATTCAAAGCATTGTCGGTGCCTAGTTCGGCATCGAAAGGAGCTCCGGTGCGTACGGTGTAGATGGTGGAAAGAGTCCAGCCCGTCCCTAAACGGCGGGCCCAATTATTATCAAACCTGGGCGTATTGACCACCAAAGTCACGTTCACGATGTGCCGGATATCCAGGGCGCCGGATTCGCAGGGACCCATATCCAGGTGTCGATTCACGGGGCCGTTGTTCTGATAGGGCGTATTCAAATATGTAGCCTCTAGGTTCGCCAGTGTCGTCGCCGGAAGTCCAATGCAGTGGGACCAAGTCCAATTGCCGGCTAGATTCACATTATCTCCGAGGCGCCAGCGGGCGTTGAGCAGAAGTCCATCGTAGTGCTGAGTGCCGCTCGAATCCAGACTGGTCAACGATCCGTACACGTTGCCCGCCGAGGGATTCCGGAGCTCCAAAAGACGACGCTGGTTTTCGTTCGTGGTGCAGTTTGCCTGCAAGGATGCGCATAACGCTTGCTGAGCGGGAGTAAAGGCCTCCAAGAAGTTGGGTACGCCTGGAATCAGTTGCGGCGGGTTCAAATCGACGCCAGTCCACAGATGCGCGATCTCCGAGCCCACATAGGTTGCCGAAAAGAAAACGCTCTTGGTGATCTGCCGTTGAATCCCGAAATTCCAAGAATATTGAACAGGCGTTTGAATATTTGCCGGGATCGGCAGGAACGATTGATAAGGCAGGTCGGGGAACACGGGGGTTTTCGGATTGTAGTTGTAAGGAAATGGATTTCCGCCGGGCACGGTCGCGTAGGGGTTATCCAGGCTGACGGGGAAACTCTCCACAACACTGGTTCGGAACGGCAACACCGAGGAGGTGTTCTCGTTGATATCCTGCCGGAGGAAGTCGTACGCAATTCCTGCGCCGGCCCGGATGGCAGTCTTGCCGTCGCCAAATGGGTCCCAGGCCAATCCAGCGCGCGGCTCGAAGTGCCCCCATGCATTGTCCATTCCCGCTCGACCGTTAAACCCGGGGTCGCCCGAATATAGAAACCCTGGAGGCGCCGTGGGAATCACCTTGCTGTGAACATCATTGTAAAAATCGCTGAGGTTGAAGGTGTAACTATCGGACTGCTTAAACTGCATGGGAATAAAAGGATTCCACCGTAGCCCGTAATTCAGGGTAAAACGATGGGTCACCTTCCAGGTATCGCCGGCATATAACCCCACAAAATTCTGTGTCAGATTCTCCGGATTTGGATTGGCCTGATGAAACTCAGCCGCATTGCCCGTTAGGAAATCGACCATCGGTGAGCCGAAGATCCCGGCGAACAGGAAGAAACCCTCCGACCAGGCATACGAGTGGGCGTTCAGCAAGGCGCGCATCGTATTCACGCCAAAGCTGAACTGGTGCGATCCGCGAATAATGCTCAAATCATCGTTGAGTCCGAAGTTCGTCGTGGTGTCGCTGCCAATAGAAAAATTGGAGATGAAATTCGTCGAGAAGCCGTCCGCAACCAGGAATATCGGGATAAAGTTCCCGCCGTAATCGTAGAAATTATGGATTCCTACTTGCTGGGGACCAAAGGTCTGTGCGCCGGGCGTCGTCGCACCTACCCGGTTGCCAAAAACGCGGAAGGAGTTGACCACATTCGTACTAAACAGATAGGTATCGCCAAGGGCCAATGAGTTTGCTTCGTCGTTGGCGCCTTGCCCGTCGGTCGACAGCACGTTCTTGCTGATGTCGTAGGGTTGGGCGATGTCGATCTTAGTGACGATATACCGGGCGAAGAGCATGTTCTTGGGGCTGATGTTGTAATCAAGCCGGACGGGCGCCTGCGACTCATTCTGGTGCAGGGGAATTCCGCTGAAAACTTGCCCGCAGGGATTGGTCGATTGCGGAAGATAGGACGAGATCTTGATCGCAGCGGGGCTGAGAGGCACCACCACAAAACCGTTGTGCACTATAGGCGAAGCTTCAATTCCCTGGTACCCGGGGCATCCGGCTGCAATGTATGGTCCGAAATTACCCGTCAGTTCGGCCGCCGTGGGAACGTACTGAATTGTGGCCTGACTGTACTGGCGGATCATTGTACCCTCATAGCCGACGAAGAAAAAGAACTTATCTTTCTTGACCGGGCCGCCGACCACTCCCCCGAACTGATTGCGTTTCAGACCGTCCGCCACCGGCGAGAAGAAGTCTCGTCCATTCAAATCGGAGTTGCGGAAAAACTCGAAAACATCCCCGTGGAAGGCGTTGGAACCGGATTTTGTAACCGCGTCTACGGTAGCCCCCGAATGTCCGCCACCCTGGGTCGCATCCTGCGCGCTCGTGACCAGCCTGAACTCTTGAAGCGCCTCGGGGAAGGGTAGCGGCATGTTGGTGCCAACATAAGTGTCTAAATGCGATGCTCCGTCCAGATTGTACTGGACGCTATAGCTGGTTCCGCCGGCCACGCTGATGTTGACTCCCGTAGCCATGGTGTAGGTCGGAGAAGACCCAGTCTGGACCGACAGACCGCTCAGTGTGATCAGATCTGTCGGCTGCCTTCCGTTCAGCGGCAAGTCCAGGATTCGTTGCGTCTCGACCACGCTGCCTACGCCGAGGTTTCGTGTCTCTACTTCTGTCGTGGCGGCTTCCACCTGTATCCGTTCGTTTACATCACCCACTCTCAGTTTCACCGGTACCGTGGGGCTGCTGCCGACCTGCAAAATGATTCCGGTCTGCACATAAATCTCGAATCCCATTTTCATGGCCTGCAGCCGATACGGGCCCAGTGGAAGGTTTGGAATGATAAACGAGCCGTTGACATCCGTGGTGACGCTCCGGCTTACGCCTGTATCGGTCTGCGTTACGCTCACTTCCACGGCCGGCACGGACGCACCGGAGGGATCCGAAACAGTCCCGGAAATGGTCGCCGTGTCTTGCGCCACGAGAGCAACGGTACTGAGCGTTGCAATGATAATCCACGTCGCCGCCTTAAACAGATGCTGTGCCATATGTTTTTATCCCTTTCCAATGGATCGAAGCGGAATCGCCGCCCTACCTGGCCGCGCGCGGCAAGGCCGTACCGCTACTTCACCCTCGATGACGTAAGTTGCCCCCGCAATCGGAACGCGTTCGACTATACACCGGGTTTGTCTGAAGTAAAAATTGATTGTTGCGATTCTAGGTATCGATCACGTCGATAGCCAGATGTTGACACCTGGCGAGCAGCGTGCCGCCCACGGGCTAGCGATTCGACGTCGCGTTCTATCGTTCCGGGCGATGCAAGTTATCGAGCGGATCGATGGAAACGATCCGTGCTGGTATGGTTATAATGCAGCAACCGGTTGAAAAATGGTCACGGAGTGACTAGGAAACTATCCTGGGGAGCGATAAACAACACTGTATGATTGCGGCGCGCGACACGCACTCAATACTTCTGATCGACGACGACCGTGCGCTGTGCGCGCTTATGTCGACCTTTTTCTCGTCCCACGATTTTCGGCTCACCTCCGCCCACGATGGCCCCACCGGTCTTGGCCGGGCGCTAGAGGGTCAGCATGATCTGATCATTCTCGATTGGATGCTGCCGGGACTGGACGGAATCGAGATACTCAAGCACCTGCGCCGCAAGAGTCTCACTCCGGTGATCATGCTGACCGCACGCAGGATGCAACGAGACAGAATCACCGGGCTCGATGCCGGAGCTGACGACTACCTGCCGAAACCGTTTGGTCCCCAGGAATTGCTGGCGCGGGTCCGCGCCGTTCTTCGGAGGGCGGAACACCATAGGACTGCGGTATCGCGGGGACTTGAAGTCGGAGACTTGAAGCTCGCACCAGAATCCCGCGAAGTATGGCAGCGGAACAAACAGGTGGAGGTCACGTCGGTCGAGTACGATGTGCTCGACGTTCTCGTGCGCTCGGCGGGCAAGGTGGTTTCGCGTGACGAAATTGCCGCCGTACTCTATCAGAGGGTCTCAACTCCCTTCGAGCGCGCAATCGACGTTCACGTTTGCCACTTAAGGCGAAAACTGGAAACGGATGGGCGAACACTGATTCGATCAGTCCGCGGCGTTGGCTATATGCTCGTCGTGAACCGGCACGAATCGTCATAACTCACAAATGAGATCCGTATACACACGCGTGCTGTCCTCAACCTTAGCTGTACTCGTGTTCACCTTTCTAGTCTTCCTGTTAACGGTAAGGTCGGTGGCTTATTCCGACTTTCAAAGTGGCGGGCCCTTCAGCGGCATACTCAGTGAGCAAGTGGAGCAAGCCCGTAACGCGTACGAGACCGGTGGGTCAAGGGCTCTCGCGGAGCAACTCAACTCGCTTAGACGAACTTATCCGGATACCTATCGATACCTTGTGGATCGAACCGGACGAGACCTGTTGACTGGAGCGGACCTCTCTGCAACGTTGGGGAGGGCCGACTCACGGCTAAGCCGCTTCAATTTCTTCAGACCGGTCTATGTACCGCAGGCATCCCCGGACGGTCGTTACATTTTGCTCTTTACGCCCTCGTATCGTTACAGCCTACATGGCATGGCCGTGTATTACGTGCTCACGCTACTTGCCATAGGATTGCTCTTCTGCGCGCTGGCCTTTCAATTCGTCTCGCCCTTGGGCCGGTTGACGAGAACCGTCCAACAGTTTGGTGCGGGCGATCTCAAGGCCAGGGTTTATTTGCAGCGCCGGGACGAACTCGGTGAGCTCGGGCTCGCCTTCGATACGATGGCGGCGCGTATTGAAGCTCTGCTTACTGCGGAGCGGCGCTTGCTACAGGATATTTCGCACGAATTGCGGTCCCCGCTGACGCGACTGAGTTTCGCGCTGGAACTTGTTCGTACGTCCGCGGATCGAGAAAGCGCCATTATGAGCGTACGAACGGAAATCGACCGCCTCGACGAACTCATTGAACATCTGCTTCAGTCCACCCGCTCTCAAGGCAATCCGGAAGCCGTGCATTTACAGATCGTGTCGCTCAGCGAAGTTTTGCGTGACGTGGTCGACAAGTGCCGAATCGAGGCAACCGCGTCCCAGTGCGAGTTGAGGCTGAATGGAAACCACCGGGTTTCCGCGCACGGCGAAGCCGAGCAATTGCGGAGGGCCTTCGAGAACGTGATCCGGAACGCAATTCGCCACGCTCCACCGTCCAGCTCGATCGAAATAACTTTGGCCGCGATCGCGAATGATGCTTTGATCACGGTCAGGGACTATGGACCGGGAGTTCCCCCGGAGCACCTGGAGAGCATCTTCAAGCCGTTTTTCCGGGTGGATGAGTCACGCGATGCTTCAACGGGGGGCGCAGGTCTCGGATTGTCCATCGTGGAGCGCGCCGTCTCCTTGCACCACGGACGCGTTTGGGCGGAGAACGCCTCCCCTGGATTAGCGGTCGTGATCGCGTTGCCGATATACAATCCTGCAACTGACCCTCCGTCTATGTTCGTCCTGCGCACCCCCCGGACGCGCCACCGCCGAAGTCCTGCTTCTCACTAAACACACTCTTAACACATGTTTACAATCTTGATGACTACGGTGGAGCGGTTCTCGCATAAACTCTTGAGAAGATGATTCCCAATTCACGTTTGCGCCTCGGAGGAAACTTCCACGCCTGAAGAAGTTACCAAGTCGCGCTCTTACGCACGCAGTATAGTGCGGATTGGCGCAGGCCTTCTATTCTTCCAGCACGGGGCCGAAAAACTCTGGGGATTCGCGCACGGCAGGGTGGTCGGGTTTCACTTCACCTCGCTGCTGGGGATTGCAGGTCCCCTGGAAGTCATCGGTGGTTTCTTAATCATCGTCGGCTTGTTTACCCGTACTGCGGCGTTCATCCTCTCGGGAGAGATGGCCGTCGCGTACTTTAGCCGATGGGCGCCGCGCGGATTCTGGCCGATCAGCAACGGCGGCGAGGAAGCAGCCATTTTCTGTTTCATCTTTTTCTGGCTCGTAGCCGCCGGGCCTGGCCCCTGGAGCGTCGATGAACTGCTCCGGAAGAGTCGAAGCGCGCCCGGCGCTCACACACCACAAAAAGCCGTCAGTTCGCTGGAAAGTTACCTGAGATCCTTGCTTCGGTTCGTTCTGGCATTTACTTTTTCTCTGCATGGTTATCGGCTTGCTTTCGGCGTGCTTCCCGCGCTGGCGGGCCGGCAAAGCGCTGTTCCGATGGCATTGGATCGGCTGCCCCCGGTCTTCGGCGTTTTGGAAATCGCCGGCGGACTGCTGTTGTTCATTGGCCTGCTCACTCGTCCCGTGGCGTTGATTCTTTCCTGCCAGCTGCTGCTTGCCTATTTCTACGTGGCTGTTCCCAAATCGATATGGCCGATCCGCAATGGCGGCAACGAAGTGCTGCTTTACCTTCTTGTCTTTGTCTATTTGGCTTTGAGCGGCGCCGGCAAGTGGAGCTGGGATGATCTCCGTAAGAAACGAGCCTCAGGCGATCTGGTGTCAGCGAACGCGCCAGGAATTCCATGAAGATTTTGCGGGCGGCTGTGCAACTGCTCTAAGAAGAGCTTGCGGCGAACCATGTCAATTGCCAATCCACTCAGCACCTCGCCCAACGCATTCGCGGTGCTCGAATGCTTCCACATTGCGGGCTTCGCGCTTGCGATCGGAACAATCGCGCTCGTCGATTTCCGTCTGTTCGGCTTCGACCTGCTGAAGCAATCTCCGGCTGAGACCGCGCGCACTTTTGAATGGTGGACGCTGGGTGCTCTCATTGTGGCCGTCTTTTCCGGACTACTCATATTTTCCACCGATCCGGACATGTACTACCTAAACTGGCCGTTCCTGATCAAGATGGCATGCCTTGTACTCGCGATTACCTTCAACTACACCATCCACAGGCGAGTGGCGTCCGCGAATCTGTCATCCGCCTCTGCTCGCCTGGCGGCTTGCGTTTCCCTCCTGCTGTGGGTGGCCGTTATTTTTGGAGGTATTTTCATCGCTGTCATTCCTGTTGGCCTGGGTTGAGTGTTCATGGTTGTTTCGTTTCTCATATGGCTCGAGAATCTGGCGCCGTTCTCTGGCCTGCGAAGCTCGGCATACGTTTACCCGGTGGTGCTGGCGCTCCACCTATCCGCAATCTCTCTGTTTGCAGCAACCATCGTCGCGACGGATCTGAGGCTGCTTGGGTGGGCTTTGCCCGGCGCCTCGACTGCGGAAGTGATTCATCGTTTGCGCTCGGCGAAACAAATCGGCTTTGTCCTTGCCGCGACCTGCGGGTTTCTCCTCTTCGCTTCCAAGGCCGAGGAGTATTATTACAATGTCTTCTTTCGGATCAAGATCCTATTGTTTCTTCTCGTGGTGATTCATGCGCTAGTGTTCCGGAGAAGCGTGTACGCACACTCCGGGCAATTGGAACACACTGCGCGGCCGCACTCGAGTGCCAAATTTGCCGCGTCACTGTCTCTCATTTTGTGGCTTGGAATCTTATGCGCGGGCAGGGGCATCGGATATGTCGCGGGGAGACCCGGCATGCATTACAAATAGCGGGATCGTATTGGCTGCTAGCGACCGCCGTAAAGTGAGCTTAGCGGGAGATACGCGGGAGCAGGGCGTCAGCGAGGCGACGATCTACCCGTGGAAAAGCAAGTACGGCGGCATGGAGGTGAGCGAAGCGCGACGGCTGAAAGAGCTGGAAGATGAGAACTGGTCGGCTGAAGCATATGGTGGCTGATCTCAGCCTGGCGCAACGCTGAAAATATGGCCGAGAACTTTTCGAGCCGGCCGAAGACCGGCGCTTTCGAACACCGCTCATCCGAGCATGATGCATGATGATCTTGTACGCCGTAGCCAAAACCCGGCGCTCGCCGCGCGCGGCTGGCTTCCGTGGCCGAAGCCGAATTTTCCTATCCTCATCGTTCGCCATGTTTCACCAACTCCTGCATTGCCAGCCTTGAATCGGCGCCCATCGCCTGGCCGGCGCTCTTCAACAGTCGTGCATGACGGCCTTGCGCCCTGGCGACGGCGCTTCCAGCGCGTGTATGTCTGGTTCGGGAATACAGGTCAACAGAATCTTGGCTACACTGTCCACCAGAGCGAACAAGGCTTGCTGAGATCGCCCCAGCACCAAAAGCTCCCCCTTTACCTGCTCGATACCAGCGACGAGGCGCTCCTCGGTAGTCGCAAGTTGTTCAGTGTCTCCGGCCAATTCCTGCTCTACCGCATGGCGGATAAACGCCGTCGGTGACGAGAAGCCACGCTTTTCGGTCGCATCGTGAATGCCTCTATCCGTAGCTTCAGAGAAGCGAATCGCTCGCTGTGCCATATATGGGCCCTCACCAGATAAGGAAACGGCGAGGCCCCTTCGGGACGGCAAAAATCGGAGGAATCAATGTGCACCCCGACTGGGATGCGTTTTGCCTGAAATGCATCCCGCAAGAAAGTGCAAGCGCAGTAACCACAAGGCAATCAAAACGCGAAGCGGCGCATCCCAACCGTTATGTTCCACTACACATTTTTGGCTGCCTGGGAGCCGTCTTGGGGGGGCGACTGTAACAATCCGATGCACTTCGATCACAAACTGATGCACCCTCTGAGGAGAACCCAAGACTGATGCACTTTGTTCACAAACTGTTTCAAGTGACCCCCTAAGCTGAGACAAACTGGAGTGCGACAGTCTGCAGCTTAATGAATTTTACTTTC